>JBNJHC010000001.1:0-197329 GCA_051748125.1 Bacteroidota bacterium
TCGTTTCCTTTTTGAAGTGCTCGATGCAGTAAAAGTTTTCTTTTCTAAAGATAGAATTGGAGTGCGATTGAACCCTTCTTTACATAATATTTTTGGAATGAAAGCTGATGAAGAAACCATTCCAACTTTTGAATACATCGTTAAGAAGTTAAACAATTATAATTTAGCTTATTTGCATTTGTCAGAACCGTTTAATGATGTTAGCGACATTGATTTTTTGGTAAGCAATATCGCTGAACATTTTAGGCCTTTATACAACGGTACTTTGATGATTAATGCAGGATTTACACAAGAATCTGGAAACAAAATAATTGAAGCAGGAAACGCAGATTTAGTTGCCTACGGAAAACTATTTATCTCAAATCCAGATTTGCCAGAGCGTTTTAGACAACATGCTGAACTGCAAGATTGGGATGAAGATACTTTTTATGTTCCTGGCGAAAAAGGTTATACAGATTACCCTAGTTTAGAAGAAAAATCTTAATAGCATTAGTTTTTGATTTATTAGAAGCTAAACGAGTGAAATACTTGTTTAGCTTTTTTTAGCGTTTTGCTTTTTGCAACAAGAAGAAAGCTAAAATTCCAAAGAAGAAATTAGAGAACCATACAGCAATTAACGGTGAAAAAGTAGAGCCTTCTGCTATACTGCCAAATACTTTATCAAAAAACACGTATGAAAACCCAATAACCACACCTATTGCTAAGTTAACTCCCATTCCACCTCTTCTTTTTATAGAAGAAACCGAAACCGCTATAATTGTTAAAATAAAAGCTGAAACAGGAATACTCCATCGCTTATAAGCCACAATCAAATACCGATTCATATGAGGAGAACCGCGTTTTTTTTCAGTTGCAATAAATTCTTTAAGCTCAAAATAATTTAATGTTTCTGCAATATATTCAACTGGAGTAAGTTCGTCAAAATCGAAAGGCAAAACCGTATCAAGTTCTTTTTTATTGATTAGAATATCCTCCCTTTGTGTAACAATTCGTTTTTTAAAATTTGCTAAATTATAAGTTGAATCAGGGTTTAAGCGTACACGATCTGCTTTAATTTTAAATTTCATTTCGTTACCTTCAAAATGTTCTAAAGTAAAATTTCTAGCTGTATTATTACTCGGATTGTAGTTGGTAGCATAGATTACTTCATTGTCATTTATTTGTCGGTACACATCTTTTGACAAATTACTTTTCTTTTTTTTAAGGTATTCGTATTTAAATTCATTATACCCTTTACTAGCGGAAGGAACAATGTATGTACTGAAAGCAATAGCAATCAAACAAACAATACTAGCTCCAACTAAATAAGGTCTTAAAAAGCGCCCAAAGGAGACGCCGGAACTTAAAAAAGCAACAATTTCCGTATTATTGGCAAGTTTTGAAGTAAACCAAATGACTGATAAAAAAAGTAATATAGGAAACAACAAATTAGCAAAGTAAATGGTAAAGTTGCCGTAGTAAACTATTGTTTCGCTTACAGATGCGCCATTTGCAACAATCTTATCTACTTTTTCTGAAAAATCAATAATTATACCGATAGGAATAAAAAGCAACACTAACATAAAGAAAGTGGCTAGATATCGTTTAAGTATGTACCAATCAAGTATTTTCAAACTACAATCTATTAGCCATTTGTTTTACCATCTGGTCTTTCCAAGACCTAAAATCGCCTGCAATAATATGTTTACGAGCAGTTTTTACGAGCCACAAATAAAAGCCTAAGTTATGGATACTTGCAATTTGTTTCCCTAATAATTCGTTAACTGTAAACAAATGCCTCAAATATGCTTTGGAATAAGTTGTATCGACCCAAGTAATATCCATTTCATCAATAGGAGAAAAATCATCTCGCCATTTTCTATTTTTAATGTTTATTGTCCCGTTTGCTGTAAAAAGCATTCCGTTACGGGCATTTCTAGTTGGCATTACACAATCAAACATATCGACACCTAAAGCAATGTTTTCAAGTAAATTAATCGGTGTACCAACACCCATTAAGTAACGTGGTTTTTCTTTTGGCAGAATAGAAGTTACCACATCGGTCATTTCATACATTTCGTCGTCTGGTTCGCCTACAGAAAGCCCACCAATTGCATTTCCTTCCGCTTCGACACCAGCAATATATTCAGCCGATTGTTTTCTTAAGTCTTTATAGGTGCTTCCCTGCACAATAGGAAACAAAGTTTGCTCATAACCATATAATGCCGGACTCTTTTTCAATTGGGTAATACAGCGTTCCAACCAACGATGCGTCATGTGCATGCTTCGTTTAGCATATTTATAATCGCATGGATAAGGTGTACATTCATCAAACGCCATAATGATATCAGCTCCAATTTCACGCTGAATATCCATTACATTTTCTGGCGTAAACAAATGTTTAGAACCGTCTATATGCGATTTAAACTTCACTCCTTCTTCTTTAATTTTTCGATTAGCAGAAAGCGAGTAAACTTGATAACCACCGCTGTCGGTTAAAATATTCCGATCCCAATTCATAAATTTGTGCAAACCACCAGCTTTCTTCAAAATATCTGTCTGCGGTCTTAAGTATAAATGATAAGTGTTTCCAAGAATTATATCAGCATTAATATCATTTTCAAGTTCGCGCTGATGTACACCTTTAACACTAGCAACAGTACCAACAGGCATAAAAATCGGCGTTTCAATTTTTCCGTGATCGGTTTCTATAACACCTGCACGAGCTCCGGATGCTTTGTCTTGGGCTTTTAAGTCAAATTTCATAGTCAAAAAAATCTGCGCAAAGATAGTGTTTTTGAAATTGCTGTAAATACTTGATTCTAAATTACTCTTTATTGAAAAACTGAAATGATTCCACTAAAAGCAAAAAAATAAAAATGGAATTATGTTCTGAACTAATCCGATTTTTTAACTTGTGCAAACACTTATAAAAAGGTATTTTTGCGGAAACTAAATATTTGACTTCTATGTCTTCAACACAACAATTAAAAGATTTTATCACCCAAGTTAGGCGTGATATTTTACGACAAGTACACGCAGTTAATTCGGGACATCCTGGTGGTTCATTAGGCTGTGCTGAATTTTTTTCTGTTTTATACCAAGAAGTTTTAACTGCAAATAGCAAAGACTTTGATATGGATGGAAAAGACGAAGATTTATTTTTTCTATCCAATGGTCATATTTCGCCAGTATATTATAGCGTTTTAGCTCGCTCAGGATATTTCCCTATTGAAGAGCTAAACACTTTTAGAAAATTAGATTCTAGGTTACAAGGACACCCAACTACACACGAAGGTTTACCAGGAATTAGAATTGCTTCTGGATCTTTAGGCCAAGGATTATCGGTAGGAATTGGAGCTGCTTTGACAAAAAAACTGAACAATGAAAAACATTTAGTCTACACGCTTCACGGCGATGGCGAACTCCAAGAAGGTCAAAACTGGGAAGCTATTATGTATGCCGGATCAAAAGGTGTAGATAACCTAATCGCTACCGTTGATTACAACAAGAAACAAATTGATGGCGCTACAGATGATGTCTTACCGCTAGGTGATTTAAGGAAAAAATTTGAAGCTTTTGACTGGGACGTGATCGAAATTGAAGACGGAAATGATATCGACCAAGTTAGAGCTGGACTTCAACTTGCAAAAAATAAAACCGGAAACGGAAAACCTGTTTGTATTTTGATGCATACCGTTATGGGGAATGGTGTCGATTTTATGATGCATACTCACGCTTGGCACGGAAAAGCGCCAAATGATGAGCAATTAGAAGATGCACTCAATCAAAATCCAGCAACTTTAGGCGATTATTAATCGGAAACTTTTCTTTTTACAGAGAAGTATTAAATTCAAGACAATGAAAACATACGAAAACACAGGAAATAAAGATACAAGAAGTGGATTTGGAGCGGGATTGACCGAATTAGGAAAAACTAATAAAGACGTGGTTGCGCTATGTGCTGACTTAACTGGTTCGCTTAAGATGGATGAATTCAAAAACAATCATCCAGAACGTTTTTTTCAAGTTGGAATTGCAGAAGCCAATATGATTGGTATGGCTGCAGGATTAACCGTTGGTGGCAAAATACCTTTTACAGGAACTTTTGCTAATTTTTCTACAGGAAGAGTTTACGACCAGATTAGACAAAGTGTTGCTTATTCGGGCAAAAATGTAAAAATTTGCGCTTCACACTCCGGCGTAACTTTAGGTGAAGACGGTGCTACTCACCAAATCCTGGAAGATATTGGACTGATGAAAATGTTGCCAGGAATGACAGTTATCAATACCTGCGACTATAATCAAACAAAAGCTGCAACACTAGCTATAGCTGAACATAATGGCCCTGTTTATTTACGTTTTGGTCGTCCAAAAGTAGCTAACTTTACTCCTGAAAACCAAACTTTTGAAATTGGTAAAGCGGTTCATTTGCAGGAAGGAAAAGATGTAACGCTTATTGCTACTGGTCATTTGGTTTGGGAAGCATTAGAGGCTGCAAAAACATTAAATGAAAAAGGGATTTCTGCTGAAGTAATCAACATTCATACCATAAAACCGCTTGATGAAGAAGCTGTTTTAACTTCAGTTAAAAAAACAGGATGCGTAGTTACCGCTGAAGAACACAACTTTTTAGGCGGTTTAGGTGAAAGTGTTGCACGCACCCTAACTGAAAATCATCCAACACCCCAAGAATTTGTTGCTACACAAGATACTTTTGGGGAAAGTGGAACACCTGCAGAGTTAATGGAAAAATATGGCTTGAACGCAAAAAGCATCACTGAAAAAGCATTAAAAGTAATTGCTAGAAAAAAATAAAATCACATTTTCTTACACAAACAAAGCCGCTTAAAATTTAAGCGGCTTTGTTATTTCAGTAGAATGTTTTATAACTCAATCAGCACACCGATTCCAAGTTGCTGTTTCCATTGAACTCGAGGACCACTTTTAGTAGTTTCTCCATTTTCATTAGTTTCCTGCACACCAATATCATCATCGTACCGAATATGAGAACCAATTCTTGCTTTAACAAAGCTATTCACTTTAAAATCAATGATTAACTCCCAGTCAACGTCAATATTTCCAAAGTTCTTAAAATAATCTGTAAATAAACTAAGGCGACTAAAGACTTCAATATCTTCAAAAACTTCTTTACGAAGTTCATTTTTAATCAAGATACCTGTTTCATTTCTAATTTTTTTACCCTTTTGAATAATATCGCCAGAGGCATCTGTAACCGCTTCTCTAACGCCAAATGCGCCTTGATTTG
Source organism: Bacteroidota bacterium (assembly GCA_051748125.1). Classification (GTDB taxonomy): domain Bacteria; phylum Bacteroidota; class Bacteroidia; order Flavobacteriales; family Flavobacteriaceae; genus Psychroflexus. The sequence continues at coordinate 5,249 of JBNJHC010000001.1, forward strand.
CCAAACGCTGATTTAAGACAAATGTAGCTTTTTGAGTTAGTGGTGATAAATACACCAACATGTCGTTCTTATCAATTTTATATTCAGCACCAGCACCTAAAAAGAAATACCCAGGAGCCATAAAATGCGAAATACTTTCATCTCGATTGGGGTAATTATAACCTTTAGCAAATTGTGATTTGAAACTTGCACGAACCGTATAATACCAATCAGATTCTCTTCTAAATTTATAACCAAAGGTTGACACTAACTCTAAATCATCATTGGTTTTACGCCAGCCAGTATTTTCTTGCTTACTCAATCCATAATTGATAAGCAGTTCATTATTCCATTTAATAAAACCTTTTTCATAAGTTCTACTAAGCCTTATATCGAGTAATCCCGATATGGAATTAACACCACCAGCATTCCAATTTACAAAAGCCACCTCACTAAAATCAAACGAAAATCGGTTGCTTTTTTCCCAAAAAGTCTTTGGCATTTGGTTAGGAAAAAACTGAGAAAACGTCAAGGTATCAAGATCTATTTCTCGATAGTCGTTCACCATTTTTTTCGGCTTAGGTTTTCGTAAAAAAACACGAATAGGCTTTTCTTCAAAAAAAAGTGGATTTCGTTGTGCGTATCCGTAAACTGAACACAATAAAAAAATAAGTAAAACAATTAGTCGCATGGCATAACGCTAGCTATAGTGAAATTCCCCTTTGTCGCTTTTTATCGTCAATTTTTTATCTTTAGAAGCTTCTACTCTTCCTATAACTTTAGCATCTACATCAAATGATTTAGAAATTGCAATTATATCATCTGCTAATTCTCGCGAAACATAAAGCTCCATTCGGTGTCCCATATTAAAAACCTGGTACATTTCTTTCCAGTCGGTTTTACTTTCTTCTTGAATGAGCTTAAATAACGGCGGAACTTCAAACATATTATCTTTTACGATATGAAACTGGTCGATGAAATGTAAAATTTTTGTCTGAGCACCTCCACTGCAATGCACCATTCCATGAATTTCTTGAGGCGAAAACTTATTCAATATCTTTTTGATAATCGGTGCATAAGTACGTGTTGGAGACAAAATCAATTGCCCAACATCTAAGGGTGTTTCTTCTACTTTGTCGGTGAGCTTTTTAGAACCAGCATAAACCAAACTATCCGGCACACTATGGTCATAACTCTCTGGAAATTTTTCCGCTAAATACTTATTTAAAACATCATGACGCGCAGAAGTTAGTCCGTTACTTCCCATTCCTCCATTATAACGGTCTTCATACGTAGCTTGACCAGAAGAAGACAAACCAACAATAACATCGCCTGCTTGAATTCGTGCATTATCGATAACATCTTTCCGATTTAATTTAGCCGTAACAGTAGAATCAACAATAATGGTTCTTACCAAATCTCCAACATCAGCAGTTTCGCCACCAGTTGAATATATTTCTAACCCGTGATTTCTCAAATCTTCCAAAATCTCTTCTGTTCCATTTATAATGGCTGAAATAACTTCACCTGGAATTAGGTTTTTATTTCGACCAATTGTAGAAGAAACCAAAATTTTATCGACTGCACCTACACAAAGTAAATCATCTACATTCATTATCAGCGCATCTTGAGCAATTCCTTTCCAAACCGATAAATCCCCGGTTTCTTTCCAATACATATAAGCCAATGATGATTTTGTTCCTGCGCCATCAGCGTGCATCACGATACAAGCATCTTCATCTTGACTTAAATAATCAGGTATAATTTTACAGAATGCCTTCGAAAAAAGTCCTTTATCAACATTTTTTATGGCATTATGAACATCTTCTTTTTGTGCTGAAACTCCTCTTTGGGCGTAACGATTGCTGGAATTTGTACTCATAGTTCTGTTTTGAGCGGCAAAAATAAGCATTATCAATAGATTATAAGATTTTAAGCCTCGGTAAAATTTGAAATAATCGATTCTAAAAAATCAATTTTAATAAAGCAGTATTTTTTTGAAATTGAAAAGCGGATAAAGGTTTACTTTTATATATTTGTACGCTAACTTTATAAGAAATCCCCAAATCTAAATTATGGAGTATTTAGAGTTTGAATTACCGATAAAAGATTTGCAAGAGCAATACGAAAAAGCCTGTGAAATTGGAAAAGACAGCGAAGTTGATGTGTCTGACACTTGCTTGCAACTCGAAAAAAAACTGGAAGAAAAGAAAAAAGAAATCTATAAAAACCTAACTGCTTGGCAGCGTGTGCAGCTTTCTAGACATCCTAACCGTCCTTATACATTAGATTATATAAAAGCGATTTGTGGCGATACTTTTCTAGAATTACACGGCGACAGAAATTTTGGCGACGACAAGGCTATGATTGGTGGTTTAGGAAAAATTAAAGACCAAAGCTTTATGTTTATTGGTCAACAAAAAGGCTACAATACCAAAACTCGACAGTATAGAAATTTTGGAATGGCAAGCCCAGAAGGTTATAGAAAAGCACTTCGATTGATGAAATCTGCTGAAAAATTCAACCTTCCAATCGTAACTTTTGTAGATACACCAGGAGCATTTCCGGGACTAGAAGCAGAAGAACGCGGTCAAGGCGAAGCTATTGCTAGAAATATTATTGAAATGGCTCAGCTAAGCGTACCCGTAATTGTTATTATTATTGGTGAAGGTGCTAGCGGTGGCGCACTTGGTATTGGTGTTGGCGATCATATTATGATGATGGAAAATACTTGGTATTCGGTTATTTCACCAGAATCTTGTTCATCTATTTTATGGCGAAGCTGGGAACAAAAACAAGTAGCTGCTGAAGCACTTAAGCTTACTGCTAAAGATATGAAAAAGCAAAAATTGATCGACGAAATCATTAAAGAACCTATCGGAGGAGCGCACAGCAACAAAGAGGAAGCTTATAAGATTGTGAGCAGATCAATTATGAAAACATTTAAAGCACTTAGCAAAATCTCTGCTGAAGAACTAGTCGAAAAAAGAATGGAAAAATTTACCCAAATGGGAGTTTATAACGAGGGCTAAATTTTATCAACATAATTTGCATAAAATCCGAAGTATAAAACCTTCGGATTTTTTAGCTTTCAACATTAGTAAAAACTTATGAACAGGTAAATTGTTGATAATCTGTTTATTAGCTTATAGCAAAGAAAGAAAAATTAATCAAGGATTTCATTACATTCGCATTATGGAAAATCAGCAGTCTATAGCAACCAAAAAAAATCAAAAAAGCGACGTTATCAATTTGCAAAAAGGGAAAATACCTCCTCAAGCAGTTGATTTAGAAGAAGTTGTTCTTGGCGCTATGATGATTGACAAAAAAGGGATTGACGAGGCTATAGACATTTTAACACCTGACGCATTTTACAGAGATGCGCACAAACATATTTTTGAAGCCATTTTTTCTTTATTTGAAAGTGGCGACCCAATCGACTTATTAACAGTTGCTAACAAGCTAAAGAAAGAAAAAAAACTAGAACTTTGCGGTGGCGAATATTATTTAATTCAGCTTACCCAAAAAGTTTCTTCTTCTGCCCATATCGAATTTCACTGTAGAATAATTCTTCAAAAATTTATACAACGAAGTTTGATAAAAATTTCGAATGAAATCATTGAAGAAGCATACGATGAGGGCACCGATGTTTTTGATTTGCTCGATCACGCAGAATCAAAACTTTATGAAGTAACACAAGGAAACATCAACAAATCCTCCGAAACTGCACAGAGCTTGGTAATGCAAGCTAAAAAAAGAATCGAGGAAATTTCTAATAAAGAAGGACTAAGCGGAATTCCTTCTGGGTTTGACGATTTAGACAAACTTACTTCGGGCTGGCAACCTTCCGATTTAATTATTGTTGCGGCTCGTCCTGGTATGGGTAAAACCGCACTCACCTTATCGATGGCAAGAAACATTGCCGTTGGACACGATATTCCAGTAGCATTTTTCTCGCTGGAAATGTCCTCAGTTCAGCTTATTACGCGATTAATTTCTTCTGAAACTGGACTCAGTTCAGAAAAACTTAGAACCGGTAATTTAGAAAATCACGAATGGGAACAACTAAATGTAAAAGTGAAAGCTTTAGAGCAAGCTCCACTTTTTATAGACGACACGCCTTCGCTTTCTATTTTTGATTTGAGAGCAAAAGCAAGAAGACTTTCTTCGCAACACGGAATCAAACTAATTGTAATTGATTACCTGCAATTAATGACAGGCGGAAGCAGCAATAAATCGGGCAATCGTGAACAAGAAATTTCTACTATTTCTAGAAACCTAAAAGCCTTAGCTAAAGAATTAAATGTGCCCGTAATTGCGCTTTCGCAGCTTTCGCGAGCCGTAGAAACACGAGGCGGCAGCAAACGACCTTTGCTAAGTGACTTGAGAGAATCTGGTGCTATTGAACAAGATGCCGATATTGTATCATTTATTTATCGACCAGAGTATTATGATATTGATGAATGGGATGATGAAGAAGGCGGCCCTACAGAAAATCAAGGTGAATTTATTGTTGCCAAGCACAGAAATGGTGGCTTAGATAACATCCGATTGAAATTCTTAGGTCATCTCGGACGTTTTGAAAATTTAGACAATTTTAGCTCTTCTTTTGAATTTGGTTCAAGTATGAATGATGAGAATACCAGTCAAAACTTTGCAAAACCTAATGAAGTTTTTGACACCAATCCGTTTCCACCAAATGAAAACGATGACGAAGTCCCATTTTAACAAAAACTAAATTTTTCATCTAAAGAATAAATTCTATCTTAGTCCTATGCGAAAATTAGTTTTTATTCTTTGTTTTTTTGTTTTTAAGATGACCTATGCATCTTTTGTATTAATCCCAATGGATGCCGAATCTCAAAAAGATCATCTTAAAGCTTATGGTATTGCTTATTGGGTTTTAGATCACGATCAAAAAGTACAGTGGCTGCTGAATTATCGCGGTGGCTCATTTTTAATTCCTGAGAGCGAAAAACTCCAAAAAGAATGTAAAATAAGGGGTGTTTCTTACGAAGTAATTAGCAACAGTAAAGCTGAAAACATTCTAGAGGAAATAGAAAGCCCTGCTAAAAATCAAGAATCGGTTTTATTAGAAAAAGCTCCAAAAATAGCAGTTTACACTCCTAAAGGAAACGCTCCATGGGATGATGCTGTAACTCTAGTTTTGACGTATGCCGAGATTCCGTATGATAAAGTTTATGACGAAGAAGTATTAAACGATGAATTGCTACTTTACGACTGGCTGCACTTACACCACGAAGATTTTACAGGGCAATACGGAAAATTTTATCGGGCCTACCGTTCAGCACCTTGGTACATAAAAGAAAAAAAAGAAGCTGAAGAATTAGCTGCAAAATTGGGTTACAACAAAGTTTCTGAAGCCAAGTTAGCTGTTGCTAATAAAATACGCGATTATGTAGTGGGCGGTGGGTTTATGTTTGCTATGTGTAGCGCAACCGACTCATTTGATATTGCTTTAGCAGCTCAAAATGTAGACATTTGCGAACCTATGTTTGATGGTGATGCAAGCGATCCTGGTTATCAGAATAAGTTAGATTTTAGTCAAACTTTTGCTTTTCGCGATTTTACATTGGTAAAAGATCCTATGGTATATGAGTTTTCATCGATTGATATGACCCGAAAACGCGATGTCCCTAAAGAAAAAGATTATTTTAGATTGATGGAATTTTCAGCAAAATGGGATCCTATTCCAGCAATGCTGAATCAAAATCACACGGCAATTGTAAAAGGATTTATGGGGCAAACAACCTCCTTTGAATCGACCGAAATCAAATCTAATGTACTTATTTTAGGAGAAAACAGATTGAATGGCGAAGCTCGATACATTCACGGAATTAAAGGAAAAGGTTTTTTTACTTTTTACGGTGGACACGATCCAGAAGACTATCAGCATCGTGTTGGCGACCCAAAAACTGAATTGGAATTGCATCCAAATTCGCCTGGTTATCGATTAATTTTAAACAATATTTTATTTCCGGCTGCCAAAAAAGAAAAGCAAAAAACCTAGCGATACTTTTCTTAATCGAAAAGTTTTTTCTTACGCAGTTCAAAATTTTGTCCAAGGTAAACTTTTCTAACCATTTTATCTTCAGCCAGTTCTTCAGGTTTACCGTGTTTAAGAATGTTTCCTTCAAACATCAGGTAAGTTCTATCGGTTATTGCTAAGGTTTCTTGCACATTATGATCGGTTATGAGAATTCCGATATTTTTGTTTTTAAGCTGAGCAACAATACGCTGAATATCTTCTACAGCAACCGGGTCTACACCTGCAAAAGGTTCATCTAAAAGAATAAAATTAGGATCGGTAGCCAATGCACGAGCAATTTCAGTTCTTCTTCTTTCACCTCCTGAAAGCAAATCCCCTCTATTGTTTTTGATATGTCCAAGTCCAAACTCTTCAATTAAACTATCAACTTTTTGTTGGCGTTCTTTTTTTGAAAGTTTAGTCAATTCAAGAACACTCATTATATTTTCATAAACGCTTAATTTTCTAAAAATTGAAGCTTCTTGAGCCAAATAACCGATTCCATTCTGAGCCCGTTTATACATCGGAAACTTGGTGATTTCTTTTTTATTCAGAAAAATTTGACCTCGTGTTGGTTTTACAATTCCAACAATCATATAAAAAGTAGTGGTTTTGCCGGCACCATTTGGCCCTAGCAATCCAACTATTTCACCTTGATTTACTTCCAAAGAAACCCCTTTGACTACCTCTACTCCTTTGTAGGCTTTGACCAGATTATCGGCTCTTAATTTTATAGGTGTTGCGCTCATAGTTATTGTTTGTGTTACAAATCTAGCTAATTCAAACTAAATTCAACCAAATGGTTTATACTCTATTCTCTTTAGCTTTTTTTGCTTCTCTCTTGATTACAATTCTAGCAATGTGAATACTAATTTCATAAAGAATTAAAACTGGAATAGCTACAATAACCTGACTGGCAATATCTGGCGGAGTAATAATCGCTGATAAAACCAAAATCAAAACAATGGCATATTTTCTGTTTGTTTTCAAAAATTCTGGAGTAACCAAGCCGAGTTTAGCTAAGAAATAAATAATTACAGGCAGTTCAAAAATTAATCCGCTTGCTAAAACACAAGCTCGAACCAGACCAATATAACTACTCAAATCAAAATCATTAAACACCTGGCCACTAACTTGATATGATCCTAAGAAATTTATCGACAAAGGAGTTATTACATAGTAGCCAAACAAAACGCCCGAAAAGAACAAAAATGAGGTAGCTAAAATAAACCACTTCGCTCCTTTCTTTTCATTGGAATATAAACCTGGAGATAAAAATAACCAGAATTGATAAATAACGTATGGAAATGCTACGATAAATCCAGCAGTAACCGAAGTCCAGATATGTGCACTAAATTGCCCTGCCATTATTCTACTCTGGATTCTAAACGGTATTTCTGATAGGCAAAAACTATCGTCCAGCCCAAGTAAATTAGACAAATAACATAAAACGCGGTAGGTAATAAAATCAACATCTTTAGGACCAAAAATAATAGTATCAAAAATGAAGCTTTTGGCAGAAAATGCGATTATTCCGGCTATTAGTATAGCAATAACCGAACGAACTAAATGCCATCTTAAATCTTCAAGATGATCCAAAAAAGACATTTCATCAGGACTTTTTTTAGCTTTTCTCATTTAAATAATTCCTTCTTTAACTAGGTTATGAATATGGACAACGCCAACATAAGTTCCATTTTCTTCTACTAAAACTTGTGAGATATCGTTGTCTTCTAAGACATGAAGAGCATCAACCGCTAGGGTATTATTGCTTACAACTTTAGGATTTTTACTCATGATATCATTTGCGGTCAATGAACTAAAATCAGTTGTATCACTAAGCATTCTTCTTATATCGCCATCGGTTATTATTCCTGTTATTTCATCGTTTTCAAGTACAGCCGTTGCCCCTAACATACTTCTAGAAATTTCAATAATAACTTCATTAACTGAAGCCGATTTACTAACGGCAGGTTTTAGGTTTCCGCTAGTTATATCGCTAACACGTAGATAAAGTGTTTTCCCTAATGCTCCACCAGGATGATATTTTGCAAAATCTGAACTAGAAAAACCTCTTAGTTGAAGTAAGCAAATAGCTAAAGCATCGCCAACGACAAGTTGAGCAGTTGTACTCGTTGTAGGTGCTAAATTATTAGGACAAGCTTCTTTTTCTACAAATGCATTTAATACATAATCTGCTTGTTTACCAAGAAAAGAACTCGGGTTACCAGTAAGCGCAATCAATTTATTTTTAAAATTTTTGATAAGCGGAACCAATACTTTTATTTCCGGCGTATTTCCACTTTTAGAAATACAAATTACGGTATCGTCTTTAAGGATAGTTCCTAAATCGCCGTGAATAGCGTCAGCAGCGTGCATAAAAATAGCTGGCGTACCTGTTGAATTTAATGTAGCTACAATTTTATTAGCGATAATAGCGCTTTTACCAATTCCTGTAATAATTACTCTGCCCTTGGCATTATAAATTTCTTCTACAGCTTGAGCAAAATCAGTATCAATTAGATTTTCTAAATTTTTGATGGCAGATGCCTGAGTAGAAATAGTAGATTTGGCAAGATTTATTATTTTTTGATGACTCATAAAATGACTAATTTAGCGCTTTGTATTTTTAAATTTAATACGTATATTTAAAATTGCAAATGTAGTTAAAACTAAATACTAATTTTAAAATTGGCAGAAATCAATTTAAATCAAGAATTAAAGCGATATTTTGGATTTGACGAGTTTAAAGGTCTCCAAAAAGAAGTTATCAAAAGCATTGTTTATGATAATGATACTTTTGTAATAATGCCAACAGGCGGTGGAAAATCATTGTGCTATCAGCTACCTGCGTTAATAAAGGAAGGTACAGCTATTGTAGTTTCTCCACTTATAGCCTTAATGAAAAATCAAGTTGATGCTATTAGAAATATTTCTGATCACAACGGCATTGCTCATGTTCTAAACTCTTCGCTTAACAAAACGCAAGTAAAGCAAGTAAAAAAAGATATTGAAGATGGTATTACTAAACTGCTTTACGTAGCTCCTGAATCATTGACTAAAGATGAATATGTTGATTTTTTAAAAGATCAAAGCATATCATTTTTGGCCGTTGATGAAGCGCATTGTATTTCAGAATGGGGCCATGATTTTAGACCAGAATACCGAAACCTCAAAAAAATTATCGGTAGAATTGGTGATAATATCCCCATTATTGGTTTAACTGCCACAGCAACTCCCAAGGTTCAAGAAGATATTATGAAAAACCTAGGGATGAACAATGCTAATACATTTAAAGCCTCGTTTAATCGACCGAATTTATATTACGAAATTCGACCAAAAACGGAGCATATCGATACTGATATCATCAAATTTGTAAAACAAAACTCTGGAAAAAGCGGTATTATTTACTGCTTGAGCAGAAAACGCGTAGAGCAACTTGCCCAAACTTTGCAAGTAAATGGTGTTAATGCGATTCCTTATCACGCTGGATTAGATGCAAAAACCAGAGCAAATCATCAAGATATGTTTTTGATGGAAGAAGCCGATGTTGTTGTTGCAACAATTGCATTTGGAATGGGAATTGATAAACCAGACGTACGCTTTGTTATTCATAACGACATTCCTAAAAGTATTGAAAGTTACTACCAAGAAACCGGTCGAGCCGGTAGAGATGGTGGCGAAGGACATTGCTTAGCTTTCTATAGTTATAAGGACATCGAAAAACTTGAGAAGTTTATGAGTGGCAAACCTGTTGCCGAACAAGAAGTTGGCCATGCATTGCTTCAAGAAATGGTAGCTTTTGCAGAAAGTTCTATTTCTAGAAGAAAATTTATTTTGCATTACTTCGGGGAAGAGTTTGACAATGAAACTGGTGAAGGTGGCGATATGGATGATAATATTCGTTACCCTAAAAAGCAAAAAGAAGCGCAAGACCAAGTAGTTTTACTGCTCAAAGCTGTTCAATCTACAGGTGAAATTTACAAATCGAAAGATTTAGTAAAAACCTTAGTCGGTAAATCTAACGCACTAATAAAATCTCACCGAACAGAAGAATTACCAATTTTTAGCAAAGGAAAAGACCATAAACCAGAATTTTGGATGGCACTAATTCGACAAGTTTTGGTGGCTGGATTGCTCAAAAAAGATATTGAAACTTACGGCGTGGTTACCATAACTGAAAAAGGGAAAGATTACCTAACAAACCCTAGTTCGTTTATGATGACAGAAGACCATGACTTTAAAAACACTTCTACTCCACCTCCTAGCAAAGTTAGCGGTGGTAGCGATCAAAAATTGCTAAAAATGTTGAAGGATTTAAGGAAGAGCGTTGCCAAGCAAAAAAGCGTTCCACCTTATGTTGTTTTTCAAGACCCTTCGTTAGATGATATGGCGCTGAAATACCCCATCTCTCAGGAAGAATTAATAAACATTCATGGTGTTGGTGAAGGAAAAGCCAAAAAATTTGGAAAGAAGTTTTTAGACCTGATTAAAGATTATGTTGAGGAAAACGATATTTTTAGACCTGAAGATTTAGTTGTAAAATCTACTGGCGCTAATAGCGGAAACAAACTTTATATCATTCAAAATATTGATAGAAAGCTTCCGCTTGATGACATTGCTCACGGTAAAGGAATGGATATGAATGCCTTTATTGACGAAATGGAAGCTATAGTTTTTAGCGGCACAAAACTCAACATCAATTATTGGATTGACGAAATTCTTGATGAAGACGCTCAAGAGGAATTACACGAATATTTCCTCGAAGCTTCTTCTGATGATATTGATGAAGCACTAAATGAATTTGATGGCGATTATGATGAAGATGAATTGCGCTTATTTAGAATTAAATTTATTAGCGAAGTTGCTAATTAATCACTTGAAAATAACCATTAAAAAAGGCTTGTCGTAATATTGACAAGCCTTTTTTTTGTTTACAACACTTTTCTATTTTTTGATGATTTTAAGCTGTTTTGAAGAGCCTGCATCATCGGTAAGTTTAACGATATACATTCCGCTTGAAAGTTTGACATCGCTTATCTGTAATTTATTCGATGTAACAGCGGCATTAGTTTCGTGAACTTTATTTCCGGTCAAACTAAAAATTTCTACTTGTAAATTATCAGTTTGCCAATTATTTAATTGTAAGTAAAAATAATCTTCTTGAACTGGATTTGGAAACAAACTTACTTCTTGCACTTCTTCGGTAGTTGTGCTAAAGGTTTCATCTATAAATACAATTGAAAATCGATTGTATGCTTTACTTGCATTTACATTATGATCAATACTAAAGTAATAAAGCGAGTTTTCTCCACTAATCAATTCGGTTTCATCTAGGTAATCATCCTTAATATAAACCTTGTAGTTTTCTGGGAAATTCACACTTTCAAAATCTATTATGTAATCTTCATCTTTATATTGGTTGACAAACAAAGGAAGTATTTCTTCATGTTCTGGCATTGCTCGACGCTCGATAGTTATTAATTCTGAACCTAACATCCGAGTAAAGTTTTCATGCGGATTTTCTGGCTTGTACATATCAAATTCATCTAAAGTATTGATTCCGTTTTCAGCAAATTTAATTCTAATAGCATCTAAAGAAGTATTGTCATCTGCATAGGAATTAGCATCATATAACTTTAAAGAAATTTCAGATTCTGGTTGACTAAAAACCGCTGTAAAATCTTGATTAACTGATTTATGTCGTTCCTGAAACTGAATAGTTGTTTCTGTTTCTAAACCAGAATTATACAAAAACACAGCTTGCATAGGTTGCATGAACTGATTTGCCTCACTATCAGAATTTGAACTTTGTTCTGCCAAAGGTTTTGAAAAATCTACAATTGTGTAAGCTCCTCTGGTAAAATCTTCATCACCAGGATTACCACCTAATGTAGGATCCCAAACTGCAGCATAAGGTTTCAAGTTTAATCCTTCAGTAACTACTTCTGCTAAATCTACAATAGCGTGATACGGATTGGCGACCAAGTGAAATTCATCTTCTTCTATTGCAGGATTGATTTCATTTGGAACAGACAAACCTGTTTTAAGTGTTCCTCTGGCTCTTAACGTAGTGTTTGTTCCACCTGAAGAATTGAAACGAATATCTGTCGATCGAGAACCTCTAACCATTAAACGGTATGGTGTTCCAACTTCTAGCATGTTAGGATCGGTATTGGGAATCGGATAAAATGTTTCGGTGCTTTGATTATACAAAAACAAAGAAGGATTTCCAGATGGTTGCCAGTCAAAACCGTCTTGACCATCTAAATCTTCTGCATCGCCAACTTCGCCAACTCCAGTAATGTGTGTTCCATAACCAGGATTTGGATCATCATCCCAAGCACTAGGATTTTCTTGCCAGTTTTCACGAATTGTTCCACTTGAATTTACCGAAGATGCCATTAAACGAAAGGCTCGCCTTCCTGGAATAAAACGCTGAACCTCAACAATTCCACTTACATCAGCATTACTTCCAACTTCACCTACTTGAGACGTTCCGTTTTCATCAGAACGAAGAACCAAATGTCCGTTAGAGGCAAATTCACCTGCCTCTGGACTTAATAATTCTGTAATAGTTAATTCATTTTGTAGAGACGGTCCACCATTACCTATAACACTAACTCTTGCAATTTCATTATCGACAAAAACGCCATCTTCAAAAGTTTGTATATTTTCTCCAGAGAAACGTATACTTGCTAAGCGTGCATCAATATTTCCTTCGGTGTTGGTTATATTTCCGCCAATAGTAAATTCATCGTTTTCTGAAAGCACAACTTCACCTCTAATTAAGTCTAAATTTTTATCAATTCTGAAACTAGAAGGAATATCAAAACCATCTGGGTTATCAAGAATTATACTTCCTTCTGAACGATTGCTAGCATACAAGCCATCAGCTATAGTTTGCATTCCTAAAAACTCAAAAGTCCCTGTTCCTCCAATAACACCATTATTAAGACTAATAATCGTATCATTTTGTGTGACTTTGTTTGAGTTTTCTACTAGAAAACGGCCGCCATCGACAGTTAGGGTATTGACAGAAACTTGTTCAACATCAGAAGTTACTCGAGAAGAATTATTCACTTCTATTTGATTAAAATTGAATCCAGTAAAATCATTTGATCTTATAAACTGTTCATCGCCACCACTAAATTCAAAATCTGTGTTTGTTAAATTGAAATTATCTGGGTTGTGATTGATGATTAAATCTCCATTTAATTGAATAGCTGCAGGTAAATTTAATCCACCTGAACCAAACAAACCTAAACTGTGATAATTTGCAGAGCCAGCATTAGGCAAGATTACATCTTGATCGCTTCCTACATAAGCCACTAAGTTTTGTGCGCTAGAAGCGTCTAACAATCCATTATTGATAATACTTCCAGCTATAAAAGTTTCACTATCATCTTGCAATTCTACTTCAGAATCAGTTGTAATAGTTATGTCGTTAAATGTTGTAGAACCCGCAACCGTAGAGTTTTGTGCGGTATTAAAGTTCGTATTGAAAACAACTTCAGAATTACCGGCATTAAATGTTCCGCTGTTATTCCAAGTCGTGTAATTTATTCCGCCACCGCCAACATTAGGCCCTCCGTAAAGTGTAATAGTTGGTGTGGTATTTTCTGCAACAGACAAACTCGCACCATCTGTAATTTCTACGGTTCGCATTCGAACTTCGCCTTCTACAATAGTAGTGTCTTGAGCAAATGAAGTATAACCACTTTGATCGTTTAAAACTGGATAATTATCGTTGCCAGCGAGTTGTCGAATTAGTACATTTCCATCCTCATTGGGCGGAGTTCCTGAACTCCAATTACTGTTCATATTCCAATTGTCGTTTACAGCGCCCAACCATAAATAATCAACTTCTGTTTCTCTAGGAGAAATCATCCAATATTTTGTAACTGTTCCGCCTTCACCTGTATTCTGTACGGTAGCATCTTCTTGCGTTAGGTACAAAACCGAGTGATTACTTAATTCTACCCAATTGTCTCCTTGACTTTGCGCAGTTCTACCGTGTTCGTGTGGTGTAATATCAAAATATGGTAAATGGTGATCCCACGTAATTAGTTCTTCTTCACTAAGTCCTTCTAAATCGCTGTCTTGATATGCCATACGTAAGGTAAAACGCGTAGAACCAGGCAGTGTACTTGGTGCTGTATATTTTACCTGATATAGACGCTGAACGGTTTGCCGGTTACCGATTTGTGGATTTCCATCATTATCGAATGTAAAAAGTTCTGCATCTTGGTTATCAATGTGTTCGCCATTTGCTCCAATGCTAACTTCAAACATAATAGTTTCTGGAAGTCCTGCAGATCCCGAAGGAGAATTAAATCGAATTCTTGAGTTTTCATTCCCCATGGTATAAAAGACATCTTCCGCCACAGTTTCGCGTTTAATTTTACCCGTAACATCGCCTTCGCCAGTTGTAGTGGCGTTTGCTCCCATGTATAAAATAAACGAATCTAAGGTATTGAAAGATGCTGTACTGTTTTCAAAACCTGAAGTTCCATACTCGGTTTGCGCATAACCTGCGTAGGATTGAACCATTTCTAGCAAACCATAATCTGGACTTGGATTTGAAACAGACAAATCTAATTGCCCATTAACATATAAATCACTAGTTGCTTTTACGCCTTTTGAATTTGTTATCGTTAAATCGTTTAAAACAGTTTCGCTTGTTGGTACTTCAACAGAGGTTGATATTTGGTCGCTATGCTCGCTGTAAATAATATTTACGTTTTCACCGAATGTCGGAGCCGAATTGATTTCTCCGCCAGAACGCTCAATTATTGCATTGTTTTGCAAGTTAAGCTGATTATTGTCTTTATATAAAATTCCTTGATGCAAGCCTAGGGTATCGGAAAGTGTACGGTTAGTACTAAGCTTAACTCCAGCTGCGCTTGTGTTGTTGATAATTAAGCTATTGTCTCGTAGTCTATTTTGTAAGCCTGTGTAACCTCCTCTATCTGTAGTTTCACCATAAACGGTGAATTGCTCGATATCTCCAGCATATTCTTCTATGATTTTGTTAGTAGATCCAGCTTCAATAAAAAAGCGCTCTCTTGCTATTGGAGAAACATTAGAAGTAAATCTCAAACGTTGTTCACTTTCTCCACTTAAGTATAAACCACTATCGTTTAGTTGCCCATTATTATCAGAAGCATCTATAACAATCCCTCCATTGATGTAAACATCAGACTTACAATCAATATAAATTTCAGAATTACTGCCACCACCCTCATAAACTAATTGCCCATCATTAATCGTAAAATCACCACTAACATTCATTATTAGTGTCGGATTATTTCCAAAGGTTGTAATAAAATTACCACCATTTAAGGTAAAATTTTCAACATTTTCAATTATATAGTCACTATTTGAGTTGGTCTCAATTTTAACATTTAAGGCTCCAGAATTAATCACCAAATTACCATCAAAGTTAAAATTATCATTCTGTACAACACTAAAAGTAATAGGTGTACTTGAATTGGTTTCTACATAAACTGTCCCGCCTCCAAAATTTTGGTCTGGATAGTTTCCTGTAGTGTTATCTTGCCAAGTGTTTCCATCCCATTCTAGCCAATTATTAGGATCAGTCCAATCTCCTCCAGCTAATTTAGTTTTAAAATCTCCCACCTCTTGCGCCGAAGCGGTGAACAGAAAAAACAGCATTAGAATACTAGTGTAAAATGATAAATATGTTGGTTTAGTTTGCATAAGGTACTTTCGTGGTTTCTATTTTTTTAAACTCACGACAAGTTACAAACTTAACCGATTGACTACAAGAACTTTATATTTATAAAAGTAAGCTATAAACTACAAATTTATATCTTAAATTTTACACGAATAACACTTAAAAATAAAATATACTCATTATATTTCAAAAAAAATCCTCTAGCTACAAACTAAAGGATTTTTAATAATTTTGACATTAACACTTATTTTGTTGGATTAAAGATTTCAGCCATCATACAACGCGCACTTCCACCACCGTGAGTTTCGATTGTGGTTAAGTCAGCTGACAAAATTGTTGTGTGTTTTTCAATCGCTTCAATTTGATTTTTTTCTAAAGAATCGTGAGCAGTTTTACTCATCACTAAATAAGTATCATCAGATTTTGCAGACTTCACCTGAAGCATATTTCCAGCAAATTCTTGCATTTGACCTTCAGAAATAGCAATAATTTCTTTTCCGTCTTTCTTTAAGTTATCAACTACCAACTTACGCTGTTTTTTATTGTCGATGGTGTCTAAACAAATTACAGCAAAATTTTCGGCAACACACATCATAACATTGGTATGATAAATCTGCTTACGCTCACCGTTTACGCTTTGCATAGCTTCAAAAACAATGGGCGTAAACTCAAAATCTTCACAAAATTCTATAAGTAAATCTTCGTCTGCTCGTGGTGAAATTGCACAGTAAGCTTTTCGGTTTACCCGGTCTAAAATCAAACTTCCGGTACCTTCTAAAAACACATTATCTGCTTCGGCTTCCGTGTAATCGTATACATTTTTAATTTCGAAGCCTTCATTTTCTAAGCGTAAAAAAACTTCCTCTCGGCGCTCTCTTCTTCTATTTTCGGCAAACATAGGATAAAGCGCTACGTTAGCATTTTCGTGGAAAGAGACCCAATTATTTGGAAAAAGCGCGTCTGGTGTATCGAGTTCGGGGTCATCTTCAACCACAATAATAGTTACACCGGCTTGTCTAAGTTTTTCAACAAATGCATCAAACTCTTGCTGTGCTTTTGCATTTATGGTAGCGTGCAGTTCATCTGTATTTTTCTGAAAGTAATTATTTACTGCGGTTTCTTCATTCATTCTAAATGAAGCTGGACGTATCATTAATATGCTATCGGTAATTTGTTTCATAAATTTAATTTCTAATTAAAGGTAAGGTTGAACATCGCAACAAGCCTTCTTGCTTGGCAATTTCGCGATACGAAACCTCTTCTACTTGAATATTATTAGACCGCAACCAATTGTTTAATCGCGTAAAATGCTTATCAGAAATAACCACATCTTCGGCAATTGAAAAAATATTGCTGGTCATATCGTACATTTCTTGTTTATCGATTTCAAAAATATTTTCTTTTCCGAAGAAATCGACTAACCATTGGTATTCTTCTTCTTCTAAAAATCCATTTTTGTGAATAATGGCTTTATTTTTTCCAACCGGTTGAAAACAACAATCTAAATGCAGTGCGTTTTCTTTGGCTTCGGTGTTGCTTTTTCTAAGGTTAAACGATTTTATTTTTTTGCCTGGAAACAAATCTTGAATTGCCTGAACAGCAGCCGGGTTGGTTCTTGCCGTAATGAAATCATCAAAATCATCACCTCGATAAGTTCCTATAAAAATATAGTCGTTATGCGGCATTACATCGCCACCTTCAATACGGCAATCGGCTGGTAAGTTAATTTTTTTATCTGCATCAATTTGATCGATGATATATTGAATAGCTTCTTTCTCTTGCTCGCGATCGGGCAAAATATTAGCGGTGATAAATTTATCCTCGATTACAAAACCGATATCGCGAGCAAAAATTTGATTATAATCTGAAATTAATTCTGGGCGATACACCGTAACCTTATGTTTTTTTAACACCTCAGCCACAGCTTCCATTTCCTTCACCATATCGCTTTCTTTAGGATAAGTTCCTGCCTTAATGTGCAATACAGACTTAGGATCGTAAGCTTCTTCAACCGTTGGTTTAGAACCGTTTTCATCAGCAATACCTAATATAACAGCTTGTAATCTTGCTGTTTCATTCTTGATATTCAATTTCATAAAATATAGTTATGTAGCTGCAAAATTACTGAATAATTTCCACTTAGAATTGTAATATATAATTAGGATCTGGGCAATTATTCCGATAAAAATCTAATGTATTTTGCGTACAAACACCCGGATAATTGTCGGTAAAATCTTGTAAATCGAGAATAATCTGAAAATGTAAGTGCGGCAAATAACCGCCGTTTTCATTTTCGTTTCCTAAACAGCAAAACGCTTCTCCTTTTTGAACCAAATCACCTAACTGATAATGATTTAATGATTTTTTACTCAAATGACCGAAAAGCGTGTAAAATGTAACTGAATTAAATTCGTGCTGAAGAAGAATTGTCCCGCCGTAGTCGCCGTTTTGATCGTTATAGTTTTGTTGAAAAACAATTCCGTCTAAAGGCGCTAAAATTTCGGTTCCTGCAGCTGCCCAAAAATCTATTCCTAAATGAATATTTCTAAACGCTTTTTTTGTTTTAAACAAACTTGATTGTTGATAAATTTGACGCTTTTCTAAGTAGCCTCCAAAGGGAATTTTATTGGAATTTGAATTGATTTGTGCATCTAAATAAGCTTTTAAAGCATTTTTATCAGTTGAATCAATTCCGTTTTGGTTTAAAAAATCACCTGCCAGAGAAATCTTGAAGTAATCTTCAACTTTTGATGCTCCACCAATTATGGGTTTAAAATGATTTTCTTTTTCAAAAAACTTCAGTAAATCCTTGTTCATAAAATCGATTTGATTGCAAGCTTATGACTTCGAAAAACGTTGTAGGTTTAAAAAAGAAACAAGCTTTCAAAAACGTATTTTGAAAGCTTGCTATAAATCGTTTCAACTTAAATTGTTTTACTCGTCTAAAAGCAAGTTGAGCGTTACATCAATATTATCGCGCGTTGCTCGAGAAAACGGGCACATTACGTGTGCTTCATTTACAATTTTCTCCCCAACTTCTACATCGGTTACATTTGGTAAATATGTGTCTAAAACTGCTGCTAACTGCATATCTCCTTCATCGGTTTTTCCAATACTAATGTGCGCTGTAACGCTATAGTCATCGCCAATATCAACTTTGTGTTTATCGGCTACCGCTTTAACGGCTCCACCAAAACAAGCGGAATATGCAGCGCCAAAAAACTGCTCTGGATTGGCACCATCGCCACCGTCGCCACCCATTGATTTGGGAACGCTCAAGTTCATATCTATTGGTCCGTCTTCAGTTTTTACGTGGCCTGAACGACCAGCTACAGCTTTTGTTTTTGCAGTGTATAAAGTTTTCATTGTTCTAATTTTATAATTTCCTACAATATAGAAACATTGGCTCTGTAGAACAAAAATGAATTCATAAATTTGTATTAAACACGAAAAGCTTGGCAAAATCAACTTCACATAAAAAAGATTCGGCTTTGGGACATACTCAAAAAGTTGAACGCACCACCAATATTGGCAATGCTTCTGCCGAACGCATTAAAGCACTTCGACGGAAAAAGATAGATGCTCAAGAACTTATCGATGGCATTTTAGCAGGAAATAAAACAGCCTTGAGCCGTGCGATTACTTTAATAGAAAGTCTTTCTGAAAAACACAAACCGCTTGTTCAAGAAATTATTCAAGCTTGTTTGCCACACGCCAATAAATCGATACGAATTGGGATTACAGGTGTTCCAGGAGTTGGAAAAAGCACGTTTATTGAATCGTTTGGAAATTTCTTAACAGAACAAGGAAAAAAAGTAGCTGTTTTGGCGGTAGACCCAAGTAGTTCGGTTTCTAAAGGAAGTATTTTGGGCGATAAAACCCGAATGGAAAAACTGGTAAAAAACGAACACGCTTTTATTCGACCGACAGCTTCTGGGACTTCGCTTGGCGGGGTTGCCCAAAAAACGAGAGAAAGTATTATTTTATGTGAAGCTGCTGGTTTTGATACTATTTTAATTGAAACCGTTGGTGTTGGGCAAAGCGAAACTTCGGTTCATAGCATGACTGATTTTTTTCTGTTGCTAAAGTTAGCTGGCGCTGGCGATGAATTGCAAGGAATAAAACGCGGAATTATAGAAATGGCAGATGCTATTGTAATCAACAAGGCAGACGGGAAAAACCGTGAAGCAGCGCAAAAAGCTAAAGTAGAATTCAATAGAGCTTTGCATTTATATCCCACCAAAAAAAGTGAATGGACGCCCAAAGTTAAACTGGCTAGTGCGTTGTATAACGAAGGAATTGATGGTGTCTGGGAAATGATTTCAGCTTATTTTAAACAAACAAAATACAACCATTATTTTGAGTACAACCGAAATGAGCAAAATAAATTTTGGCTAACTCAAAGCATCGATAATCGATTAAAAGCTGATTTTTACAACGATGAAAAAATCAAAAACGAATTAAAACGTCAATTGGAGTTAATCGACGAGCAAAAAACCACACCTTTTGAAGCGGCTAATTACTTGCTTTCCATTAAGCGTTAGGGTTTTCTGATTATCAACTCGTTATAATGGCGTTTTCCTACAAAGTAGTATACTTTTGTGAATAGGTAACCAATTAGTATTCCGAACAAGCCTCCGGTAATAATATCGGCTGGATAATGGAATCCAAGGAAAATTCGGCTTATACTTACTAAAAAAGCCCACAAAAACATGATACCAAGAATATATTTACTCCTGCATTTTAATAGTTTGGCTATAAAAAATGCCAAAGCAAATGCAACAGATGCATGCGATGAAAAAAAGCTATATTTTAAACATTTAGCCAAGTTTTTTGCTGTAATATCTTGCCCGAAAAACCCGGTATTGATATTGTTTACCAAATCATAAACTGGCGAATTTGGAGCGCAAGGGCGCGGTCTTTCGAAAAAGTTTTTTACTAAAGTGGTGGTTAAATCGGTAAAACCAACTAGAGCAACTAAAAAAAGTCCAAATATAAAAGCTGATTTGAGGTTGGCTTTTTTCCAAATCCAAATACACAAGAAAGCAAAGATGGGAATTGCAGCTATTTTATCGGTAATTAATAGCCAGAATTGATCTAAAAAACTGTTATCAATTCGGTGTAGAAAAAGAAAAATTTTTTCGTCAAGTTGAATTAATCCTTCCAACATAGTTATTCTTCTTGGTAGCGTTCAACTTCGCGATCATAAAACTCAATTGCTTCTTTCACCAAGGTTTCCGTTTCTTCTTTGAGTCCGTGCTCTTCTTCGTTGCTTAAGTCTTCCCAAAACTCAAGTTCGTCGTTTTCTAAATTGATGATAAACCGAGGATATTCAGTATGAATAACAAAAATAGCTTCTGGCGTTTCGGTATTATCGCCTAAAATAAAACGTGGTAATTTCATAATTTGACTGTTTTTATAACTGAACTTTTGCTTGATGAATGTTTTTTTGCGTTAAATAATTGAAGCGAAAATACAACATTATAGCCGAAGCAGTTAATCCAGCCAACAAACCTAACCAAATTCCTAAACTTGACCAATTTTCTGGTTTTCCTAAAAAGTACGAAATAGGAAAACCGATGAGCCAATAAGCTATAAAGCAAAATAATGTAGGCAATTTTACGTCTTGCATTCCGCGTAAAGCACCTAAAATAGTTACTTGAAATCCATCGCTAAGTTGAAATAAAGCTGCAATAATTAGCAGTTGTGCCGCCAATTGTAATACTTGGTCATTGTCGATATAGAGCGTGGGCAAAAATTCTTTTAGCAAGACAAATCCGATAGCAAAAATAAGCATGATCAAAAACGTCTGAATAAAAATGGATTGTGCGATTCGTCTTAAATTAATAAAGTCTTTTTTTCCTTTTTGATTGGCTACTCGAATGGTAGCCGTAACGCCAAGTCCGACAGCTATCATAAACGTCATGGAGACCAAATTAAGCGCAATTTGGTTGGCTGCTTGGGCATTGGTTCCTAAAGTTCCGGCAAGCAACACGGTAGCGGTAAAAATTCCGCCTTCAAAAACCATTTGTAAAGCTGTTGGAAAACCAAGATTTATCAAGCGTTTAAAAATCACTTTTTGAAGAGATTTTTTCATCAAAACGAAATAGGGTTTTAGCTTTGGTCTTTTTTTCAAAATCCAAAATAGAAAAATCAACATCCCTACTCTAGAAGCAAAAGTCCCGATAGCAGCGCCTTCTAATTCTAAACGTGGAAAAAACCAAATTCCATAGATTAAAACATAATTTAAAATTACATTGATAAGGTTAGAAATAATGGTAGCATACATGGCATATTTGGTCATGGAAAGTCCGTCTGCAAATTGTTTTAATCCTTGAAAAAGCATTAACGGAATCATAGAAAAAGCTACAATACTAAGATAAGGCATTGCCAAATCTACCACTTCTTTTGGTTGATTTAGTTGGTATAGAATTGGTTTGGCAGCTAACAATGCACTAAACAAAAGCAAGCCTAGAACAGCACACATCACCATCCCGTGTTGAAAAACCTGTCGCCCTTTTACGGCATCGCCTTCGCCGTCAGATTCGGCTACCAAGGGCGTTATGGCAAAGCTAAATCCGATGCCGATAAACAAGGCAAAATACACCGTACTGTTTCCCAAAGAAACAGCAGCTAAAGGTGCTGGACCAAGTTTACCGATCATTAAATTATCTACAAAACCAACTAACACATGGCCAAGCTGACCTAGCATAACGGGAAAAGCTAGGTGTAAATTTTTAGAAAATTCTTTGGTATAATTCGCCCACATAATCGCTGTAAAAAATCTGCAAATTTAGTTGTTTTATATGGAGCAAAATGCAAAATTGTAAAACTTATTGTTATGACTTATTTCTAAAATCTATTCTTTTTGGCTTTACTCTTTCAAAGATTGAGTATACTGATTTAGTTGTTTACTGAAGTTCAACATAGTGGTGATTCTTGAAGTAAATTTAAAACCTTGCAGGGTTTAAAATCAGCGCATTTCCTTAAAATACTTCCAAATAGTTCTAATAATTATAAATAAAATAACCCCAAAGGTAACTATTCTAACTGTTTCAGCTAACAAACTCGAATCTTTTGCAAAAAAAACGGAAGTAGCGATAAGTAGAACAAAAAATAAAAGCAATAATATATAATCAAACTTAGTAGCAGGGTCTTCTCCTTTTTTCTTTTCTATTTTTGGGTATAGAAAAGAGGTAACGAATACTGCTAAAGCAAGAATATTTCCTATATGTCTAAACTCTATAATTGAATAAATCATAATTTTACTTACGGTTAAAACAAACAAATCAAAACCCAAGCTAAAAGCACAAAGCTCAATCGGATATAAGATGGCAGCAAAGTGCTAGCTAGCACTTTATTATTTTTATCAAAACAATCCTTAATACTGAAAGATTCTTTTGTGATTACTAAAATGCTGACTAAATATATCATTTTTTTTTGTATAAAAGTTAATTACTGCAAGGTTTTGGAAACCTTGCAGGTTGATATTACTCTGTTTTGAAAAACAAGCCTGTGTGATTTTACCATAGACTATCTATCTCTAAACAACTTTTCTTTCTTAACACGATACAAAACCAATGGTATTAGCAAACAAAGAAACTCTAAAACTGAAGTTATTGTATTTTTTTCTAAAAAAACCAATACCACTAATCCTAAGCCAAGAATAATATTAATCGCCATATATTTGTACTTAAATTTTAACATAAAAGGCAAAAACACATGACTTGCAGCTGCAAAAAGTAAAATAATCATTAAAAATTTATCAAACATAACTAACAGTAATTTATCTTATACTTAAGCGAACTTGAGTAATATTCTCTTTATGGTCTACCTTTATTTCTTGGCCGAAATGATACGAATCAGCTGGACTAATAAAGCCTTCATAAAACTCTTTTTTCGCTAAAGTATAATTATTTTCATCCTCTTTATGATAAAAATATAATTTTAATTCATCGTCATTATTTTTTGACGTAATACATAAACCCAGCAAATCCTTTTTTGTAGGAATTTCTTTTGTTAAGCCAGCTGATTTCATATAGTAGTCAATAGCAACAACGGTGGAATCTTCATAATTCGCTATGACTTCGGGTATAGAAAGCTTGATTACTTCCAAACCTGTTTCGGTTTGCACCAGGATTAAATCGTAATTTTTATCAAAGTTATCTTCATTATTATTTTCTCCTTTAAACAAAAGATATGTGGCTTGACTTCCTAAAATAGTGTCTTCGACAATGGAATATTTACCACCAAAACACTTACCCTCAGAATTGATGTAATTTATGCTATTAACAGAACTTTTACAGGCAAAAAGCAATGTAATCGCAATTAGTAAAAAATAAATTTTATTCATTATTAAAATTCTTGTTCATGACATATAAAACCTGCAAGGTTTTGGAAACCTTGCAGGGTTGAAATCAGCGCATTTCTTTCAAGTACTTCAAAACAATTCTAACAATTATAAGCAAAATAATCCCAAAGGTAATTATCCTAATTGTTTCTGCTAACAAACTCGAATCATTCGCAAAAAAAATGTAAGAAGTTATAAGTAGAACAAAAAATAAAAGCAATAATATATAATCGAGCTTAGTAGCAGGATCTTCTCCTTTTTTCTTTTGTATTTTTGGATATACTAAAGATGAAATAAATAAAGCTAAAGCAAGAAGAAAAGCAATATATTCAAGCTCTATAATAAAATTAGTTACTAACATAACATTCATAAGCGGTCGCATAAACATTAGCTGCAAGAATTCCTGCTTGCACTCCTAAAGCTCCTCCTGCTGTAACTGCAAAATCAGCTACAGCTGCTCCCCCTTGAACAACATAAGCATTATCCAAATCATTCATTTGAGAATAACCGATTTCAGGAAGTGTCCAAAAAAACAATAATACTAATAGCTTCTTCATCTCATTTTAAAATATTAAAAACATCTAAATGGTGATTTTTAATTCACCATTTAGATCCATTAAACTATACAGCTTTATTTTAAATCAAGTTAACTAATGCAAATTATTTATAAAACCTGCAAGGTTTTGGAAACTTGAACATTTATTATTCGTTAAATATTTCACTTTTCTTAGCATTAAAAAAAGATTTACTGCTTCTTTTCTCTGCCTTTAACATTAAGAAAATAATTGGTGAAAATAACAACAAAATAATTGATATTGATATCATTGAACTGTAAAATGACGCTAATATATCAGTATCTGTAACTCTTGATTCATCAACAATTTCAAAGTATATCCTATAGCCAAAAACTGCATTAACAAACATATGAATAGCACTTACCAAAAATACGTTTTTGAACCTTACCATAATAGACTGAAACAACAAACCTGTAACAAATGCAAAATATATTTGAACAATAGTAGAGTATATATCAAACTTACCTATCATAAAATTGTACGCGTGAAATAAACCAAAAAACAAACTTGCTCCAAAAACTGCTACATATTTATTATTATCAAAAAGTGAAATATGCTTTAGCAATAGAAAGAAAAACAAAACGCGAAACAGCAATTCTTCAAACAGTCCTGTACCAAGTGAGTGAAAAATTAGCTGAATTTTTTCTGTATTAGTAATCCATTCTTCAGTTACAACATTAAAAACAACCAAGTAAGTGCTAAAAACTAATATCAAAAACAAGGCACTATGCAAAATTGGTTTGTTGAAATACATCTGTATATTTACTTTAATTGCTTTAACTAAATAGTACAAAAGCAAAGCACTCACTGTTAATTTGGAAACTGGCGAGGCAATTTTTGAAGCTATTCCTATATATTCAAGAAAAATAAATAGAATTTTTTGTCCTCCAAAAAACAACAAAACTACTACAAATGGTATAAGATAGCTCAACTTGGCTTTAAGAAAATCAGGGCAGTTTTCTACTGCCCTATTTAAAATTGAGTTAATTTTCATTTTTTATTAATCTTCAAATTAATAAATCCAGCAACGCTGTGTGTGTGTGTGTGTGTGTGTGTGAAGTTATTCATAAATAGATTCTTGTTTGCAGGCGCTAAAATAATTTATTTTTTTGTATTATTTTAAATATAATGTAAATTACTTTATACAATAATCGCTTTTTTAGCTTAATATATTGGTTATTAACTATTTAAATGTTATTCTGTTAGCAATTATATTGTTTTGGTTTTCGCTACGATGGTTTGTATCATTTCGTCTAATTGTTGGGTGCATTGTTTTAGCATTTCAATGGCTTCTAGTTTATCGGGGAGTGAGTTGCTTTCTTCCACCACTTGTATTAATCCCAACACATTACTAACTGGTTGGCGTACCAAATGAGATTGTAGCCAGGCTATTTCTTTAAGTTTTTTGCTTTGGCTTAAAATGGTAGCTTCGTAATGTTTATTTTTGCGTAAATCCTTAAATATAAGTATTTTAAACTCTTCTTGTTTATCAGTAAAACTGTTAAAACTAATCTCGACCGGGATTTTGGTTCCCGTTTTAGATTGAACCAACATTTTATTGGTTTCGGCAGCTACATTATTAGCTTGTGGTAAATCTTCTTGAATAAAATCTGCTACGCCAAGTTGTTGGCATTCTTGCGTGGTGTATCCAAAAACATTTTCAACTTCTTTGTTTACTAAGCAAATTTTTCCTTGCTTGTCTATAATCATAATAGGATGTGGCGCTGCTTCAATTATTTTTTCGCATTTAAGCTCTCTTGCTGCCAAATCTTCGGCTGCTCGTTTGTTGTCGGTTATGTTTTTAACTGAAATAGAAACTCCTGCGATTTTGTTTTGCTCATCTTTAACGGGGAAATAATTCAGTTCAAACCAAAGCAATTCACTTTGAAAAGTGTAAGAAACTTCTCTTTTGGTATTTTTTCCTTTCAAGGCAGCTGTAAAATCAGCATAAAAATAAGCTTGATCGGTTTTTAGCACAAAATCGGTTATCGGTTGTTCTTTAGCTATCGTTTTATTGAAATATTTTTCCACATTTTTTTTCGCTGCTGCATTGAAGTTTCTAATTTTGAAATGCGTATCGACCAACAAATAGCTAGTTTTGGTATTTTTTACTATGTTTTTTAGAGCAAAAGCGTCTGTGGAAATATTATTTTGAAGCAATTTTGACGGAGCATTATCTAATTGAATTAACCACAAATCATTATAGGATTCTACACTCAAGTTAAGCGGCTGACCGTTGACCACAAAAGTTTGTTGAGGTGTTTGGTCTTTATTGCTTACCATTGCTTTTTTAAACAAAGACAAACATTCAAATTGATTGGATTTAGGGATAAAATAAAAGAAATTTCTATGAGACAAGTAGGCAGGTTTTGCTGAAAGCATCTGTAATGCCGTGCGGTTTGCTTTTACAAAATTGTAATCAGCATCTAAGACCAGAAAACCTTGATTTTTTACATCCAAGATTTTTTTAAGGGGTGCTTTGTTTTTAAAATTCATCTTATTAAGTGTTAACCACAGCATCGATAATTTCTTTTTAAAATAAAAACCCCTTTCAGATTACAAATTAATAAACTATAATTATGAAGATTATTTTAGTTTAAACATCAGTAAAATGGCTATTTATGAGAGCATTGTAATCATAAAGGGGTTTGAACATATCATCTGAGACAAATTTATGGGATGAAATACAAGCCTAAAAGCAGTTTTTGTGCCTATTTTTTTTGGGAAAACTTTAACAAATGGAGATTATTTTACTGATTTACAACAGTTTACAAAAGACCGAGTTTTTTAGCCTTATCGACAATTTGTAAATCGTCGGCAGATTCTAAGCCTAAAATATTTTTGATGCTTGCTTTTCGGTGGTTAATGGTACTGATACTTAAATTAAGTTTTTCGGGCAGGTATTTGTTTTTTATACCTTGATGTAATAATTGAAGTATTTTTCGATTGGTTGCATCTAAATCGACTACATATTTTTTCACCAAACTCAGCGCTTTATCAGCTCCTTCACTGTTTATGGTTTCTCCGTCCATAATTTCAGGGATTCCTTGGTTAAAAATCTGAAAGTTGACATTGCTTTTAAGCCAAATTCCGTTAGGCTCTAATTTTTTATGAATTTCATAAAGCAGCAATGCTTGAGAATGCGAAGTCAACATAATAATTTTAGCCGTCGTATATAGTTTTTTAAAGCAAATTGCAAGGTCTAATCCATCTTCAAGGTCTTCAATTTCTTTGCTTGCAGGCAAGTTATAATCAAAAATAGCAAGGTCGATACTTGTATTGGTTTCCGTAATAAAACGAAACGCATCGGTTAGGGTGTAAAAAGCAAAAATCTCATCAACTTGAAAGGCTTCGGAAGAATTAAGCATCAATTTATAGCCATCAAGTACAATTTTGTGATCTTCAACAATTAAAATTTTCATGATGCAAATTTTACTTTAAAAACAGCTGAAGTCATCTTTCATTTATTGGTTGCCGCAATTTAGAAAAAAATACGCAGAATATAGTTTGAAGTTTTCATCAATTCTTTAGTTCTGGAAACTTAACTGCCACGAGCGTTCCATTTTTGTCGCTAGTAATTTTTAACTTTCCGCCTAGTTTTTTAACCCGACTTTGCATATTTCTTAAACCAATTCCCTCGTTATTTTTTGAAGTATCAAAGCCTTTTCCATTATCCTTAATATAGAACTCAAATTCATTTTTTTGTTGAATAAATTTGAGCTCAACTTGAGTTGCCGCTGCATATTTTCTGATATTGGTTAAGGATTCTTGTACAATTCTAAATAAATTTATCTTTATATTGTTGTCCATATCACCCCAATTAATAGCAGTATCAAAATCAACTTGAGGTTGGATTCCAGATTGAAATTTAAACTCTTTTATCAATTCATTTAAAACTTCTAAAAAACCTACTTTATGAATGTAACTATCATCTTTAAGCTGATGACTAATTTTTCTAATTTCATCTTCAAGTTCGTTTAAACGCTTAATATAGGGGCTAATTTTTTCTTTATTGTCAATATTTAGCCGACCAAAAAAATGCTCGATATGCAATCGAACACCAAAAAGCTCGCTAATAACACCGTCGTGCAATTCGGCTGCAATCACTTCTTTTTCCTGTTTTCTTGCTGCATCAACACTTTCTTGTTGGTCCAGCAATAGCTGATACACCTGCTGATTGCTTTGTTGCTGCTCTTGTTCCATGAGTAGCAATTTATTTTTAGAACGTTGTTTGTAAAGCAGGTATGCTAAACCCAAAATAAAAAGCAGTAATGCTGAGGCTAAATAAGTATAATTAAGTCGTTCACTCAATCTTTGATTGGCAGAAATTACTTCATCGGTATCTAATTCAATTTTAGCAAATTTCTCTCTCGTAACGCGCTCTACGTGTAACAAAGAATCCTTCACTCGAATATGTTCGCTTAAAAAATCTGAAGCTAAATCAGGTTGAGCTTTGGCTTTCAGCTCCAATACTTTTAGTAGATCCCTTGGATAATTAGTTAGCTTGGCTAATTGATAAGATTCATTAAAAAAACTAATAGCTTTTGTGGTATCTTGATTCATCAAATAATATTCACCAATTCTTTTTTGCGAAACGACTTGACCGAGTTTATTACCAATACTATCTCGAATATGAAGACTTTTAAATAAAGGATCGGGAGATTTTAAGCTACCGTCGAGCAATTTTGCATACGACAAGTTATCCAAAATAGCGGCATACAAAAGCGGTGAATAGACTTCAATATTTTCGGTAAGAGCTTGCTCATAATCACTTTTAGCATTGGAATATTCATCAATAGCACGATAAACATTTCCTCTGTTATTGTAAGCTTGGGCTTTGAGCAAAATATACTGTGAGTCTTTTTTTAAATCACTCAACAAACCGATGGCTTTATTGTAATTTTCTAGAGCTTGATCAGGGTTTTCTAATCTATTTTGAATCATTCCCAACACAAGGTAACAATCATAAAGTTGCCTGGTTTTGTTTGCATTTTTGGCAAAACGAATGGCTTGCACCAATTCTTTTTCGGCTTCTATAAAATGGTTTTCATTTTTGTATAAAGTTGCCTTTTGAATCAATGCATCGATCAATTCAAATGTATTAGCAGGCAAGTAATTCAGCGATTGCTGATAATGATAAAAGGAAGAATCATTTTTAGACTTTCGATAATAATAATCGCCTAAATCTTTATGAGTTTTTCCTAAAGTTAACGTGTCTTTGATTTTGGTAGACAACTCTAAATTAGAGAACAAAACCGGCAAGGTTTCGTCGTAAAAACCGTAATTATAAAAACGGTTAGAGACTTTTCTTAAGTACTGCGATTTTAACGAATCGTCAGGAAGTTTTTGAAGCTTTTTATAAGCCTCTTTGAGATAAACGGCACGCTTACTATTGGTCGATAATTGCTCAACATAATTAAATGTAGTGTCTAATTGATGGTAATAATCCTCTTTAGATTGCGAGAACCCCATCAACGAAACGCCTAAAAAAAAGAGAAAAAATTTACGACACATACTTTTTTATATGCCGTAAATTTAAACATATATAAAGACTAATAACAATTACAAAAAACTAATTAGTCTTTTTTAGGTGGCTGAATTCTAATATCGTCATCATTATCGCCATCACCATCGGTTAGACCTTTCATCTGATTGTTTTCTATTAGCTCGTCTTCGCTATACAAATCATCGGAAGAACAAGAAAAAATACTTACTACTAATACAAGTGCTAATGCTAAGAATACTAAATTTTTCATGGTATTAAATTTTAAATTAGTTTATTATTTTATTTAATAGTGCTAAGAAACAGGGATTTAAAACTCCATACAAGCAGTTTTTGTGCCTATTTTTTTTGGGAATACTTTAACGTTTTTAAATAATATATTTTGTATAGATG
Source organism: Bacteroidota bacterium (assembly GCA_051748125.1). Classification (GTDB taxonomy): domain Bacteria; phylum Bacteroidota; class Bacteroidia; order Flavobacteriales; family Flavobacteriaceae; genus Psychroflexus. The sequence goes on from JBNJHC010000001.1 coordinate 35,798, forward strand.
GCTTGACTCAAATAGGATAATATTTTCGCCTTTCCTTATTTTATGGTAAATTGCGGGCAAAATCAAGAATAGTGATAGACAAAAAAAAAGTGATTTCTAACGTAGCCAAGCTACTTCAAGAAGTTCCCACCTCGATGGAGATTGTAAAGGACGATGCAAAAAAAGAGCAACGCTTTCAATATTTAGCAAAATATATGGTTGAAAAAGCACTTCGAGAAGATGCTCTAATTGTTTCTGAAGATTATTCTGGAATTGCTATTTTATTTAGAATGGGGCAAAAAAAAGAAAGTTTTTGGAAAGAGTTACTAGATGACTTAAAGTTAGCCATCAATGTTACGGGAATTTCAAAAGGGCTAAAAGCTTTAAAAGCGCAACAAGTAGTAAAAAAACAACGCCCTAACAAAGGTCAATATTTGTATTGTTGGTTTTGGGGGATTTTGTCTGACTCACGAGGAATGACCGATAAAAAGACGGCCTTTAGAATGAAAGACCAATTTTTTGAACTATCACACGAAACGAAGCTTCCTATTTATGCGGAAACAAGAATTAGGCGAGTAAGCTTGGCTTATCAGCGTTATGGTTTCGAAAAGCTAAAAGAGTGGAAACACCCAAGCGGTGATACTATGACGTTTTTAAAATACGATCCTGCTAAACAAAAAATTAAATAATTATTTAGAGGCAAACAATTCAACATCATCTTTAGTGATTTTGTTTCCACCAAGAATCAATAAGCGTTCAACTACATTCCTAAGTTCGCGGATATTTCCTGTCCATTGATAAGACTGCAAAGTTTCAATAGCTTGTTGGTCGAAGTTTTTAGGTTTTGTTCCGTTCTCTTTTGCTATTTTTTGGGCGAAAAAGTCTACCAATAAAGGAATATCTTCTCTCCTATCGTTTAAACTAGGAACAGCAATTAAGATGACCGCTAAGCGATGATACAAATCTTCTCTGAAGTTTTTTTCCTCGATTTCGCTTTTGAGATCTTTATTCGTTGCAGCTATAACACGCACATCTACTTTTATATCTTTATCGCTTCCAACGCGTTGAACTTTATTTTCCTGCAATGCACGCAAGACCTTTGCCTGTGCCGATAAACTCATATCGCCAATTTCATCTAAAAACAAAGTTCCACCGTTAGCAGCTTCAAATTTTCCTGCACGATCTTTATTAGCAGAAGTAAAAGCCCCTTTTTTATGCCCAAACAATTCACTTTCAATCAATTCTGATGGAATGGCAGCACAATTTACTTCTATAAAAGGTTTTTTAGCTCGCTCGCTTTTTTGATGAATCCAATGAGCTACCAATTCTTTTCCAGTTCCATTTTCTCCTGTTATAAGAACACGAGCTTCTGTAGGAGCTACTTTTTCAATCATTTCTTTAACTTGAACAATTGCCTTTGACTCCCCAACCATTTCAACATTTTTTGAAACTTTTCGTTTAAGTTTCTTATTTTCAGACTTGAGTTGTTTGTTATCTAAAGCAATTCGAACAGTATTTAATAATCGGTTTAAATCAGGTGGTTTAGCAATATAATCGAAAGCGCCGAGTTTCATACTTTCTACGGCTGTATCGATATCGCCGTGACCAGAAATCATTACGATTGGCGTTTCATCATTGATTTTTCTGAGAGCTTGCAAGACTTCAATACCATCCATTTTAGGCATTTTTATATCACACAACACTAACTCAAAAGTTTGTTCTTTGAAAAGTTTTAAGCCCACAATACCGTCTTCAGCTTCTTCAACTTTATATTCGTTATTTTCTTCTAGTAGAATTTTTTTCAGGACTCTTCGGATAGCCGATTCGTCTTCAATAATAAGTATGTTGGGCATTGAAAATGGTTTTGTTTGCAAAATAATGAAGAATTACCAAATATAAATTAATCTAATGCTAAAATTGATTTTGGAATAATTCAACCAAAAAATAAACCCACCTCAAAGATAAGGTGGGAAAAAAATTGCTATGAAAAAGAAAAACATCACCCGTTAGAGTGATGTTCAAATATATGTAATTTTTTGTTAAAAACAGTTGCTAAGAGAACATGTCTTTGACTTTTTCAAAAAATGATTTATCAGATTTTGTTGGATCTGGAATAAAATTTTCGTCATTTTTCATTTGTTCAAAAAAGTCTTTCTGTTCCTTATTAAGTGTTTTTGGCGTCCATACATTTACGTGCACTAGCAAATCGCCGTTGCTGTAGCCGTTTAATTGTGGTAAACCTTTCCCTTTCAAACGTAAGATTTTTCCGCTTTGGACACCAGCATCTATTTTTATTCTAACTTTTCCGTTTATCGTTTCAATTTCTTTAGAAGCACCTAAAGCAGCCTCTGGATAACTAACGTATAAATCATAATGTAAGTTTTCGCCATCTCGAGTAAGGTGTTGGTTTTCTTCTACTTCAATCAGTACAATTAAATCACCAGCTATACCACCTGGTGCTTCATTTCCTTTTCCAGGAACTTTCATTTGCATACCATCTTCAACTCCAGCAGGAATTTTGATACTTACCGTTTCTTCTTCAATTTTTAAACCGTGCGCATCGGTTCCTGCGCCACGACTATCAATGGTTTGTCCGCTACCGTTACAAGTTCCACAAGGGCTAGCAGTTTGCATTCGCCCAAGAATTGTATTGGTGACTTTCGTAACTTGCCCGGTTCCTTTACAAGTAGGACAAGTTTTGTAAGAAGTATCGGCAGCTTGCTTTTTCCTAGAAACCTTTATCTTTTTTTCGACACCTTCAGCAACATCTTTCAGGTTTAGCTTAACGCGAATACGCAAGTTTCCGCCTTTGGCACGTCTTTGACGACCACCGCCACCAAAACCACCAAAGCCAGAAAATCCGCCGCCTCCACCACCGAAAGCACCGCCAAAAATATCACCAAATTGGCTAAAGATATCATCCATATCCATACCGCCGCCGCCAAAGCCACCCGATCCGTCGAATGCAGCGTGACCAAATTGGTCGTATTTGGCTTTTTTGTCAGGATTACTAAGCACTTCGTATGCTTCGGCTGCTTTTTTAAACTTGTTTTCTGCCTCTTCGTTCCCTGGATTTTTATCTGGGTGATATTTGACAGCAAGTTTTCTGTAAGCCTTTTTTATTTCGGCAGCAGAAGCATTTTTGCTTATTCCTAGTATATCGTAATAATCTTCTTTATTGCTCATAAACTAATTTTTGAATTGATTATTTTCCAGTTACAACTTTTGGAAAACGAATAATTTTTTCGCCAAGTGTATAACCTTTCTCAACCACATCAATAATTTTTCCCTTCATTTTTTTATCTGGAGCAGGTACTTGTGTAATTGCCTCATGAATATCAGCATCAAAATCATCTCCTGCGCTTACATTCATTTCAGCTAGTCCTTTACTCTTTAAAGTTTCGATCAATTTGTTATTGATGAGTTCAATTCCTTTGATTAAATTTTTATCTTCTGCTTTAGAAACCTCTTTCATAGCACGATCAAAATCATCTAAAACAGGTAGCATTGCTTGCATAACTTCTTGGCTAGCTGTTTTAAAAAGTTCTAACCGTTCTTTGCTAGTCCTACGTTTATAGTTTTCAAACTCAGCAAAAAGTCTCAAGTATTTTTCTTTTTGAGCATCTAAATCAGTTTGAAGTTGCTCTTCAGGGCTTAATTCTTTTTCTTCAGATTTAGCCTCCTCATTATCTGCTTGCTTTTCCTCTGTTGAAGTACTATTATCTGTTGATGCTTCAGCAGCTTTATCTTCAGCAACTGTTTCCTCTTGAGTTGATTGATTTTCCAACTCTTGCTCTTCTATATTTTTGTCAGTTTTATTTTCTGCCATTTTATTATGCTTTTACTTCCTATATGCAAAGTGATTGCCACACCTTACAAAATGTCAAAATGTCATCATTTATATGACTAAACAAGTGTTTAAAAAAAGCCTCAACAAAGTTGAGGCTTTTATAAGATTATGCTTGCCCGGTTGGCCCAAAATTGAGCGGAATGTTTTGTTTGTCATTCGACTCGATTTTTCCTTTGGCTTTTTCAAATCGTTGAATATTATCGTTGAGTGCTTTCAGCAGTCTTTTGGCGTGCTGAGGCGTCATAATAATTCTCGATTGAACTTTGCTTTTAGGAGCACCTGGCATAACATTCACAAAGTCAAAAACAAATTCTGAAGCAGAGTGATTTATAATTGCTAGATTGCTGTATTTGCCTTGTGCAGTTTCATCATCTAACTGAATGTTCAGCTTTTTCGGCTTATTTTCTTTTTGATCACTCATAACTTCTTATTAATTAAAATTAACTTTTGTTTCTTCTTTATTGAGCATCATATCATCAAGTTGTTCTTTTGAACCTACAATGATGTTATCAAACTCTCTAAGTCCAGTTCCTGCTGGTATTTTATGACCAACAATAACATTTTCTTTAAGACCTTCTAGTCGATCTACTTTACCGCTTACGGCAGCTTCGTTCAGTACTTTGGTAGTTTCTTGGAAAGAAGCCGCTGAAATAAATGATTTGGTTTGAAGCGATGCTCTAGTAATACCTTGCAATATTGGTGTTGCTGTGGCAGGTTCGGCATCTCTGGCTACAACTTGATTCTTGTCTTCGCGTTTCAATACAGAATTTTCGTCTCTAAGTTCGCGAACAGTTACAATTTGTCCAGCTTTAAGCTTCACGCTATCTCCAGCATCTTCAATAACTTTTTTACCGAAAATGTTATCATTTTCATCGATAAAGTCTTGCTTATGAATTAATTGATTCTCTAGGAAAGTTGTATCTCCAGAATCATTAATTTTCACTTTTTGCATCATTTGTCTAACAACCACCTCGAAGTGTTTGTCGTTAATTTGAACACCTTGCAGACGATAAACTTCTTGAACTTCGTTTACTAAGTATTGTTGAACAGCACTTGGTCCTTTAATATTCAAGATATCTTCTGGTGTTACCGATCCATCAGAAAGTGGCATACCAGCTCTTACGTAGTCATTTTCTTGAACTAAGATTTGATTAGAAAGTTTTACAAGATACTTTTTAACTTCACCAAGTTTAGATTCTACGATAATTTCTCGGTTACCTCTTTTAATTTTTCCAAAAGAAACAACGCCATCAATTTCGCTAACTACTGCAGGATTAGATGGATTTCTAGCTTCAAACAACTCTGTTAGTCGAGGAAGACCACCAGTAATATCACCAGCTTTAGATGATTTACGAGGAATTTTAACCAAGACCTTACCTACTTTAATTTTCTCGTTGTCATCGACCATAATATGGGCGCCAACAGGTAAGTTGTACGAACGCTGTTTCTCTCCGCTATTATCTAAAATATGAAGTGTTGGTATTTTTCGTTTGTTCTTAGACTCGATAATTACCTTTTCTTCAAATCCTGTTTGTTCATCGCTTTCTACAGTATAAGTTTGACCTTGAATGATATTTTCAAATTCAACTTTACCAGCAAATTCAGAAATAATTACACCGTTATATGGGTCCCATTTACAGATAACATCACCTTTTTTGATTTTATCACCTGGTTTTACGAAACATTGCGATCCGTAAGGAATAACATTTGTACTTAGTGTAATTCCAGATTTTTTATCAACAATTTTGATTTCTGAAGTTCTCGAAATTACGATATCTGCCGGTTTGCCTTCATTATCTTCACCCTTAACTGTTTTAAGGTCTTCGATTTCGGCAACTCCATCAAATTTAGCTTCGAGTTTGTTTTCTTCTGAAATGTTTCCAGCAATACCACCTACGTGGAATGTTCTTAGTGTAAGCTGAGTACCAGGCTCACCAATTGATTGAGCTGCAATAACTCCAACGGCTTCCCCTTTTTGAACAGTTTTTCCAGTTGCTAAGTTTCTTCCATAGCATTTCACACAAATACCTCGTTTAGATTCACAAGTAAGTGGAGATCTAACTTCAACAGCATTTAGTGGAGATTCTTCTATTTTGGCAGCAGCAGCTTCAGAAATTTCTTCTCCAGCTTGTGCATAAACTTCTTCAGAAATAGGATCGATTACATCGTTTAGAGCAGTTCTACCTAAAATTCTTTCTGAAAGTGTTTCTACAACTTCTTCATTTTTCTTCAGTGCGTTTACTTCAATTCCTCTAAGTGTACCACAATCTTGTTCTCTAACGATAACATCTTGCGAAACATCTACCAAACGACGAGTTAAGTAACCAGCATCGGCAGTTTTTAGAGCGGTATCGGCAAGTCCTTTACGCGCACCGTGAGTTGAAATAAAGTATTCTAAAATTGAAAGTCCTTCTTTAAAGTTAGAAAGAATTGGGTTTTCAATAATTTCTCCACCTCCAGAGGTAGATTTTTTCGGCTTAGCCATCAAACCACGCATTCCGGTAAGCTGTCTAATTTGCTCTTTAGAACCTCGGGCTCCAGAATCCAGCATCATAAACACAGAGTTAAATCCTTGTTTATCTTCTGTAATTCGCTTCATCGCGAGTTCAGTCAAATTAGTATTGGTTGCGGTCCAAATATCAATAACTTGGTTATAGCGTTCGTTATTGGTAATAAGTCCCATGTTATAGTTTCCTACAACACCTTCAACTTCTTGGTTGGCTTCATCAATAAGTTGTTGTTTTTCTTCTGGAATAATAATATCACCAAGTGAGAAAGACAATCCACCTCTAAAGGCGAAATCATAACCAAGAGATTTAATATTATCTAAGAACTCAGATGTTTCTGGTACGCTAGTTGTTTTCAACACTTTACCAATTACATTTCTAAGCGCTTTTTTGTTCAATACTTCATTGATGTAACCCACTTTTGTTGGCACATATTTATTGAAAAGTACGCGTCCTGTAGTCGTTTTAATAATTTGACTTACAAGCTCGCCGTTTTCGTTAAAATCAACTGCTTTTACACGAATTGAAGCGTTTAGGTCTAATCTTTTCTCATTATAAGCAATTTCAACTTCTTCATCAGAATAGAAGGTTAAGCCTTCTCCTTGAATTTTAAGATCTGGAGTAGATTTACGTTCTTTTGTCATGTAATAAAGACCCAAAACCATATCTTGAGAAGGTACAGCAATTGGCGAACCGTTTGCAGGATTCAGGATATTATGAGAAGCTAACATTAAAAGTTGAGCCTCTAAAATAGCTTCAGGACCTAAAGGTAAATGAACCGCCATTTGATCTCCGTCAAAATCGGCATTAAAAGCCGTACAAACCAATGGGTGTAATTGAATTGCTTTTCCTTCAATTAATTTGGGTTGAAATGCCTGAATACCTAAACGGTGCAAAGTAGGCGCACGGTTTAATAGGACAGGATGACCTTTAAGGACATTTTCTAAAATATCCCAGACAACAGGTTCTTTTCTATCTATTATTTTTTTGGCAGATTTTACTGTTTTTACAATTCCTCTTTCAATTAATTTTCTAACAATAAAAGGTTTGTAAAGTTCGGCTGCCATATCTTTAGGCAATCCACATTCAAAAATCTTAAGTTCTGGTCCTACGACAATTACCGAACGTGCAGAATAGTCAACACGTTTACCGAGTAAGTTTTGTCTAAAACGCCCTTGCTTACCTTTTAAGGAATCTGATAAAGATTTTAAAGGTCGATTAGAGTCTGTTTTAACAGCAGAAGATTTACGCGTATTATCAAAAAGTGAATCTACCGATTCTTGAAGCATACGTTTTTCGTTACGCAAGATAACTTCAGGAGCTTTTATCTCCATTAAACGTTTCAAACGGTTGTTTCTGATAATAACACGTCTATAAAGATCATTTAGATCTGAGGTTGCAAATCGTCCGCCATCTAATGGCACTAAAGGACGAAGTTCTGGTGGAATAACCGGAATGACTTTCATAATCATCCATTCAGGGTTATTCTCTCTATTTTGTTTAGAATCACGAAGCGATTCAACAACTTGAAGACGTTTTAGTGCTTCTGTTTTTCTTTGTTTAGAAGTTTCGTTGTTTGCTTTGTGACGCAAATCATACGAAAGTTCATCTAAGTCAAGGCGTTTAAAGATTTCCTCTAAACACTCTGCTCCCATTTTAGCGATGAATTTATTTGGATCATCATCTTCTAGGTATTGGTTTTCTTGCGGAAGGCTGTCTAAAACATTCAAGTATTCTTCCTCAGTCATGAAATCCATTTTCTGAAGCGGCTCCCCTTCTTCATTTTTAGCGATACCAGGTTGAATAACCACGTAACGCTCGTAATAGATAATCATGTCTAATTTCTTAGACGGAATACCAAGCAGATAACCTATTTTATTAGGTAAAGAGCGAAAATACCAAATATGAGCTACAGGGACAACAAGGTTGATGTGACCAACGCGTTCTCTACGTACTTTCTTTTCTGTAACTTCAACACCACAACGATCACAAACGATACCTTTATATCGAATTCTCTTATATTTACCACAAGCACATTCATAATCCTTTACAGGACCAAAAATACGTTCACAGAAAAGACCGTCTCGTTCAGGCTTGTGAGTTCTATAATTAATAGTTTCTGGTTTAAGAACCTCCCCTTTAGATTCTCCAAGAATCTTTTCGGGTGAAGCTAAACCAATTGAGATTTTATTAAATCTCGATTGTGTATCCTTTTCATTATTTCTTGCCATAATACTACAAGTTGCTAAAGAATTAATCTTACTTTTTTTAAATCGAAAACCTTTCTCGCCGAAGCGAGAATGGTTTTTACTCTTCTAACCTAATATCTAAACCAAGTCCTTTCAGTTCATGTAATAATACATTAAACGACTCAGGAATACCAGGTTCAGGCATTGGTTCGCCCTTAACAATAGCTTCGTATGTTTTTGCTCTACCAATAACATCATCAGATTTAACTGTCAAAATCTCTCTTAGTGTGCTAGAAGCTCCATAAGCTTCAAGTGCCCACACTTCCATTTCTCCAAAACGCTGACCACCAAACTGAGCTTTACCACCGAGTGGTTGCTGCGTAATAAGTGAGTAAGGACCAATAGAACGAGAGTGCATTTTGTCTTCAATCATATGACCAAGTTTCAGCATATAAATAACACCTACAGTCGCTGGTTGATCAAAACGTTCTCCTGTACCTCCATCGTATAAGTGGGTATGACCATATCTTGGCACGCCAGCTTCGTCGGTTAGTTCGTTGATTTGATCGATTGTTGCACCATCAAAAATTGGTGTAGCAAATTTTTTGCCTAGCTTTTGGCCAGCCCAACCTAAAACAGTTTCATAAATCTGGCCAATATTCATACGCGATGGTACACCAAGTGGGTTTAGCACAATATCAACAGGTGTTCCATCTTCTAAGAACGGCATGTCTTCTTGGCGAACGATTTTAGCAACAATACCTTTGTTACCGTGTCGTCCTGCCATTTTATCTCCTACTTTAAGCTTACGTTTTTTAGCTACATAAATCTTGGCTAACTTAAGTATTCCTGAAGGTAGTTCGTCTCCAACACTAATTGTGAACTTTTCTCTTCTAAGGTTACCTTGCAAGTCATTTTGTTTAATTTTAAAGTTGTGAAGCAAGTCGGTTACAAGACTGTTAAGGTGATTATCTGTCGTCCAAGTACCTTTAGTTAAGTGAGCATAATCATCAACAGCGTTCAACATTTTTAAGGTGAATTTTTTTCCTTTAGGAAGAATCACTTCACCTAAATCGTTTTGAACACCTTGAGCAGTTTTACCACCAACTAAAGCAAATAATTTTTCAATCAGAACATTACGAAGTTCTTCGAATTTAACTTGATATTTAGCTTCAAGCTTTTCGATTTCTTGTTTGTCTTTAGCTCTTTTTCGTTTATCTTTTACAGCTCTTGAGAACAATTTTTTGTTGATTACAACTCCATTTAATGAAGGAGAAGCTTTTAGGGAAGCGTCTTTTACGTCTCCCGCTTTATCTCCAAAAATAGCTCTTAAGAGTTTTTCTTCTGGTGTAGGATCGCTCTCACCTTTTGGTGTAATTTTACCGATTAAGATATCGCCAGGCTTAATTTCAGCTCCAATTCTAATCATTCCGTTTTCATCAAGATCTTTGGTAGCATCTTCAGAAACATTAGGAATATCAGCCGTAAGCTCTTCATTACCTAGTTTAGTATCACGCACTTCAAGAGAATATTCATCAATATGAATAGAAGTTAGCATATCTTCACGAACAACACGTTCAGATAATACAATTGCATCCTCAAAGTTATACCCTTTCCAAGGCATAAAGGCTACTTTCATATTTCTTCCTAAAGCTAACTCTCCTGCTTCGGTAGCATAACCTTGGCAAAGTACTTGACCTTCTTCAACGCGATCGCCAACCCGGACGATAGGTTTCAAATTGATAGAAGTACCTTGATTGGTTTTTCTAAATTTAATTAAGTTGTATGTTTTAGAATCAGAATCAAAACTTACCATTCGTTCTTCATCTGTTCTATCGTATTTGATGACGATTTTATCTGCATCTACATATTCAACTTCTCCAGCACCTTCTGCATTGATAAGTACTCTAGAATCTTTTGCTACGCGTCTTTCTAAGCCTGTACCGACAATTGGAGAATCAACTCTTAGTAACGGGACAGCTTGACGCATCATGTTAGATCCCATTAATGCACGGTTAGCATCATCATGTTCTAGGAATGGAATCAATGACGCTGAAATAGAGGAGATTTGGTTAGGAGCAACATCAATATAATTGACTTCTTTTGGGTCAACAACAGGGAAATCGCCTTCCATACGAGCAATTACTCTTTCGGAGTTAATAGTTCCATCTTCTTCGATAGGAATATTAGCCTGTGCAATTAGTTTTCCTTCTTCCTCTTCAGCAGAAAGATAGATAGGATCAGAATCCATATCGATTTTTCCGTCTTCAACTTTACGGTAAGGAGTTTCAATGAATCCCATACTGTTTACTTTCCCGTAAACAGACATGGAAGAGATAAGTCCAATGTTAGGTCCTTCTGGGGTTTCAATTGGACACAACCTACCGTAGTGAGTATAGTGAACATCACGCACCTCAAATCCAGCTCTTTCTCTAGAAAGTCCACCAGGTCCTAAAGCCGATAGTCGACGTTTGTTGGTCAACTCAGCAATTGGGTTGGTTTGGTCCATAAACTGAGAAAGCTGGTTGGTACCAAAGAATGAGTTAATTACAGAAGAAAGCGTTTTTGCATTAATCAAGTCAATTGGTGTAAAGACTTCATTATCTCTAACGTTCATTCTTTCTCTAATTGTTCTAGCCATTCGAGCTAGACCAACGCCAAATTGTTGCGACAACTGCTCTCCAACTGTACGCACACGTCTGTTAGAAAGGTGATCGATATCGTCTACTTCTGCTTTTGAATTAACTAATTCAATTAAGTATTTAATAATGGTAATGATATCTTGTTTGGTCAAAACTTTTTTGTCCATTTCGATATCAAGACCGAGTTTTTTATTCATTCGGTAACGTCCAACTTCACCTAAATTGTATCGTTGGTCACTAAAGAATAATTTTTCAATAATTCCTCTAGCCGTTTCTTCATCAGGCGGTTCAGCGTTACGTAATTGTCTATAAATATGTTCTACCGCTTCTTTTTCGGAGTTGGTAGGGTCTTTTTGCAATGTGTTGTAGATAATTGCATAATCTCCTGTTAGATTTTCTTCTTTATGAAGCAAAATAGTTTTAGCTCCAGTTTCAAGAATTTCTTCAATATGATCTTTTTCAAGAATGGTATCACGATCTAAAACGATTTCATTACGCTCGATAGAAACAACTTCTCCAGTATCTTCATCAACAAAATCCTCATACCAAGTGTTAAGCACACGAGCTGCTAGTTTACGTCCGAGTACGCGTTTTAATCCAGCTTTAGAAACTTTTACTTCTTCAGCAAGGTCAAAGATTTCTAAAATATCTTTATCACGCTCAAATCCGATTGCTCTAAAAAGCGTAGTAACAGGTAATTTCTTTTTTCTATCAATATAAGCGTACATAACGCTATTAATATCGGTAGCAAATTCTATCCAAGAACCTTTGAAAGGGATAACTCTAGCAGAGTATAGTTTGGTTCCGTTAGCATGAAAAGATTGACCAAAGAACACACCAGGAGAACGATGTAGTTGAGAAACAACAACACGCTCGGCACCATTGATGACAAAAGTTCCACTAGGAGTCATATAAGGGATAGTCCCTAAATACACATCCTGTACAATGGTTTCGAAATCTTCGTGTTCTGGGTCGGTACAATAAAGTTTTAATCTAGCCTTAAGGGGGACACTGTGAGTAAGACCACGTTCGATACATTCTTGGATAGAGTATCTAGGCGGGTCTATGAAGTAATCTATAAATTCTAATACAAATTGGTTTCTTGTATCAGTAATTGGGAAATTTTCTTTGAAGGTTTTGTACAGTCCTTCATTTGATCTTTCGTCTGTTTTTGTTTCAAGCTGAAAAAAATCTTTAAAAGATTTAACCTGGATATCAAGAAAGTCCGGGTAGTCAGGTTTATTCTTTACAGAAGAAAAATTCACTCTTTCGTTTTGCGTTGCTAACATCTAGGAAGAATTTAATGTATTAAACTATGAAAACAAGATAGTTGAATACAAAATTAACTAAAAAAATAATGTTTAAAACATTGTTGCGTAATAATACGCAAAATGGTTTAGACCATCAGAATACAATTCTGAGGTCTAAACCTAGTATCAAATGAGCTAAAAAGCTTACTTAAGCTCAACTTCAGCGCCTACCTCTTCAAGTTGAGATTTAAGTGATTCTGCTTCGTCTTTTGCAACTCCTTCCTTAACTGGAGAAGGTGCACCATCGACCAAACTCTTAGCATCTTTAAGTCCAAGTCCAGTTAATTCCTTAACCAACTTAACTACTTTTAGTTTTGAACTACCAGCTGCTTTAAGAATTACGTCGAATTCTGTTTGCTCTTCAGCGGCATCATCTCCACCTGCTGCTCCACCAGCAACAGCTACTGCAGCTGCAGCAGGTTCGATACCGTATTCATCTTTTAAAATATCAGCTAACTCATTTACTTCTTTTACTGTTAAGTTAACTAATTGTTCTGCGAAATCTTTTAAATCTGCCATTTCTATCGTTTTTAAAAAAGTGTAATATTAATTATTAATTAGTGCGTATTATTTTTCTGAAAGTGTTTTCAAAATGCCTGAAAGTTTTCCTCCACCTGATTGAAGTGCAGAAATAACATTCTTAGCAGGAGACTGAAGCAATCCAACAATATCTGCGATAACTTCATCTTTAGACTTGATGTTTGCAAGTGTCTCTAAGCTATTATCTCCAAGGTAAACTTCCTCTTCAACATAAGCTCCTTTAAGTAAAGGCTTTTCGTTTTTCTTTCTAAACTCTTTAATTACTTTTGCTGGACCATTACCAGTTTCAGAAAGCATTATAGAGGTATTTCCTTTTAGCGCAGTTGGAAGCTCTCCAAATTCTTTTTCAGAAGAATCCATTGCTTTTGCTAAAAGTGTGTTCTTAACTACCATCAATTTGACGTTAGCTTTAAAACAAGCTCTTCTTAGTTTACCGGTATCTTGAGCATCTAAGCCTGAGATATCAGCTAAATAAATACTAGGCGTTTCGGCTAACCGTGCAGTTAAATCTTGTATTACTTGTGCTTTTTCTTCTCTTGTCATAACGTAAATTTATTGCTCAGTGAACCTTTTAGTATCTATCGAAATTGCAGGACTCATTGTAGACGATAGGTTAATGCTTTTTATATAGCTACCTTTTACTACAGATGGTTTTAACTTAACCAAAGTTGAAAGTAATTCTTTAGCATTACCTGCAATCTTGTCAGCATCAAAAGATGACTTACCAACAGAAGCGTGAACAATTCCATACTTATCGACTTTAAAGTCAATTTTTCCGGCTTTAACATCAGACACGGCTTTTGCGATATCCATTGTTACCGTTCCTGTTTTTGGGTTTGGCATAAGTCCACGAGGACCTAACACACGTCCTAAAGGACCTAATTTACCCATTACTGAAGGCATTGTAACAATAACATCTACATCAGTCCATCCTCCTTTGATTTTTTCAAGGTATTCATCTAAACCTACGTAATCAGCACCTGCATTTTTAGCTTCTTCTTCTTTATCAGGAGTTACCAAAGCAAGAACTTTTGTTTCTTTACCTGTACCGTGAGGTAAAGTAACAACACCTCTAACCATTTGATTAGCTTTACGTGGGTCTACATTAAGTCTTACTGCCAAATCCACAGACTCGTCAAAATTAGCAGTACTAATATCTTTTATTAAAGCTGAAGCTTCTACAACGGAGTAATTTTTAGAACTATCGACCTTTGCTCTTGCTTCTTTTTGCTTTTTAGTGATTTTTGCCATTTGGAATAATTTTCAAATTAAAAAGGAGCATCTCCCTTAACATTAATACCCATTGAACGTGCCGTTCCAGCAACCATTTTCATAGCTGAATCAACAGAAAAGGCATTTAAATCTTGCATCTTATCTTCGGCAATTACCTTAACTTGATCCCAAGTAATACTAGCTACCTTCATTCGGTTAGGCTCACCTGAACCCTTTTTAATTTTAGCTGCTTCCTTTAATTGAACTGCAGCTGGTGGAGTTTTAATGATAAAGTCGAAAGACTTATCTTTGTACACTGTTATTACAACAGGTAAAACTTTTCCAGCCTTGTCTTGTGTTCTAGCATTGAATTGCTTACAGAATTCCATGATATTCACACCGGCAGCACCTAAAGCAGGTCCAACAGGGGGCGAGGGGTTAGCTGCACCACCTTTAACTTGTAGTTTTACAACCTTACTTACTTCTTTTGCCATTTCTTAATTTTTAAATCACGTTACTTTCAGAGGGAAGCATTTGAAAGCAACAAGTTTATAACTATGTAACAATTATATTTTTTCTACTTGAACGTAGCTCAACTCTACTGGTGTTTTTCTTCCAAAAATTTTCACCATTACCTTAAGCTTACGTTTTTCTTCATTTACATTTTCTATCGTTCCTGTAAAACCATTGAAAGGACCATCAGTTACTTTTACTGATTCTCCAAGAGTAAACGGAATTGCAACACTTTCTTGTTGTGTAGATAATTCGTCTACTTTTCCTAGCAAACGGTTTACTTCAGAGTTTCTCAACGGAACAGGATCACCGCCTTTAGTTTCACCTAAAAAACCTATAACACCGTTCACGCCTTTAATAATATGAGGAACTTCGCCTTCTAGATTAGCATTTATCATCACATAACCAGGAAAATAAACCTTCTCTTTATTGTACTTTTTTCCGTTTCTAAGCTGAACCACTTTTTCAGTTGGCACTAAAATTTGATCGACAAAATCTTCAAGACCTTGATGAGCAATTTCTTTCTCTATATAGTCTTTTACTTTGTTTTCTGAACCAGAAACAGAACGAACAACATACCACTTTTTCAGATTGTCTTCAGCCATTAATTTTTACTTTACCCAATTAAAATATTGTCTTATAACCCCACTAAAAACTTCGTCGACTCCCCATATTGCTAACGAAAACAATATAGAAAAGACTGCAACGATAAGCATCAAACGCTGAGCTTCAGCATAAGAAGGCCACGTAACATTATTTTTGAGCTCTTTATACGACTCATTAATATAATTAGTGATATTTGCCATATTTAAAAATATTTGCACGGGTTGAGAGGCTCGAACTCCCGACACCTGGTTTTGGAGACCAGTGCTCTACCAACTGAGCTAAACCCGTAAATAAAAGTCAAGGCGTCTTAAAATGACACCTTAACTTTTAATTATCTATTAGAACTTAAATTATTCTACAATTTCAGTTACCTGACCAGCTCCAACTGTACGTCCTCCTTCACGGATAGCGAAACGAAGACCAACATTCATTGCAATTGGTTGTAACAACTCAACATTAATTGTTAAGTTATCTCCAGGCATCACCATTTCAACTCCATCAGGCAACGTAATAGTACCTGTTACATCTGTCGTTCTAACATAGAACTGTGGACGGTAGTTATTATGGAATGGTGTATGACGACCACCTTCTTCTTTCTTCAAGATATAAACCTCTGCTTTAAATTTAGCGTGAGGAGTTACAGATCCAGGCTTGGTAATAACCATACCTCTTGAGATTTGAGTTTTCTCAATACCTCTCAATAAGATACCAACGTTATCTCCAGCTTCACCTCTATCTAATATCTTACGGAACATTTCAACTCCAGTAATAGTTGAAGTCAATTTATCAGCTCCCATACCGATAATTTCAACAGGGTCTCCAGTATTTGCTACACCAGTTTCAATACGTCCTGTTGCAACAGTACCTCTACCTGTAATAGAGAATACATCTTCAATTGGCATCAAGAATGGCTTTTCATTATCACGAACTGGGTTTTCAATCCATGAATCAACAGCATCCATTAATTCCATAACAGTATCAGCCCATTTTTCTTCTCCCTCAAGAGCACCTAAAGCTGAACCAGAAATAACCGGAGCATCATCACCATCATATTCGTAGAAACTCAACAAGTCTCTAACTTCCATTTCTACCAACTCTAACAATTCCTCATCGTCAACTAAGTCAACTTTATTCAAGAAAGTAACAATTCTTGGAATACCAACCTGACGACCTAAAAGAATGTGCTCACGAGTTTGTGGCATAGGTCCATCAGTAGCAGCAACTACTAAAATAGCACCATCCATCTGAGCAGCACCAGTAACCATGTTCTTTACATAATCGGCGTGACCTGGACAGTCAACGTGTGCATAGTGACGATTTGCAGTTTGATACTCAACGTGAGAAGAGTTAATAGTAATACCACGCTCTTTTTCTTCTGGAGCGTTATCAATCTGATCAAAAGCACTAGCTTCTGAAAATCCTTTATCAGCCAATACTTTAGTAATAGCAGCTGTCAAAGTAGTTTTACCGTGATCTACGTGTCCAATTGTACCTATATTCAAGTGTGGTTTGGAGCGATCGAAATTTTCCTTTGCCATAATTTATTATTTAATCTTAGTTATATATTAGTGTTACTCTTTTAACAACAAAAATAAGTCAACAAGGTATAATTATCCTTGAGACTTTTCAGCTCTTGAGCCAACGACGAGATTTGAACTCGTGACCTCTTCCTTACCAAGGAAACGCTCTACCCCTGAGCTACGTCGGCAAAAAATAAGCAAACTTTTAAATTGAGCGGGAGACCGGGTTCGAACCGGCGACATTCAGCTTGGAAGGCTGACGCTCTACCAACTGAGCTACTCCCGCAGTAAAACTTTTTTAAAAGCAAACATACATCAGTTCACTTATCTTAACCTTGTGGGGAGAGCAGGATTCGAACCTGCGAAGGTATAAACCAACAGATTTACAGTCTGTCCTCGTTGGCCGCTTGAGTATCTCCCCTAACTAATCTTATTGAACTTCTTAAAAAATTGAGCCGATGGAGGGACTCGAACCCACGACCTGCTGATTACAAATCAGCTGCTCTAGCCAGCTGAGCTACATCGGCATCACTTAACTGATAACCTCAATTTTCGGACTGCAAACATAAGAACTTTATTCGTATCTAAAAAAACATTTTTTATTTTTTTTAAATATTTTTTTTAGCTCTTCTTTCGGCCTCAATAAAACAAACTGATTCGCAATCATTTACTTGCTTTTATTGTTTCTTGGATGAGCATTTTGATATGCTTTTTTCAATTTTGATAAGCTATTATGCGTATAAATTTGGGTGGATGACAATGATGAATGACCCAATAAATCTTTTACAGAAGCTAAATCACTTCCATTATTCAGCAAATGTGTTGCAAATGTATGCCTTAATATGTGTGGACTTCTTTTGATTTTGCTCGAGTATTGACTAAAGTAGTTTTTTACTTTTTGATACACCAACGAATCTTTTAGTTTATTACCATTTTTGTCGATTAACAGCTCATTCCCTTTGGCTGAAATTTCAGCTCTAAATCTAATGTATTGTTCGTAACTCTTCTTCACAATATTCAATAAAGGAATAACGCGCTCCTTATTTCGTTTCCCTAATACTTTTATGGTGTTGTTATGTGCATCGACATCGGTACATTTTAAGTTTATTAATTCTGCTCTACGCATTCCTGTGGTGTAAAGCAATTCTATCATCAATCGGTCTCTTGATGTTTCAAAATCTTTTGGTTCTATTGAACGAAGCACATCTTCAACTTCTTGGGTAGAAAAAGGCAATTGATTCTGCTTTGAAACTTTTAGCGATTTATGTTTTGTAAGCGGAGAGCTATCAATTTCTCCTAATTTGAGCATAAATTTGTAAAATGAACGTAGGCTGGTAATTTTCCGGTTGATTGATCTGTTTGAAATTCCTTGATCTACCAATGTCACCACCCAACTTCTTATCATACTGTAATTTGCTTCAGTAAGGTTATTGGTTTCATAAGTATCGGACAAATAACGCTCAAATTGAATTAAGTCTGTTTTATAGGCTAATTGGGTATGTGCTGATAATTTTTTTTCTGAACCTAAGTAATCTAAAAAATGATGAATACTCATTCTTGTTTAATTTGAGAGCTAAGTTAAGAAAGTATTTTATAAAATATTGATTGCATAAAAAATCCTGCTCATTACTTTTATGAGCAGGATTTGTTTTTTATAGCTGAATTAATACGAGCCTGATAATCAGACATCTTTAATTTTAGCAACAAAACTATTTCAACTTTATTTTGCCGCCGGCTTATAAGACTTGTTATCAATAACCATTTTGGCGATAATTTGAAAATCATTTTCGCCAAAAATCAACACTGCAAAAAACTATTTCAACTTTATTTTGCCGCTGGCTTATATGATTTGTTGTCAATAACCATTTTGGCGATAATTTCTTTCAAAATTTCAGAGGTGCCGCCACCGATTGGTCCTAGGCGACTATCTCTTAACATTCTGGCTAATGGATAATCTTCAATATAACCGTAACCGCCTAACAATTGCAGGCAATCGTAAATAGTTTCATCTGCAACTCTTGTGGATTCTAATTTAGACATACTAGCTTCTTTAACCACATATTCACCTTGGTCTAAACGCTTGGCTATGGTATAATTGAATTGCTTGATGATTTCAACTTGACTAGAACGCTCTGCTACTTTATGCCTTAATGCTTGAAATTCGTCTAGCGTTTTTCCAAAAGCAGAACGATCTTTCATATAACCCATAGTATATTCAAGTGCGTATTCTGCTCTAGCGTGCGCGTTGATTCCCATAATTAATCGCTCTAAAGCAAAGTGTTGCATAATGTAAGAAAAGCCTTTATCTTTCTCGCCCATCAAATGATTTTTTGGGACTTTTACATTATCAAATGCTAGTTCGGCAGTATCTGAAGCTCTCCACCCAAGTTTATTTAGTTTTGTAGCTGAAATTCCTGGTGTTTCTCTATCAACCAAGAAAATGCTCATTCCTTTTCCTCCTAATTCGGGTGAAGTTTTGGCTGCTACCACTAAATAATCTGCATAAACACCATTGGTAATAAATGTTTTAGAGCCGTTGATTAAATAATGGTCTCCTTGATCTGTAGCAGTAGTTTTCATTCCTGCCACATCCGAACCACCAAAAGGCTCTGTTATACACAAGCAACCAATCATATCGCCAGAAATGCTCTGTGCCAAATATTTTTCTTTGATTTCTTCGCTACCTTCAACATTAAGGTGAGTCATTGCCAAGTAAGCATGCGCCCAAATTGCTGCAGCGAATCCTCCAGAGTGAATTCGTTGTAATTCTTCCAGAAGAATAACTGTGTAGAACAAATCGAGCCCTAATCCACCATATTTTTCGGGATAAGCCACTCCAAAGTAGCCCATATCGCCAAATTTCTTCCAAATAAATCGTTCTATCGTACCGGTTTCTTCCCACTTATCAATATGAGGAACAACCTCTTTCTTTAAAAAATCACGTAGACTTTTTCTAAAAAGCTCATGTTCTTCTGAAAAATACATACTCATTTTATTGTTTTTTAATTAAATTACAAAAAACACCAATCAAAAAATAGGGTGTTTAATCGATTTTCAAATATAATTGAATCCTATCAATCTTGTAACTCGGAAAGTCTTGTATTTTTGCTAAATCTTCAAAACTAGAAATTCCTTCTCTGAGTTTGACGAAATTTCTGATTTCTCTAGCAAGTTCATAATCGAAATAAGGAATTTCTGATAATTGAATTAACGAAGCCGAGTTGATGTCGATTCGCTCTACAGGTTGGTCGAGTTTGGTTGTATACATTGCCGTAATTTTATTACGGGTTTCGTAATCGAGTCCATAGATGTCTTTTAACTGAATATCGCCTACAAAGCCACCAATTTTATCTCTAAACCGAATAATTCTTTTAGACAATACTTTTCCTACTCCACTAATTTGAGTTAATTCCTCTGCAGATACTTTGTTTAAATTTTTCTTTTCAGCATAAGTCAATTGTGTTTTTTTAGGTTGACTTTTTTTCTGTTTTTCTTGTTGAATTACCCAATCTGGAAATTTAAAATATGTTTCTATTTCTTTTAAAAGCGAGTCTGAAACCTGAGTAACTTCCTGAAAATCTTCAGCAGAATTAATCCATTGATCTTTTGACCTAAACTCGGCCAATCGATCGTATTCTGCGGTCGTCATTCCTAACTGATAGGCTTTAAAATCTTTTAGGTAGTTTGGATTAAAAGGATAGATTTTAGGCTTGTTTGCTTTTTCTTCAACTTTTTTTAGTGAGTCTATTTCCGTTTGAATAGCTTTTGTTTCTTCATCAGAAAAATGATAGGTATCGGGTTGATACAAATAACTTGAATAAACCCATCTAAAACCAATAACTAAAAATAAGATGAGTAACAAAAAGATAATCCCATTCCGTTGTGATTTTGAAAACACGAAATGGGATTTAAACTTATTCATTATAAATGATTTTGTTACACTTGCTTGTCTTTATGGAATAATTCTCCTTTTTTAAGTTTTTCCAGATAAGCTTTCAGGTCTATTTTTACTTCACCTGAAAGAATATAAAGACCAATAATATTCGGGAACGACATAGCGAGAATCATCATATCAGAGAAATCTAGCACGGCGCCCAAACTTACTGATGCCCCTAAAACTACAAAAAATAAAAATATAATTTTATAAATAAATTCAGATCGTTTACTTCTTCCAAAGACATAAGTCCAAGAACGCATTCCGTAGTACGACCACGAAATCATAGTAGAAAAAGCGAATAAAAATACTGCTAATGCCAAGACATAAGGGAACCACGAAATAACACTTCCAAAAGCAGAAGAAGTTAATTCAACACCTGAAACACCTGTCAATTCGTGCTTACCAGTAAAAATCAATACTAAAGCGGTTAGCGTACAAACCACAACCGTGTCGATAAACGGTTCTAGCAATGCTACAAATCCTTCTGATGGCGGATGATTGGTTTTTGCTGCAGAGTGAGCAATTGCTGCCGAACCTACACCTGCTTCGTTTGAAAAAGCTGCTCGTTGAAACCCAACAACCAAAACACCTATAAATCCACCTTTAAGCGCTCCTGGACTAAATGCGCCTGAAATAATTGCATTAAATGCAGGACCGATATTTTCAATGTTGATAAAAATAACGGTTAATGCACCAACGATATATGTAGCTGCCATAATTGGCACAACTTTCCCGGTTACCTTAGCAATACTATTAATTCCACCTATAATTACGATTCCAACTAATACAGCTAAGAAAACTCCAAACCAAGGTCCATTTCCTTCTAAATATGGAATTTGATTCGATAAGATTTCAAATGATTGATTAGACTGAAACATATTTCCACCTCCAAACGAAGCGCCAATTCCTAGAATTGCAAAAAAGCCTGCTAAAAACTTACCGAGTTTACCTAAGTTTCTTTTTTCTAAACCGTGCTTGAGGTAATTCATCGGACCGCCAAAAATTCTTCCTTCTTGGTTGATGAAGCGGTATTTAACTCCTAAAGTACATTCTACAAATTTCGAAGACATTCCCAGCAATCCAGCAATAATCATCCAAAAAGTTGCTCCAGCACCTCCTAAAGAAATAGCTACAGCAACACCTGCAATATTTCCTAGTCCAACCGTGGCAGAAACCGCTGTTGCCAATGCTTGAAAATGGGTAATTCTTCCTGGCGCATCGGGCTCATCATATTTTCCTCTTGCCAATTGAAGCGCATGTTTAAACCCTCTAACATTAATAAAGCCCATTCTTATGGTAAAAAATGCTGCTCCAAAAATCAACCAAATAACAATAAATGGGATAGCGTTTTTCTTGATATCTCCATTTGGATGTGTCAACTCAACAGGATCTGCGTAATCGATTTTAGCAAATAAATGCGCATTTTGCTGTATTAAATCTTCGGGATTATCTGGACTAAAAATAGTCTCCCCTTGTTTTACTTCATGAATAACCTTACCATCAACACTAGCTTCTGCTACTGCATCGCCTTGACTACCACGACTAATTATTGCTATTTTGTCACCTTTTTTAACATCTACTCCGTCTTCAACTAACCATTCTTTTAAGACAAAATCATTTTCAGTTTCTGCATCCCAACCAGGAGCTAACATCATTTTATAATCTGCATAAACAACTGGATCATATAAATTGAGGGCTGCAAAAGGATCCCAAAACAAAACAGATCCCATATGATCGACTATGGGTTTAAAGGTTCCATTAAATTTTTCGGCTATAGATTCTGCTTTTATTTTGTACTTGCCGCTTGCTTTCCTGCCTTCTGCATCGGTAACTGTTACGGTGTAATTAATTCCTTCTACTAGTTCACCACTAACATTAGATTTAAGTGAAGTTTCTTGTTTAGACCATTTGTAAGTATATGGCGGAGTACCATTATTTACGTCAATTTCGATTTGACCATCATTAATTTTTGATGAAGGGTTTATCAAATTAACATCTAGGTCTAATTCTTCTTGTGCAAAACTGCTTAAACTAAAAAAAAGTACAGCAATAATACCTAACAAGTATCTATTTATCATAGCTAATATATGTGTTTTTTAGAACTTCTGTGAGATTTCAAGGGTGCAATATGCAAAAAATCATTGGCTTGTAAAAGATATTAAACCATTAATCAGTATTTTAAGTTATATTTTTCTTCAAAACTTTCAATTTGATTCTTATCACCAATAATAATAAGTCGAGATTGACTGTCTATTGTTTCGTCGCTCTGCGGATTAATTACAAATTCTTTTGAAGCTTTTTTAAGTCCAACAACTACACACCCCGTATCTTCTTGAATTTTCAGTTCACCAAGTTCAATATTTTCTTCTGCTGAAATCAGCTTATTTACAGCTATTTCAAGTATATTCTCGCGTTCTCCGTTTGAAATAGATAAGCGATCAAAAAAATCGGTTAAATTAGGCGAAACTATCAATGAAGCCAAGTGGTTTCCTCCCACATTTTCAGGAAGTATTACATTATCGGCACCTGCTCGTTTTATTTTATCATAAGAAGAACTCGAACTCGCTCGGCTAATTACTCTCAAATTTGTGTTGAATTGTTTTGCGCTTAGTACAACAAATAAGTTTTCGGTATCTTGAGATAAAGCGCAAATTAAATGCGAAGCCTTATCAACTCCAGCAGATTGTAAAGTTTCATCTTTAGTTGCATCGCCCGTAACAAGCAATATATCATCATCGGCTTCATCACAAACATCTTCTGATTTTTCTATAATAACAACTTTTTTTCTATACGATACCAAACGCTTATAGACTTCTTTTCCAATTCGCCCAAAGCCGCAAATAATGATATGATCATTTAGTTCTTGTATGTTCTTTTTCACTTTTCTTTGTTTTAGTTTTCGATAAGAATATTCACTAAAAATATATTCAGTAATAAGGCTAATTACAAAAGCTGTAGTTAATACACTAAAGACAATTAATACTATAGTAAAACTTTTTGTTGAATCGCTTAGCTCTACCACTTCTTTATATCCAACGGTGCTAATTGTTATAACCGTCATATAAATTGCATCTAACCAGCTAACATCTTCCAATAGCTTAAAACCGATAACACCTGTTATCGTAATTATCAAAAGTAATAAAACAGCAAAGTATATTTTAGATTTAAAAAGTCGCGGTATCATAAGTCAAAAACAGAGGTTCTTTTGGTGTAAAGCAAATCTTTCAACTTCAACCAAAAAGCCATAATTAAGTATAAACCGAAGCCGAAACCAAAAGTTGCAAACGATAAATAAATAAAAAAAAGGCGAACAGATTTAACTTTCATCCCTAATCGATCGGCTAAGCGCGTGCTTACATAAAACCCATGTCGCTCAAAAAAATATCGTAGATTATGCATTTTTCTTTCCTAAAATTTTTACTCCTAGGTTGCAATTTAAACAATTATTCTTTTCGCAGTAATTTCTTTTTAAATGAATTAACGCTTGACTTTCTAACGCATTGGTTGCTGTTTCTTTTCGAATGGAATTAAATTTTGTAACAATGCTATTTTTTTCTGCTAACAAATTGGTCATCAGTTTTTCTATAATAAGCATTTCGTTTTCGTTGTTATGAAATTTTGCATAAGCAAAGCGAATCGGAACAATCGTATTTATAATAAGTAAATCTTTAAAATTCTGACTTAAGTTTTTGGAGCGTTTCTTGCTTTTTGAAGTGAAATTGTAGTGCGTTTTCCAGAAATCATCTACCTCAACAGTCAAATAATCACGAATAGATTTTAGGTCTTTAAGCTGAATTAATTCTGAAAAAACTGCCTTTTTGGATGCATACAAACTACATAATTGCGCAATACGAATACTTGGAAAATTTACAGGACGCAACCTGAAAAACTGTGGCGCTAAAACACTTTTATTCGCTAACTGAAATTTATGTCGCAAATAGTTATACTCACTTTGCAATTCTTGATAATACGGGTCATCTATTGTTTTCTCTAACAAATGAAGTTGCCCAAACAAAAGCGCTTGCAATTGTTTTTTCTGTTGACTAGTTTTTTGAACTACTTTAAACGGAATTGATTGCGCCATCGACAAAAAAGCTTCTCCATTTACATTCAATCCAAAGTTTTTTGCCAACATCTGAAACATTACCTTTTCCCAATTATTCTTGCTT
This sequence comes from Bacteroidota bacterium, assembly GCA_051748125.1. Lineage (GTDB taxonomy): Bacteria > Bacteroidota > Bacteroidia > Flavobacteriales > Flavobacteriaceae > Psychroflexus. The sequence goes on from JBNJHC010000001.1 coordinate 60,772, forward strand.
TCTTCCAATAAATCAAATACTAGTTGCGATTTTTTTTCTAAGCGTTCAATAAAAATTCGCTCCAACCAACTTTCAATTTCATAGGTATCAAAGTCAGCAAAATCAGATTCACAATTAATCCATTTCTGGTTGTTTAACACTAATTGTTCGTAGGTGGTTTTAGTCGTTTCCTCTACCCTATTTTTGAGAATTAAAGTTGGAATAATACTGTTATCTTTTCGGTAAATTTCAATGTCATTTTCCCAAACTACGTGCAGTATTACGTTGTCGTAATTTTTATCTTCTTGGTGATGATGTGCGTACCAATCGGAGGATTTTAGGTGAATTTCAACATTCCCTGCCCACAATTGTTCTCCGATTTGAATTTTTGCGTTAAAAAAATCTGGTCCAGGCGCTGTTTGGTTATGCTGCCCAGTTTGTAAAATTTGAAGTTTCTCGCCTTGATTGGTTTGTAAGTTTTCTTTTTGAAACTTTTTAAACTTCCAGGTATAGTGTAAAAAGTCTTCTCGCATTTAATTTGTTATTATCAGAAAAAATCTTTTTTAAAATCCTTATAAAATACGTCTACCCATTTTTGGTATTGTTCTGCACTTGGGTGCAACTTATCCGACACAAAATAAGCTTCTTTTCCTTCAAAGGTTTTTGAAATCGGGTTGATATCATAAAAAGCGATTTTATACCTTTCGGCTAAATCTCGAGCAATTTCGTTGTACTTGTCGATTTCTCTTCCCGCATCTTGTCGCGATTTTTCTTTTGCAAATTCAGAAACGCTATAATCTGGAATGCTCAACATAAACATTCCTTTAGCGCCGTTTTTGCTGTATTTCAATCCCAAATTAATAAGTGTTTCTAGCTCTGTTTCATAAATTGAAATGTCTTTTTTTTGGTATTGATTATTGACGCCTATCAATAGAGAAACCAAGTCATATTCAGGTTTTAGCTCTTCATTTTCTTGGATTGCAGCAATCAATTCATCGGTGCGCCAGCCTGTTTTAGCTATAATTTTTGGCTGCTGAAAACTGATATTATCGCTTTCTAATTGTTGCACCAAAATTGATGGCCAATTGTTTGAGAAGTCAACTCTTTCTCCAATAGTGTACGAATCACCTAATGCCAAATATGATTTTGCTTCTTGTGCTTGCATAAATAGGGTTGTTATAAAAATTATAAAGAGAATCGATTTTTTCACGTTTACCATTTAAGGCATAAATATAAATATTCTTAAAGAAATAGACTTATCTACAAACGCTTTTAATCAAAAAGTGAATTTATTTGAGCAAATCTGTGAGTGCTCGTTTCAGTTGTGTATACTGAAAATCGTAGCCTTGCTGTTCTATTTTTTTTGAACTAACCAATTGACTCGATAAAACAATTGTAGCCATTTCACCAAGTAATAATTTCAACATAAACTTTGGAATATTCGGCATGAATAACGGTTTATTTACAACTTCAGCAATGGCTTTAGTAAGTTCGGTATTGGTAACAGGATTAGGCGAAACAGCATTGAAAACCCCGCTTAATTGATGTTTTATAAGATGCATAAAAATCTCAACTAAATCGTCTATATGTATCCAAGATTGCCACTGCTTACCACTTCCTAAAGGAGCACCAACATAATATTGAATCGGTTGAACCATTTTTTCAAGCGCCCCGCCATTTGAGGTTAACACTAAGCCTATTCGTATTTTAGCAACTTGAATTCCCAAATCGCTAAACTGATCTACTGCATCTTCCCATTTTTTCACTACAGTTCCTACAAAATCTTCACCGAGTTGATTTTCATCTTCTTCATAAAACTTCGTAAAAGAACTTGGATAAACGCCAATTGCGCTAGCAGAAACAATATGTTGAACTTCGTGATGGTTATTCTTGAGGCAATTATATAAAGTTTCAGCCGATTGAGTTCTGCTGTTTATAATTTCCTTTTTGTAGGATGATGTCCATCGATTTGCGATATTTGCTCCAGCAAGATTGATAATTACATCGACTTCATTAAGACAATCTGCATCGATTTCACCTGTTGAAGGATTCCAATAAAAACCTGTGTAATTTTCTTTTTTGGTGAGTTTTTCTTTAGATGTAGTTAGGTAGTTAATTTCGACACCTAGCGTATGACAACGCTTTACAATAGCCTGCCCAATCATTCCTGTCGCTCCCGTTATCAAAAACCTCATCGCCTTTTTTGTACGAATCTAAAGGATTTAATTAATCGCAACTCAAGTTTTAGCAGAGTTTAACAGCTGGTTTTATCGCTCTAAGCATTTCTCGTTTGCCGGGCGGTCCGGAAATTTTTTCAACATCAAAACCTAGTTTAGCGAGGTTTCTCCTTACTTCACCCTTACAGGAATAAGTAACAAAAATGCCGTTTTCTTTTAAAGCAGAATAAATTTTTTGAAGCATTTCTAAGGTCCACATTTCTGGTTGAGTACGCGGTCCAAAGGCGTCAAAAAACACTAAATCAAATTGATTGTGGTCTTGATAATCTTGAAGTTTTACCTGTTTCTTTTTCAAATTAAAATGAGAAAAAATTTGCTGCCATTCATTCCAGTTTGTTTGATGAATAGCAGCAAATAATTCTTTATTGACTAGTGAATCGTAATTCAACAAATCAACTTCTTGCTGCTTAGGCGGAAAAGCTTCCAAACCTAAATAGTCAATTTTAATGGAATTTTTTTGCGCAAAATTACAAGTTAAAAGTGCATTTAAACCTGTACCAAAACCTACTTCTAATACGTGTATTTGTTGCGAATTGTTGGTATCTAAAAAATACTTCAATCCGCTATTAATAAAAACGTGATTAGCTTCTGCAATAGCACCGTGTTTTGAGTGGTATTGCTCGTTTTGTCCCACCAACTCGATGGTAGTAGAACCATCTTTTGTGGTGATGATTTTACGCATTGCACTCATTTTATTCCTCTTCTAGCAAAACAGCATCTGCTGTAAAGGCATAGGTTTTCTGAGGTTCTGTAATAGCTTCAATTTCTTCTTTTGATTTTCCATCATCTTCAGCAAAATGTCTTAAATCTCCCACAGAGGTTTCTTCAACAAAAGCAACACCTTCTACAATTACAGTTCTGTCTTGAATATCTTTCGGTACAAAAAAGCTGTAATCTCTAAACCTAACCATTGTTTCCAAAGAATCTTCCATTGCTAACTTCATCCAGCAACCTTTTTTCTTACAAACAGAATTTACCTTAGACTTAAATTTTACTTGGATTGAATCGCCAGGTTGCATGGCTTTGTATTTTTCAGTAATTTCCTTAGCATCTACAAAATTGGTTTGATCAATTTCACCTCCAAAAGTTTCGTAGTCTTTACCTTGGTTTTCCTCGTCTTCTGAAGAATTTTTTGCTTCATTTTGACTAAGCTCAGTGTCTTTTTTAGATTTTTTTTCGTCTTTATCACTTTTATCTGTAACAGAATCACAACTCGCAAAAACAAACAAAATCGATAATAAAATTAATTTTTTCATACAAATAATCTTTTTTTAAGGGTTAAAATTATGAGAAAGTTAATGTCTTAATAAATCCCATCTCAGTAAAAATTAATATTTTTGCAGCAAATTTAATTCATATGGAAGTATCAAGCTCAATTTTAGATATAAAAAAAGCAGAAAAGTCGAAAATCGGCCAAGTAGATTTTAGCAATCTTGCTTTTGGTAAGAATTATTCAGACCATATGATGTACTGCGATTACATCGATGGTGAATGGCAACGACCACAAATTGTTCCTTATGGACCAATGCAGTTTGCTCCATCTACCAAAGTTTTTCATTACGGACAAGCTGTGTTTGAAGGTATGAAAGCTTTTAAAGATGAAGAAGGAAAAGTTTTTTTGTTTAGACCTGAAGAAAATTTCAATAGAATAAATAAATCTTCTAAGCGATTAGCAATTCCTGAATTTCCTAAAGAATTGTTTTTTGAAAGTCTAGAAGCTTTATTGAAACTTGATCGTGAGTGGATTAAATCTGGACACGGAAACTCCTTATACATTCGCCCATTTGTAATCGCAACCGAAGAAGGTGTGGCAGCGTCTCCATCTGACCGTTATCGATTTATGATTATAACTTGCCCAGCGCAAGCTTACTACAACAAAGCTGTAAAAGTACTTTTTGCACAGGAATTTAGTCGCTCTGCTGATGGTGGTGTTGGTTATGCTAAAGCTGCTGGAAATTACGGTGCACAATTTTACCCAACTAATTTGGCTAAAGAAAAAGGTTACGAACAAGTTATTTGGACGGATGCAAAATCGCATAAATACCTAGAAGAAGCTGGTACAATGAATGTCTTTTTTAGAATTGGCGACAAATTATTGACCGCACCTACAAACGACCGAATTCTTGACGGCGTTACCCGTAAGAGCTTGATTCAACTTGCTAAAGACAACGGCATTGAAGTAGAAGTTGACCGAGTAGAAGTTGACCGAATAGTTGCTGCTGCTGAAAAAGGTGAATTAAAAGAAATTTTTGGAGCAGGAACTGCTGCAACTATTGCTAAAGTTACAGGTTTTGAATATGATGGTGTTTATAGAGATTTGCCTGCGGTAGAAGAACCTTACAGCGATTTCTTAAAGAAATCATTACAAGACATACAATACAACCGTGCTGAAGATAAACACAACTGGAAATATGAAGTAAAATAAATTCTTTATTACTTTAAAAAAATCCCCGATGTATAATATAAATCGGGGATTTTTTTATCTAAGTTTTTAGCTTTTATTTTTAGCACAGATTTCAATTAAAATTAATATCACTAATGCTAGAAATGAAATTGTCATTAAAAGTCCAGAAATCATAATCACATATTTCATCCACATAATTCCTTTCCAGAGCAGATAAATTCCACCAAAAGTTGTTAAAACAGCTAGCAATGGTTCTGTCATTATAATTTGTTTCAACAAAGAATTCATCTTGGTAAAATAGGCTAACCCACTTAGTAAAAAGAAAATAGTAGACATCGATAAAATGTGGGTATGAGTTAGATTCAAAATTTCTTGTTCCGATTTTTTGAATTTCATAACCTTTGCAGAATCGTTTTCTTCATTACCGAGATAGTTTTCTTCAATTCCTTTGGGTTGCGAATCGGTTGTATAGTCTACAAAACGTATACCTGTAAAAAAACCAATACTCAATATAACAACAAATAAGCCAATTAGCATTTTTATTTGTTTGGGGAATTGTCTCAAAAAAAGATTATTTCGTTTCATCAAAATAATTTTTACTCTGTAAATCTTCGAGTTTGGATAAAATATCAGCAACTGCTTTCGTCATAGATTTTGATGAAATTGTTGCGCCAGATATAGCTTGAACATCTTTTCCTATACTGGGTTGATCGCCGGGCTTCAGTTGATAAAATTGTTTTAACCAACGCTGACTCCCTATTTGTCTACCGTGAGTTTCTCTATAAATCAGAACTTTTGATTTTAATATACGAAATTCATCATCAAAAATAATGAGGTAATCGAATACATCCTTCATACTATTTGCTTTTCCTAAAAAAGCAAACCCGATTAGGTCTTTAGAGTGACGAATTTCAAATAGAAATTCATCTTCAGAAAAATTATTATCAGTTTCATTTAACAAGTTTAATTGATAATTTTCTGGTGCTAGTTCAAAAATGCCAATTATTGTTTTTTGCATTTTTTCTTTCAACACTTTAGGCAAATCAGGTTGGTATATTTCAGCTGCAGAAAAAACAAATCCGCTTAAAACCACTCCAAAAATCAATGCTAATTTAGATAATTTCATAATCAACTATTCTTCAATAAATTGAGCAAAAACACGTTCAACATCCTTCTTATCATTCATTTCATCACTTGGCATTAAGTGCATAAAAAGAGGTTTTTCATCCACTTCTTTTTTAATTTTCAGGCTTCCAGTTCTATCATAAACTTCATCCCATTTTTGGTTAACCATCGCCCAGAACTCTTTATTTTCGTCCCAGTATTTCAAAGCTTTTTGGCATTTTTCATCACCTACTTTTGTATAGGTATTGAATCCTTTTTCTTCAGCAATTAGCGTTTCTTCGCTTTTGTCATCTCGCTGAATTTTTTTATTATCTTGTTCGTGCACCCAGCCATAGTCAGTGATTTCATGACGATTTCCTCTTCGCATAACATTATAATCGTCTCTTTTGGTGTATTCGCGTCTTGGTAATGGCGAATCGGCTGTACTTTCCCAATAGTTTTTTCCATCATAATGCACCCAAGTTCCAGTTCCAGCATAACGTGGACTATCATCTACTTGATAAACTTTTTGCGTCCATTTTCCTTTTACTTGTTTCTTATCGAGTTGTTCGAAACTCCATTCGTTATTTTTTAAATAAGTAAATGTTTTCGGGTCTTCAAAAGTCCAATCTTGACGCCAATGCTTAATAATTCTTCCCTTTACAATCAAAAGATGCTGAATTGAAATAAAGCCTTTTCTTTCTTCGATAACTTTAGCAAGTTCTAGTCCTTCTGAAGTGTAATCGTAAGCTTTTTCGTAATCGACCTCGGGAGCAAAAGTTTCGGTGTACTTAAACTCTACTTCATAACAACCGCACATATCTTTTATGGCTTTTACATCTTTTTGGTACTTCTTTTTTTGACCAAAAGCACTTGTTGCTAACATCAACGCAAACAACAAAACAGGTAACTTCTTGATAATCATATTAAAATAGTTTTAAGATTAATTTACTCGGCAAAAATAGTATTTTTATTTAGACTTATTAAAGATTAATAATATATTTGCAGCAACAAATTTATTAAGATTAAATATAAATAATGGACAGACAACGGATTTTATTTTACGCTTGCTTATTAAGTTACTTAACAAACATTGCTCAAGAGACTGAAAATGATTCGGTTTGGGCTGAAGAAATAAATGAAGTTATTGTTACTGGGCAATATAATCCACAAACGATTAAAAAATCAATTTTTGAAGTAAAGGTAATCGATCAAGAAACCATCGAGCAATTGGCTGCCAACAACTTAGCAGATGTTCTTAACCAAAGTCTCAACTTAACTATTACTCCCAATGCATCAACTGGCAAATCTAGTGTACAATTGTTTGGATTAGATGGTCAATATGTGAAAATTTTGGTTGATAATATTCCATTAGTTAATGATGAAGGTTTTGGTAATAACACTGATTTAACCCAAATTAATGTTGATGACATCGAGCGAATTGAAATTGTTGAAGGATCTATGGGTGTGGAATATGGCGCCAATGCAATTTCGGGAGTAATTAATATTATTACCAAAAAATCTACCGAATCTACCTTAGACCTCCAAGCCTATATTCAAGAAGAAAGCATTGGTAATGAATATAATTTTGAAGATCAAGGACGACATATTCAGTCCATAAGGATCGCAGGAAATCCATCTAAAAACTGGTTTACAAGCACCACATTTACGCGCAATAATTTTAGTGGTTTATATGGCAATCGTAAAGGAGAAAATTATGAAAATAATGATGGTTTGAGAGGATTTGAATGGTTACCGAAAGAACAAAACACTATAAAAGCACTAGTAAGCCATCAGGGAAAATTAAAAGTATTCTATAAGTTTGAGTGGTTTAACGAACAGGTTAATCGCTACAATCAAGAAGTCAGAAATAATTACAATCCTTCAACACAAACTACCAATCCAACAGCCTCAGATGAAATTTTCTTTTCAAACCGAATGTATCATCACCTCAACACCAATGGAAGCATCAATAACCAAGTTAATTATGATTTGGCTTTCTCCTATCAATACCAAAAACGAGATATAGAAACGTATAATTATCGCATCAGAAATAGGGAGAGGTTCAATATCAATCGTACAGAATTTGAATCTAGAAATGTACTTTTTTCGAGAGGTCGTTTTTCAAATTTCTTCAATTTTGAAAACATCAAATTTGAAACGGGTTACGATGTTTCAAGTACATTTGGATATGCCTCGCCACTGTCAAATCCGTTGAGCAACAACCAAATTAGAAGGACATTATCTAGCTATGATTTAATTGCTTCATCAGAAATAAACGCAACAGATCGATTATCATTTCGACCAGGAGGACGATTAATGCTAAGCAATCAATTTGATGCTTTATTAGCAGCATCATTAACAACCAGATACAATTTCAATGAAGGTTATGAAGCTAGATTAGTCTTAGGTTCTTCTCCTAGAACTCCAAGTTACGAAGAATTATTCACCTATTTTGTTGATTCAAATCACGATGTAAGGGGAAATGAAAACTTGAGTCCAGAAAATGGAATTTCTGCTTTCTTACACCTTAAAAAAGTCTTTGGTTTTAATGATTATGAAACGCTATTACGTTCAAAAATTTCGACGTGGTACTTAAGTGTAAGTGATCGAATAGAACTAACAGTTATCAATCCAAGTCCTTTGGCGTATCAGTTCAATAATATAGATAAATATACATCCTGGGGAATTGGAACTGAGCAATCGATACAACATAAGAATCTTACAGCTGGTTTTGGTATTTCATTAAATGGCGTTTCTAAAATTTTAGACAGTCAAGATAATTTTAATGATGACTATTTGTACGCTATTCAAAGTAACCTCAATTTAAGTTATCGAGTTCCAAAGTGGAAAACAACTTTTGCTGCTTACCTAAAACATAATGGTCCACAATATCAGTTTGTTCAACGTGAGAATGATGCAGGTGAACTAACTTTTGTAAGAGGAAAGCTAGAAGCTTTCAGCTGGCTAGATGCCACTATCAAAAAATCGTTTTTAGATCAGCAATTTGAAGTTACTCTTGGTGCTCGAAACTTGCTAGATATAACCGAAGTCAATTCTTCTACAACGCAAGGAGCTGCTCATTCCGATGCAGGCTCTAGCCAATTATTAGGCTATGGAAGATCATTTTTTATTCGTGTAATGTATAACCTAAATATATAAATACTATGAGAATTTTACCCAAATTTATTCAATTTCTAGTACTGGCAATTTTGTTTTCATCGTGCTCAAACGATGATGACAGTCCAGGTCAGAATCAAGATTTTGTAGTTGCATTCGAGCACCCATCAACTCAACTTAATGCTGAAGAATCATCTCAAGAAATCAAGCTTGTTTTCTCTTTTGCAGCACCTGAAAACGGAAGCATAAAATTAGCTTTAGACGAAAATCAAATCAGTTATGATAATGATTATGCCACACAACCTGAAGCTGCAAATCATGAACTTATTCTAGATATTAACCAAGGAGAAGAAGAGACAGCTTTCAGTATTGAACAATTAAGTGACTTTTATGAAAAAGGAAGTTCTTTAGAAGTAAGCATTGCAGAAGTGAACTTTTCAAATGGAATTGCTGCTGGAAATACTTCAACCACCATCAATTTTACCGAGTCTATTGCATCTGGCGGCGGAATAAACGCTGATGTAGGCGGGCCAAATCAACCGAATCAAGTTTTTGTAGACTTGAGTCAGCAAAATCAAGAAGCTTCTCCTAGAGATGCTTGGGATTTAGGTTTTTATTCAGGTACAGAAAACCGAGTGATTATGAACTATTCTACACAAATGGCGGTAGCAGAATTAGCAGGCAATGATTTAAGCAACTTTACAGAAGCCGATGTTCAAGCACTGCAAAACGAAGTTCAGGTTGGTACTTTTAATCCTGCAAATATGGAATATGTGGATGACCCGAGTGGTGATTTAAGCAATACGTCTATTCGCGAAATCAACCTAGATGATGCAGAAAATAAAGTTTACTTAGTAAATTTAGGTTATCGCGTTCCTACAAATGAGCCTCAAACCGGTTCTATTGATATAGCAGGCGAACACAAAGGATGGAAAAAAATTCGTATTCTAAAAAGTGATGAAGCATACATATTAAGGTATGCAGACTTAAATGATACTGATTACCAAGAAGTAAATATCGCTAAAAATTCTGCTTACAACTTCAGTTTCTTTAGTTTTGAAATCCAATCTGAAGTAATGGTTGAACCACAAAAAAGTGCTTGGGATTTAAATTTTACTGTTTTCACCAACGAAATTCCTGGTAATGGCTCCTACACTTATGCTGATTTTATTTTGACCAATCGCCATGGTGGAACTCGAGCTTATCAAGTTCTTACCGAAGAATATGCATATAATAATTTTAATCAGGTAGATGTTGACTATAACAAATTTGATAATGACCAAAGAAATATTGGTAGCGAATGGCGTTCAGGTGGTGGGCCAGATCAAGGTCCAAGTCTTAAGGAAGACCGATTTTATGTAATTGAAGACACCGAGGGTAATCTATATAAACTCAGGTTTACTCAATTGGTAGATGAAACTGGCGCAAGAGGATTTCCAGGATTTGAATATCATTTATTAGATTAGTATTAGCCATAAATAAATAAACAGTAAACTGCCCTATATTTTTAGGGCAGTTTTTTTATGGTTGAAGCTTATTTGTTTTTTCAAAATACTTTTTTAAGACCAATAAAGAAATAATTTTTTCTCGCTTTTCATCTTTAAATTGCTCCACATATTGATTGGCATTATCAATAATTTTATGAGCTTCTTCAGGGTGGTCAATATAATAATTTAAACGTTCTTCCAAATCAGAAAAATCGGGCTTAATGGCTACATAATGCACATTCGGAATTAGTTTACCTTCCATAAACCAAGTTTCGTAAACTGGCGGCGGCATTACAGCCAAGGAATTAGAAGACATGACCCACTTTAAGTTGCTTGCAACATCATGACCTTCTAAAGCTAAAATAAACTTGTATTTCAGCTGCTCTGCAATTGTAATCTTTTCAACTTTCCATTCATCTGGATCGGCTGATTTTCTTTCCGTATCGCCCAAATCACACATAGGATGATTAAAAAACTGTTGAAAAAAATCTTGTCGCAATCGTTTATTAGCTACTTTCCCTCTAAATAAAGCTATGTTCTTTTTTTGAGTAAACGGAATTTGATCGTTGGTATAAATAAAGTGTCTTACTTTATCAAGCTTAAGTACAATCGAATTGCGAATATCGCCCACTATCGGCCTACTTTTCACTATAGCTGGCTCTTTAGGAACTTCGGTTACATCGCCAAACCAATGAGCTATCTTAGAATTAGCAGGAAAGTATCGTAAAATTTCGCGGGTATCGAAAAAGTAAACTTTACCTGCTGTAATTTCTTTTAACTTTAAATCCTTAATCGTATCCCCTTCACTTATTGGAGTGATTTTGTCAAGTTGGTTGTAATAGTTAACTCGTTCGAGAATGTACTCGTAATCATCCCGTTTTGCTGCGTTTTCTAAAATCAATTGTAATTGACTTTGATAAACAGCATTTGGAATTATCAATCGCAAATAATTTTTCAAGTAATACTTCCACTTGGGATTTTTACCGTTATTAATGGCTTTAAATAAATTCATCTTTTTTGAATATTTATTACAACAAAACTAAGCAAAAAGCCGTCTCAAAAATAATTTCATCATCCTTTGAATTTTGCCTGTAAATTATGCTTAAAATATGAGCATAATTAAGTTTAAATCATCTCGATAGTTACCGAGATAGAATGATATTATAATTTTTTGAAACGGCTTAACCAACAAAAAAACTGAAATAACAACAGAAAACTAATCTACATTATCATGTAAAAAAGAGTTATTGGATCTAAAATCTATATCTCCATTTTCATTATTTTGAATACTGGTTCGCGATCTTTTGTTAGATTGATTTCTAGAATGATCGATATCTACACCTGCTCTTTTATAAGCTGGCTGTTTCTCAATTTCATCGATATTTTGATTTTTTCTAAACTGATAATTAAATTTTTTCATTTTAGCGCGACGTTCAGCTGCTCTGGCCGCAAGTTCATTTATAGAACTATTCATCGGGTCGATTTCGGCACCTTCAGGCGCTGATGTATTCGCTTTTTGCTTTGGAGCAGGTTTTTCTTCCAACTCGCTTTCAGCTGACTTTTTTTCAACCGGTTCTAATGGGTCTGGCTCAGCTACTTTGTTTGATGATTGCGGCTTCGCTTCGTCTAATTCTTTTTCAAACTCCATATAATCATCTAAATTATATCGAGTAACTTGACGTTGCTCTTGCTTTTTAGCCGACTGATTAGAAGAATTAACTTGATTTGAAACATCCACAAATTCATTAACTTCAATATCTTGAATATTTCCCTCTTCTTCTTCAAGTTGAAATATTTTTTGATTTGAAGTTGAAATTGTTTCTTCTTGAGCTGAATTTTCATCTTCTTCATTAGATGAAGCGCCAACATCAGGAAAATCGAAAGTCAAAGGCATTTCTTCTTGAGCATTTACTGCATCATTATTAGCATCTTCTTGCTCTTCGACTTCATTCATATCGGTAATCTCAAAATCAGCTTGATTAACATCAAGAATATCAGCATCCACCTCAAGGTTTTTAATCTCTTCGGTGGTTTCTACTAAACCCTTATCAAGAGGTTTTTGAGGAGTTTTCTTTTCAACTGATTCTTCTTCAGCATCAGAATCATCTTTTAAGCTATGAATAATCTTTTTTTCTGGTTTTGGACTAGAAGTTGGTCGAGAAGAAGCAGAAGTTTGACTAGCAGATAGTTTTTGTTCTGCTTTTTGTTCATCTTCTAGGGTGTGAATTATTTTTTTGGTTTCGGTATTTACAATTTCATCTTGTTGTTCGGTATTAAAACCCGTAGCAATAATAGTTACCGAAATTGAATCTTCTAAACTTTCATCTTCACCAACACCCATAATTATATTAGCGCTATGTCCAGCTTCATCTTGAATATGATCGTTGATTTCACCTATTTCATCTAAGGTAATTTCATCGGTACCAGAAACAATTAGGAGCAATACATTTTGAGCACCAGAGATTTTATTATCGTTAAGCAATGGTGAGTCTAAAGCTTTTTCGATGGCAATTTTAGATCGGTTAGAGCCAGAAGCAGCAGCAGATCCCATAATTGCTGTCCCACTATTACTCAATACCGTTTTAGCATCTTTTAAGTCGATGTTTTGCGTGTAGTGATGCGTAATTACTTCAGCAATACCGCGAGAAGCTGTCGCTAAAACCTCATCAGCTTTAGAGAATCCGGCTTTAAAGCCTAAGTTTCCGTAAACTTCTCTAAGCTTGTTATTATTGATTACGATAAGCGAATCTACTTCAGCTCGGAGTTTTTCAACACCAATTTGAGCTTGTTCGTTTCGCATTCTACCTTCAAATTGAAATGGACTAGTTACAATACCAACAGTCAAAATGTCCATTTCTTTAGCTTGCTTTGCAATAATTGGCGCAGCACCAGTACCAGTTCCACCGCCCATTCCAGCAGTTATAAAAACCATTTTGGTATTGGTACTCAATAAGTTTTTGATATCATCAAAACTTTCTAAAGCTGCTTTTTCTCCAATTTCTGGATTGGCTCCAGCCCCAAGTCCTTCAGTTAAATTGACACCCAATTGAATTTTGGTTGGAACCGGGCTATTTTCTAAGGCTTGAGAGTCGGTATTACAAACGACAAAATCTACCCCACGGATGCCTTGACGAAACATGTGGTTTATCGCATTAGATCCACCGCCACCAACGCCAATCACTTTAATGACATTGGATTGGTTTTTTGGTAAATCGAAAGAAATGCTTTCAAATTCGTTATTCTCGTTGTTACTCATAATCAATTGTTTTGTTGGTAATATTATTCTGCTTTATCTAAAAAATCCTTCAATCCATCGAAAAATTTTTCGAAAATATTTTTTCGAGGTCCGGTCGATCCTTTCCCCTGGTTAGAGGTTTGGATATTTTCATCAAGTTCTGTTTCTTCTTGATGATTGGTCGTTTCTGTTTCATCTTCAGTTGATATCTCATCAACATCTGATGCTGTTTCCGCTTCGTTAGTTGCTATTTGCTCTTCTTCTCTTTCTGTTATGCGTTTGTGCTCATTTTCTACCAAGCCTTTCATTACTAAACCTACAGCAGTTGCAAAAATCGGGCTTGCTGTTTCTTTTTCGGTATCGCCAGCCAAATGTTCATTCGGGTAGCCAATTCGGGTATCCATACCGGTTATGTATTCCACCAATTGTTTAAGGTGTTTTAATTGAGCTCCGCCACCGGTAATTACAATTCCGGCAATTAGTTTTCTGCGCTGTTCTTCGTGTCCATAATTTTTAATTTCAAGAAAAACCTGTTCTATTATTTCTACGGCGCGGTAATGAATTATTTTAGAAAGATTTTTTAATGAAATTTCTTTTGGTTCTCTACCTCTCAGTCCTGGAATAGATACAATTTCATTTTCTTTATTTTCACCAGGCCAAGCCGAACCAAATTTCACTTTAAGCAATTCTGCTTGCTTTTCAATAATAGAGCAACCATCTTTTATGTCTTCGGTAATTACGTTTCCACCAAAAGGAATAACGGCCGTATGGCGAATAATTCCATCTTTAAAAATTGCTAAATCGGTAGTTCCACCGCCAATATCAATTAGTGCCACACCAGCTTCTTTTTCTTCTTGGCTCAAAACTGCATTGGCAGACGCCAAAGGTTCTAGGTTCACACCTGCTAATTGAAGTCCTGAATTTTTGACACAACGAACGATATTTCTGATGGAAGAAATCTGCCCGACAACGACATGAAAATTAGCTTCTAATCGCGCTCCGTGCATTCCTATAGGTTGTGTAATTTCAGGTTGGCCATCGACTTTGTATTCTTGAGGCAAAACATGAATAATTTCTTCGCCAGGAAGCATTACAAGTTTATGCACTTGATTGCACAATTCATCGATATCTTTTTCTTCGATAACCTCTTCATAATTTTCTCTGGTAATATAGTCGCTGTGTTGTAAACTTCGGATATGTTGCCCTGCAATACCAACTGTTACTTGATCTACTTCAAGGCCAGCATCGGTTTCTGCTTCGCGAACAGCTTGTTGTATAGACTGAATAGTTTGCGTAATATTGTTGACTACACCTCTGTGAACTCCAAGGCTTTTGGTTTTACCAATCCCTAGAATTTCAACTTTTCCGTATTCATTTTTACGACCAATCATAGCCACAATTTTTGTGGTTCCGATGTCTAATCCAACTGCAATATTATCATTTTCCATATCCTTCTATCACTTTTTTGTACACACAACTTGATTGCCAAACTGTAGGTCAACACGTTGGTAATCGTTTAATATTTTATGTTTCGATGCTTTAGCAAAAAAAGCTTTTAAATTTGCTAATTTCAATTCAGTATTATTAAGATTGCCAAAATTCACGATAAAATCGGCGTCTCTAAGTTTTATTTCAATTTGTTCTGATTTATTCTTGGTAATTTCTACAAATTGCTGTCGATAAAAATCGTCTTCGGTTAATTGAGCAATGAGCGGGTATTTTTCAATAATTTCTTCTGATGAAAAGCCAAACGCTACAGGAACTCTAGCCGAGTAGTTTGGGGACAAAGGCATAATTTTTCCTTCTTCATCTAAGTAATGAAATCCTCCATCATAAAAACGCAAAATGGGTTTGCGCTGTGTAATTTTAGCGCCAAGAGTGCCGTCCAGTGTTAAAAACACTTCGGCAGTTTTAATCATCTCGTGGTTTTTCAATTGGCGCTCCATAACATCCAAATCTAAACTATCTTTTTTTAAATCAACTTGAGAATCGGAATTTTGTATCAACAAGTTATTAACTGCATTTTCAGTTACATACAACTCTGAAGTAGTATCAAATTGAACGGCTAATTGCGTAACCGGTTTGGATTGGTTTCGCTTGTTGGCAAAACCATACAAAAAAGCCAAAACAGCAACTAGCGCAAGCATTTTTATGTATATCCAATTAAACTTCATTACTCCAATTTTTGGTTACTTTTTTGGCTTCTACACCAATATCTCCAGCTCCTAAAAAAGCAAAAACAGAACAATTAGATTGCTTGATAACATCTAATATGGCTGTTTTTGAAATTACTTTTTTCGAGTTATGTTCAATTTTTTCCAGCAGAAAATCTGCATGAATTCCTTCGATTGGTTCTTCTCTAGCTGGGTAAATTTCGAGGATGCAAATTTCATCAAAAAGTGCCAAAGAGCGGGCAAAATCATCAGCAAAATTTTGAGTTCTACTAAACAAGTGTGGTTGAAATATAACCATCACGTTTTCATTAGGATGCATCTCTGTTATAGCTTGATGAACCGCCATTATTTCGGTTGGGTGATGGGCATAATCATCAATTATTACTTTATTTTCTTCTTTTAAAAGGTAATTGAAGCGTCTTTTTACACCATTAAAGCTTCGTAAAGCACTTCCAAAATTTATTGCTTTTTCAGGTTCATAACTAATTGCTAAACTCAATGCTGCCATTGCATTAAACAGGTTGTGTTTCCCAGGTAAATTCAGTTGTAAACTTTTAAGCTGAATCTGTTCATACACAAAATCAAAATGATAAGCGCCTTTTTTAATCTGAATATTTTCAGCATAAATAGGTAGCTTAGGAGAAAAACCAATTTGTTTTCCGCCAATTTCTATTTCATCTGAAGTAAATAGGTCGCCACTTACTAAGTTGGCAAATTCGCTAAAAGTCCGTGTTAGCTCTTCAGCAGAGCCATAAATATCCAAATGATCTGCATCCAGCGAAGTAATTACCGCAGCGGTTGGTTGTAAGTGCAAAAAGGAACGATCAAATTCATCGGCTTCGACCACAAAAACGTCATCTCCAGTAGAAAGATAATTAGTATCGTAGTCTAATAAAATCCCCCCTAAAAAAGCAGTCATTTGTATGTTGCTCTGGTAAAGAATATGTGCTAAAATTGCGGAAGTTGTTGTTTTTCCGTGAGTTCCAGCGACAGCTAAAGTTGGTTTATTTTTGGTGATTTCACCTATTAATTTTGCACGTTTTATGAGCGGAATTTGATGTTGAACTGCATAATCAAAAATCAAGTTTTGTTTTGAGATAGCAGGCGTATAAATTAGTTGAGCAATAGTTTCATTTTGAAGTTGGTTAATCGCTTCCGATTCGTCGTAAAAAACATCAATTCCTTCTTTTTCTAGTTGAAGAGTTAGATCAGACGAAGTACGATCATAGCCTAAAATACGGTCTCCACGTTGATTGAAGTATCGTGCAAGCGCACTCATCCCGATGCCTCCAATACCGAGAAAAAAATAAGTTGATATGTGTTTTTCTTGATTCATTTTATTTTAAGTTCCATATTTTTTCTACTTCATCTACAATCTCTTTAGTTGCCTTTGGTCGCGCCAACTTGAGAATATTTTTACTCAATTCGTTTTGCTTATCTAAGCTGTTTATCAACTCTTTAAAAACAGGTTTAAAATTGGTTACCAACTGATTTTCTGAAATGGTAATAGCCGCATTTTGTTCAGAAATTGCTTTAGCGTTTTTGGTTTGATGGTCTTCTGCCACATTTGGAGACGGAACAAAAATTACGGGTTTTCCAACCACGCAAAGTTCGCTAACAGAACCAGCTCCAGATCTAGATACGATAAAATTAGCTGCAGCATAAGCTTTGTTCATTTCATTTAGAAATTGATGCACTTTCACTGTTTTAGAATGGTATTTTTTGTAATCTTTGTAATACAATTTTCCTGTTTGCCACAACACTTGAATGTTGTTTTCTTCAAATAAATCGAGGTTGTTTTCAATCAGTTGGTTGATTTTTCTAGCTCCTAAACTTCCGCCTAAAATTAGCAAAACAGGTTTATAGGTATCAAAATTGAAATCGCTTTTAGCTTGATTGCTATTTGTTGTTTGATTAAGCAAATCCTTTCGAATTGGATTGCCTGTAAAAACAATTTTTTCTTTTGGGAAATATTTTTCCATTCCTTGATAAGCAACGCAAATTTTATCAGCTTTACTCGACAACCATTTGTTAGTTATTCCAGCATAAGAATTTTGTTCCTGAATTAGCGTAGGCAAACCAAGTGAGTTAGCTTTGTAAAGCAATGGTCCGCTGGCAAATCCACCCGTTCCTATAACCACATCGGGTTTAAATTTTTTCAATATTTTTCTGGAGGCCATCAAACTGCTCAACAGTTTAATTGGAAACATTAAGTTTGAGAAATTCAATTTTCGTTGTATACCTGAAATCCATAGTCCTTTTATAGGATAACCAGCTTGCGGAACGCGTTGCATTTCCATCCTGTTTTTGGCACCAACAAAAAGGATTTCGGCGTTTGGGTATCGGTCATTTATTTCTTGAGCAATAGCTATTGCCGGGAAAATATGTCCGCCGGTACCGCCACCTGATAATATGATTTTTGGATTTCTCATATTGTTTCGCTTAAAATTTCTAATGGATTTTCTCCTTTTTCTTGTTCTGCTTCAAGTGATTCTTTTTCTTCTTTTGATTTCGTGATATTAGCTTTTACGCTCTGGACAATTCCTAAGGATAAGCAAGTCATCCAAATGGAAGAACCACCACTACTAATAAGCGGCAGCGTTTGACCAGTAACGGGGAAAAGCTCAACAGCAACACCCATATTTATAAATGCTTGAAAAATTATAGGGATTCCTACAGCAATGACGAGAAGTTTACCGAAGACACTTTCAGCTTTGGTAACAATAATTGCAATTCTGCCGAGTATAATTAAATATGCCAAAATAACTGCTACACCACCAATCAAGCCCATTTCTTCCACCACAATGGCATAAATAAAATCGGAAGAAGATTGCGGTAAAAAGTTACGCTGCACCGATTTTCCAAGACCTGCGCCGGTAATTCCGCCACTAGCAATGGCAATTTTTGCTTTTTGAACTTGGTATTGCTCTTGACTACCATTTTTATCGTCTTGAGTAAAACTTTCAATTCTACTGATCCAAGTATCGACTCGGTTAGGAAATAAACCTGGAGCTGCCTTTGCTAGAAGAACAAATATGCTGATTGCCACAACCCCAATTCCCAGTACATAACCAATATACTTAAGTGAATAACCACCTAAAAAAACGAGCATTAATACCATTGAAAAAATAATGGCTGTGGTCGAAAAGTTAGCGGGTAAAATAAGTGCTAAGACTAAAAAAACAGGCACCCACAATGGTAAAATACTTTCTTTAAAACTTATTGGTTTATCTTTAATCTTAGACAAATAGCGGGCTACATAAACCATTAAAACTACCGAAGCCAATGATGAAGTCTGAAAAGACATATTTACAATAGGCACTTGAATCCACCGACTTGCGTTAGCACCTCCTATTGTGGTTCCTTGAACTAAAGTAAAACCTAGTAGAATAATTATAAAAGGAAGCAACAAGATAGAAATTCCTCTAAAATAATGATAAGGAATTTTATGAATGGCATACATAAAAACAAAACCAATAAGCAAGTGCGCAAAGTGCTTCACTAAATACGCAAACGTACTTCCTGAAGCTCCGTGAAGATACGCCAAGTTGCTACTCGCTGTATAAACAGGAATAAATGAAAACAAAGCCATTAGCGCAGCAACTGCCCAAATGGTTTTATCTCCTTTTAGACCAGTAAACAAGTTTTGTATGTGTTTATTATCAGCCATTATTTGATTATAATTTTCTTACAGCTTCTTTAAATTTTCTCCCTCGATCTTCGTAGTTTTCGAATAAATCAAAACTAGCACAAGCTGGAGAGAGCAAAACATTTTCATTTTGTTCTGAAATTTTATAAGCAAGGCTTACAGCTTCTGTCATCGAGTTAGTTTCGTGTATTTCTTCAATAACATTAGAAAAAGCAGTTTTTATCGGTTCGTTATCAATGCCAAGGCAAATTATGGCTTTAACTTTTTCATTGACTAAAGGCAAAAGCTCTGCATAATTGTTTCCTTTATCAACTCCACCAACTATCCAAACTGTTGGATTTTTCATACTTTCAAGCGCATAATACGTTGCGTTGATATTTGTTGCTTTAGAATCGTTGATATAACTTACTTTATTAAGCTTTAATACCTTTTCTAAACGATGTTCGACACCTTGAAAGGTTTCCATACTCTCGCGAATCGTATTTTTTCTAATTTGAAGTAGTTTTGCCACAGCTGAACTCGCCATTGCATTTTTTGTGTTGTGCTCTCCTTCTACTGATAATTGTGATATTGGCATAGTAAAAATCTTATTATCTATATTAATTTCTATATTGTTATTCTTTTTGTAAATGCTATTTTGTTTTGAACTATTCTTGGCTGACATCGGAATCAATCTTGCATTAATAGAATGTTGCTGAATCCAATTTGCAATAACCTCCTCGTCGGCGTTATAAATTAAGAAATCGTCTTTTGTTTGGTTCTTCGTAATATTAAACTTTGCGGCAACATAAGCTTCAAAAGAATTATTATACCGGTCTAAATGATCTGGTGTAATACTGGTTATGATAGCTATATGAGGTCTAAAATCAATAATACCGTCTAGCTGAAAACTACTGAGTTCTAGCACATAATTTTCTTTTGGTTGGTTAGCAATTTTACGCGCAAAACTATCGCCAATATTACCAGCCATAGCTACACTAAAACCAGCGCTATTTAAAATATGAAAAATCATATTGGTTACCGTTGTTTTGCCGTTACTACCCGTAACTCCAATGATATTTGCATTGGTATAGCGATAAGCAAATTCAATTTCTGAAACAACAGGCAATCCTTTTTTTATTGCTTGTTGAACGATGGGAACCTCATCAGGAATTCCAGGACTTTTTATCACTAAATCTGAGGTTAAAATTTTAGCTTCAGAATGCTGCTCTTGCTCCCATTCAACCTGAATACCGTTTAACTCTTGAGCATAGTGGGGTTTGATTTTTCCTTTATCAGAAAGAAAAACCTGATAGCCTTTTTTAACAGCTAAAATCGCGGCTCCTACCCCGCTTTCTCCTCCACCTAAAACAGCAATTTTTTTCAAAATTTATCTAATTTTTAAAGTAATAACAGTCATTACTGCTAGTAAAATTCCTATGATCCAAAACCGAACAACTATTTTGCTTTCGTGTAAACCTTTCTTTTGGTAATGGTGGTGCAACGGCGACATTAAAAAAATTCGTTTGCCGGCTCCATATTTCCGCTTGGTATATTTAAACCAAAACACCTGTAATACGACGGATAAATTTTCAATAAAAAATATTCCACATAATAGCGGTATTAGTAATTCTTTACGGGTTGCTATAGCAATTACAGCTATAATTCCACCTATTGTAAGGCTTCCTGTATCACCCATAAAAACTTGAGCAGGAAAAGTGTTGTACCATAAAAAACCGACTAATGCACCAGCAAAAGCAGCGATAAAAATCGTCATTTCACCCACTCTAGGAATATTCATTACATTTAGGTAATCAGCAAAAATAAAGTTGCCCGAAATCCACGCAAAAAGCGCTAAGGTTACCACGATTATTGCAGAACTTCCAGCAGCCAAACCATCAATTCCATCGGTTAGATTGGCTCCATTTGAAACTGCTGTAACAATAAAAATAACAATTGGTATAAACACCAGCCAAGCATAAGATTTCAGTTTTGGGCTAATCCAAGTCAATGCTTTTGAATAATCTAATTCATTTCCTTTTACAAATGGAATGTTGGTTTTGGTAGATTTTATTTCTGGACTAGAAACCCGCTCTACATTTTCGGTTATAGGATCCATTTCTAAGGACTGAGTTTCTTTAACGGTAATATCCGGGTGAAAATACATCGTTGCGCCTACAATTATTCCTAGTCCAACTTGCCCGATGACTTTAAATTTACCTTGTAAACCTTCTTTGTTTTTCTTAAAAGTTTTGATATAATCGTCTAAAAACCCAATAGCACCCATCCATAATGTTGTAATAAGTAATAAAATCACATAAACATTATCGAGTTTAGAAAACAACACAGCTGGAATAAGCGTAGAAAAAATAATGATAAGCCCACCCATTGTTGGAGTGCCTGCTTTTTCTTTCTGCCCTTCTAAGCCAAGATCTCTAACGCTTTCTCCTACTTGTTTTGCTAACAAAAACCGAATAATTCGTTTACCGAAAATAGTTGAAATCAACAGCGAAAAAATAATTGCTATCGACGCTCTAAATGAGATATAGTTAAACAATCCCGTACCCGGAATGTTATAATTAGCATCTAAATATTCGAACAAATAATACAGCATAGTTCTACTTATTGAGTTTTAATAAAGTTTGTTTAACTATTTTCAGGTCATCAAAATCTGAACGAATGCCATTGATTTCTTGGTAGGTTTCGTGACCTTTTCCTGCAATAAGAATAATATCGCCAGGTTTTGCCATTTGACAAGCCGTTTTTATTGCCTGATCGCGCAGTGTTACCGATAATGTTTTAGCGTAATGCTCTCCACCTACACCAGCTTCCATATCTTTAATAATTTCATCTGGATCTTCTGTTCTCGGATTATCGCTCGTAAAAACCACTTTTGAACTCAACGAAGCAGCAATACTAGCCATTTTTGGACGCTTATTTTTATCGCGATCTCCACCGCAACCAACAACAGTAATCAAATTCTCGTTTCTTGTTCTAATTGAATTGATTGTTTCAAGCACATTCTTTAGCGCATCTGGTGTATGCGCATAATCAACAATTGCTGTGATTTTATCTTTATCTGAAATAAAATGCTGAAAACGACCATCTACTGGTTTCAACTTGCTTAAATAAGTCAAGTTTTCTTCAATAGTTAATCCTAACTGGTCGGCAACCGCATAAACAGCTAGCAAGTTGTAAGCATTAAAACCGCCTACTAAAGTTGACCAAACTTCATTCTGGTTAATATTTAGTAACAAGCCATTAAAGCTGTTTTCTACAATTTTAGCTTTATAATCGGCGTGTGATTTTAAAGCGTAACTTATTTTTTTTGCGCAAGCATTTTGAAGCATTATGCTTCCATTCTTATCATCAATATTAGTCAGCGCAAATGCATTTTTAGGCAATTCAGTAAAAAAACGCTTTTTCGTATCTCGATAATCAGCAAAATCTTTATGGTAATCTAAATGGTCGTGAGATAAATTCGTGAAAACGCCACCCGCAAACTCTAGTCCTGTTGAACGATGTTGTGCAATACCGTGAGAACTAACCTCCATAAATGCAAACTCTACTCCTTCTTGAACCATTTCATTGAGGTAATAATTGATGGTAAGTGAATCTGGAGTGGTTAGTTTTGTTTGATGATCTGTTTGGTCAACTTTAATAACGACAGTAGAAATCAAACCAACTTTGTAACCAGCTGTTTTGAACATCTGATACAATAATGAAGCAATTGTCGTCTTTCCGTTTGTTCCAGTAACACCAACTAATTTAAGTTTACTAGACGGATTTTGATAGTAATTGGCAGCAATAAAAGCTGCTGCTATTCTAGTGTCTTCAACTTGGATGTACGTAACGCCGTTATTTCTATTTTCTGGCAATTTTTCACAAACAACCGCTAAAGCACCCTGATTAACTGCCGCTGAAATATAATCGTGTCCATCTACAGCAGTTCCCACAACAGCAATAAACAAATCATTTAAACCCACATTTCTTGAGTCAATATGAACCGATCTTATATGCTGTGAAGTGTTTCCTTCTACGGCCTGAATTGGCACCTTGTATAATATGTCTTTTAGTGTATTCAACTTAGATAAAGGTTTACTAATTGATTCTTTTTTATTTTTTGTCCTTGCGGAATAGATTGCTTTACAACTTTTCCGCTTCCTGTGAACTTTACTTTAAGCCCCATATTTTCTAGCAATGCCAAGGCATCCATTGCTGGCATTCCTTTTAAATCGGGCATAATTGTTTGGTATTTCTGTGCTATCGAAAAATATTCCTTGAAATTTTCAGAAGCATAGTTAATAGAATCCATTGCTATTTGATCGACTTTAGGCGTGTCTTTATAAATTTTGTGAGCAATTTTTTCAAAAACAGGTGCTGCAACGGTATTGCCGTAATAGCCTTTTTCTGGATTTGGTTTATGTATAACAACAATACACGAATATTTAGGATTATCGGCTGGGAAATAACCTGCAAATGAAGAAACATATCGACCAGCTTCTATCCAATATTCAATTTGACAGGTTCCTGTTTTGCCGGCCATTGAAAAATTTTCATTGTAAATATTGCTAGCGGTTCCGCTTTTTACTGCATTTTCAAGTAAAGATCTCATTTGTTTTGCAGTCTCTTTAGAACAAACCGAACCTTGATAGGTAGTATCGGTATAACTTTCAACTAAAAAATTACGATCTCTTACTTCTTTTATAAATTTAGGTTTTACTTTAACACCATTATTAGCAATGGCGTTATAAAAGCTAAGTGTCTGAAGCGGTGTCATTGAAACTCCATATCCAAAAGATAACCAAGGTAATGTCGTTCCGTACCAATTGTCATCATCAGGATGCGGAATATTAGGTTTTCCCTCTCCTTTAATTTCTAATCCAATTTTTTCTCCCAGCCCCATATTCATCAGGCGATTAACAAACCGCTCTGGATTATTTTTGTAATTGTCGTATATAATTTGTGAAAAAGCCGTGTTTGAAGAAAGCTCGAATGCTTTTGCTACTGATATTTCGCCATAACCACCCAATCTTGAATCTCTTACAATACGATCAAAATATTTAATCTTACCACCTTGCGTATCAACTACAGTAGAAGTATCGATCACTTTATCTTCCATTGCAGCTACCAAGCTCATCAACTTAAAAGTTGATCCTGGCTCGTGAGCTTCATAAACCGCATAATTTAGTTTTTCATAGTATTTGCCAGACTTTTTACTTCTTCCCAGATTTGAAATCGCTTTTATTTCGCCGGTTTTAGTTTCCATTACAACAACTGACCCATGATCTGCTTCATAATTTTCGAGTTGCTGAAGCAAGGCATGATGAGCAATATCTTGAATATTGACATCAATTGTTGAAACAACATCATAGCCATCTTGAGGTTCAATTTCATTTATATCGTTCATTGGTTTCCATTGCCCTTTTGCTATTTTTTGTTTCATTCGCTGCCCTTTTTCTCCTTTCAAAAAGTGATCGTAAGCACCTTCTAGACCAACATTACCAAACCCAATTGTTCGCTCACCAATTTTACCTAGCGGGTGTTCTCTCACAATTTCTTGCTCTTCTATAAAACCACCTCGGTATGGACCAAGATTAAAAAGCGGAAGCGTTTTTAGTTTTTTATAGGTAGAATAGTCGATATTTTTAGCAATAAACTCATAACGATTTTGATTCTCTCTGGCTTTTATCAATTTACTTTTATAAAACTGAACAGATCCACCTAAAAGTTTTGACAATTCTTTAGCTAATGGATTTATATTTTGATTAAAATCTTTTTCTGAAACAGTAACAGCATCAAAACGAATTTCATATTTAGGCACAGAAGTCGCCAACAAATTCATATTAGAATCGTACAGGTTCCCTCTGTTAGGATCAATTGTGAAATTTCTATAAACTGATTTTTCTGCAAGTTCACGGTATTTATCTCCTTCAACCAACTGAATTTTAAACAACTTAAATCCAACCACAATAGACAACACCAAGAACAAGCCCAGCACAATATAAAAGCGACGCAATATGTTTTTAGTTGTTGTCATTATTGTTTAATCTTCAGTTTTGGTTACCACTATTTTTTGTGGTGGTGTTGCAGAAGTTCCTATTCCTCTACTTTTCATTTTTTTAGCGATATTAGATTCCATTTTTTGTTGCATTAGTTGTTTTCTAGTATCTACAAACTCACTACGCAACTGTCTAATTTCTTCATTCATTTCAGCAATTTCTAGCACTTTTTTATCTGCGCTATGCGAACTTGCAATCATTAAAATTGCCAAAAGCGTACAAAAAAGGATAAAGCGCCAATTGTCCATCGCACCTTCGTTTACTAAAAAACGTCCTTTCAAAAAGTCATAAAAACCTTTACGCATGAGATTCTATTTTTTCTGCAATTCTTAGCTTAGCACTTCTAGCTCGAGAATTTTGACTGATTTCACTTTCAGTCGGAACAATTAGTTTTCCTATTTTTTTAAAGGGAACTTCTGCTTTTCCATAAAAATCTTTTTCTGGCACACCATCAAACTTCCCTGCTCTGATAAAGCGTTTCACCAAACGATCTTCGAGTGAGTGGTACGAAATCAAACTCAATCGACCACCAGGATTTAGCAAATCGACTGTTTGCTCCAAAAATTCTTTAAGCACTTGTATTTCTTGATTTACTTCTATGCGAATTGCTTGGTAAAGCATCGCTAACATTTTATTTATTTTTTGAGCAGAGAAAAACGGTTTTATCAAATCATTCAGCTCGCTTGTGGTCTCGATTGGTTTCTCGGAACGCTGAGTTACAATTTCGCGAGCAATTTTGTGAGCAATTCTAATTTCTCCGTATTCTTTAATAACTCGTATCAAATCAGTTTCATCGTATTCATTTATGACTTGGTAAGCATTCAAAACATCACTTTGATTCATTCGCATATCTAATTGCGCATCAAAACGAGTTGAAAAACCGCGTTCTGCAACATTAAATTGATGCGAAGAAACTCCAAAATCACCTAAAATTCCATCAACTTTTTTAATGCCATTAAAACGTAAAAAACGCTTGATGTAACGAAAATTCTCTGGTATCAAATCAAACCGATCATCATCTAAAGCATTTTTTTGAGCATCTTTATCCTGATCGAAGGCCAACAATTTTCCTTTTGGCCCTAACTGCTCCAAAATAGCTTTGCTATGTCCGCCACCGCCAAACGTAACGTCTACATAAACACCATCAGGCTGGATATTCAATCCAGCCACAGACTCTTTCAACAAAACCGGTATGTGATACTTATTCTTCATCAATTCCCATAACTTCTTCAGCCAAATCTGCAAAATCATCAACTTGATTTAA
This sequence comes from Bacteroidota bacterium, assembly GCA_051748125.1. Taxonomy (GTDB): domain Bacteria; phylum Bacteroidota; class Bacteroidia; order Flavobacteriales; family Flavobacteriaceae; genus Psychroflexus. The sequence continues at coordinate 87,466 of JBNJHC010000001.1, forward strand.
AACAGATTCGTAGTTAGACTTATCCCAAATTTCAATTATGTTTACAGCAGAAGACAACACAATTTCTTTTTGGATTTCGGCAAAAACAACCAAGTCTTTTGGTATCAACAATCGACCATTACTATCAACTTCTACCTGCTTGACACCTGCGGTAAACTTTCTTATAAAATCGTTGTTCTTTTTCTTGAAGCGATTCAATTTATTAATTCGTTGCATCATATTCTCCCACTCCTGCATGGGGTAAATCTCGACACACTTTTGAAAAACCGATCGTTTCAAAACAAACCCTTCCTGAAGCACAGACAACATTTGTTTTTTTAACGCAGAAGGCAGCATTAATCGCCCTTTTGCGTCAATTTTACATTCGTATGTGCCTATTAAGTTTATCACAACATTTGTTTTACACTTCAAATATATGGAATTTTTTACCACATATTACCACTTTACCCCACATTGTTGATAAGTTTTTGTTTTTACAGGAAACGCTTATTATACCTGATAAACAAATAGATAAAGAAATATCTTGTCGTTATCAGAAGCAAAAATCAAGTGAAGTGAAGTGACGAAAATCGCAACAAAAGCACTGCCAGTGGAAAAAGGTGGTAAAACCCACTAATCAAAAAAAACAAGACGCCATAGAAAGACCTAGTTTAACAATCAGACAATCAAACAGAAGCAATTAAAAAACAAAAGACTTTGAATGTAAAAGTTAGAAAAACTGTTCAAACAAAAACTAAGCTTAAAGCAAGAAAACAAGTGATATTTGATATTTTTGATTATACTTGTACAAATATATTTATATTTGAAACTTGAAATTTTCTTAATGAATGGAAAACGAGATAAAAACTCAAGGTAAATTTAATTTTGTTGAAAAAGGCGAAGGCACACCCGTTTTAATCCTACATGGTTTGATGGGCGGATTGAGTAATTTTGATGGAGTGGCTGACTTTTTTCCAGACAAAGGCTACAAAGTAATTATCCCTGAATTGCCTATTTATAGTATGCCTTTACTAAAAACCAACATAAAAAACATAGCAAAATTCGCCAAAGAATTTATCGAAGCAAGAGATTGTGGTAAAGTTATTTTATTAGGAAATTCGTTGGGCGGTCACGTAGGTTTATTAATAACGAAACTCTACCCAGAATTAGTAAAAGCTTTAGTCATTACTGGAAGTTCGGGACTTTATGAAAGCGCTATGGGTGATAGTTATCCTAAAAAAGGTGATTTTGAATACATCAAGAAAAAAGCCCAAGACGTATTTTACGACCCTGAAGTAGCTACCGATGAAATTGTTGACGAAGTATACCAAACCATAAAAGACAGAAACAAGCTTATACGCGTTTTAGCCATTGCAAAATCTGCAATACGACACAATATGGCTAAAGATTTACCCAATATGAATCAACCGACTTGTATTATCTGGGGAAAACAAGACGAAGTTACCCCTCCAAAAGTTGCTGAAGATTTTCATGAATTGCTACCTGATTCTGAGCTTTTTTGGATAGATAAATGTGGGCACGCAGCAATGATGGAACACCCAGATTTATTTAATCAGATTTTATTTGATTGGCTTAAAAAAAGAGAATTATAAATTTATGGAAATCAAATCTGCCGAGTTTGTTGTTAGTAACTCTGATGTTCTAAAATGCCCAAACTCAACTATTCCTGAATATGCGTTTATAGGAAGGAGTAATGTTGGCAAATCTTCTTTAATAAACATGCTAACTAATCGAAAAAAGTTAGCCATGGTTTCTGGTAAACCAGGAAAAACGCGATTGATAAATCACTTTTTAATAAACAAAGAATGGCATTTAGTTGATCTGCCTGGCTACGGCTATGCAAAAGTTAGCAAAAAAGAAAAAAAGGTTTTTCAAAAATTTATCACTAATTATTTCTCTAAAAGACCCCAACTTGTAAGTGCCTTTGTTTTGATTGATAGCCGAATTGAGGCTCAGCAAATAGACTTGGAGTTTATGGAATGGCTTGGAGTAAACGCCATCCCGTTTGCAATTATTTTCACAAAAGCTGACAAATTAAAACCAGCAGCATTAGAAAAAAATATAGCAGATTATAAACAAGTTCTTCTAGAAACTTGGGAAGAGCTTCCTCCTTACTTTGTTACTTCATCATCAAAGAAAATAGGCAAAGAGGAAGTTTTAGAATACATCGAACAAGTAAACAGCAAGCTTTAGTTAGTTAGTTTACTATTTAAGTAATCAAAGAGGTAGACAAGATTACTCTTTTTTCAGCTCCAATTTTTCAGCAAAATAATCGCAAAAATCCTTCATTGTTGCGGTCATTTTTTCGTCTTGAGTTGCTCTGTAGTAGGTATCGCTCATAGTTACCAACGTTTGATGAAAGAATTTCTTCATTTCATCCATCGGCATATCTTTCGTCCACAAATCAATTCGCATGGTTTCTTGGTTCTTATGATCCCAAAGCGCTAGCATTATAGCTTTTGCTTCCTCATTGGTAACACCACCATCTTCTGCCGTCCAAGACAGTTTTTCGGGAACTCTGTTTTCATCAGTTTCAACATGAATTGCTATTTCTGATTTTTTATATTTTGTAGACATTTTTAATTATTTATGTGGTTTATAATTGGCTTTTTGAAAAATCTCTTTAGCACTCATCTGCATTAATTCTTGCAAACTTGTTTCAGGGTATTTAGTCATATAATGTTGAACAATTTGTCTTCCTATAAATTGACCTAGACGCGGCGGACTTTCATTATCTAGTTCTAAATAAAATTTAGTATATGGCCCCATGTTAATAAACCGATCTCTCAGGTCATTTTTAGTACTGTAAAGCAATTCTTTTTCAATCATATAAAGCCAAATTTGTTTTTCGTTTGCCTTTGCCCAGGCTAATTCGTCTTCGGTGTAATTCATCCTAAAATTCTCTTCCACAAACGGAAGCAACAAGTCGTTTAAGTACAGTTTTTTTCCAAAGTGAATCATAGTAGAGAGAAAAGTTCTTGAATTTTGCCTTGGCACAATTTGATCAGCATAAACTAAAGACACATCAGAAAGCATAAACTTTTTGTCTTGCAACTTGGCAATATATTTTGGTAATCCTTCATAAAAACGATGATCGCTCCCCAAATAATTATCTAAAGAAATCAATAAAATCGAATCAGCTAAAACCACTTTATTTCTGTAGTCAACTTCTTCTGCTAGCGTAACAACTGAAGGTGTTTTGCTTTTTGGAAAGTAATATTTTAGGTGTTTTAAAAACAATTCTAACTGAAGTGTTTCTTCTTTAAAGTCAGGGAATTTTTTAAAAACCTCTTCTTCAATTTCGCTTTGAAGCGTGTCATTCATTTTTTCTACCCAAACAGAATCTTCAAATTTCCGAGGAAACAAGTACGGGTATTTTTGTCTTAACGCATGAAGATTTTCAGGTTCAGCAGCAGCAAATTCTTTATCAAATCTGTTTACTTCAAGGTCTATTTCAATTTCGGCAACCTCATCTTTTATTTTATCATCATCACTACAAGCAGTAAAAAGAAACGCTAATAAGACAATTAAGCTAAAAAAACGCGAATTCAAAAAATACATAAATTATTTTTTTTAGTAAACACAAAAGTAAGGTAAATAAACGCTTTTAGACAAATCATTAAAGATAATTAAGCATAAAGAAACGCTAAACTCCTCATTAAAAAATGTAATTTTGTTTGTCTGAACAAAAAGCTAAGATGATGAAAACAGATTTGGTTGCAAAGCACATTACAAAATGGTTGAAAGATTACGCTAAAAATGCTGGTATAGATGGATTTGTTATTGGAATTTCTGGCGGAATTGATTCCGCTGTAACATCTGCACTTTGCGCCAAAACTGGCTTGCGTACGTTATGTGTTGAAATGCCAATTCACCAAGAGCTAAATCAGGTTAATCGAGCGCAAAATCACATAGAAGATTTAAAATCGAGATTTGCCAATGTTACCAATATAAAAGTTGATTTAACCAAGGTTTTTGATTCGTTTTTGGCCACCACACCAAGTTTTCCAGAAAATGATTTAGTTCTACTAAGTCAAGCTAACACAAGAGCTCGTTTACGAATGACAACGCTATATTACTTTGCAGGAATTCATCGTTATTTGGTAGTTGGAACAGGAAATAAAGTAGAAGATTTTGGCGTTGGGTTTTACACCAAATACGGCGACGGTGGTGTAGATTTGAGTCCGATTGCAGATTTGATGAAATCTGAAGTCTTTGAACTTGCACGACACTTAGCGATAATTGATGAAATTCAGCAAGCAAAACCTACTGATGGGCTCTTTGGAGATGACCGCACGGATGAAGATCAACTTGGAGCAACTTACGATGAATTAGAATGGGCTATGAATTATAAAGATTCTACTTCAACAGAAAGACTAAGTAATCGTCAAGCTGAGGTCTTAGAAATCTATAAAAAATTGAATCGAGCCAATCAACATAAAATGAACCCAATTCCAATTTGTACGATTCCTGATGTATTGAAAAAATAAGCCAAAATCTGATTAGACTTTGGCGGTATTTATAAAACTTATTAAGGTAATGAATTGAGTTTAAATCCCGAAACTTAGAGTCAACACGAAGTTAGTCAGTTTATTGTTTACACTTGCTAATTCATCTAAGCCTGTTTGAATTAATTCTTCATTTTTATCAAGTTCGGTTAATCGGTAAGCGAAGTCTAGTTTTGTATTTCCAAAACTATAACCTAAGCCAAACGAATACCCTTTACTATCACCAAAAAAAGCATCATTTCGGTATGGTGACTCCATAAAGTGATACCCACCTCTAAAGCTCCATTCAGCTAACTTATATTCACCTCCTATATTAATATTTGATGTTGCTTGTAAGCTTTCTTTAATCTGCATGTTTTGCGCATCAAATCCAGCAGAGGTAAATTTTTGACTAGAAAAATCTTGGTAGGTATAATCTATACTAATCAATCCAGATCTTCCAAACACATAAGCAAAACTACCTGTTGCTTTACTCGGGCTTCTAAATCTATATTCTGGAAAAACATTAATCACATTAGGAAAGACACTTTCCGTACCAAATTCCTCGCTATAAGTTTCTATCCCTTGTGTTAATTCATCATCAATTGTAAACCAAGTTGGCGATTGATATGAAGCACCTATTCTTATGCTTTGAACAGGATTGTAAATGGCTCCTAATTGAAAAGAGAAACCACTACCACGCGTTCTTAAGTCGTTTTCATACAATACCTCTTGAATTTCACCTCCACCAGAATTTTGTTCAAAATAAGAAGTAAATCGGTCGTAATTTACAAAATGAGCATTAAGATTTAGCCCTAAATAAAGTTTTTCAAACATTTGGACACCACCATTAAAAATCATCTTTCCATTCATTCCAGATTCGCTTTGAATCATATCATTATAATACAAGTCTGCATCAGCCTCAGAAGCATACATGTTGTTGCTGCCTTCTTCGGGATTGATAAGATAAGATTGATATGCTAAATAAGCTTCTTGGGCCGCTAAACCTTGCGATTGACCTATATTTGTGTATGAGTTGTTGAGGTCATTACCACCTTGAAGCGTAGATTCCGGAATTCCATTAGCTCGTTGTACAAAATAATCTCCAATAGAGCTATTAGTTACCCCTAACATTCTATTTCTGTCGCTATGATTATTTGTTCGTTCATAACTCAAACCAAAACTAAGTTTATTAACCGCAGAACTTTGGTCGTTATTTTTAAAAACAAAAACTGCACCTGCTTGAGGCAAGCTAAAATTCGTTTTTCTTTCGTTGGTTTTCATTACACTTTCAGTTCCAAATTCAGTTTTGTTTTTACTATAGCCAAGATCTAAGGTAAAGGAACCGTGATTAGTTAAAAAAACAGCTGAACCAGCTGGATTCACTTTCAAGGAAGACATATCAGCACCTAGCGCACCAAAAGCACCGCTCATAGACATAAACCTTGCTGTTCCCGAAAGGTCTTCATTAGTAAAGCGCAATGCGTCAGTAATATCTTGAGCTGACAAGCTCACGCCTGTCAGACTCAAAATAAAAACCAGTAATAATTTTTGCTTTGTAAACATTTTTATTTGTTTAAGTTAATAGTTTATCTTCTGCCCCCGCCTCTGCTACCGCCAGAAGAGCTTCGAACTCCACCACCGCTACTTCTAGTACCTCCAGTACTACGCACACCAGAACTTCTAGACGAAGAACTACTGCTTCGTGTTGTTGTAGAACGTGTATTGGTTCTTGTATTGCTTCTATTTGGGGAGTATCTAGTATTTCTAGTTGTACTACTTCTAGCATTAACGTTTCGCGAATTTCTAACACGCGTGGCATTACTACTTCTCCTTGTTGTAGTTGCTCTTGTCGATCTGACTTCTCGCCCTGAACTTCTAATATTTCTTGAACTAGCACCCCTAACATTTCTGTTAGTAGAAGCAGATCTACCGCTATATTCGTTAGAGCTTCTATTTCCTGTACCTCGAATATTTCTACTACTTCTTACTGATGAAGAACTTCTCGCTGAATTTCTTTCTGAAGCACCCCGTATATTTTGATTGCTTCTGCTACTTGCAACTACTGCATTTCTCCCTGAAAGCCCCGATCTATTTCGAACTGAACTATTTCGAGGTGAACTATGATAAGCTAAACCAGGATAGTGACCATTTCTGTATCCATAAGCTCCATACCATCCTGCTCCGTAATAAGCTGGACCATAGTAACCGCCCCAGCCGTAAGCGCCGTATCCGCCCCAGCCAAATCCTGAGCGCCATCCATGATAACCCCAGCTTGGACCCCACATTCTCCATCGTGGGCCATAAAAATACGGGTTATAAAATCCCCAATTAGCCATTCCGTAGCCGCCCCAGGTATTACCATAAACATTTACGTTTACGTTCGATGCGTTTGAGCCCCAACCTGGCTGACCTGAATAGGTTTGATTAGTATCTTCGTAATAATTATCATCATTATAATCACTTTTTGATGTATAATTATCAGTATCAGTTGTAATTTCATCACTAGACACAGCTCCTCTAGCTTGAGAAATTTGCTCGCCTTGTTGTTTGAAATAATTGGTATAATCCTCTTTACCAGAAGAGTCAGACTCATATTGTCCTCTTGCTGACTGAGAATTTGCTGTTTTTGGAGCAGTTTGATTATTAATGCCTGCTCGAGATTCATTATTTTGCGCTGGTGCGCTTCCATAAATACCATCGCTATGAGCACCTACGTTTTGATAGGAACCGCAAGAAGACATAAAAACCACTGCTGCAACACTCATTCCGAGTGTTTTCATTTGCTTTTTGAGATTATTGACTTGCATAACTTGTGGTTTTAATTGTTTATCTTAATACAAATTTAGTTAGTTTTGCGCTAACTAATATATACTATTAGAAACAATATTTGTGCCAAATTAGAAAAAATAGAAAATGAGTAAAAGCTTAACAAAACGTTCAGAAGATTATTCCAAGTGGTATAACGATTTAGTAGTAAAAGCCGACTTAGCTGAAAACTCAGCAGTAAGAGGGAGTATGGTTATAAAACCTTACGGTTATGCTATTTGGGAAAAAATGCAAGCTCAACTTGATAAACGATTCAAAGAAACTGGGCATCAAAACGCTTATTTCCCGCTATTTGTTCCCAAAAGCCTTTTTGAAACCGAAGAGAAAAACGCTCAAGGTTTTGCGAAAGAATGTGCTGTTGTTACTCATTACAGATTAAAAACATCTGAAGAAGATCCTTCAAAGTTAATAGTCGATCCTGACGCAAAACTTGAAGAAGAACTAGTTGTTCGACCTACATCGGAAGCTATTATATGGAACACCTATAAAGGATGGGTTCAATCGTATAGAGATTTACCTATTCTTATCAACCAATGGGCTAATGTTGTTCGTTGGGAAATGAGAACCAGATTGTTTTTGCGTACCGCTGAATTTTTATGGCAAGAAGGTCATACAGCTCACGCAACCAAGCAAGAAGCACTTGATGAAACTATTCAAATGAATAATATTTATGCAGAATTTGCTGAAGAATTTATGGCAATTCCAGTTATAAAAGGAAGGAAAACTGAAAGTGAAAAGTTTGCTGGTGCTGAAGAGACTTATTGTATCGAAGCTTTAATGCAAGACGGCAAAGCATTACAAGCAGGAACTTCTCACTTTTTAGGACAAAATTTTGCAAAAGCATTTGATGTAAAATTTACTTCTAAAGAGGGTAAGCAAGAATATGTATGGGCTTCAAGCTGGGGAGTTTCTACTCGATTAATGGGTGCATTAATTATGACGCATAGCGATGATCGCGGTTTAGTTTTACCTCCAAAATTAGCCCCACAACAAGTTGTAATTGTTCCTATTTACAAAAATGAAGAGCAATTAGAAAAAATTACAGCACTTGCTGAAAAACTACAAAAAAACTTACGTGAAGCTGGAGTTAGCGTTAAGTTTGATAACAGAGACACCCATAAACCAGGCTGGAAGTTCGCCCAATATGAACTACAAGGCGTGCCTGTTAGATTAGCAATTGGACCAAAAGATTTGGAAAAAAACACAGTCGAACTTGCACGAAGAGATAACTTGACGAAAGAATTTGTTCCTGTAGATGAAGTTGTAGGGAAAGTTTCTCAATTAATGACTGAAATTCAGCAAAGCCTTTTCAATAAAGCAAAAAAACATCAAGGTGAACACATTACTGAAGTAAACACTTTTGATGAATTTAAAACAGTTCTTAAAGAGAAAGGTGGCTTTATTTCTGCGCATTGGGATGGTACTACTGAAACCGAACAAGCAATAAAAGAAAAAACTAAAGCAACCATTAGATGCATTCCTGAGAACCAGAAAAAAGAAACAGGAAAATGCATGTTTTCTGGCGAAGCGTCAAGCGGGAGAGTACTTTTTGCAAAAGCCTATTAATTTTTTTCAAGAAAAGTTTTTGCGAATTAAAAAAAAGACTTATTTTTGCACTCGCAAATGCAAATTGGTCCGTTCGTCTAGTGGTTAGGACGCCAGGTTTTCATCCTGGTAACAGGGGTTCGATTCCCCTACGGACTACAATAAAGTTCATAAGGATAAATAAATAGTTTAACAATTGGTCCGTTCGTCTAGTGGTTAGGACGCCAGGTTTTCATCCTGGTAACAGGGGTTCGATTCCCCTACGGACTACAATAAAACAAAAAACAATGGCAAATCATAAGTCAGCATTAAAAAGAATTAGAAACAGCGAAACCAAAAGGCTTCGTAATAAATACCAACACAAGACTGCTAGAAATGCAGTTAAGAAATTAAAGGAAACTAGCTCAAAAGACGAAGCACAAAAGCTTTTACCAGGAGTTATTTCTATGATTGATAAGTTGGCTAAAAAGAACATCATTCACGACAACAAAGCTGGAAATTTAAAGTCGCAAGTAACTAAGCACGTTGCTGCTTTGTAAAACTTTCTGCTTAAGAATTTAAAAAAAACACTTAAAATTTTAAGTGTTTTTTTTATTGACTTGAATTCTGGTGATTAATCCCTCAGCGTATCGAGTTTTTTTCGCTGCTCCTCCTCTTTTTCTTTACCTTTTTCGATAATTGTTGAGGTTTCTTTTTCTAAGCTTTTAGTTGCATCTGCCGCAGCTTTTTTAGCCTTTTCAACAGTTTCTTCAGCTTTTTTTCTTGCTTTTTTTAAAGCTTCTTTATTTTGTTCCTCAATTTTAATTTGCGTGGCTTCAGCTTTTGACTGCGCATCATCTAATTTTGACTTTAAAGCTTCATCTCCTTCAATTTTGGCATCAGCTTCTTCTACAACTTCTTCTAACTGTTCGACTTCTGCTTCTGGTACTGCATCGTTACCTTCTTCAGAAATACTTAAAGTATCCTCTTTCATTTTATCTCGAGTCTCTTCTTCAATATTTTCTTTTGGATTTTTCTTTACTGGAGCCTCTTGAACTGGTCTTTCTTCAGCACAACTCAGCATAAACACACTTATTCCAGCCAGTAGAGCACATCGCAAGCTTTTCATAATCATAACTAATGTTTTATTTTGGTGTAAAAATAAGTATTTCAACTCAAAACAAACAGTCAAAAAGTAATTGGATTCTTTATTATTAGCTTGTTTTCAATTTTAATTATATCAATAATTATTCTTTTTTTGCTTTTTAAAATCAGATCAAAATGAACAACACAAAATGCCCACGATGCCAAAAGGAGTTTAGCTGTAATGTTTCTGAAATAAAAAAGTGCTTTTGCAGTTCAATAAAACTAACAAAAGCACAATCTGAAAAAATTAAAAAAACATACAAAGATTGTCTTTGTGAAAAATGTTTAAAAGAAATACGTACTAGTAGACTTTAGAGTTTTCCTTTATACTCAAATTGATTCATTAAAATTGGATAAATTTTAGCCTCGATATCAAAATATAAATGAAAATTTCCGTCTTTATTTTGATTGAGTTCAAATCTCCCTTCTTCAACATATTCATAACCAGTTTCACCAGGACATCTGCAGATTCTACCATAAATAAAATTTAACTCCTTGAGCTGTTCATCACTAACCTTAATATCCGCATCGCTATCTTTAGCTATCTGAAAGTAGAAAATTTCATTATATTCATCATCAGCTACACCTTCCATTGTTTCTTTTTCGTATGTTATTTTGTATACATTAAAATCCTTAGATGAAATAATATTTGGGTAGTTTTCGCCTGTACCATCTTTAATCAATGAAACTTCAGAATCTTCAATCAATTCAATAAAACATTGCCCTTCTTCAGGACAGCCTTTAAACTCAATGTCTGCCGTTTTATGCTCGTTTGCTACTTCTTTTTTAGTGGAACAAGAAAAAAACATAAAAAGCAATAAGGTGGTAAAAATGAATTTCATAAGTAAAATTTTGATAACGAATATAAATAATTAATCGGTTGTAAAGCCAAAAACGTCGAGAATATTAGCTGGGCAACGCATGGGTTTTCTGGTTTGTGCATCAACAAAAACCAAGGTAGTTCGACCCTTTACTAATAATTCTTCTGCTTTATTATTATAAACCTCGTATAAAAAAGTAATCTTGACTCCAGGTTTTTCTAAAAGTGAAGTTTCTACAGAAAGTAAATCGCCAAATCGAGCAGGTTTATGATATTTAATTTGCAGATCTACAACCGGTAGCATTATTCCAGATTTTTCCATTTCGCTGTAATGCATTCCATACTGATTGAGCCAAGCAACTCGACCAAGCTCAAAATATTGTGGATAAACACCATGATGCACAATCCCCATTTGATCGGTTTCTGCATAACGGACTTCTATTTCGGTAACTGATTTTTTTGTCATTTTTATAGCTTAAAATTTTCTTCATTTGAGACTTTCTATTATGCAAAAAAAAAAGATAACAATCAACCCAAATTTGATTTTTTTATTAAATAATTTGTTCACATATTTGTGGTGAATTTACCGATCGACGAATCTAATTCAAAACTAAAATTAAAGCTAAATATGTCAAAAACTGCGTCATCAGTGTGGAACAAGTGTCTTCAATTCATTGAAGATAACATCTCTACACAAGCATACAAGACTTGGTTTGAGCCTATTAGCGCAGTTAAGCTAACCGACAATGCTTTAAGCATACAAGTTCCTTCGAAGTTTTTTTATGAATGGTTAGAGGAACATTATGTGGATTTACTCAAAGTTGCCTTAACCAAGGAATTAGGAAAAGGTGCCAAGCTGGTTTATGTCATCCGAATGGAAAACAAATCAGGTAGCGCTCAAGCATTTACAGAAAAAATACCAAGTACACAACGTGGAAAAATGTCTTCTCAAGATGTAGACATTCCGATGAAAAACAAAAGTTCTCAACTGAAGAACCCTTTTGTTATTCCAGGTATTCGAAATTTAAAAATTGATTCGCAGCTAAATCCTAATTATAATTTTGACAATTTTTTAGAAGGCGAATCTAATCGATTAGCTCGTTCTGCAGGAAAAGCAATCGCTAACAAACCTGGCGGAACTTCTTTCAATCCACTATTGATTTTTGGAGGAAGCGGTTTAGGAAAAACTCACTTAGCTCACGCTATTGGTGTAGATATAAAAGAGAAATATCCTGAAAAGACAGTTCTATATATTTCTGCTGAAAAATTTACCCAACAGTATATCGACTCGGTAGTAAAGAAAAAAAGTAGAACTGATTTTATTCATTTTTATCAAGCAATTGATGTTTTAATTGTAGACGATATTCAGTTGCTTTCTGGAAAAAAAGGAACACAAGAAGTTTTTTTCCACATTTTTAATCACTTACAAGGCAACAACAAGCAAGTCATCTTAACAAGCGACAAAGCTCCGGTTGACATGCAAGAAATTGAACAGCGCTTGCTATCAAGATTTAAATGGGGATTGACAGCCGAATTACAATCGCCAGACTACAAAACAAGAATTGCCATTATAAAACATAAATTATATCGCGATGGTGTTGAAATGCCCGAGCAGATTATTGAATATTTGGCAAGCAACATCAAAAACAATATTCGTGAGTTGGAAGGAGCTATCATCTCGCTAATTGCACATTCATCGTTCAGCAAAAAAGAAGTCGATTTAGATTTAGCTGAAAAGATTGTTGCTAACTTCGTTCGTAAAACCAAGAAAGAAATTTCTGTTGAAGAAATTCAACGAATTGTTAGCGAATATTTTGATATGGATGTAGATACGCTACAATCAAAAACACGTAAACGATATATTGTTCAAGCTCGACAAATTGCGATGTATTTTGCCAAAAAGATGACCAAATCATCCTTATCCAGTATTGGTAAACAAATTGGAAGTCGAGACCATGCAACTGTGCTGCACGCTTGCAAAACGGTAGATAACTTACGCTCTACCGATAAGCAATTTAAACATTATGTAGAAGAATTAGACCACAAGCTAAAACTCTAACTATGAGCACGACAAAGGTTTTAATGGTTTGTTTAGGAAACATTTGCCGCTCACCACTTGCCGAAGGAATTTTTAAAAGTAAAGTAGAAGACCATAAAATTCAAGTTGATTCTGCAGGGACGGCAAATTATCACGTTGGAGAAAGTCCAGATCCGCGTTCAATAGAAATTGCTCGCGCAAACGGGATTGATATTTCTCAACAAAAAGGAAGACAATTCACCCAAAAAGATTTTAAGGATTTTGATTATATTTTTGCTATGGATCAATCAAACTATGACAACATAATAGCTTTAGCAGAAACTGAATCAGATAAAAATAAAGTTGATCTTATTTTAAATCAACTAACTCCAGATGAAAATCTTGAAGTTCCCGACCCATATTATGGCGGTAAAGATGGTTTTAAAAATGTTTTTCAAATGCTAGATAAAGCCACCAACGTTTTAAAAGAAAAACTACTAAGTTAAAATGTTATGGCTGAAAATATAAACCCCAATTTTTCAACAGGCAAAATTTATATGATTCCCACCTTGCTGGGAGATCAGCCACCTTTAGAAGTATTGCCGCTTTCTATTCGAAAAATTATAGTAGAGATAGACACCTATATTGTCGAAAACGAAAAAACAGCTAGAAGGTTTATAAAGAAAATTGTTCCAACAAAATCTCAAGGGGATTTAAACTTCTTTTTATTGAATAAATTTACGCAAGAAATAGAAATTCCTGAGTTCATAGAACCTTGTCTACGAGGTGAAAACATAGGAATTTTATCTGATGCGGGATGTCCAGGAATTGCTGATCCCGGCGCAAAGATTGTTGAATTAGCTCATAGAAAAAACATTCGCGTAGTTCCACTAGTCGGTCCTTCTTCTATTTTGCTTTCATTAATGGCTAGCGGAATGAATGGCCAAAGTTTTGCTTTTAATGGTTATTTGCCCATTGAAAAAAATGAGTGCAAACAAAAAATCAAAAAACTGGAAAAACGTTCTAAAGAAGAACTTCAAGCGCAAAGTTTTATCGAAACACCCTACCGAAACGAACAATTGTTAGCATTATTGTTAAAAATGCTTCATCCAGAAACTAAGCTCTGTATTGCTTGCGAATTGACATTGGCTACAGAGTACATCAAAACAAAAACGGTGAACGAGTGGAAAAAAACAAAGCTAGACCTCCACAAAAAACCTTGTATTTTTATTATTGAATCGGTTTAATTTAAGTTTTTATTAAAGTTTTACCAACTTATTATCTAATAGTTTACTAGTATATTTGTTCAAAAAATTGAACTTCATCAAACTATTAGCTTCATTATTATTATTCCTGTTTGCATTACCAAACTCCTACGCTCAAGAATTCATTTTATCAGGAACAGTTACCGCTGCAGACGACAAGCAACCTGTTTTAGGAGTTGATATTGTCATAGAAGAATTGGAAACTGGAACTTCAACAGACTTTGATGGTAAATATGAAATTGAATTACCTGAAGGAACTCACACCATAAAATATACTTACATTGGTTTTAAAGACGAGATAATCACTCTCACCATCACTGAAAATACAACCCAAAACATTGAATTAGAAACCAGCAGCGAAAGCCTCGATGAAGTTGTTATTACTAAATCAATTGAAAAAACTGAAATTAGGAGTACCCAAATGTCAGCCAACAGTTTGAAATCGGAAACCATAAAAAAAATACCAGCGGTTTTAGGCGAACCTGATGTTATTCGGTCATTGATACAATTGCCTGGCGTTTCAAATGCTGGTGAAGGCGCTTCAGGATTTAATGTACGAGGTGGAAGCGCAGATCAAAATTTAGTTTTAATCGATAATGCTACCATTTTCAATTCTTCACACTTGTTCGGGTTGTTTTCAGTTTTCAATCCAGACGCCATTAAAGATTTAACGCTATACAAAGGTGGTATTCCTGCAAAATTTGGTGGTCGTGTTTCTTCGGTTTTAGATATTCAGCAACGCTCGGGAAGTAAAGAAAACTTTAAAGGGGAAGCAAGTTTGGGCTTGGTTTCAAGCAAACTTTTGCTCGAAGGACCAATTGAAAAAGGAAAAAGCTCGTTTCTAATTTCTGGCAGAGGCTCTTATGCGCATTTATTTTTAGGACTTGCCGATAATCCTAATTCGGCTTATTTTTATGATGTAAATGCTAAATTCAATTTTGAATTGAATGAAAACAACCGAATTCTAGTTTCCACATATTTTGGTAGAGATGTTTTTGATATTAACGACAATTTTCAAAACGTATACGGTTCAACTTACCTTAGCACACGGTGGAATCATATTTTCAATGAAGATATTTACAGCAATTTATCATTGGTTTTCAACGATTACTTATTCAATTTGAATTTGAATTCTGTTGGATTTGAATTTGATAGCGGCGTTAGAAATATCGATTTAAAATACAGTTTAAATCACATTATAAATGATAATTTAAACCTCGACTACGGAATTGAAAGCTTGCTGCACGAGTTCAATCCAGCTACAATTAGACCCAACCGACCAGATTCTGGAATTATTGAGCGTCAACTAACCAAAAAATACGCTTGGGAAAACGGATTGTTCATAAGTGCCAATCAAGACATCACTGAAGATTTATCAGCTAGTTTGGGATTAAGAGTGAGTTCGTTTTTTAGATTAGGTCAAGACGAAATCAATGTTTACGAAAACAATAATCCTATAATTTATAATGAAAATTTAGGCGTTTACGAACAAGCAGAACCTATTGATGTTCAATCTGCATCGCGGTCTAGTGTACTGAAATCTTATCATAACCTTGAGCCAAGATTTTCGCTTTCCTACGCCTTAAATAATGATAATTCAATAAAAGCGAGCTATAACAGAATGGTTCAAAACCTACACCTCATCACCAATGCTTCGGCTCCTACTCCGTTTGATATTTGGGCTCCGAGCGGTGAATTTATTAAACCCCAAAAACTAGATCAATATGCGGTAGGCTATTTTTCAAATTTTGCAGAAGACAATTATTCTATAGAAACAGAAGTTTTTTACAAAACAATTCAAAACAGTCTTGACTTTGTTGATGGCGCCAACCTAATTGCAAATGACGCTATTGAACGGGAAATTTTAGCTGGAGAAGGAAGAGCTTACGGCTGGGAGTTTTTACTGAAGAAAAACACCGGTAAATTAACAGGTTGGATTGCTTACACGCTATCAAGATCAGAACAGCGAACACCTGGAAGAACTGCTGCAGAGCCTGGCGTAAACAACGGCAATTGGTACCTCAACAGTTTCGATAAAACTCATGATTTGTCAATAGTTGCAAATTATGAACTCAGCAAGAAATGGGAGTTTAATGCCAATATGATTTTACAAACGGGGCAACCTGTAAACTTTCCAGTAGGTCAGTATCAATATCAAGATTTAACCATTCCTGTTTTTGAAGGGCGAAATAAAAATCGGCTACCAACATACCATCGTATAGATTTAGCAGCTACCCTAACGCCAGAAAGAAATGAAAATCAAAAATGGGAATCTTCGTGGACTTTTAGTATTTATAACGTGTATAATCGGATGAACGCAGCTGCCATTATTTTTAACCAAGACCAGCAAACCGGAGCAAATCAAGCAAGAAGACTAGCTATCTTTGGCGCAGTACCATCTGTTTCTTATAACATAAAATTTTAGATGATGAAAAAAATAATTCCATTTTTAGCGCTAGTACTGTTTTTTTCTTCATGTATTGATGAAGTTGAAATCGATTTAGAAAGTTCAACACCACGACTTGTTATTGACGCTGGACTACAATGGCAAAAAGGAACATCAGGAAACGAACAGGAAATAAAATTATCAAAAAGTCGCGATTTTTTTGATGACCAGCCGGTTTATGTTTCAGGTGCCATTATTTATGTTGAAGATGAAAACGGAAATGTATTTCATTTTGAAGAAATGGATGCTGGAACTTACCAAACTACTGATTTTATACCAGAAATTGGTGCAACATACCACTTATATGTCGAGGCTGAAGGCGAAGAGTATGAAGCCACAGAAACATTAACACCTGTTACTGAAATCACAAACATTACCGAAAGTGAAGATGGTGGTTTTGGAGGAGGAAACCGAGAAGTTCGAATTTATTATAACGACCCTGCAGGAGTAGAAAATTTTTATTTATCCAAATTTTACACCGGCTTTTTAGCCTATCCTGATGCTTCAATTTATAATGATGAATTTACAGACGGTAGTGAAGCTTCTTTAAGTTTTTCTGATGAAGATTTAAGTATTGGTGATGAAGTCACTATTCAGCTTATAGGAATTTCTGAAGCGTATTTTAATTATTTGAATCGCTTATTTTCGCAAGTAGGTGGAAATCCTTTTGATAGCCAACCTGCAAGTGTACGAGGAAATATTGTGAATCAAACTAACCAAGATAATTTCTGTTTTGGTTATTTTAGCATTTCAGAAGTAGATCAAGAAATTTACGAAATCCAAGGAGAATGAGTGATTTTTTAAAAACAACAGAACAAGATTCTAAGTACACAAATTTAGAAAAAATGAGTATCAAAGAATCTTTAGTTCATATAAATAAGGAAGACAAAAGCGTGGCTCATGCGGTTGAAGAAGTCTTACCTGACATTGAACAATTGACTCAAAAAGTTGTTGAAAAACTAAACGCTGGTGGCCGACTTTTTTATATTGGTGCTGGCACAAGTGGCAGGTTAGGAATTTTGGATGCCAGTGAGTGTCCGCCAACTTTTGGTGTGGCTGATGATGTCGTTATCGGAATTATTGCAGGTGGAGATTCTGCCATCAGGAAAGCAGTAGAAAATGCAGAAGATAACAAACGTCAAGCTTGGGAGGATTTGCAAGCCTATAATATTACTGCAAACGATTTTGTTATTGGAATTGCTGCCTCTGGTACAACTCCTTATGTAGTTGGTGGAATTGAAGATTGCAATAAAAACAATATTTCTACAGGTTGTATAACATGTAATGAAAACAGCCCGCTATCTAATGCTGCACAGAATCCTGTAGCTGTAATTGTCGGTCCCGAGTTTTTAACAGGAAGTTCTCGCATGAAAGCTGGAACCGCACAAAAAATGATTTTGAATATGGTTTCAACCACAGCAATGATTCAACTTGGGAAAGTAAAAGGCAACAAAATGGTTGATATGCAACTTAGTAATGACAAGTTAGTTGATCGTGGCACAAAAATGATTATGACTGAAAAAAAAATTAGTAAAGCTGAAGCCGAAGAACTTCTAAAAAAACACGGGAGTGTTCGAAAAGTGCTAGAATTATGAATCAAAAACACACCAACAAAGAGAAATTAGGTAAAGGTTTGAAAATACTTGCGGGGGCTTTACCCTTAATTTTTTTAGGTCCTGTTGTACTCTTTAGCGCATTTAATAATCAAGATAAGTTTTTGTTTATCCCAGTGTTGATCTTAGCTTGTCTAATGTTAATTGCAGCAATATACCTTATCTTTTTAGGTATAAAAAAATTGCTTGATGCACTTTTTAATAAATAATTTAACAAAAAAGCCGATAGAAAACTATCGGCTTTTTGTTGTTGTTTTATTAATTTTTATTGTGAAACTCTAAAAGCTCCTGAAGAAATGGTTATTCCTCCTTCAGTTGTAAATTCAAATTGACCTTGGATTTGATCTCCGCTCATTTCTTGAATATCAATCATTCCTTCTATACCATTTTGAACAGTTAAATCATCTACATCTTCACCTGATTCAAACGTGGCTTGTACTGCTTCATCTTCACCTATATCATACATTCCTGGGTTTATATCAGAATCGAAAGTAAATTTGATCTGCAGAACTAATTGAGTAGGAATTTCGTCTTCTGGAATATCTTCTGGTAATTCTTCTGGCAAATCTAAGTCGATAATCATTCTACCTCTTACCACTGTTACGCTAGGATCTACTTCGGAAGTAGTTTCCCCCTCTTCTCCATCTTCACCTTCTTCTTCAACTTCAACAATTAAAGGACCAGCTGTTACATCGCCAGTATCAAACAAATCACCATCGATTAAGGCAGTCATAAAGTCACCACTAACCTCACCAAAATCAAAATCATCAAAAACCTCAACAAAAACAATATCTTGAAAGACACCATTAGTCATGTTGATATCTTCATCGATTCCTAAAATTTCAGTCAGCGTACCATCAAATTCACCCGACACAATATTCTCATCGCTGTTAAAACTAGTAACGGTCACGCTTCCTTGAGTTCCGTAAAACGCAGATCCTGGGTAATCAGCTTGGTTGTTATAAGAAATAAAGGCCTCATCTCCTCCCTGAGAAAACGCGTATGTATCGGTTGTTGGGTTAGGCAAAAAAAGTTGCACGATCTCTCCATCAGCAGTTGCTTTTATCTGAAAACCGTCTTCTTCAATAGTTGCTTCAATCTTTTCACTTACAAACAACTCGCCATTGAGTTCAACTTGAAAAGTAGCGTCTGCATTAGGATCTTCATAGTCAGAACCTGGTTCTACTCCAAATTCGCCAACTAAAGGCTCATCGCTACATCCAATCGAAATCAGTGAAAAACTAATTAATACGAATAAAATTGGGTTAAATAAACTTTTCATAGTAATCTTACAATTGTAAATTTTGCTGTAAACTTAACTATTTTTATTGAAATATCTAGTTATATTTCAATTTCTAACTTATAAAGTTGTCAAACGATTATATGCAAAGGGGTTTACTTGCCGACAGATAAAGCTATTCCTCAGTTTTACATAAGAGATTAAACATGTGTTTCGAGTTTTTTGTGAGGGACTCTAATCAATAAAAGTACGCCAGCTAAGAAAAATACAACCAAAAATATTATCGAAAATCTAATACTCCCTGTTAGTTGAGCTATTAAGCCGTACATCAACATGCCTATAACAATTCCTATTTTTTCGGTAACATCAAAAAAACTGAAAAATGAGGTAGTGTCTTTTGTACCTGATGGTAACATTTTAGAATATGTAGAACGAGATAGTGATTGGATTGCTCCCATTACTAGCCCAACAAAAAAAGCTGCTATATAAAAATCTAATGGAGTTCTCATAAAGAATGCGTAAATACAGACTCCAATCCAAATTATATTTATAAATATCAATACGTAAATATTTCCAAACCTTAGAGCTGCTTTAGCTGCAATAAACGCACCTAAAATTGCAACTAACTGAATTAACAAAATACTTACAATCAGTCCAGTGGTTGCATCTTGTGTTTTCCAACTAATTTCTTCAACTCCAAAGTAAGTTGCTATCAACATTATGGTTTGTACTGCCATACTGTACACAAAAAAAGCTGTCAAAAATCGCTGTAAGCGAGGTATTTGTTTTATTTGCCAAAATATTTTTCTGATTTCCTTAAAACCATTTAACCATACCTCTTTCCTAAATCGTTGTTTTTTAAAGCCTTTTGGTAAATAAAAGTAAGTGTATTGACTAAAAACTATCCACCAAATTCCAGTAAGCACAAATGATAAACGCGTTGGTGCTTCTTCACTTTCAAAGCCAAACTTTTCATAAGACAAAATCATTGACAAACAAACTACCAATAGTAGTACACTTCCTATATAGCCCAAGGAAAATCCTAACGCACTTGCTTTATCTTGTTGTTTTCTATAAGCTATATCTGGCAAATAAGAATTATAGAAAACAATGCTACCCCAAAAACCGATTAAACCTAAGAAATAACACAATAAGCCAAACCATAGATAAGAAAGATCGAACCAGTACAGTCCAATACAAGAACTAGCTCCTAGGTAGCAAAAAATCTTCATAAAAAGCTTTTTATTGCCTACGTAGTCGGCTATACCGCTAAGCAACGGACTCATAACAGAAATCACTATAAAAGCTGCGGCTGTAACATAACTAATCAAGGTATCGTTATTAAAGTCGACACCAAGAAAATTCACATGGTCAGAGACAACTTCTCCTTGAGCATTTTTCACTACTGTTAACGCACCGTAAAAAATAGGAAAAACTGCTGAAGTAATTACCAGGCTATAAACAGAATTTGCCCAGTCATAAAAAGCCCAAGCTTTTATTAGTTTTGGATGCCCTTTAGGGAGTTTTTTCATAAACCTATAACTTGTCAGTTATTAAACTCTAATTAAGATTTAGGTCTTGATTTTTCTGAAATTTTGTAACTCCAAATTTTTTAGCTTCCTTTTTGGCATCTGGAGCTAGCCTTTTAAGGTTCTCAATTCTAGAGTCTGGAGAAGGGTGTGTACTTAAAAATTCTGGTGTCCCACCTCCACTAGCTTGAGCCATTCGTTTCCAAAGTTCTGAAGCTTCTTCTGGGTCGTAACCAGCTATTGCCATTAATTTGATTCCAATTTCATCGGCTTCAGTTTCATGCTTTCTACTAAATGGCAACATGACACCAATTTGAGAACCTATACCATAAGCCGTCATAAACAATTCTTGTTGTTGTTGGTCTTCATTAAAAATTAAAGAACCGGCAACACCAGCTGTTTGCTGTAGTGTTCCTGCACTCATTCGTTGTTGACCATGATTAGCAAGTGCATGCGCAACTTCGTGACCCATTATTGCTGCTATTCCATTTTGATTTTTTGCGATAGGAAGGATTCCTGAATAAAAAGCAACTTTTCCACCTGGCATCGCCCAAGCATTAACAGTCTCATCGTTTAGCAGATTAAACTCCCATTTATAATCATCTAAATAACCTTTATAACCGTTTGCGTCAAGCCACTTTTTTGAGGCTTGAGCTATCTTTTTTCCTATATTATCAATCAATATTGAATTTTCGGTATTCTTTATAACCTCACTCTCTTCCATCATTTGGTCATATTGCTGAAAAGAGGATGGCAAAATCTGAGAATTCGGCATTAATGCAAGTGTACTCTTTCCTGTAAAAGGATTTGTCGCACAATTTTGAAAAATAAAAACGATCAGTAAACCGAATAAAAATTTGTTGGTCTTTGATTTAAACATAGTTGATTTATTTGTAGCAAAGTTAGGTTGATTTTTTCAATTATAGAAAAAATCGACTCAACTAAAAAGCTGAAGACTATTATTGTTTTTTTGAATCACAATTAACATTCGTAAAAATGCTATTCTATAAAAATCAATTAACTTTAAAACAAAAAATGAAGAAATACATATATCTATGCATCGTTTTCCTTATTGCTAGCTGCCAATCCAAAGGGCAATCAAAAGAGGAGGACAATTTTGAAGTAAACAAAACAGAATCAGAATGGAAAGAACAGCTTGATGACAAGGCATTTCGAGTATTGCGAAAAGCTGAAACCGAGCCTAAAAATTCAAGCCTTTTGAACAACATTGAAACACCTGGAACTTTTGTTTGTGCTGGTTGCCAAAACCCACTTTACAAAACAAAGCACAAATTTGATAGCGGTACTGGTTGGCCCAGTTTTGACCGAGCAATTGAAGGAAGTCTAACAACTAAAAAAGACAACAAATTAGGGTACACCAGAAAAGAAGCTGTCTGCAACAAATGCGGTGGGCATTTAGGACATATTTTTACTGATGGACCAAAAGAAACAACTGGAATGAGGCACTGCATCAATGGAGCTGCACTTGAATTTATACCTGAAAAAGATTAGTTATGGAAGAAAAAGATTGGAAAAACAAATTAACTAAAGAACAATACAGAATTTTGAGAGAAAAAGGAACCGAAAAACCTTTTTCAGGAAAGTATAACATGCATTTTGAAAATGGTGTTTACTGTTGTGCTGCTTGTAAAAATCAACTTTTTGAAAGCAATACAAAGTTTGATAGCGGATGTGGCTGGCCAAGTTTTGATAGTGCTATTGAAGGGAACATCGTATATAAAGAGGATTATTCGCATGGAATGCAACGAATTGAAATTGTATGTGCCAATTGTAATAGTCATCTTGGTCACGTTTTTGATGATGGTCCTACGGAAACAGGTAGAAGATATTGTGTAAATTCCGTAAGTTTGGATTTTAATTCTTAAATAATTTGATATGAAAAAAATAATTACAAGTTTAATTATCGCTACATTTCTCTTTGCATGTAGTGGAAGTACTGGACCACAAGGACCTCCAGGTCCTCAAGGACAAGCTGGAGTAAATATTTTAGGTGAAGTTTTTGAAG
Organism: Bacteroidota bacterium; assembly: GCA_051748125.1. Taxonomy (GTDB): domain Bacteria; phylum Bacteroidota; class Bacteroidia; order Flavobacteriales; family Flavobacteriaceae; genus Psychroflexus. Next base: position 110,408 of record JBNJHC010000001.1, read on the forward strand.
TTACTGTTAATTTTACACCTCAGAACGATTATGGCGCATTAATAGAGTTTCCTGAATACATTGAAGTTTTTGAAAGTGATTTGGTGTTGATTTATCTTTTAGAAGACAGTATTCCAGACAGTACAGGTCCAATAGACGTGTGGACACTACTACCAAAAACCTATTACCTTAACGAAGGTATCCTAACATACAGCTACAACAACACTTTTTTGGACACCGAAATATTCCTAGATGGCACTGCTAATCCAGGGAGTTTACCAAGTCTCTATACACTTGATCAAGTTTTTAGGATCGCAATTGTTCCTGCTGACTTTGCTCAAGACCCAAACATAGATTTAGGTAATTACGAACAAGTTGTAAGTAAAATAGAAGAGCGTAATGAAGACTTTAAAGTAAAAAAATTGGATTCTTTTTAAATCAAAAAAGGAAGCTGTTTAGCAACAGCTTCCTTTTCATAAATTATAAATTAATTCGTTTATTTTTTAATAATTCGTTTAGTTGTAGTCTCTCCATATTGATTGGTAAGTTGCATTAAATACACACCACTTTCAAAGCTAGAAAAATCTACTTCACCAGATTTATCGATTTCACCCTTAGCAACTCTTTTTCCTTGTAAAGTATACACATCATAAGTAAAGCTTATGTTAGTCTCTGTAGAAACTTGCACAAAATGATCTGTTGGGTTTGGGTAAACTGAAATTGTTGTTTCAAAGTTGGCAATACCATCTGTACTCATATCTTCCATCGGTGGGTTTGAATCAATAGTCATCACTCCAGTATCATTAGGGTCTAACCAATCTTTTAATCGAGTAGTAGCACTATTTGAATCCCAAGAAACATCTAATCTTCCATAAAAATCGACTCCTCCGTTGTTATTAGTTCCTACGCAGGCAGCACTTCCACCAAGTAATTGACCGATTATTCTGCCATCTTGATTAAACAAAGCAGATCCAGAAGAACCACCTTCGGTTACACCGAGCTCCCATTGGTCGATAAACCAAACTTGAGTACCTTGAACATTTTGCTCATAAGGTGAATCGTCTTCTCTACAAACTTTCATGATATCTCCAGATGGGTGGTGAATTCCTACAGCATAATCTGCAGGAGTTGTTGAACGATTCCATCCTGCCCAAACTAAGTCCCAACTATCTTGAATTGGTGCTGTAATTTCTAACAAAGCAAAATCAGATCCTGGATTAGAAGCTACTACGTTTGCTCCACTTAATGTTTGATCATAATCACCATCTGCAGAAGGAGCTGTTGTACCACATTGTGGGTTATCGCTAGTCCAATTAAATCGAAATGCCCAAGAACCGACAGAACTACCTGTACAATGGTTTGCTGTTAAAAAGTAAGGTGTTTCATCGTTTTCTGTGTTGTTGATTAAAGTTCCTGTACAGAAGCCATTTCCGCCAGCTACAATAAGAGCAACACTTCTTTTCAATAATTCTTTTTTCTCATCAAAATCATCATGTACATCACAGTCTACATCATGATTACAAGCACCAGAACTGTTTAGCGCTTTTTGATATTCTTTATTATCTGAAACAGATCTATAACCGTGAATTGCTTTAGAAATATGAAGCATTCCGTGTCCTTCTACTTCTTTGGGTTCATAATATTCTATCCAAACATCATCTCCATCGATTAGCCAACTTCCAAAAGTTAAGTCTTCTCTATTTTGTGTTGAGGTATAAGCTCCAAGCAAATCAGAACGATCGTCGTTATAAAAATAAAGTTTAGCGCCTTCAGGCAAGTAAAATTCATCAAAAATAAAATTCATTGTAATTGCTCCAGGAGAGGTGATATTGAGTTTCCAAATTCGATCTCCATTTTCTAGCTCTGTCCAATGACCATCATTTAGTCCAATATCAACTAAGTGTTCATAGCCAAAACGCCACGGAGCGTCATTTTTTTGATCATTTTCTGCATCTTCTGCTTCAATTTTTTCCAAATCAAATTCAGGTAATTGAACTGCTGTAGCATCACTTGTTTGATCTAGTCGCCAACTTTTAGGTTCGCCAGAATTAGTCACCTGAGCAAAAGTCAAAGTGCTTGTCAATAATAATCCGAGTAGTAATTGTATCGATTTCATAGTTATTTAAAAATTTGCCGCAAATTAAAGTATGAAAACGAGTTAATCAAGCTATAAGTTTATTTAACAAAAACATTAAGAAAGAACTAACATAGTATTAAGTGAGTTAATTTTTTTCCAATAAAAAAGCCAGGTTATAAACTAACCTGGCTCACCCCCTGATATTTAAACTAGCATACTTGTAGATTGGTGTATGCAACCATTAACAATCTAAGTCTATTATATCTTCTATTTCTGCTTTCGAACTTTCTGTTTCTTCGTCCCAATAATCGCATTCAATCATTGCCTCTTTATAACTTACGGCTGCTTGTTTTACTTTATTGCAGTTTTCTTGGGATTGAATTTGCCCGAAGAGGATAGCCATTTCAATCACATCTTCATAGCGTTCATAAACTAGTTCGTCGCAATTTTCTACATCTAATACATTTTCTGCAGTTGAACTTGAACTGTCATCATCACTAGAACAACTTGTAAATGCTAAAAATAGCAGTCCTAAAAAGAATATTCCTATTGATTTTTTCATTTTGAATTTATTTTAAAATTGATTAGTAAATTGTAAACCTATTTGAGGTTTGATCTTGCTTGATTAGAGACTTACCATTAGTACTGAAAAACATCTGCTCATCTTTTTGAAGTTGAATTTCTTCTATAACTTCAATTGGATTTAGTGACATTCTAACAAAACGCTTTTTCTCAAGGATCCAAATCTCATCATTGATAACAATATCATTTATTTTTTTAATATCATGGAAAGTATTTTTCACTTCCCCTTGGTTATTAATAATCGCTAAACCTTTGGTACCAATCAAAATAATTCCCTTACTAAAAGCCAATTGATTTTTAAACTTCCCTACGCCTATTTTTTTATAATTAATCGATTTTATTTCGTTTCCGTTTTGTGCATCATATAGATGAATTCCTTTACTAGAAACATCGATAATTCGGTCATCATTTAGCAAAAAAGGATCATAATCTGTTCCTAATCTGTTTTTGATTTTATCGGTTTCAAATACAATTTTTCCAGAGTTTTTATCAAGCGCTAAAATGTATGAACTCGAAAGTCCTTTGCTAAGTTTAACGTATAATGTTTCATTGGTTAATTCTTCTTGAATAACTCGATTACCTTGTTTTGCAAGTCCTTCTTCAGCTGAAATTATTTCACCTTTTTCTGCATCAATTTTAAGATAGGCTTTTTTACTACCATCCGGATTGATGTGTTTTCCTTTATGATAACCTACGAGGTAATGAATAATTCCGTTTTCATCTAAAATTGGTAATGTACAATTATCACCTAAACCTTCGCTTCCTAAAACAGACATATTTCGTTGAATCTTTCGTTGGCGCTGCATAGCTTCTTTCACATCTCCCTCTAATTCTTCTCCTGTATTGATATCAATAAACATCAAGCCATAATAAGGCAGTATTAAAGTTTGATTGTAGACGTAAGCTGCTTCAGGAATAAAATCACCATTATATTTTGTTGTCCATAAAAGGTCGCCATTTTTTGCGTTTAGTGCTTGCACTTCTGGCCTAGATGCAATGTTGTCTAGTTCGCTGTTATTAACTCGTACTGCAATTAAGATATCATTAATTGGTTCGTAAAAAATTTCACCTAATCCCCCTTTTAGTTCTGGCTGCTCCCAAATTATTTCACCTGTTTTTAGGTCGAGAAGTTGAAGTGCATTTTTGCCATTAATGCTAATGGCATTTTTTTGTGGCAAATAGTTAATTAGTTTCTTGATGGTCTTATCGTGTCCAACATAACTAACAGGAACTCGGTTTTTATTTGTACTAGACCGCATTCCTGTTGCTACTGTAAAACTTGCATCTGCGAAGTTGTCTTCATTTTGAACAACACGTTGCGCATTACTTACGATTTGATAAATAGTTTCTACATCTGAAATGCCCATATCTAAATTGGTTAAACTCCATATTTTTTCACCCGTAGTTAAATCGTAGGCATCGACTTTTGTGTTATTCAATGTGTAATCAATTTGAAGAAAGATTTCTTCATTTTCAAAAAGCAAGTATGTACTTCCTTCTGTTAAATAAACACCTGGTAAATTCCTGCCCCATTTATAACGGTATTTTCCTTGAAGAATTTTGCTATTTGTGTTGGTATTCCAGACTTCATAAGCACTTTCGCTATCTAGAATCATAAACCGGTTATTCTCAGAAAAATCGATGTGTTTAGGCTTAATAGAGGAATTCACCTCCCAGCCCAACTCAGTTTGGGTAAAGCCATTTAAACTGTAAATGACTAAGCCTAGTAGAAGTATTATTTTCTTGCTCACTTTTTTTTATAGTTTAAGTTAAAAAACCGAGACAGGCTAATTCAATTGCATTGTCTCGGCTTAATATTTGATGATTACTCGAGTTCTCCGTATTCAAGTGTATAAACATCACCTGAAGTTAGTTCTTCAGAGGTAAAAACAGTTTCCCCTTCTTCTAACTCTTCATATCCGTCTACTACTTGGTAGCTTCCTCTAACGATTTCAATTTTTCCAGCACCACTGTTAACTTCTATTGAAGGTATTCTAACTCCTACAGCAACTTTATCGCTATTAGAAAATGCCATATCTATTTTAGAATCGCCAAAGGTTGATACAAAAGACATTCCGTCAACGGTATTACAATCACCATCATCGTAGCAAAAAGTTTCAGCGTTCCATTGCACATCTACTCCAGAAGATCCTGTTCCAACTAAATAAACAATTAGAACATTGTCATCAGTAGAAGTTGAACCACCGTTTGTAGAGCTATCATCATCGCTAGAACATGAAACTAATCCGATAGATAAAAGAAGTACGAGTAAAAATTTAAGATTTTTCATTTATTAATTGTATTAAATATTAAACTTAATTCCTGCAGCAGCCACCAATTGACCACCATCAATGATAACATACTTTAGCTCAGCAAATGGTGTAATGTTGCTTCCAATATTGAAGTTAGCACCAGCACCAAGATTTAGTCCAAAACGGCCATCGCTGCTTGAGTCGCTACCAAAAAATGAGTCATCGTAGCTCACTTTTACGCTTGAATAATTAAAACCTCCGAGTGCATACACGTCTAGATTGCTTTCTTGCACAAAGTAGTAATTGGCATTTCCATTAAATTCAAACCAATTTACTTCTAATCCATATTCATCTTTGGGTAGGTAATAAATAAAAGACGGAGAAATGGTTAGTTGTTCGAGCACGGGGAATTCAGCATTCACACCAAAACCGATATTTTCAATTTCAGTTCCATAGGCTAAAAATCCACCTAATCGTGTTTCTTCTTGAGCGTTTGCTGAAATAGCAACGCCGATAAACATTAGTAATCCTAAAAAAGTTGTTTTTAAATTCATAGTTAAAAAAATTGATTATTAATAAAATTTACTTGTTAATTGATTCTCTTTTTTGCCGCAAACTCTCCCGAAACTTGAATTTCGCTAGTTTTATTAAATGCATCATCATAATAATAAGCGGTAAAATCATAGCTTCCAGTCACTTGATTTTCAGTAGCACTTTGAATTGTTAGCGTTCCGCTATCAGAATCCCAAGTAGTGTATTCTACAGCAGAAGAGAAGTCGCCATCATCTATACGAGTATACACTACGTGAAAAACCTCGGTGCTATTTGTCTCAAAACCGATCGTGTAAGTACCTGGTTCTGGTTGAGCTACTTCATTTGTTGCAGAAGTTAACATGAAGTTTAAGCTAAAGGTTTGCGGTGAATAATCATGCGTTGAAATTTCCCAAGTTGAGATACTTCCTAGATCCAAACTCGCAAAATCTGCAAATCCAGACTTTTCGGCTTCAAAATCGCCTGTTACTACGAAGTTGGTGCTCCCTAAATCATCTGTAGATGAAGGTCCTGAGCTGCTGTCATCATCACTACTGCAAGCTGAAAAACCTAGTAAAAGCAGGACGAAAAGACATAAAAAAATCGGCTTTTTTTTCATAATAATTGATATTAATTGATAAATAATTTACACGTTTTTGAACCATTCCTCGTATTTTCCCCCAAGCCAAGGAACTGGTTTTTGTTTTGAATTTGCGGCATTTACTAAGCCCATTATCCATAAATAAAGCAGTGCAAATGCACCAAGAAAAGAAACAATCCAACCTAAAATTGGCACCATCCCAATCACTCCAAGCGCTAAGCTTGTTATTCCTAAACCTAATGATTGACGAATATGGTAAGCGGCAAATTTTTCTTTTTTGTCGTTATTCATTATAAAAGCAATAACCCATCCTATAAGAGTTATGTAGCTAATTATTGCAATTGTTTTCCCTTCAGAAGTCGCTTCAGAAGTCGCTTCATTTTCCATAGAAATAGTAGGTTCTGAATGTTGATTTGTTTCTGTATTGTTGTCCATAATTCATATTTTTTTTATTCTGCCTTAATAAGATCTATAATCTTTTGTGCTAAAACTGTTGTCAATTTTTTCAAAATGTATGCACTCCATTGTTGAAGTTTCTTCCTTTTTACTGGTTTTATCTACCGTTTCCATGAACATAATCATAGCCTTTTCAGCATCTTTAAAATATTCTCGCAAAATCGAAGCATTATTCTCTTCTTCGTTTGAAGCATTTAGCATTTGGTCAAAGCCTACTTCAACTTCATCGGTATAATAAACCGTAAATTTCCACTCTTCATTCTCTAGCAGTTTGCCTTTACATTGATAACCCAATATGTTTTTGGTAGGTAAATCGGTTACGGTATAATCTGATTTAGAATACGAATTGTTTACCCAATCATTTTCACTGTTTAAATCCAGTCCAATAGCATTATACATTTTTTGGTTCTGAAGGAAGTTGTAAGCAGTTTCTTTTTTATAATCAAAAACACTGAAAATATTCATGCCTTGTTGTTGAATAGCGATTCCAACATAATCAGCTTTAGGTTTAAAATAATAATCCATTTCCATCGGCTTATGATCTGCAGTAACTTTCATTTTATAGTGATATGTAAAATCATAACTTTTAGCCGGTTTTGCAGCTTTTGAATTGCCTTTAGCCTTTTTTGATTTCCCCGAAAAAATTCCGTCCATTCCTTTACCTACTTCATCAGAAGTTTTGTTAGCTGACTTTCGGGTAACGGTTTTCTCGGCTTCATCGGTAACTTTATCTCCAAGTTTCTTTAAAAATTGAGCTTGTGCAAAACTTGAAACAAGCAAACACATACTTAATATTATTGCTTTCATCATTCATAAATTTTGTTGTGTTGATAAAGCAAAAATCAATATAACACCCTGAAATACAATACTCTATTTTATGAATGGTATAAAAAAGTTTATACTTGGTTCAAATTCACATATAATTGACTTTTTCATGTTTTCTAAAACGCATGCTTTATTTAGCAGGGTGTATTTGAAGTTCATATTCTATTTTTAGTTAGTTATAACTTAAACTATACGAGCTATACAATTTGTTTGAAGTCAGAAATGTTTTTTTTGTAGCTTTAGTCGGTAAAAAATCGACTGCAATATGCTAAGTGTAATTATTATTGATGACGAAATAAAAGCCATTAAAAGCTTAGAATGGGAAATTGCGAACTATTGCAAGGATGTTGAAGTAGAAGCGACTTTCTCCAATCCTGAAAAAGCCATTTCATACCTAAAACACAATCAACCAGATTGTGTGTTTATTGATGTAGAAATGCCTCAAATGGATGGTTTTCAGTTCTTAGAACATTTTCAACAACGAAATTTTAGTGTTGTATTTGTTACTGCATACAATCAATATGCCATTAAAGCCATCAAAGAAGACGCCTTAGATTATTTACTAAAACCTATTGACTCTGAAGATTTAGTAAAAACAGTAGAAAAACTCAAAGCTGAAAAACGCAATGGATTTTCTTACGATGCTATTGAAGAACGTTTACGTGCTCATAATACTAACAAACGAATTGCTATTCCTTTTGAAGGAAAATTAGTTTTTGTAAACACAGAACATATTATTTATTGCAAGAGTGACGGCAATTACTGCAAGGTCTATTTAGTCGATAAAAAGCCATTATTTATTTCAAAAAAACTTAAAGAAATACAGGTTTTACTTCCAGAGGAAGATTTCTTGCGTATTCATAACAGCTATATTGTTAACTTAAAAAAAGTAAGTGAGTATTTAAAAACTGATGGTTATGTCGTGCTTGATAATCAGGTAAAAATACCCGTTTCAAGAACTCGAAAAGCAGAATTTCTAGACAAAATTTAAACCTATGCCAAACCTGTCATTTTCATTTTTCAAATCGTTGTTAACCTCTATACTTTCCTATCTTAAAAAGTCATCTTTACTAGTTCTATTTTTTTTTTCTGCTGCAATTTATAGTCAAGAAAACCAAATCGACAGCTTGAGAATTGAACTAGAAAACGAAACTAAGGATTCTATCATTGTTGCAAAAACGATAAAGCTTTCACGCGAAATTCACAAAAGTGAACACAATAAAAAGAAGGAATACAAATACGCACAAGATGCGGTCGATTTAGCCTTAACACTCAATGATACGCTGCTTTATGCAAAAGCCCTCGATAATTTTGGTTTACTGCATCGGTACCATAAAGAATATGAAGAAGCACTGAGTCTTCATGCAAAAGCATTTCATTTAGTCGAAGCAAAAAACACAAAACCAATCTACAAAATGATTTTTGCTAACAATGCAGGTGTGGCTGCGCGATATCATCAAAAGTATGCTACTGCAGTTGATTATTATATGAAAGCTTTAAAAATTGCTGAACAAGAAGATGATCAGAAAAACATTGCTATTTCCAGCAACGGAATCGGGAATGCTTTAGGACAAATGCCAAAAAGAGAAGATGAGGCTATAGTATATTTTAAGCGTTCACTCGAAGCTGAAAAAAAACGCAACAATCAATTAGGTGTTGCAATGAATTATTTATCGATTGGCGATTACTACATCAATCAAGAAGACTTTAAGACCGCTAAAGAATACTTAACCAAGCTCATAAGACTAAACAAGGAAAGAGACGATTTATTTGGAATTGCTATTTCATACGAATTTATGGGTGTTGCTTTCCTTCGCGAAAACAAAGATTTAGAAAAAGCTATTTCATATTTTGAAAAATCTTTTGAACATTTTCAGACGCTAAACAATGAACATAAACAAGCAGCTATACTAAATCATTTAGGAAAAGTTTATTTCAAAAAAAACAACCTCAACTTAGCCGAAAATTATTTTCAGCAATCTATTAATCGAGCAAAAGAACTCAACCAACTAGGCTTAATTGAAGCTAATGCCCATATGCTTTCAGAAGTAAATGAAAAGAAAGGCAATCATAAAGCTGCTCTTTCATTTTATAAAACTGCAAAAAAATATGAAGATAGCATCGAGATTAATGAGCAAAATATAAAAATTGAAGCATTAACCAAAAAATACAATTTAGAAAAGAAAGAAAATCACATTCAATTGCTTGAAAAAGATAAAGCCCTTCAGCAAGCACTTTTAGAAAGCCAGAAAAAGCAGCTAGAACGACGACAAACAATTATGTTGTTTTTGGCGCTTGCACTAATTTTTATTCTGATTATTTTTATTCTTCAATACAGAAATTATCAAATCAGGAAAAAAACAAATGCACGACTTAATAAAGAAGAGAAAGAAAAAATGAACGCCATTTATGAGCGAAACTTAGCCCAAGCTGAAGTGTTGGTTACCCGATTGCGTGTAAATCCGCATTTTCTTTTTAACAGCCTAAACGCTATTACCTATCTCATACAAAGCGAACAAAACGCTAAAGCCATAAAATACCTTAAGATTTTTAGTCGCTACACTAGAATGGTGCTCGAGACTTCTACGCAACACGTTATTCCTCTTTCTGAAGAGTTGAAGTTAGCTAACTACTATTTAATGCTCGAAGAAAACAGGTTTGAAGAAGACTTTATGTTTTCCATTTCCGGTGATAACCAGCAAGAAATCAACGAAATTAATATTCCGCCCTTACTGCTTCAGCCATTTTTAGAAAATGCGATTTGGCACGGCCTATTACTGAGTAAACGAAATGAAAAAAAACTAACTATTTGTGTAGAAATTGAAAAAAACCAAACCAAAGTTATTATTGATGATAATGGTGTTGGCAGAGGATTTAAAACCAACAAAAACAAGAAAAAAGAACACAAAAGTATGGGAGTAAACATCATTAAAGAGCGAATAAAATTATATAATAAATCTTTTTCAGGAAAAATTGATTATGCTATTATTGATAAAAAAGACGAGGATGGAAATTCTCTTGGCACAAGAATTTTACTAACAATCGCTAAAAAATAATCTTTAAAATCCTGACACCAATTCCCAGTCACTTGCCATTTTCGTGTAACTCCCTTTAAACTGATGTTCATTATGTAAATCGAGCCTATAACTTGGATTTGAAGTTTCTCCTGTATAAAACCTGTCCTGTGATTTTGAGCATAGAATGTATAAAAAGTGCATCGATAAATATAAAACAAAAGCCCCAACTTAAAAGTTGAGGCTTTTCAAACTGTGGTGCCTCCAGGAATCGAACCAGGGACACAAGGATTTTCAGTCCTTTGCTCTACCAACTGAGCTAAGGCACCCGTTGTTTGCGGCTGCAAATATAAATTGTTTTATGAGTTCACCAAAATTATTTGAAAAAAAAATTCATCTTTGTACATAAAACAAGAAATCAATGACTGAGAATTTAGTTATAGATATAGGAAACACACGCACAAAATGGGCTGTGTATGAAGCAATTAAACCACTTAAATTCAGCTCGGTTTTACACAGGGAAACCTTCGAAAAAATTTCAGAAATAATTCAAACAAACAGTAATATTGAATACTCCATCATTTCAGCGAGTGGAAAAATTGATTCAAAACTCATTGAATTATTACAAAACAAAACAAAGCTGATCATTTTAGATAGTCAGACCAAAATACCATTTCAAAATAATTACAACACACCTAAAACTTTAGGAAAAGACCGAATAGCCTTAATGGCTGCAGCCCGACTTCACTACCCTAGCCAAAATGTCCTTGTGGTAGATTTAGGAACTTGCATTACTTATGATGTAATCACTGAAGAAAACATCTACCAAGGTGGCGCAATTAGCCCAGGAATTGAAATGCGTCTAAAAGCATTACACAAATTCACTGAAAACCTACCTTTGCAAAATCCTAATTATAACTTCACTGAAAAAATAGGTAAGTCAACACAAGAATCTATAAACATTGGCGTTGTTGAAGGTGTGGCAAAGGAAATTGAAGGTTTTTATAAAGAGTATTTAGCTGCATTTCAAGATTTAACATTAATTTTGACAGGCGGAGACGCTGAATTCTTGGCTAAGCAATTAAAAAATAGCATCTTTGCCGATTTAAAATTTCATTTAGACGGATTAAATTCAATCATAGAATTCAATAAAAGCTAATGTATAGAAAGCTTATCATATTTATTACGCTAGTAATATCAACCAGCACTTTTGCACAAGAAGGCGTCCATTCGCCATATTCTTTTTTTGGTATTGGAAAAAACACCTTTAAAGGAACTGTCGAGAACAGATCTATGGGAGGACTATCGAGTTTCTCTGATAGCATTCACCTCAACCTCCAAAATCCAGCTGCTTATGGTGATTTGAAGCTAACGACTTTTACTGGAGGTATGACAATCGAAAGCACCGACTACGAAAGTAACTCAACCTCAGAAAATTACAAGCATACCACTATCGACTATTTTGCTTTAGGGATTCCTACCAAAATAGGTGGTTTTGGGCTTGGATTAAAACCATACTCTTCGGTTGGGTACAACATTAGACAATCTACCGAAGACAGAATAACCGAATTCATGGGAAAAGGTGGTCTAAACACCGTTTACCTATCTTGGGGACATGAGTTAATCGACAATTTGAAAATTGGAGCTACAGCCAATTTCAACTTTGGAATTATTGAAAACAGAGCGAGAATATTTATTAATCAAGCTCAATACGCTTCAAGAGATTTAAACAAAATGGACATCGAAGGTTTTTCTTTTAACTTCGGCGCAATGTATGATTATGCACTAACTGAAAAAATAGACTTACGAGCAGCAGTTCGTTATAATCCGGCTGCTTCAATCAGAACTCGTTCAGAAAGAAGAGTTGGTATTTTTAGATTAGCAGGAGATGGTAGCGAGAATATACGTGATGAAGTTGTCTACAGTACGAACCGTTCAGACATTGAAATGCCGGAAATTTCTGCAGTCAGTCTTGGAATCGGAACAGCCAGAAAATGGTTTGTAGGCTTAGAGTACATCAATAATTCTGCAGGGGATTACAATTCTCTTTCATTTAATGCAGCTGAGGACGTAAACTTTACTGCCGCCAATGAATATAAACTTGGAGGTTTTTTTATTCCTAGATATAACGACCCTTCAAAATACTTCAAACGAGTTACATACAGAGCTGGAATCCGTTTTCAAGACACCGGTCTTAATTTAAGAGGTGAGCAAATAAACGAGTATGGCATATCTTTTGGTCTAGGTTTACCAGCTGGAAGATTTTTTACTAATGCTAACATAGGATTTGAATACGGAAAAAGGGGAACTACCTCTAGCAATCTTGTTGAAGAAGACTTTTTTAGTGTTTTCCTAAACTTCTCCTTTAGCGACAAATGGTTTGTAGAAAGAAAATATAATTAAAACTTACACCTTATGAAATCAAAAATGTTCTTTTTAGTAATTAGTACATTTATATTATCAACGACTATTGTTTATGGTCAAGATTGTAGCACCAACTTATCATTATTTGGTGAAGCCGCAAAAGTTAAAAATTATGATGAAGCTTTACCATACTACGACAAATTAATTGAAGAATGTCCAGACCATAGCTTGGCAATTTACCAATATGGTAACCGAATGTTTAAACATTACAGCAAAGCCGCTGAAAATGATGAACAAAAAAAGTCTTACGCTCAGCAATTAATAAAAAACAATGAAATGCGATTAGAGCTTTTTCCAGACAGAAGCGATGAAGGAAAGCTAAAAGCCGAAATTGCTCAAGCTATGTATGACCACGAAATCGGCAATACTCAAGAACAGTTTAATGCTTTTTATGATGCCTGGAACAGCGATCGTGAAACCTTTGCTTCCCCAAAACCAATTTATACTTTTTTTGTGCTAACAGTCAAATTACACGATGAAGGTAAAAAAAATCTAGAGGAAATGTTTCAAATTTACGATGAGGTAATTGAACACATTGAAGGCTTAGAAGATAAACAAGCAAAAGTTGCTGCACCATTAATCAAAAAACAAGAAGCTCAAGAAGAGCTTTCTAAAAAGGAAACTCAGTTACTTAAAAATGCTGAAATTTACCTAAAGAATTACGACATCGTAAAAAATAGTGTCAACTCTGTGCTTGGTCAAAAAGCTGATTGTGACAAATTAATCCCTTTATTTGAAAAATCATACGATGAAAACAAAGATGACATCGATTGGTTAAAATCTATCGCAGGTAGACTCTACAAAAAAGATTGTTCAAAATCAGATTTCTTTGTACAAGTGGTAGAACAACAAAACAAAATCGAACCTTCTGCAAAGTCGGCCTTATACCTCGGTAAACTTGCCGAACAAGAAGGAGACACCAATAAAGCATTAGAATATTACAAACAATCTGCTGATCTTGAAACCGACAAAATGGGCAAAGCTAACGCATATTACAGCATTGCAAATATGTATAAAGACAAAGGCAGCTATAGCTCAGCTAGAACCTATTACAATAAAGCTGTAAACAACCAACCTTCGTTAGGCCGTGCATATTTAAAAATTGCTGATATGTATGCCAAAAGCGCTAATGATTGTGGAGACGACACTTTCACAAAGCAAGCTGTGTATTGGTTAGCTGCAGATTACGCTGAAAGAGCTGCTCGTGTTTCGCCAGCATTAAAAGATAACGCCATGCAAACAGCAGAAAGCTATCGCGGTAGAGCTCCACAAAAATCAGACATCTTTCAATCTCCATACAACGGCGGAGATGTTATCTCTACAGACGGTTGTTGGATTAACGAAAGTATAACCGTCCCTAACTTATAATGCCCCGTAAACTAAAAATAACACAAATTAGCATTGTTGTCTTGTTATGGGCAACAATGCTTTTTTCTTGTAGTGGCGACGGAAACCTTGAAGGAGTAAAAAAGCTAGAAGCAGAAATTAAAGGGCCGCAATCGCAAGCAAAAAATATCAACCTTTTTTATACAGACAGTGGCGTAGTTAAAGCCAATTTACGAAGCCCAAAAATGCTGGATTTTACGCAAGAAAAATTTCCCTACCGAGAATTTCCTGATGGCGTAGAAGTCGATTTTTTTGATGATGATTCTACAAAAAACACCGTTGTATCTGATTACGCTATCATTTATTTAGAAAACAACCTTATCGATTTAAGAAAAAATGTAAAAATAACTACATCCGATAGCACCATTCTTAATTCAGATCAATTGTACTGGAATCAAGATGAAGACTGGTTGTTTACCGATCATAATTATACCATAAAAATGGCCAACGGAACATTTAATGATGGCCAAGGCTTTGATGCTAACCAAAATTTTGATAAATTCAACTCCAGAACAAACGAAGGAATTCAATACATCAATGAAGAAGAATAACCCACCAAAATTTTTACGCTTTTTTGAAATTGCCTATTTAGGCATTGCTATCCTATTTATAATTGAAGCCATCTTGGCGTATGAAGAATCTACAAACCGAACACTTATTTTTTTAGCACTTGCAGGTGCTGCAATATTTATGTTCTTTTTTAGGCGCAGATTTAGAAAACGAAACCAAGAAAAATAAACCCTCCGATGAATATCACTTTGTTGATTATTTTCATATCCTTATTGCTTTCGGCTTTTTTTTCGGGAATGGAAATTGCCTACGTATCTTCTAATAAAGTCTATGTTGAAATAGAAAAAAATCAAGGCGATTTTCTAGCTAAAATCCTTAAAAAACTTACCCATAAGCCTTCAAAATTTATTGCTAGCATGCTTATTGGAAACAATATTGCCTTGGTTGTTTATGGCTTTTTTATGGGTGATTTTATCTATCAATGGTTAGAAAACTTACCCTTATATGAAAATGATTTCCTCAGCTTTTTTATCAAAGATGCCCGCTTATTAACACAAACATTAATCTCTACTTTTGTCATTTTGTTCACAGCAGAGTTTTTCCCTAAAGTGTTTTTTCAACTGTACGCCAATACGCTTCTAAAATTTTTAGCCTTACCAGCATTTTTTTTCTATCAACTTTTCAGCATATTTTCTGATTTTGTAATTTGGATTTCGGACATTATTTTGAAAAGATTTTTCAAAATTAAAGGAGATCAAGTACAACTCAATTTTTCTAAAGTTGAATTAGGCGATTATATCAATGAACAAATGGAAGTTGTAGAACCTGAAGATGAAATCGATTCAGAAATTCAAATTTTTCAAAATGCACTCGATTTTTCCGAACTTAAAGCTAGAGAGGTAATGATCCCTAGAAATGAAATCATTGCGGTCGACATTTCAAAAGATCTCGATGATTTACGAGAACTATTTACCGAAACTGGTTTATCAAAAATACTTGTTTACAAAGAGAACAAAGACGATATTGTGGGCTATGTTCATTCGTTTGAAATGTTTAAAAAGCCGAGCTCTATCAAAAACATTTTGCTACCAGTTGTCTTTACTCCTGAAACAATTCTTGCTAAAGATGTAATGAATTTACTCATCAAAAAAGGAAAAAGTATTGCTATTGTTATTGATGAATACGGAGGAACTAGCGGTATGATTACCGTTGAAGATATTGTAGAAGAATTGTTTGGCGAAATTGAAGATGAACACGACGCGGTTATTTTAAAAGAGCAAACTTTAGATGATAATCATTATATTTTTTCTGCTCGTCTTGAGGTAGATTATCTAAATGAAACCTACAAAATTAACTTACCCAAAAGTGAAAACTATGAAACTTTAAGTGGACTCATTGTAAATTATGCTGAAGAAATTCCAGTAAAAGGTGAAGCAATTCATATAGACCATTTTCATTTCAAAATATTAGAAGCTTCTCATAACAAAATTGATGTAGTTGATCTAAAAATTATTCAAGATTAGCCCCTTTTCATTACAAATAAAAGCAGAAGTATTAAAACTCTTCCCTGCAAAAAACACAATCCGCTACTAATCAAAGCTTAAGCTAAAAATAGCTACAAAACACTGATTAAAAGCAATTTAAAAAATATTTTTCAGCCAATCCCTTTGTTTATAGGAGTCAACAAGAATTGTTGAAATCCTGTTGAAAACCTTTTGTTGCTTTAAGAATAAATTGCTTTTTTATTTCACATATTTGTTTGTCGAAATTGATTTTTTTAACCTCTTAATTCTTAACACAATGGCGCAAATAGAACCTATTCTTCAGGAAAATAAAAACAGATTTGTGGTATTCCCTATTCAACATCACGATATATGGGAGTGGTACAAAAAGCAAGAAGCTAGTTTTTGGACTGCAGAAGAGATCGATTTACATCAAGATCTTTCTGATTGGGAAGAGAAACTAAATCCAGATGAACAATATTTTATAAAACACATCTTGGCGTTTTTTGCTGCTTCAGATGGAATTGTAAACGAGAATTTAGCCGAAAACTTCGTTAATGAAGTGCAGTTTACCGAAGCTAAATTCTTTTATGGATTCCAAATTATGATGGAAAACATTCATTCGGAAACCTATTCGCTACTTATCGACACTTATGTTAAGAATGAAGCTGAAAAAGATAAACTTTTTAAAGCCATCGAAAATTTTCCAGCAATCAAGAAAAAAGCAGATTGGGCTTTAAAATGGATTGAGAGCCCAAGTTTTGCCGAACGTCTAATTGCTTTTGCTGCAGTAGAAGGAATTTTCTTCTCTGGAGCATTTTGTTCTATTTTTTGGCTTAAAAAAAGAGGCTTAATGCCAGGCTTGACTTTTTCAAATGAATTGATTTCTAGAGACGAAGGATTGCATTGCGATTTTGCGGTTCACTTGCACAATAATCATTTAGTAAATCAAGTGTCAAAAGAACGCATAAGAGAAATTATTTTAGATGCTTTAAATATTGAACGCGAATTTATAACCGAATCGCTCCCTGTAAGCTTAATCGGTATGAACGCAAAACTAATGACGCAATATTTAGAATTTGTAACTGACCGACTGCTAGTTGAGCTCAATTGCGAAAAAGAATATGAAGCCACAAATCCATTTGATTTTATGGACATGATTTCATTACAAGGAAAAACTAATTTCTTTGAAAAAAGAGTAGGCGAATACCAAAAAGCAGGTGTTATGTCTAAAGACAAAGAAAAAGATAACAAAATCAGTTTCGACGAAGATTTTTAGAGCATTAACCGTCTTAGATACGGAAGTTTAAATCAATAAAATAACGCGCTTTTTTAAGCGAATAAAGAATAAGAATTATGTATGTAATTAAGAGAAGCGGGCAAAAAGAGCCTGTTATGTTCGACAAAATAACCGCTAGAGTAAAAAAACTATGCTACGGATTAAACCCGCTGGTGCAACCCACAAAAGTAGCAATGCGCGTTATTGAAGGCTTATACGATGGTGTAACCACAAGCGAACTCGACAACCTAGCGGCAGAAGTTGCAGCAACAATGACGACATCGCACCCCGATTATGCCCACTTAGCAGCTAGAATTTCAGTTTCAAACCTGCATAAAAACACCAAAAAAACATTTAGTGAAGTCGTAACCGACTTGTACGAATACGTCAATCCAAGAACAGGCAAAAAAGCTCCACTTATTGCCGATGATGTCTACGAAGTTGTTCAGGAAAACAAAGACCTATTTGATTCTAGAATAATTTACAGTAGAGATTTTAATTACGATTATTTCGGGTTTAAAACATTAGAAAGATCGTACTTACTAAAGCTAAATGGCGAAGTGGCAGAGCGCCCTCAGCATATGCTAATGCGTGTTTCTATAGGAATTCACCTAAACGATATCGATAGCGTTTTAGAAACCTACGAAATGATGTCGAAAATGTTCTTTACGCACGCTACACCAACGCTGTTTAATTCAGGAACACCAAAACCACAAATGTCATCTTGCTTTTTATTAACAATGAAGGACGATAGCATTGAAGGTATTTATGATACGTTAAAACAAACAGCAAAAATTTCGCAGTCTGCTGGTGGAATTGGTTTGTCTCTTCATAATATTAGAGCTACTGGTTCTTATATTGCTGGCACCAATGGAACATCAAATGGAATTGTGCCAATGCTAAAAGTTTTCAACGATACGGCAAGGTACGTCGATCAAGGTGGAGGAAAACGTAAAGGTTCTTTTGCTATGTATGTTGAACCTTGGCACGCTGATATATTTAGTTTTTTAGACCTTAAGAAAAATCACGGTGCCGAAGAGCTTCGAGCAAGAGATTTGTTTTATGCAATGTGGATTCCTGACTTGTTCATGAAACGAGTAGAAAACAACGAAAATTGGACGCTAATGTGTCCAAATGAATGCCCAGGTCTTTTCGACACTTACGCAGAAAATTTTGATGCGCTTTATGAAAAATACGAAGCTGAAGGAAAAGGCAGAAAAACAATTAAAGCAAGAGATTTATGGGAAAAAATCCTAGAATCTCAAATTGAAACGGGTACGCCATACATGCTTTATAAAGATGCTGCCAACCGAAAGTCTAACCAGAAAAATTTAGGAACCATACGTTCTTCAAACTTGTGTACTGAAATTCTTGAGTACACCAGTCCTGATGAAGTTGCCGTTTGTAATTTAGCCTCCATAGCGCTGCCTAAATTTGTTAAGAATGGCAGTTTCGACCATAAAGAATTATACAAAATCACTAAAAGAGTTATCCGCAACTTAAACAAAGTAATCGACAGAAATTACTACCCCGTAAAAGAAGCCGAAAACTCAAATATGCGTCACCGACCAGTTGGTTTAGGAATTCAAGGACTTGCAGACACCTTTATAAAACTAAGAATGCCATTTACTTCTGATGAAGCCAAGGCTTTAAATCAGGAGATTTTTGAAACGCTGTATTTTGCTTCGGTTACCGCTTCTATGGAACTCGCCAAAGAGGAAGGGCCTTATTCTACTTTTGAAGGATCTCCAATTAGCAAAGGAGAATTTCAGTACAATTTATGGGGACTTGAGGATAGCGATTTAAGCGGCAGATGGGATTGGTCTAAACTTCGCAAAGATGTGGTTGAAAATGGCGTTAGAAATTCACTTTTACTAGCACCAATGCCAACAGCATCTACGTCTCAAATCTTAGGAAACAACGAAGCTTTTGAGCCATACACTTCTAATATTTACACAAGAAGAGTACTTTCTGGTGAATTTATTGTCGTCAACAAACATTTACTAGAAGACTTAGTAAAACTTGATTTATGGAACGATGATGTAAAAGACGCCATAATGAGAGCAAATGGTTCTGTTCAAAATATTGATATTATTCCAGATGAAATTAAAGAGTTATACAAAACAGTTTGGGAATTGTCTATGAAAGACATTATCGATATGTCGCGTCAACGTGGATATTTTATCGATCAGTCGCAGTCCTTAAATTTATTTATGGAAGGGGCTACTTTTGCTAAGCTTACCTCTATGCATTTTTATGCTTGGAAGAGCGGACTCAAAACAGGTATGTATTACCTCAGAACAAAATCTGCTGTCGATGCTATTAAGTTTACGCTTAAAAACGACAAAAAAGAAAATCCGGCTTATGAAAATGCAGAAAAAAATGCGGTAAAATTAAAAGCAGCACAAACCCAGACAGCTAAAACAGTTGCTCCAGAAGGCACTTCATTATCTCCTGAAGAACTTAAAGAACTCATCAAACAATCTAAAGATGCAGAAGGGGATGATTGCCTAATGTGCGGTTCATAACGTTTTAATAGCGTAAAGCAAAAAACCTCCAGAGCATTATTGTTAAATACAAGAAATGCTTTTGAGAGGTTTTTTTATAAGCTTCTCGCAAACAAAATTTTACACTTAAAAACAAGTTTAAACTAATTACAAGTTCTATCTTTGCTTTTTGATTTTGTAAAATGAAATTCTTTTTCTAAATTTGAAAATACGCTTGTAGAAAAGCAACACAATAAATTCTTTTATGAAGAAAGCTTTACAGCAAAAATTAATTACAATCACTGCAATCGCATTACTACTAGGAAACTTTAGTGTAAATGCACAAGGTATTGGAAACCCTCCGCCTGATCCAGATGACGGTGACGATGTTGGTGACGAAATTGAAACACCTATCGATGGGTTTATTTGGATAAGTTTGTTAGCTGGCGGTATTTATGGGTTAAAGCGGTTTTCAAAAACTCCTAAAGCTTAAATTGTTTTGCGACAACTCTCCTTATTTTAAATTTCTTTTTTCTGTACATAGTTAAAAAATGTAAGGTTTTTACTCACGTAAATAGCGTATTTCTTTCATTTCGTCGGTAATCTCGTCCCTGTATTCTAACACTAAATCGCCTTCTGGAGTAAAATAGGCAGCTCCGTTAATTTCTTTTGAGCTATAAATATAAGAGCCTCGATCGGCTTTATTCAATTCTGCTAATTTGTTATTCACCTGTTCGTCGTACAATTCATAATTATCATCAACTGGAAATAATAAAAATGTGCTTCCTGCTTTTTTGTAAGCGGTACTTTGTGAGCGAATCACTTTCTTGCGCATAGCTTCCTTTTCTTCTTTCGTTTCTAATTTTCTTTCCTTTTTATTTCCATGAACGGTTTCATTAAGGTTGAAGTTTACAAATTCAATCTCTTTAAAAGCCTCTCTTATTCCTTCTTGATATGCTTTTTTGTAAGATTTTTCACGACTTATTCCAGGGTCGGTTTTATAAACTAATTTTCGTCGACAATCATAAAACTCGATTGTAATTTCCGTAGTTAAAATTTTACGTTCTTTTTGCACATCTACATACAATCCGTCGCATGGATTACCTTCAAAATCAATGGGTTTGTGCTCTTCGCTCATATAGGCTTTAAACCCTTCCTCCTTTAGCAAATACCGCACTAAAGTGTTTAGTCTATATTCGTCTTCTTCATCGGTTAAGCTAAATTTCATCGGGACAACGACATATTCGTAATCTTCAAAAACAGATTGTGCTGATGTTGCGCTTATATAGAGAAAAAAGAAAATTAACAGGAAATTCTTCATTATAAATATTTTTTTAAGTCCATTAAATGTTCTACTCGTTTGCCAGTAAATGATTTTTCGGTACCAAAATAAATAGCATCCATTCCAAATGCTAAAGCTCCTTGAATATCGGCTTCCAAATTATCACCAATCATAATGCTAGATTCAACATTGGTTTGAGCTTTTTCTAACGCAAACTCAAAAACCTTGGGATGAGGTTTTTTGTAGTTAACATCTTCTGAAGTAGTAACTGTCGAAAAGTAGTTTTTCAACCCAGATTTATCAAGTTTTTTGTACTGAACTTCATCAAATCCATTGGTGATAATATGTAAACTATAACGCGATTTCAAATCGTTTAACACCTCGTGAGTTCCAGGAAACAAGTGTGTTTGTTCTGATAAATATTCGATATACTTATTGGCTATCAAATCGATTAGCTCATCGCTTGCAGCGTAATTAATCGCTTTAAAAACTTCAGCTAGACGTGAGTAACGCAATTCTTCTTTAGTAATTTCATTCATCCGATATTTTTTCCAAAAAGCAAGGTTTAGTGGAACGTATGTTTGCATAAATAAATCATACGGGATAGCTAAATTTTCAGTTTCAAAAATCTGTTTAAACGTTATTGCAGAGTTTTTATCGAAATCCCATAAGGTATGATCTAAATCAAAAAAAACATTTGTTATCTTAGTGTTTTCCATAAGCAAATTTCAGCAAAGAATACGTATGATTTTGGTAGGGATTAGCAAAATCACGGTTGTCAAAAATCATATTAAAGTTACCCCCCACACTTGATAATTCTTCTTTTATCGTTTCCAATTCTAAACGAACTTCATCATAATTATATTTTTCAAAAATAAGGCTATTTAGGAGATATGGATAAATTTTTAAGGGAGATGTTTGTTCTAAATTTAAGTCATAAAACAAATACGGTGAACTAGTTCCGGCACGAAATCCTAATTCTTTTTGATATCCCATGGAAAAATCCATTTTGATTTCCGACTGCATAAAATGTATATAAGACTCTGGGAAATTCATTGGAAAACGCTTGATTAAAGTTGCTTCCAAATTATGCCGAATAATGTCTTCCCAACGTTGTTTTTCCTTGCTGAAGACTTTTAGGTTTTGCAACGCGTCAAAACCTGGCAACAAACCAATATAAGCGTAATCGCCCATCGATTTTATGAGATGATGATAACGTCTATTGTTATAATTTATATTTCGGTTTTCTTTTGAAAAATCGCTTAACTGAAACATAAAAAGCAATTTTATTTGATGCTTATGAACAAAATCAATCAATTCATCATATATATCATAAGGATCTTTTGCTAATCGAAAAACTACTTTAATTCGCTCGATAGTTTTAGCAAATTTAAGCGCTAATAAATCTCTTATCCCGCCACCTAAAAGTCTTACAATTCCTTTGTTGCGATAAGCAAAAGCTTCTTCTACGGCAACTATCGTATTGACTTCAAACTTTCGTTTAGGAAACTCAACCTCAAATTTTTTGGTGAGTATTTGTTTAAATTTATAAGCCCATAAATCGATTACAGGGCGTTTCAAAAAATCTCCTTTTACTGCTAAACTTTCTTCTACCGGAAAACCGCCGCTCATATCTTTTACATAGGGCTGGTACTCTTCATAGCGCGTGAGTAAGTAAAAAGCCGCAGAAAAAAAATCAAATGGTATATCGCTCTCTTTTGACACTGAAAAAAAACACGGAACTCCGTCCCACTCACCTAGTTGAATATCGATGTCCGTAAAACCTTGTTCTTGCAACAACCCAGATTCTTCAATGAAAATCTCTTTTCCTAATTGTTTTTTTCCATAAGAAAACTTGACACCGTCAAAAGCTATAAAATCTTCTATTTTTGTAGTAAAATGTACTTGCAGCCCTAAAATTCGATTACAAATTTGCTTAAATGTATATTGAATTCTAGGTGTTTCTTTTGAAACAAATACAAGTATATTCATTGGTTTCTCGTTGAATTTAGAAATCTCTAAAGTAAGAAAATTAGCAGAAGTAATTACAAATAAATCATCAAATTACATCAGCCCTTCGTCTGCGAAACTAAAATATGAATTGGTTGTAATAATTAAATGATCGAGAATTTTTACATCCAAAACTTCTCCTGCTTTTTTTAATTTATCTGTAATCTGCTGATCAGGCCGACTCGGTCTTAGCGTGCCAGATGGATGATTATGCGCTAAAACAATTGATACCGCACCGACTTCTATAACTTTTTTAAACACCAAACGAATATCGACCAACGTACCGGTTATTCCACCTTTACTAATTTTATGTTTCGCTATGATTTTGTTGGAATTGTTAAGCATCAGCATCCAAAATTCTTCGTGCTCCAACTCACCGATTAATGACTGCATTACTTGAAAAACATCTTCGCTAGAGCCAATTTTTGGTCGCCGTAAAGCTTGCTCTCCTCCTCTTCTTCTACCAATTTCTAGAGCTGCAACAATGCTGATTGCTTTTGCTTCACCAATTCCTTTATATTTTTTTAGTTGACCTACAGACAATTGTGCCAGCTTTCCTAATTTATGCTGATTATCTTGCAGAATTCTTCGGCATAAATCTACAGCACTCTCATTTCTGCTTCCTGAACCAATTAAAATGGCTAACAACTCTGAATTGCTCAAGTGTTCCTTTCCGCTATTCACTAATTTTTCTCGAGGTCGATCGGCTTCTGACCATTCCTTTATGGAATAATATGAATGTGAAGTTGACATAATAGATTTTTAAGCTAAAGATAATAAAAAATCATTTTTGGTCAAACAGATTGCTTTTTTATGAACTAAATTTGACTTTAAGAAACAAATTTGGCAATCAAAAACTCAATTCAATCGGTTTAAATTATCAAAACACACACTACAAAAAGCCATTTTTAGAATTTATGTAATAAAATTTCTACATCTAATGATTAAAGATTTTTTTTGATAATAGACACTTAAAAAGGCTTCTTCAACAAAACAAATTGCTGATCATTTTCAGAAAACAGTTTAATATAAGCTTTGGCAAAAACAAAAAAATATTACTGATAATCAAAATATTAAGCACAACTAAAACCAACCTTACTAATTATAGTGATGTTTAAAAGTTCTAATCATTTTATAACAAAACATTAATTCATGACCAAATAGAATCATAAAAACACAACTTAAAAGCATTAGGTTTAGAAAAAACACAAAATCAATATGTTAAATAAATGTGAACAATATATTTTACTATGTTGATTTACATAGTTTTACATCCTCAAATAAACTAACACTATGAAACGCTTTGTCCTAACTTTAGTGATAGGATGTTTTGTTATCCATTCTGGTTTTTCAAACGCCCAGCCTATTTCGAATGCTGATAAGGGTGATTTAGAAATTTTGATTCTAGACGATTATTCTCTTAAATTAGAAGGAAAGTTTGTCGATTTAAGGGATTTAGGGATGAAAATAAACGTGCTATTGCAAGATTACAAACCTGAAGAAAGAGAGCTGTTATCGGTTACCGTAATCATTAAAAACGATACTCCCAAAGATATTTTAGACAAAATAAGATCTGAAGTAAAAAAGACGCCTATCCGTTTAATAAACATCCGGCGACATCTTAAAAAAGACATCAAAGAAGAGGAGAGCAGCATCAGTACTGAAGAGATAAAAAACTACAACAAGCTGATTGAAAAATGGGAAAATCAAACTCCTGAAGAACGAAATTTTGACGAAAAAGACTTAAAATTTGTGGAAGAAACCTACAGCAAAATGACTTTTGACCAACGTCTAAAAGCAAAAAAACTTCCTGGATATTTGCCATTTCTAAACAGAAAAAAGTAACTTTTATCGCTTACTAATTCCCCGTAACTCTCCCCCACCAGTTTTTTAATAACTGCTTTGCGTCCTCACGTTTTTTTGGTAGTTCTTCAATTTGTACACCACCAGATTGTGGCTTGATTTGATAAGCAAATGCAAACCGACTTTCGGCTAAATCAAAACTGAGTAAGCCAAACCTTAAATCGTTAAAAATAAGCATATCATCAATTTTTGAAATGGTATACCAAGACTCAGAAATAGCAATTAATCGCTCTACTTTATCTTCAAATTTTAAATCGCCCAACAAATGATGATTTTTCTTAAACGCTTTAAATTGAATAGGTTGACGATCAAAAAAAGAATAATCGGCAACCAAAAAACTATGTTCGGTTTCTACATTTGCCGACCACAATAAAGTGGTAAATGGCGCTGGACGAACTTGCAATGAACTGTAAGTTATCTGATTTTCTTTCAAAGCTTTTTCAAATTGATAAACACCAATCTGCTTAAAAATTAAACCTAAAATTAAATAAGCTGAACTACAACCTATTCCTAGCCAATTTAATTTTCTACGCTTTGGACTCTTTTTCGGCAAAAGCAACGCCCAAATTAAGAAAAACAAAAACGGAATTGTATAAAGCGGATCGATTACAAAAACAGATTTAAAAGCTATTTTGATATCGAACGGCCAAAAAAGTTGTGTTCCCCAAGTGGTAAAAGCATCTAAAAGGGCATGTGTAAAAAAGCCTAAAAACATAAGCCAAGACCATTGTTTCCAACTTGCTTTTTTTTCATAAAGACTAATTAGATAGCCAAAAGTTGGCCCAAAAATAACCGCAAACAATAACGAGTGCGTAAAACTACGATGCCACTCTATTGCGGTAACGGTATCTACAAAATGGCTAGACAACACATCGAGATCGGGAATAGTTCCGGCTATGGCGCCGTATAACGCAGCTTTGTTGCCAACTTTTTTTCCAAGTGCTGCCTCGCCTACTGCCGCTCCTAAAACGATTTGTGTGAGTGAATCCAATTTTTTACTGCAAATCTACAAATTAGGCAGCAATACTAGCGCTCAAAATAAGCTTCTAATTCCTGTAAAGTTTCCTGACTTGTTTTTAAATCTTTCACAACTTGGCCGTGGTCTAACACAACAATTCGGTCGCAAACCTCGGTAACATGTAACAAATCGTGACTCGAAATCAAAATGGTTACGTCTTCGTTTTCGCTTAGCTCGCGTAAAATCCGTTTGAGTCTAATTTGTGTTGAAGGATCAAGGTTAGCAAAAGGTTCGTCTAAAATAATAACTTCTGGATGACCGATAAAGGCAGCTACAATTCCTGCTTTTTTCTGATTCCCTTTTGATAAATCTCGTAAATATTTTTTTTGTTGAAGAATTTCGCCGTGAAAGAAATCTTGAAACTCTACCAAGACTTTATCTACTTGCACTTTGGTTTGATTTCTAAGTTCACCGACAAAATAAAAATATTCTTCTGCTGTTAGGTAACCGATTAAAAAACTCTCGTCTATAAAAGCAGAAGTAAATGGTTTCCAGTCTTCGCTTTGGTTGACAACTACATTATTGTTGACAATTTCTCCCGTGGTTGGTTGTATTAAATCTAGGAAAAGACTGAAGAGTGTGGTTTTTCCTGCTCCATTATTTCCTACAAGCCCAAAACTTTGACCTTTAGGAATGTGCAATTCTTCTACTTTTAAAACTTCAGTATTGTTGTAAGATTTGCTTATATTTTTTATTTCTATCATAGTTCTTGGTGTTTTTTGGCTTAGGGATGGAGGCTTTGTTGAAGCTCTTTTTGGGTTCTTTTTAAACCCAAAAAAGCGACTGCCGACAGCCCGACCTCGATTTTTTGAATCGAGGGAAGCCCCTAATTATTTTTTTTCTGAAAATGCTGCAATGGTTTTATATTTTCCTTTTTGATAGGTTTTTTCTATAAATTTTAATAACACGTTTTTTAACACCAAGCCTAAAATTCCAGCGATTACTAATGCTATTACTCCAGCATTATGGCTGATGAGTTTATACGGAATATAAAATATTATGATTGGTCCGAGCATTTTTGGCAAACCGATGATGAGTTGCGTCATATTAAATCCTTGAGTATTGCCGAAAGCTTTGGCTTTTACGTTGAGTTCTACTGGCACGCGGTTTAAAGCGCCGCCATACAAAGTGATAAGCGAGTTGAGTCCTAAATTGAAAACTGCTCCAGCTAAAATGAGGGAGTAAATTTCCCATCCGAAATAGATATAAGGAACGCTTAAAATTGTAGAAACCAACACGCCTGCCGTCATTAGCAACCATTTGGATGCTAAATAATCTTTGTAAGGAATGTTTTGACTCATCATTAACTTGTAATATTCGCTGTCCCAAGAAGGAACATAAGCACCGAAAGTGAGCAAAAACCCGCCTGTTACGAAAATGGAGGCGAAGGCTAAAATTGCTGGCATATCGGTGTACATTTCTTGCGTGTAAAAAATCAGCCCGTAAAACAAGAAAAAGAACGACGTTAGCAATACTTGCTTAGGTCGCGCATTTCGCCAAATCATTCGCACATCGTTTTTTAAGAATGGGGCGATTTTCCCGAAACGATCTAAAAATTTGAGTTCTTGTGTTGCTATTTTGGTTGTTTTCTTTTGAACAACTTCATCTAGATAAAAGTGTTTTTTAAGAAAATTGAAATTGTACTTGTATCCTAAATAAACCAATAAAAGAACTACGGGTAACCAAAATATTTGATGGTAAAATGCAGTAAAAAGCTGTTGAGACCAAATTTCTACATTTATGATTTGAAAGTAATGCAAACTTCCTAAAACAGCTATTACTCCAATTAAGGAGTAAAAAAAAGTGTTGTTTTTGTTGATAATAAAATTGATAAAATTAACACACAAAGCAATACTAATCATTGCTAACATCCAGGACAGTACACTTACAACGCCATAACCTTTGTAGATTAGGACTCCTGAAAAAGGAATAAAGTATAGCAAGGGAAGTAAATTCCAAAAAGAAAATACTGTTTTAGCAATCAAGAAGTTGATGACTTTATTTTTTTGAATAGGAATAATCATTAGTGGTTGAATATTCATAACTGGCATTTGCTGTAAAAAAAACCGAGCTGATAAATCGGCTAAAACCCAGTAAATTAAAAAACTATTGATAAAAGCAAACGGGTCTTTATCGGTGAGTTCTTCGACCATAAAAAAACTTCCTGCTCCCATAAATAATGCTACCAAAGCCATATACAACACAAAAAGCAGCATCAAAATCTTTACAAAAAGTCCTTTTTGAAAATATGCCGAACGGCTAAATTGCTTCCATTCGAGCGATAAAAATTTGGTGATCATTGTAGTTTTTGTTTATTAGTTGAACTTTGGACTATTTTGTTATATAAAATTTTATAGTGAATGAATACAATTTTTCTTATGACAAAATTTTGAGGTTAAATATAACAAAAAGAAAAGCACCAAATTTACTATGGATATGTAAAGAAATTAAAGTAAATTTATAACGCAATTTTGTCATTAAAAAAACAACGTTATGAGTGTAAACAAACCTTTCAATTTAAATAAATGGATAGAAGAAAACCGCGATTTATTAAAACCACCGGTTGGGAATAAAAATTTATATAAAGACGCTGAAGATTATATCGTTATGATTGTTGGCGGACCAAATGCTAGAAAGGATTATCATTACAACGAAACCGAAGAATTGTTTTATCAACTTGAAGGAGAAATTGAAGTCCACATTCAAGATAAAGGCAAAAAACGAACGATGAAATTAGGCCCTGGCGATATGTACTTGAACCCACCAAGAGTTCCGCATTCTCCCGTCAGAAAAGAAGGTTCCATCGGTTTGGTAATTGAGCGTAAAAGAGCTGAAAATGTAGAAGGGAAAGACGGATTGATGTGGTTTTGCGACGATTGCAATCATAAACTACACGAAGTCTATTTTCCGCTTCAAGATATCGAAACTGATTTTTTAAAACACTTCAAGCATTTTTATTCTTCAGAAGAGCTAAGAACTTGCTCTAACTGTGGAAATGTGATGCCTGTTGATGATCGTTTTATCGCAGATGAAGATTAGAATTCAACTAAAAAAACAGTGCAACTCAAACCGATTTTCAGCTATCGGCTGGAAACGCTGATTAAAATCAAAAATATTTTATTTCTAAATGGACAACAAGCGTCAGTTAATTGAAAATGCTTTGCCCAAAGCATTTGATTATTCTTCTTATAAAGAATTAGTAGAGCAACTATTCAAAAACGGAAAAGCTACAGGAAATACACAAAGTGAAGCTTTTTTGAGTTATACCAAACTTAGTTTACAACGCATGAAGCGTTGGGACAAAACTGCAAAAATTGATCAAGATTACGCAGAACAAATCAAAAATATTGCTACGCCACAAACTTGGTTGGTGATTACAGAAGGTTGGTGTGGAGACGCTGCCAATGCCTTGCCTTACATCAACAAATTAGCCGAATTGAATCCGAACATCGATTTAAAATTAGTCTTGCGAGATGATAATGATGAGTTGATGAATGCGTTTTTAACCAACGGAGGGAAATCAATTCCGAAGTTAATCGCATTCGAGCCTGCAAGCAAAAACATTTTATTTACTTGGGGCCCGCGACCTTCTACTGCTACAAAAATGGTAGAAGATGAAAAAAAATCATTCGGAGAAATACGCGTAGAATTTAGAGAAACCTTACAGCTTTGGTACACCAAAAACAAAGGCGTAAATATTGTTGAAGATTTGGTTCAATTAGCAGTTACCAGCAAACTTTAAAGTTACTTTTTCAAAACTTTGGTCACACGACTGGCAGCGATTAAGGATGCCAACAAACCTAAAAGTGATAAGGTAATTATGACAATAAAAACATTGCTGATTTCAAATTTTACAGGATAAGGTAAACTTGGTGTAATCATAAACCAGCCCCATTTAATTT
Source organism: Bacteroidota bacterium (assembly GCA_051748125.1). Taxonomy (GTDB): domain Bacteria; phylum Bacteroidota; class Bacteroidia; order Flavobacteriales; family Flavobacteriaceae; genus Psychroflexus. Next base: position 140,387 of record JBNJHC010000001.1, read on the forward strand.
GACTAAAAATCAGTAAAATCGCTAAAAACAATCCAAGCAATCCACCTAAAAACGTAAGCAAACTACCTTGCAAGAAAAAAATCAATTTTAGTTGAAAACGGGTTGCTCCTAGATTATATAGCGTAACAATATTATTTCTTTTGTCAAGAATAGCCATAATTATTGATCCAATAACATTGAACAATGCAATGATTAAGACCAAGGTAAAAATTAAATACACTGCCAAGTTTTCGGTGTTTAGCATTTTGTACAATTGGTCGTTCAGTTGAATTCGATCTTTTACCACGACCTGGTCATCAAAAATGGCTGCTAAATCCGATTTCAATTGATCTAAATCATCAATTTTGGGGGAGACTTTCAACTCGATTCCTGTAATTTCATTTGCTTCAAAATTTAATAAGTCTCGGGCAAATTCAATTTCAGTAAAAACAAATTTTTTATCGAGTTCTTCGCCAATGGAATAAATTCCGCTTAAAGTAGCATTGCGCTTTCTAAACGCGTTGTCGATAGAAGTTATTTGCCCTTTCCCAGGTTTTGGTACCAAAAAATCGAGTACACCAGTAGCGTCATTTATTCCGATGGAAAGCGATCGGGCAATGCTGTTTCCCATAACTGCTTGATGAGAACCGTTTATCCAGCGCCCAATAACAACATTCTTTTCGATGGAGTTTACCGACTGAAACACAGAATCGACTCCTTTGATGTACGCTGGTGTATTTTTATCTTTAAAACTTAAAAGTGTGCGTTCTTCAATGACTTCAGAAAAATGAATAACTTCTGTAAAATTTTCAATTTCTCGTCGCTTTTCTTCGTCGATTGTAATGCGTTTTCCTGTTTTGGGTACAATTTTTAGGTCAGGATCAAAATCATTGGTAAATGCAAGGCTAAATTCTTTTAGACCAGCAAAACCAGAAAGCACTACAAATAAAGAAAATGCACCTGCAACAACACCCAATATAGCAATGAGCGAAATAAAATTGATCGCATTATTATCGCTTTTGGTAAACAAATACCGCTTGGCTATGTAGAGCGAAAAATTCAATTTTTTTTGCGCTTATCTAATAAATCTGGGTTTTTTATCGGGTCTTCGCTACCATCAAATGCTTTTTCAATATCTTCTATATACGAAAGTGTATCATCGTTATAGAAACTGAGTTCTGGCATTCTACGCAACTGATTTTTGGTACGCAGAGCTACTTGATGCTTTATTTTTGTTTTTATATCGTTAATTTCTCCAATAATAACATCTGCGTGTTCGTTTGGGAAAACGCTTAAATAAGCTTTTGCCTGAAGTAAATCTGGCGTAACCCTCACTTTTGTCACCGATACTATAATATTTGATTGCGCTGCGTCTCTCAAAATTTGAGCGATAATTTCACTCAAATCTTTTTGAATAACACCCGCAATTTTCTTCTGTCTATTTGTTTCCATAACCTGATGTACCGTTTTTAGCTTGAATTATTATTCCTTTTTCTATTAGGTTGAATAACGACTCAGCTAATTCTAATTTTGTGGACAAAGGTACACAATTTCAAACAGGCTTAAAACAGGCTATTAAATCATTAAAACAATAAATCATTATTGAATGACTGACTCTTCACAACAAAAGTTGGAATTTTAATTATTATTGATAACTTTACGATTTCGCATTGAGCTGAAGTCAAATCACTTAAAAAACTAGCCTTTTTAAACCGAAAAAAACATTTTTATGAAGATTTATGATTTGATTATTATTGGCGGAGGCCAAGCTGGTTTATCTATAGCTTACTTTTTAAAAAGAAAAGAAATCGACTATCTTGTGCTGGATGAAAACAGCAAGGCAGGCGGAGCGTGGCTAAAAACTTGGGACAGTCTTAAATTATTTTCACCCAGGCAATACAGCTCGCTTTCGGGTTGGCAAATGCCAAAAACCGATGCAGAATATCCTACTAAAGATGAATTTATTGATTATTTAGAAGCCTACGAAAATCGGTATCATTTCCCTGTTCAAAGAAACACAACGGTTGTTGATGTTACGAAAGAAAATAATCGTTTTAAAATCACAACAGAATCTACAATATTGTATTGCCGTGCTTTGGTGAGCGCTACCGGAACTGCCAACAATCCATTTATTCCTGAATATCCAAATACCGATAAGTTTAAAGGGAAACAAATTCATTCTGTCGATTATCGAAATCCAGACCAAATGAAAGACAAAAAAGTTTTGGTAGTCGGTGGCGGTAACTCAGGTGCACAAATTTTAGCTGAAGTCGCTAAATACGCAACTACAAAATGGGTAACTTTAAAAACACCTAATTTTTTACCCGAACATATAGACGGCCGGTATTTATTTCAACAAGCAACCGAAAAATACTTGCAGAAAAACACCGAAAAAAAGGCTTCAGCCAAGGTTTCTTTAAGTGATATTGTTCAAGTTGAAAGCGTAAAAGATGGTTTAAAAAGAAATGTTTATAAGGATTACAGACCATTTAAATCTTTTTATAGTGATGGCGTAATTTGGGAAAATAACACTAAAGAAGCTTTTGACATTGTCATTTGGTGTACAGGATTTAAACCTCACTTGAAACACCTCAGCAGTTTAGCTATTTTTGACAATGGCAAAATAAAAACAACAGGAACGAGGGCGAAAAAAACAGATGGTCTTTGGCTAGTGGGCTATGGAAATTGGACGGGATACGCTTCGGCAACTATTTATGGTGTTGGGAAAACTGCTAAACAAACAGTAAAGGAAATTGAATCTTATCTCGGTTAAAATCATTTTATAAACAAAAAACTATGATAAAAGCTTATTACTTAAAATCGCTTCTACTATTATTTTTACTGCTTAGTTTTTCAAAAAATCCTGTTTTTTCGCAAACTACTTCATCACAAATCGACTCGATTGTAGACCGAGCAATGCACACATTTAATGTAGCTGGATCGGCAGTTGCGGTGGTAAAGGACGGAAAAATTATTCACCAAAAAGGATACGGAATTCAGTCTATAAAAACCAACAAAAAAGCGAGCAAGAAAAGCATTTTTGGAATCGGATCTAATTCAAAAGCTTTTACAACCGCTGCTTTAGCCATTTTAGCAGAAGAAGGAAAATTGAAATGGAATGACAAAGTTGTTCAACACATTCCTGAATTTAAAATGTACAACGACTATGTAACTAATCATTTTAATATTAAAGATTTGGTTACTCACCGAAGCGGATTAGGTCTGGGTGCAGGCGATTTGATGATTTTTCCTGATGGCACTGATTTTACGATTGATGATATCATAACAAATTTTCAATACTTTGAACCAACATCTGCTTTTAGAACAAAATTTGATTATGACAATTTGCTGTATTTTATCGCCGGCGAAATCATCAAACGAACTAGCGGAATGTCTTGGGAAAATTTTATTGAAAAACGGATTTTTGATCCGCTTGAAATGAACGATTCCTACGCAGCAATTACAAGTCTCAACAATCATAAAAAACTCAGCGATCCGCACATAAACACCGATGGAGAATTATCAATCACCTCAACGATAAATTGGGATCCTGAAAAACTCAATGGCGCCGCTGGCGGAATTTATGCTACAGCCGAAGATATGGCAAAATGGCTACAAGTACTTATCAACAAAGGAAAATATGGAGATGATTTAGAAAAAGAACTTTTCAGTGAAGCTAGTTTGCAAGAAATGTGGTCGCTGCATACACCTAACCAAGTCGATAGAAATCCTAGGTATAACTCGCATTTTTCAGGTTATGGTTTGGGTTGGTTTTTAAGAGATGTACAAGGAAATTTGCAAGTTTCTCATACGGGTGCGCTTCCAGGAATGTTGTCGAGAGTGGTAATTATTCCTGACCAAAACCTGGGTGTTGTAGTGTTAACCAATACTAGCAATGACGGAGTTGGTGTTTTTTATGCCGTAAGTCAATTTATCGTTGATCAACACCTTGGTTTAAGTGAATTTGATTGGGTTGAATATTACCAAAAAATGCTCAACCAGAAAAATAATCAGGCTGAAGAGTTTGTTTCAGAAGTGATGAAAACCGCTGAAAACTCAGATGATTCGCACATTGAAAAAGCTGATTTTATTGGCAATTATAAAGATGATTGGTTTGGAGAAATCGTTATTTACAAAGAAAATAATCAGTTGTGGTTTAGAGCTGAGCGTTCGCCAAAACTGAAAGGAAAAATGCAGTTTTATAAAGCCAATACGTTTGTAGTCAAATGGGCTGATGAAAGTTTAGAAGATGCTGATGCTTTTGTGAGTTTTATTTTAGATGAAAAAGGCAAAGCTACTGGATTTACAATGAAAGGTGTTTCTCCTAATATAGATTTTAGCTACGACTTTCAAGACCTTGAGTTAAAAAGAATCAATGAGGAATAGACTGCACATTTCAACTAAAAAATAATTTTATCACTAATTAAATCACTTTCAAAATCACACATTAAATGAGAAAAATATTTTTACTGTTCGCTTTAAGTTTTATAATGTTTTCGGTTCAAGGTCAAAATGCTAGTGTTGAAAAAATGATTTTAATTTTCAAGCAGGTTTTTTAGGAGCTTGGGCAAATTATGAAACTAAACTTTATGATCCAATTTCATTGCGTTTCGAAATCGGTTTAGATAGCGGAATTTGGGGCGGCAGTTATTACGACGATACAGGTTATGTCATAACCCCTGTTTTAACGCTCGAACCACGTTGGTATTACAACCTTAATAAACGCGTTGAAAAATCAAAAAACATAGCAGGAAACAGCGGTAATTTTGTTGCGCTTAAAACCAGTTATCATCCCGATTGGTTTACCATTTCAAACTACGACAACATTGCTGTTATTAGTGATATTTCAATTATTCCTACTTGGGGAATTCGTAGAAATATCGGTAATCACTTCAATTATGAAGCAGGTTTTGGCGTTGGCTATCGTTACATTTTTGCAGAAAATGCAGGGTATTCGGAAAATGAAAGTGAAGTTGCTCTTAATTTACATCTAAGAATTGGATATCGATTTTAAGCAACATACATATATTCAAAAAGAAATTAAACAACAAATTCCTACTTTTGAACTCAAAAGAAAACGTTTTTTTATGAAAAAAATTGAACACTTAGGCATTGCCGTAAAAAACTTAGAAGAAGCTTCAAAAACCTACGAAGCCTTACTAGGTGAACCAGCTTACAAACAAGAAAATGTAGAAAGCGAAGGCGTTTCAACTTTGTTTTTTCGTTCGGGAGAAAGTAAAATTGAATTGCTTTCTGCCACAAACGAAAACAGTGCCATTGCAAAATTTATAGCCAAACGCGGCGAGGGCATTCACCACATTGCTTTTGCTGTAGATGATATTGAAAGGGAAATTAAAGAATTAGAAGCAAAAGGTTTTGAATTGCTCAACAAAAAACCAAAAGAAGGAGCCGATAATAAACTAATCGCCTTTTTGCACCCCAAATCTAGTCACGGCGTGTTAGTCGAGCTTTGTCAAGAAAAAACAAATTAAATTTTGGTCAATAGAGAAGTTATCTCTATTTTTGCGCTCTCAAAAAGTTCTATTGTTTAAGCAATGAACTTGGTCCTATAACTCAGTTGGTTAGAGTATCTGACTCATAATCAGAAAGTCCCTGGTTCGAGCCCAGGTGGGACCACAAAATTAAAGCCTTACAGAAATGTAAGGCTTTTTTGTTTTTCTATTGTAACACATTTGTAACACAAAATATATTTTTATGATTTGGGCTTAAACACTTCATTTCCAAAATAAAGAAAAAATAAGCTTATAAATAAGCAAGGAAATAATCCTGTTTTAAATCCTATTGGCAATCCGTGCAAAACTAAAACCGCCATAAAGTAAAAAATACATCCAGCACCAAATTTAAGCATTCGCTCAATTTTACTCATTTCTCTGGTAAAATGAACTATAAAAAGTGGCATAAGGATACTCAACAAAACTCCACCGAATAAACTGTTCATATTTGCATTTGAATCTAAAGTCAGGAAACCGATAATCCCAATCAACAGAAAGTTGATTAATAAAATAAGAATTCCATTAGCAATTCTTGTTGTTAGATTTCTATTGGCAATTGATTTTTCATCCAATACTAACTCGTTTAAATCAATTTCTAAAACATCGCTTATCAGTTTCAAAGTTTTTCCTCTAGGTTCACTTTCGGCATTTTCTATTCGCTGAATAGTTCGTAAATTTATTGTTGCTTTTTCCGCTAGTTCTTCTTGAGTTAGCCCCTTAATCTTTCGGTTTTCTTTAATTTTATCAGCTATTAAATTCATACGTCTGTTACTTTTATTTGCTCTAAAAGTAGACATTCAACCATTTATTTTTGCAGACTTTATTCGGTTTTTATACGACATTTGCTTTGTCATGAAATGTCATACCATTGAATTCAACTCTTTTAAGATCATTTTGACGAATAACTAAGACTGCTTTTACCTGAAATTTTAGCAGCTAATAATCCCATTGGAAAATAAGCAAAAATTAAATCTACTGCGGTAAACCAAACTGGCGACGGCAATAATATTACATTTATAATTCCACCAATCAAGAAAAATCCGCTTACAATTAATGCCGCCATCAGTTTTCTGGTTTTGCAAACTCTTGCTGCAATTAAAGCCCCTGCAAAAGTTCCGATGGCGTGTGCCAGAAATGGAAATATAAAATGTTTGGGCTGAAATAACGGAATTGCGTCGGCTAATCCTTCTTGCGTTGTTGTGTCAATTCCTGCTGGCGGTGCAATTATATGTGGACTAAGCTGCCAATAACAATTTTAGCTATAATTGATAAAACTATTCTAAGTATATTCATCTGTATAATTATTAATTATTTTTTCGTTGATTGAGAAGCGCAACCAATTTACTAATGGTTTTCCAATTTCTAGTTGTGGCGCTTAGCTCAAGTTTTCTTTCTATTAGAGTGTTATTCAGTTTTGTTTTGTGGTACGGATTCTCACAGTGAAGAAAAATCTTATTCGCTACAATTTGAAATTCATCTGGAGCACAATCAATTTCTTTTAGCTTTTGAACGGCTTCTTGGCGAGGAGTTTCACTCAAAAAAGTTAGGTGCAAATTTGCTACTGAAACGTTTTCTTTTAAAAATGGATTTTCCGAAAAAGAATTCTGAAACACCTCTTCTTCAATTAGTTGAACTGGAACTTCAAAACCAAATTCTTTTTCAATTTCTTTAGTTATTTGGTTGGTCAAAACTGAAGTTTTACAAGAAGTTGGCACATCAAAAATGACATTCCCACTTTGGATGTAAGTCGTAATTTCTGAAAACGATAAACTTTCAAATAGCTTTTTTAAATCTGCCATTTTAATTTTCCGTTTACCGCCGACATTAATTCCGCGTAACAATGCCACGTAAGTTTTCATCAATTAATCAACTTTAAATTTAACTTCATCAAAATCATCAATTTTCGCTCTAAATTCGTCGCCTGGATTGATGTTGACCATCGGCCCAAGTGCGCCAGATAAAATAATTTCTCCAGCTTGAAGCGGCGTTCCCATAGCAATCATTTTATTTACAAGCCATTTAGCAGCAACCAACGGATTTCCCATACAAGCTTTTCCAGTTCCTTCAGAAGCCAATTTTTCATTCTGAAACATTTCCATCTGGCAGTTTTCTAAATCGATTTTGCTCAGCGGAATTTTGTTTTCGCCAAGGACAAAATGACTCGCCGAAGCATTATCAGCAATGGTATCGGTTATGGTAATGTCCCAATTTTTAATCCTGCTACCAACAATTTCAATTGCAACTTTAGCATGATCAATTGCATTTGCCATTTCTTCGAGATTCTTTATGGGCTGGCTAATGTCGGTTTTTAAAACAAAAGCCCATTCAGCTTCAGCTTTAGGTTGCATCAATTCACTAAAAGGAATTTTGCTTTGGTTGTTGAATTCCATTCCCGTCAACAAAACACCAAAATCAGGTTCATCTACACCAAGTTGTTTTTGAACAGCAAAAGAAGTTAATCCGATTTTTATCCCGACAACTTTTTTTCCTTTTTCTATTTCCTTTTGAATGTTTTTAGACTGAATTTGATATGCTTTTTCTAAATCTTTACCACCAATTAGATCGCGAACTGGCTCACATTCAGTTTTGTTGAGATGTGCTTTATAAATGATATCGGCTATTTCCGCTATACTGTGTGAATTCATTTTTTTGTGATTTTGAGTTATTGTAATCAAATTGAATTTCAACAATTAAAAATTAGATTGCTAAAAAATTTCAGTTTTCGAATTTAAAAAATAACATCGCCATATTGCCATACTTTGTAGATATAAATTATCAAGAAAATGAGGCAAGTAATAAATTTCATAAAAGTGGAAACCAAGAAACCGACAAAAGATCCCCAAGCAGAACGAAAGGCATTTTTAGCTGAACTTTGATTAAAGATAATTTCCAGTAAAAATGCACCGACAAATGGCCCAATTAAAATTCCAAATGGTGGAAAAAACAAACCAACAATCAATCCAAAAGTTGCTCCATACATTCCATACTTTGTTCCTCCATATTTTTTTGTTCCGTAGATTGGTATTAAAAAATCTAAAATCATAATTCCAGCAGCAAAAAACAAAGAAACTCCAAGAAGCCAATAATCATAAGGGATTTCTGGCACAAAATACAACATTAATAATCCTAACCAAGCCAAAGGTGGTCCTGGCAAAACAGGCAAAAAGCTCCCAATTATTCCAGAAATAATTAATGCTAAACCAAGAATAAACAATGCGATTTCCATCTTTCTGTTATTTTTTAATTTTAAAGCGAAAGATAATGAGAAAATCGGCAGTAAGAAAACTTCTCCTTAGACAAAGTCAAATTCCATTTAACAAAATACCCCACTAGAATTATATTTTCGTAGACAATTACTTACATTTACACTATGAAAATAAAAATTGTTTTTCTTTTTATTTTGCTTTGTTTTGGCAGCTGCAACAAGCTCAAAAAACAAAAATTAAATGTTGACGAAATCGTAAACGAGGAGCTAAATAACATTTCGTTTAATGAAGTGGATGCGTATCCGAGCTTTAACGATTGCAACCCCGAACGTGAAGAAAATCTTGAACGTTGTTTTTTTAATAAAATTACGACGCAACTCGAGCAAAATTTTCAGTCTAAAGATTGGGATGCCAATTCTTCAAAAAACGACACCATAAAAATACATTTTGTGGTTACGCACAGCAATAAAATTAAACTCGAACAAATAGAAATCCCCAATCGTTTTAAAAATCAAACACTAGCAATCGAAAAAACCGTTAAACAATCGTTTCAGGAATTACCACCAATTTATGCTGCCCAAAAACGCGGAGTCCCTGTAACTAGCGCATATCAAATTCCGCTTATAATTGTTACTGAATAGTCCTTAGCCTATAATTTTATAATCGAAAAACGACTGCAACAAAAAAACTATATGCAACAAGAGTTACAATTTAAATTTAATTCCAAATCTTAAATCAACTGGAAAATCTTGGGTTGATGTATTGCTAAGTCGAATAATATTGGAGTAATTAAGGGTTAAAAATGTTTCTTTAAATAAACGCAGAGCCATTCCCGCTCCCAAACCAATTGGCGTATCTAAGCTATAGCCGGAATAGTTTTTCTCTTGATTTTCAGCTTCATCAAAATAAGTTTCGGAATAATGTGAAAAGGTGATTAATTCGGATTCTGCATAAAAATGAAAATGATGTGTGTCGATGATTTTGAACCGATAGCCTAACATTAACTCACGATTTTCTAAATCATAGGCATCATTTGCAATATTTGTTCTAGCTTGAAAAATAAGCGAATTTCTACTGTAACTTGTTTCACTATACACTTCTATTTCTGCACCAAAATGAGGTAATTTTTCATTAATTGGATTATTAAATTCTTGAAAATTGCTTACACCTCCCCAAATTCCTAAGCGCGCTTTTATACCCGTTCCTTTACTCAAATTATCTTCGCCTCCTTTGTTGTATTTATTTACAAAACGAGCTAAATCGCGTAAATTAAAATCAACCTCAAAAGTATTTAAATCCATATCCATCGTAAAGGCATTGAGTTGATTCTGATAATTTTCTTCGGTTAACTCTTCAATCTTATTTCCTTTTTCCAGAAAAAAACGCCGCTCAGAAGTTATGTTACTAACCAAAAGTGACAGTTTCCCTTTTTCTTCGTATTGCATCTCTAGTGCTTCTTTCGAGGCTTGTGTGAATTCCTCTTGAGCAAAAGTGAACAAGCTAAACGCTAAGAAAAAAATGAGTAGTTTATATTTCATAATGAATTATTTGCGAGTTATTATTCTGTTTTTCCAGTTATAAGAATTTGAAAAACTCCATATAAAAATCAATACTAAAGCGAATGGATATAAAGCAAAAGTATTTACAAATTCTTTCCAACAAACAGGAATGCGATATTGCCTTGCTGTTTCAAATACTAAGATAAAGTCAACTAAAAACTTTAACAGTATTACACCTACAAAAATACTAAAAAAATCAATGCTGATTAACGATAAAACAACTAATGCAAGTAACGCCAAATTCATCATAAAAACTACAGCTACAATACTAAAATTCAATAGGTTTCCACTTTTATGGTTTTTACTTAACCAACGTTTTCGTTGTTGTACAAGGCTTGAAAAATTGCCAGCTGGCTCGGTCAACACTAAAGCTTCGGAATTTGAAATATGAGTGATTTTAAATTGTTTTTGTTGAAATTTTTTCATCAAAAAAACATCATCGCCGCTTGCAACATTTAAACTCCCTCGAAAACCATCTACTTCAAAAAAAGCATTTTTGCTGTAACATAAGTTAGCACCATTGCAGAGTAAAGCTTTTTTCCAGCCGAAACCACCTAAAGTTATGGCTTGGAGTGCTAAAAAATCGTAGTATTGAAACTTCTCTAAAAACGAATTACCTCTTCTTATGGCGACTGGCCCAACAATCATTTTGGAGTTCGAAAATTGAATTTCATTATGAAAACACTTCAACCAATCGATTGGCAACCAACAATCGGCATCGGTTGTGAGAATATAATCGTTTGTTGCCGCTTTAATTCCATTCAATAACGCCCATTTTTTTCCGGTTTCGTTAGTTGAATTATGAAGAATTCTTATCGTGAATTTACTTGAAAATTCCTGAATTATTTCAACTGAATCATCTTCAGAATGGTCGTTAATAAATATAAATTCTACGTTTTGATTTGGATATTTTAATTGTTGAATACTTTCTAGCAAATTTGGCAAATGCCGTATTTCGTTACGAAAAGGAATCAGTACAGAAAAAGTGGTGTTCGGAGAATTAGTGTTTTTTTCAGCAGTCGTTGATCGCTTAATTCCGATTAAAACCCAAAGCATTAAAGCAGCATAAATTACAAAAATCAGGCTGAAAATCCACATATTAAGCGCTTAAAAGTTTAGTTGAAGTAACAACGCCTTTCCATTTCAATTTCCACAAAAAAAAGTTCCCTATAATTGCTGGCAAAACGGCATTTGCAATCCATAATAAGGCGGTAATTCCGATAATTAAACTCGGTAAAACACCAAATTCTGAAAATAAAAAACTGCCTATTCCAGCTTTTATGCCCATATCTAACAAGAAAGCACTAGGAATTACAGAAGCTAAAAAATAAGTTGAAAACAATAAGAGCATAAAAGTTTCGTAAGGCAAATCAACGCCAAAAACGAGCGCCAAAAAATAAAATTGATGCGAAAAAACAACATACCTCAAACAAGAAAAAAGTGCTAATTTACAGGTATGTTTTCGCGGTAAGCACAAGGCTTTTTTTATGGGTTGAATCCATTTTAAATCTTTCCATTTTTTTCTTGAAAGGGTTAAAAACAGTAGTAAAATCGCTGTAAAAAAAACAAACCATAAGACGTTAGAATAATCTATATCAACTTGATGATAGACTAAAAAAGCTAAGCCAAAAATGCCAAAAAAAACAGTCGTTAATAACTGAAATAGATTCCCTAAGAACGTAAAAGTCAAAATATCGCTTCGTTTATTAGGCGAATAAAACAAGGCTTTAGCACCAAATTCACCGATTCGGTTGGGCGTAAAAATAGCCAAGCTTTGCGCTGCTAATTGTTCTTTTACAGCTTTTTTGAGTGTAATTTCAAATCTTGAACTTACTAATTCTTGCCATTTTAAACTTTCAAAAAACCAGTTTAACGCACTAAAGACAAGCACCAATTTTGTAACAAAAAACCACTGCAGCCAGCCAAATTCAAGCCATTTACTTTTGATGTGAATTAAATCGGCTTGTTTAAAATCTAGCCAAAAAACAAGCACCACCAATGTCAAACTTACCAAAAGGAATTTGGCAACGGGTAAAATGAAATGCTTAGTTTTGTATTGGTGTGAAATCATATACAAATAAACAATTTTTTTATAATTTGGAGAACGATCGAATCATATTAGGCATAGATCCCGGAACGACGATTATGGGTTTCGGCGTTATTAAAATTGTGAACAAGAAAATGCAATTTGTGGAACTCAATGAATTGATTTTAAAAAAATATAATGATCCTTACACCAAATTAAAACTGATTTTTGAACGTACAATCGAACTGATTGATGCTCATCATCCAGATGAAATCGCCATTGAAGCGCCTTTTTTTGGCAAAAATGTTCAATCGATGCTCAAACTTGGTCGTGCACAAGGTGTTGCTATGGCGGCAGGATTATCGCGTCAAGTTCCCATTACAGAATACTTGCCTAAAAAAATAAAAATGGCGATTACGGGAAATGGAAATGCCAGCAAAGAACAAGTTGCCAAAATGTTGCAAAATATGCTCAACTTAAAAGAGCTTCCTAAAAACCTAGATTCAACCGACGGTCTTGCGGCTGCAGTTTGCCATTTTTATAATTCTGGAAAACCTACTGCCCAAAAAAATTATACTGGTTGGGATGCTTTTGTACAGCAAAATCAGAAACGTGTAAAAAAATAAAATGAGCATTTACCTACATATTCCGTTTTGCAAACAGGCTTGTCATTATTGCGATTTTCATTTTTCTACTTCGCTAAAACACAAGACAGCTTTGGTGGATGCCCTTTGCAATGAATTGATTTTGCGCAAAAACGAGCTAGGTTCTACCATCGAAAATATTTATTTTGGCGGTGGCACGCCTAGCTTGCTCAATCAAACGGAATTGAATCAGATTTTTGAAACCATTTTTTCGCATTATAAAGTTGTTGGAAATCCTGAAATCACACTTGAAGCAAATCCTGATGATTTATCTGAATCGTATTTAGAAATGCTTCAACAAACGCCAGTAAACCGATTGAGTATTGGCGTTCAGTCTTTTTTTGAACGGGATTTAAAATTGATGAACCGAGCTCATAATGCAGAAGAAGCCCACAGTTCTATTGCATTAGCAAAAAAGTTTTTCGATAATATTTCGATTGATTTGATTTATGGAATTCCAGAAATGAGCTTAACCGAATGGCAAACAAACATTGAAAAAGCTATTGATTTGGGCGTTCCGCATATTTCGGCTTACGCTTTAACAGTCGAGCCCAATACCGCTTTGCACCATTTTATTGAAAAGAAAATTATTCCTCCAGTTGATGATGAAGCTGCCAAAAAACATTTTGATTTTTTAATTGAAACGCTACAAGCCAATAATTTTGATCATTACGAGTTTTCAAATTTTGGGAAAAATGATTTTTATTCAAAAAACAATACCGCTTATTGGACTGGAAAATATTACTTAGGAATTGGTCCTTCAGCGCATAGTTTTGTGGGCAACAAACGAAGTTGGAATATCAATAACAACCCAAAATACATCAAAAGTTTAGCAAAAAACGAGTTGCCTTCAGAAGCTGAAATGTTAAGCAAAACCGATCAGTATAACGAATATATAATGACGCGTTTGCGAACCAAATGGGGCGTTAATCTTCAAGATGTATCAGCTAAATTTGGAGAAAACTATCATAAATATCTACTTCAGCAAATCACCGATTTTATGAATCAAGGATTAATTGAAATTTCTGACCATCGACTTCATATTACAAAAAAAGGAAAGTTTTTATCAGATGGAATTGCCGCTGAACTTTTTATGCTAGAATAAGTAAAAGCTTTCAAAAATTAATTTGAAATATTTTTCTATCTTCGGAGAAAAGATTGTTTATGTCTAACGTAGATTTAATTATAGAAGAACGCGCCGCCGATATTGGTAATTTTATGGTCGGTAGATTATTGCCGTTTCGACAAAAAAGAATGGTTGGTCCATTTGCATTTATCGACCATATGGGACCAGCAGAAATGACCGCTTCAGAAAATTTAGATGTTCCTCCGCACCCACATATTGGACTTTCTACACTTACTTTTTTATTTGAAGGAAATATACTTCATAAAGATAGTTTAGGTAATGAAATAGAAATTGAGCCAGGCGCTGTAAACTGGATGACCGCTGGCAAAGGAATTGTTCATTCTGAACGTACTCCAGAGCGTTTTAGAAATCAGGCAAAAAAACTTCACGGCTTGCAAATTTGGGTGGCACTCCCTAAAAATTTAGAAGAAATGTCACCGCAATTTACGCACGTTTCAAAAAATGAAATTCCTGCGTGGACTGAGCAAAGTGCTGATTTTAGACTTATAGCTGGCGAAGCTTTCAATAAAAAATCTCCTGTCCCTGTGTATAGTAAATTGTATTTTATAGAAATTAGTTGTCAAGAAAAAACAAGCATCGATATTGGCAAATATTTATATGGTGAAAGTGCGCTTTACATTTTAGAAGGAAGCATTACTAACCAAGGAAACACCTATGAACCAAAACGAATTTTAGTCAACAAAAATCCATCGATTTGCAGTTTTGAAATGCAAGCCAATACGACGCTCTACATTTTTGGCGGCGAGGTTTTTCCTGAAGAACGAATTATTCATTGGAATTTTGTTGCAAGCGACAAAAAGATGATTGCTAAGGCTAGAGAAAAATGGGAAAATCAAGAATTTGATTCCGTTCCTGGTGAAACTGATTTTGTACCATTACCTAAATAAATTCTTATGATAACTATCGACGACATTCGCACTTATTGTTTAGCCAAAAACCTTACTACTGAAAGTTTTCCTTTTGATGAAGACACCTTGGTTTTTAAAGTAAATAACAAAATGTTTGCTTTGGTTGGTTTAGAAAAATGGGAGTCGGGTAATGCACAAATCAATTTGAAATGCGATCCCGAAAAAGCAATCGAGTTACGAGAAACTTATCCTGACGATGTTTTCCCTGGTTATCATATGAGCAAAAAACATTGGAATACAGTTGTTATCAATCAAAATTTGAAAGCGGATTTTATTTACGAATTAATCGATCATAGTTATGAAATGGTTGTTTCAACCTTTCCCAAAAAAATACAAGCTGAAATTCTTTCATAATTATAAGAAAAACTACCTTAGCTAGCTAAATTAATTCAGTTAGTAATGCAGGACATTATCACTCCATATCGTCAGCGAATTGCTGCCGCGCAACTTCAATTAAAACAAATAAAAAAACGCTTATTATTATCTAGTTTACTTCGCCTTCTACTTTTTGGAGTACTTGTTTTTTTGATGTTTAAATTTTGGGGAGAAACAAAATGGATCGTAGCTAGCCTTATTTCTGGAATTGTTGCTTTTATAATTTTAGTCAACAAACACGGTGATTTAGATAAAAGCAAGAAGAAAATCAAGGCCTTAATTGCGCTAAATAAAACTGAAATAACGGTTGCCAACGGAAAATATACTCATTTGCCAACTGGTGAGCAATATAAAAATCCACAGCACGCTTATAGTCAAGATATCGATTTGTTTGGTGAGAATTCATTTTTTCAATATCTCAACCGAAGTGCGCTAAAAGAAGGAGAGAATTGTTTAGCCGAAAAACTTACAGAGAACAATTGTGAAGCTATTCTTGGAAAGCAAGCTGTTATTCAAGATTTGACCGAGCGAATCGATTTTAGGCAGAATTTTTATGCAGAATCGCAATTGATAGAAACCGAAGTTTCTACCAAAAGTATTATTGAGTGGGTGAGCAACTATAAAGCGTTTGTACCGAGTTTTATGCGCTGGATTCCTAAGGTCTTTTCTGTCTTATCGCTCCTTGTGTTATTAGCTTTTTTTACAGGATTTATAAGCGGATTGCAATTGTTGTTATGGTTTTTTATAGGCCTAGTAATTACAAGTGTTTTTGTAAAAAAAGTAAACTTATTATCTACCTATATCAACCAAGCTCAAAACACCTTTCAACAATATTACAAATTGCTAAAAGCTATAGAAGATGAAGAGTTTTCAGCTCCAATGGCAAAACAATTTCAAGAAAAAACATTTTCAGAAAAACAAAAAGCATCGGCTATAATTCGGTCTTTTTCAAAACGAATTGACGCATTTGAACAGCGCAGTAATTTCTTATTAGGTGTGTTTTTAAATGCCTTTTTACTGTGGGATATTCAGCAGTCCTACAAAATTGAAAAATGGATTGACGAGCACCAAAATAGCGTTAAGGATTGGTTTGAAATAATAGCCGAATTTGACGCGTACAACAGTTTAGCAAATTTTGCTTATAATCATCCAAATTACACCTATCCAAAACTAGCCGATAAAAACTCGAATGTGCTTTTAGAAGCCAGCAAATCGGTGCATCCGTTAATTGATGCAAAAGATGCGGTAAGAAATGATTTCAGTATCAAAAACAACGAATTTTTCATTATTACGGGAGCTAATATGGCTGGAAAAAGTACATTTTTAAGAACAGTTTCGCTTCAAATCTTGATGTCTAACATTGGACTTCCAGTTTGTGCAGAAAAAAGCGCTTACCGACCCATAAAACTAATTACTAGTATGCGAACTGTAGATTCTTTGGCTGATGAAGCTTCGTATTTTTATGCTGAATTGACACGTTTAAAACACATTGTAGACGAAATTAAGAATGAGCGCTATTTTATTGTTTTAGATGAAATTTTAAAAGGAACAAATTCAACTGATAAAGCTATAGGCTCACGTAAATTTGTCGAGCGCTTGGTAAAATCGAATTCAGTAGGTATTATAGCCACCCACGATTTGAGTCTTTGCGAAGTAGCCGAAGAAATGCCGCAAGTAAAAAATTACTACTTTGATGCGGAAATAAAAAATGACGAATTGTATTTTGATTATACCTTGAAGCAAGGTATTTGCCAAAACATGAACGCTTCGTTTTTGTTAAGAAAAATGGATATAATCGATGATTAAAAAAAATCCGTTTCAGTAGCTGAAACGGATTTTAATATATAAATAAGATTAAATAATACTATCCAAGCGCAACACGCTCAAAAGCAACAACCTCTACATCGCTACCTAAACGCTCTTGAACGTATTTAGCAACAGTAGTTTTGTTGTCTTTGATAAAAGCTTGGTTAACCAAAGTGTTATCCTTGAAGTAACGCTGAATTTTACCCTTAACGATTTTGTCAAGCATATTTTCAGGTTTACCTTCTTGACGCAATTGGTCTTTAGCAATTTCTGTTTCCTGATCGATAGTTTCTTGATCAACGCCATCTTCATTAAGAGCGATTGGGTTCATCGCAGCAGCCTGCATAGAAACCTCTTTTGCAACCTCATCTGCACCATCAGCTTGTTTCGATAGTCCAGTTACAACGCCAATTTTGTTACCAGCGTGGATATAAGAACCAACAAATGCAGCTTCTAAAGTTTTGAATGCACCGATTTCGATTTTCTCACCGATAACACCCGTTTGTTCAGTCAGTTTTTCTTCAACTGAAATTCCTTTGTAGTCGAGCTTTAAAAGTTCTTCTTTTGAATTAACAGTTAAGGCTAAATCAGCAAAATCTTGAGCAAGCTCAACAAAGCTATCATTCTTAGCAACAAAGTCGGTTTCGCAGTTTAATGAAATTACGACACCTTTCGTATTGTCTGCATTAACTTTTGCGATTACAGCACCTTCAGAAGATTCTCTATCGGCTCTTTTAGCAGCAACTTTTTGTCCTTTTTTACGAAGCACTTCAACAGCTTTATCAAAATCACCATCCGCTTCTACAAGAGCTTTTTTGCAGTCCATCATACCGGCACCGGTACTTTTTCTAAGTTTATTTACTTCTGCAGCAGTTATTTTTGCCATTTTATTTTAGTTTTTAATTAAAGTAGTTTGAACAGATGAGTGTTCAAACTACTTTTATAAATTGATAGGTATTATAATGAATTAAGATTCAGCTTCTTCTTTCTTAGTAGCTTCTTCTTTTTTCTTTTTCTCTTTGCTTTCTTTACGAGCTTCAAGGCCTTCAACAATAGAATCGGCAACATAAGAAACTACCTTGTCGATAGATTTTGATGCATCATCATTAGAAGGAATTGGGAAATCAACTTCTCTAGGATCAGAGTTAGTATCAACCATTGCAAAAACAGGAATGTTCAATTTATGTGCTTCTTTTACAGCAATGTGTTCGCGCAAGGTATCAACAATAAAGATCGCAGCAGGAAGTCTCGTCATATCAGAGATAGACCCAAGGTTTTTTTCTAGTTTAGCTCTCATTCTTTCAACCTGTAGACGTTCTTTTTTAGAAAGCGAATTGAATGTTCCGTCTTTCTTCATACGATCTACTGCAGCCATTTTTTTAACCGATTTACGGATAGTTACAAAGTTGGTAAGCATACCGCCAGGCCAACGTTCTGTAATATAAGGCTGATTAGCTCTTTCTGAATGTTTCGCTACAATTTCTTTCGCTTGTTTTTTGGTCGCTACAAAAAGTATTTTTCTACCGCTAGCAGCAATTTTTGCAAGTGCTGTAGCTGCTTCTTCCATTTTTGCAGCTGTTTTGTACAAGTTGATGATATGAATTCCATTACGTTCCATATAAACGTAAGGAGCCATATTTGGATTCCAACGTCTAGTCAAGTGACCAAAGTGTACGCCAGAATCTAGTAATTCTTTAACTTCTATTTTTTTTGCCATTTTTGTAATAGTTTACGTTCTGTTGAGATAGCAATAAATAAGTGGCAAAACATACGTTTGGCCTTATTCATTTAGATGCTAAACTAACTCTGTTCTTTGTGGAACAGACAACAACAAAATTTCAATTGTAATATTATTATCAATTTGTTTACACCACCTGTAATAACAGGAAGCGACCAATTTCTTAACGTTTTGAGAATTGGAATTTCTTACGTGCTTTCTTCTGACCGTATTTCTTACGTTCAACCATTCTTGGGTCTCTAGTAAGTAAACCTTCAGGCTTAAGCTTTAAACGGTTATCAATATCAATATGACAAAGCGCTCTTGATATTGCTAAACGAGTTGCTTCTGCTTGACCAGTAATACCGCCACCTACGACGTTTACATTTACATCATAAGCTCCTTCCGTATCGGTAAGTAAAAAAGGCTGATTTACTTTATAAACCAACATTCCTGTTGTAAAGTAATCTTTAAGTTCTTTACCATTTACCTTAACTTCTCCTTTACCTTCAGAAAGGTAAATACGAGCTACTGAGGTTTTTCTACGACCAATTTTGTGAATTGTCTCCATTTACACTAGTTCGTTTAAATTAATTTCTTTTGGCTTTTGAGCATCCATATTGTGCTCTGCTCCTGTAAAAACGCGTAGGTTTCTAAACAGTTGAGCTCCTAATTTGTTTTTAGGAAGCATTCCTTTTACAGATTTCTCAACAAGTCTTTCAGCACCTTTTTCGAATAATTCGTTGGCACTCAAACTTCTTTGACCTCCTGGATAACCTGTGTAACGCAAATACTCTTTAGAATCCCATTTCTTACCAGTCAAGTTGACTTTTTCTGCATTGATAACAATTACGTTATCACCACAATCAACGTGAGGGGTAAAATTTGGTTTGTGCTTTCCTCTAAGAAATTTGGCTACAACCGACGAAAGACGCCCTAAAGACTGTCCTTCGGCATCTACAACTAACCACTGCTTATCTACAGTCTGAGAGTTTGCAGACACTGTTTTGTAACTTAATGTGTTCACACTTAACTATTTTACTAAATTAAACATTCCTTTTCCTGATAAAATTCAGGGGTGCAAATGTACAATTATTAATTTTAATTTCAACTTATTAGGTATTTATTTTTCTAAACCCTATTCCATCAGGAACTGCCTTTTATGCAAATATTTATTTCTTAATGCGCTTCTAGCCAGTTCTCTCCGGTTCCAATATCTACGGTTAACGGAACCGCTAACTCAAAGGCACTTTCCATTTCACTTTTAATCATTTTCTTTAAGTGGTCTAACTCATTTTTATGCGCATCAAAAATAAGCTCATCATGCACTTGCAATAACATTTTAGATTTCATTTGTTGCTGCTGGAGTTGTTCAAAAATTTTAATCATTGCCAGTTTGATAATATCGGCTGCGCTTCCTTGAACTGGTGCATTTACAGCATTTCGCTCGGCTGCACTTCTCACCATTTTGTTGCGTGCGTTGATATCCTTTAAATACCTCCTTCTTCCTAGAACCGTTTTTACGTAACCATTTTCTCGAGCAAAATCAACTTGATTATCAATAAAATCTCGCAATTTAGGATAGGTTGTATAGTAGGTTTCTATCAAATCTTTAGCCTCGCTCCTACTCAAATTGGTTTGATTGCTCAACCCGAATGCTGAAACGCCATAAATAATTCCGAAATTTACAGTTTTAGCATTGCTACGTTGCTCGCGGGTAACTTCATCTAGTGGAACCCCAAAAACTTTTGCTGCTGTTGAAGCGTGAATATCTTCTCCGTTTTTAAAAGCTTCAATCATGTTTTCTTCTTGGCTTAAGGCTGCTATAATCCGCAATTCTATTTGAGAATAATCGGCTGCAAGCAAGGTATAATCTTCATTTCTAGGCACAAAAGCTTTCCGAACTTGCCTGCCTCTTTCTGTTCGAATAGGAATATTTTGCAGGTTTGGATTATTAGAGCTCAATCTTCCTGTTGCAGCAACAGTCTGCATAAATTCGGTATGAATGCGTCCTGTTTTTGGGTGAATTTGTTTTGGTAAAGCATCGATATAAGTACTCTTTAATTTTGACAAGCCCCGCCAACTCAAGACATTTTCTACTATTTTATGTTTGTCTGCGTAAAAAGACAACACATCTTCGGCTGTGGAATACTGCCCTGATTTTGTTTTTTTAGGCTTATCGGCTATTTTCAATTTACCAAATAAAATTTCACCTAATTGTTTAGGTGATCCTATATTGAATTCTTCTTCGGCTTCTTTGTAAATATCTTTTTCTAATTGAGCTATATCTTTCTCCAAAACTTCCGAAAGCCCTTTCAATATGTTTGCATCAACTTTTATTCCTTCAATTTCCATCGCAGCTAAAACTCGTAGCAATGGAATCTCCATTTTTCCAAAAAGCGATTCATTATGAGCATCTTTCAGTTCTTCTTCAAAAAATGTTTTTAACTGGAACGTAATATCGGCATCTTCGGTAGCATATTCGGTTACTTTTGGCAACTCAACTTCACGCATAGAAGCCTGATTTTTTCCTTTTTTACCAATTAATTTTTCAATAGGCATTGGGGAATAATTCAAATATGTTTCTGCTAGCACATTCATATTGTGACGCATGTCTGGATTGATAATATAATGCGCCAGCATCGTGTCAAAAAGCGATCCTTTTACAGCGATTTCATAATTGGCTAAAACTTTGATATCATATTTTAAATTTTGACCAACTTTTTCAATTTCTTCGTTTTCAAAAAATGCTTTCAATTCATTCAAAATAGCTTTAGCTTCTTTTTGATTTTCTGGAAATGGCACATAATAGCCTTTTCCTTTTTCCCAAGAAAAAGCAATTCCGACTAACTCGGCGTCCAAAGTTTTCAATGAAGTGGTTTCCGTATCAAAACAAACCGATTGTTGTTTAAGAAGTTTTTCTAAAAGCAGCTTTCTAGCTAATTTAGAATTAACCGATTGGTAATGATGCGGTGTATTCTCCAGCGTTTGATAACCTTGAAATTCGCTTGCTTCTATATTTTCGCTATCAGCATCGCTGCCAAACAATGAAAATTGACCTGCTCCAGCTACTTTTTGATCTTGTTTTTTGGTAGTTGTTTCCCCTGATTTTACAACTTTTTCAGGCTGATTAAACATCTTCATAAACTGATCGGTAAGCCGTCTAAATTCTAAATCTTTAAACATTTTTACCACTTGATCGGCATCAGGTTCTGATAATTTAAAATCTTCTTCATCAAATTCTACATCACAATCAACAAAAATAGTTGCCAGTTTTTTAGATAGTAAGCCAAGTTCTGCATTGGCTTCGACTTTTTCTTTCATTTTACCTTTCAGTTCATTGGTGTTTTCAAGCAAAGCTTCCATACTTCCAAATTGCTTGATAAATTTCATCGCCGTTTTTTTACCAACACCTGGCAAACCTGGGATATTATCTGATGCATCACCCATCATACCAAGATAATCGATTACTTGTTCTGGGCGCTCAACACCAAATTTTTCTTGCACTTCTGCTACTCCCCACTTCTCTATTCCATTGCCCATTCGGGAAGGTTTATACATAAAAATATTTTCTGAAACCAGCTGTGCAAAATCTTTATCGGGAGTTACCATATATACCTGATAACCTTTTTGTTCGGCTTGTTTTGCTAATGTTCCAATAATATCATCAGCTTCTAAGCCTTCCAATTCAATTACAGGAATATGCATTGCTTTTAGAATATCTTGAATAACCGGTACAGAATCTCTTATTACTTGAGGGGTTTCATCTCGATTTGCTTTGTATTCTTCGTACATTTCGGTACGCTCGGCACTTCCTCCTTTATCGAAACAAACCGCTAGAAGATTGGGTTTTTCTCGTTTTATAACATCAAAAAGTGAATTCATAAACCCCATAATCGCAGAGGTGTCTGTTCCTTTTGAATTGATCCTTGGGTTTTTTATAAATGCATAATATCCTCTAAAGATAAGAGCATAAGCGTCTAACAAAAAAAGTCGATTATGTGCTGGCATTGAATTGGATTTATTTTTTAAAAGCATAAAATTAATCGAATTAGCGTAAATCAACACCATTCATAGCATAAAATATCGCCAAGACTATAAAGTTAGCCTAAAACGATTCTTTCTATAATTTCACCGAAGTATCTTTGGCTAAAAAAAATGAGGTGGTTCTTTTTCATCATTATCTATTTTGCGCTAAGTTATTATGCGGTACAAGCCTTTAGAACAATTTCAAAAAGCAGTTTAGCCGCGTGGATTTTCGGATTGGTATCGCTATCTGTTTTTCTGTTTTTCATTTTTCAATTTACCCAAAACACATCAGGCGGCACTTTTGATGGCATCAAAAAATATGCTTTTGCAGGCGTACTGATTTTTATGGTTTTTAAAATTGTAATTGTGGTTTTTATGATTGGGGAAGATATTGTACGATTGCTTTTTGGCGCTTATCAAAAACTTACTCAACCTACCGATTTCGAACTTCCTTCTAGAAGAAAATTTGTAAGCACAATCGCTATAGGAATTGCAGCTATTCCTTTCGCTTCTCTTCTATATGGTGTTTTTAGAGGCCGATACAACTTTAAAGTTTTAAAATACGAATTGGTTTTTGATGATTTACCAGATGAATTTGATGGATACACCATCGCTCAAATTAGCGACATTCATAGCGGCAGTTTTGACAACCCTGAAAAGGTAAAATACGGTATCGATTTGCTGAATCAACAAAATAGCGATGCCGTAATGATTACTGGCGACCTTGTTAACAACATTGCCGACGAAATGACCGATTGGTCTGATTTATTTGCCCAAATAAAAGCTAAAGACGGCGTTTTTTCAATCTTAGGAAACCACGATTACGGCGATTATTACAATTGGAATTCGGCTCAAGAAAAACGAGATAATCTAAATCAACTTAAAAAAGTGCAAGCCGATATGGGCTGGAAATTGCTTTTGGATGAACATCATTTTATTGAAAAGAACAATCAAAAAATCGCTATAGTTGGTGTTGAAAATTGGGGAAAAGGCGGTTTTAAACAAAAAGGCGATATCGATAAAGCAGGCAAAGCGCTTGACAAAAATGATTTTAAAATTCTTTTGAGTCACGATCCCTCACATTGGGATGAAATCGTCAAAAATCATCCAAAAAATTATCAATTAACCTTAAGCGGTCACACGCACGGAATGCAGTTTGGTATTGATATTCCAGGCTGGTTCAAATGGTCGCCTGTAAAATTCAGGTACAAACATTGGGCAGGAATTTACCAAGAAGCACATAAATTCATCAATGTAAATCGCGGTTTTGGCTACCTAGCTTATCCTGGCCGTGTAGGAATGTGGCCTGAAATTACGCTTATTAAGTTGCGACAAAAAACCAGCTAAACCAAACTTTCTATACTTAATTGATTAAGTTTATCCCTGAAACCAATTTTTCAGTTTTGACACAAAATCAACATATTGTTATTATTGGAAACGGCATTTCTGGCGTTACTTTAGCTCGTCATATTCGAAAACGAAGTCAATATAGTATTACAATCATTTCAGAAGAAAGCAATTATTTTTTCTCCAGAACTGCTCTAATGTATGTTTATATGGGGCATATGAAATGGAACCATCTTAAACCTTATGAAGATGGTTTTTGGTCAAAAAACAAAATCAATATCCTGCAAAAGCGCGTAACTACCGTTTTAACCGATGAAAATGAATTGGTTTTTGAAGACAACACTCGTTTGTCTTACGATAAATTAGTGTTCGCATCGGGTTCTACACCAAAAAAACTAGGACTCGAAAATGAAAATGCCAAAGGTGTTCAAGGTTTATACAGCAAGCAAGATTTAGAATTACTCGAAAAAAACGCCCCAAGTTCTGAGCATTGTAAACGTGCTGTAATTGTTGGCGGTGGATTAATTGGCGTCGAATTGGCTGAAATGCTAAGTACGAGAAATATTCCTGTTACCTATTTGGTTAGAGAAAATGGTTTTTGGGGAAATGTTTTGCCTAAAAATCAAGCTGAAATGATTGGCGACCACATCAAAAAACACGGTATAGATTTGCGTTTTGAAACCGAATTAAAATCCATTAAAACTGACCAAGACAATCGAGTAAAATCAATTATTACTTCAAAAAATGAAGAAATTGAATGCGATTTACTCTGCATCAGTATTGGGGTTCAACCTAATATCAATTTTTTAAAATCGAGCGATATAAAAACCAATCGAGGAATTTTGGTAAACGAATACCTGCAAACCAATATCGCTAATATTTTTGCTATTGGTGACTGTGTAGAGCATAAAAATCCTCCCAAAAATAGACCAAAAATAGAATCGGTTTGGTACACAGGTAGAATTATGGGCGAAACTTTAGCGCAAAGTATTTGCGGAAATTTAAGCGCTTACCAGCCAGGAAATTGGTTTAATTCAGCTAAATTTTTTGACATCGAATACCAAACTTACGGCTGGGTTTTCCCGGAACCCAAAAACGGAAATGCTCATTTTTCCTGGAAACATCCTACTGCTGAAAAATCAATTCACATAGAATTTGAAAAAACAAATCAGAGGATTATTGGAATCAATTCTTTGGGAATTCGTTTACGGCACGAAGTAATGGATTTATGGCTAAAAGAAAACCGCCCGATTAATTTTGTGATTACTAATTTTAAGCACGTCAATTTTGATGCTGAGTTTTCACCTTCACATCAAAAAGAACTTATTCAAGCATACAAAAAATTTGAAGATGGCAACAATTCATAACATATCGGTTACAGGAAACGCTCCAGAGAAACTCAATTTACAACAAAAATTAGCAGCAATTCTTGGAGGTATCGGCTTATTGATTTTATTGCTTGCTGCATTTCAATTCAATTTTTCTAATTCAGCTTTATGGCTAAGTATAGCTTTGTTGACTATTACAGGCGGAATTGCTTGGTATGCCGCTGCTTTATACAAAAGTAAACAACCAGGGATAAAAAATGATGGTGTATTTTTTAAATCCCTTACCTCACGGGGATTTTGGGCCTATATCCTCGGTATTTTTTTAACGGGTTTTTATGTGGTTTTATATTTCTTTCCGAGTTATTTAGGCTTTCAAGAAAGTGGAGAAAATTCAGGTTTAGTTGCCTTTTTTGATCCACTTAGCAAAATTTTGAGCGGAAATCCTGCTAGTCAATGGTTTGTTTATGGCACGCTTTACACCCTGGCAATTTTAGGCTTTGGAATTAAATTTCTTTGGAAATATTGGTATAACAAATACCAACGCCTTCGTACTTTTTCGGTAATGTTTTTTCAGTTGAGTTTTGCTTTTATTATTCCAGAATTTATGGCAAGGTTGAATGGAGACAATTTCAATTTGCCTTACTATGATTTGAAAAATATTTGGCCGCTTAATTATTACAATTTTGAACAATATCGAGTAGATGATTTTATCAGTGCTGGAAATATTGGAATTGCTTTATTGATTTTTGGTATTGCTTCCATTTTAATCATCACCCCTATTTTGACTTATAAATACGGAAAACGCTGGTATTGTTCTTGGGTTTGCGGTTGTGGCGGTTTAGCCGAAACAACTGGAGACCCATTTCGCCAACTTAGCGACAAATCCACAAAAGCTTGGAAAATCGAACGATGGATGGTTCATTTAGTCACCGTTTTTGTCGTAATTATGACTACCGCTGTTGTAGCTAGTTATTTAAGTTACGATAGTGAAAAATACTGGTTAACAAAAGATAGTTTTCTAATAGGAGTCGGTGTTTTATTGACACTTGTTTTCAGTTGGGTAATGCTTTTTAAACGCAAGCAACTTCAAAAAGATGCCATTTATGCAGCTATCGGATTTTTTGTAATTATTGGTAGCTTAATTTTACTTTATATCAATGGCTATTCGCATCAATTAGCCATTATAGATACCGAAACGTTAAGAAGTTCCTATGGATTTCTAATAGGAAGTATTTTTTCCGGTGTTATAGGAACTGGCTTTTATCCTATTTTAGGAAATCGGGTATGGTGCCGATTTGGATGTCCAATGGCAGCCATTTTAGGTTTTCAGCAACGTTTATTTTCAAAATTTAGAATTACAACCAATGGCGGACAATGTATTTCTTGCGGAAACTGTTCAGTCTATTGCGAAATGGGAATCGATGTAAGAGCTTATGCTCAAAAAGGCGAAAATATTGTTAGGTCATCTTGCGTTGGCTGTGGAATTTGCGCTAGTGTTTGTCCGCGTGGCGTGCTCAAACTAGAAAATAAATCGCATAAAAATAGACTCAACGAAAATGAAATTTTACTAGGAAACGAGTTAGATTTAATGGATTTTGTAAAGTCTGATAATTAATACATTTACGGATGAAAAGCTTTTAGTTTATGAAATCAAATTTATCTGTTGAAGACAAATTGCGCGAACGTATTAAGGAGCTATCTTGTTTGTACGAGATTTCATCAATTATACGAACTTATGAAGGAGACAAAAAGGAGACTTTATCAAAAATAGCTTGCATTTTAAAAGATGCGTGGCAGTTTCCAGCTGATGTTTGCATAAAATTCGACATCCAAAAAATAAACATCGTAGTTGGTAAAAAACCAACGACAAGCGTTTTTCTAAAAAAAGATGTTTATGTATGGAAGGAAAAAGAGGGCGCCATTTCTGTTCATTATCCGAAAAATTTATATAGCAAAGATGATTTTTTAAAAGAAGAAAACGATTTACTTCACAAGGTTGCTATAGAAATTAGCGATTTTCTTGAAAAAGAAAAGCACAAAGCGCAAGAAAAAATTTTAAAACGCAGCGCCGAACGCAACGACCGACTGAGTATTTTAGGCGAAATAACTGCTGGAATTGCGCACGAACTCAACACTCCATTGGGAAATATATTAGGTTTTGCAGAACTCATTTCCGAACAAACCGAACATTGGAAAAACCTGCCCAACGCACAACAAGACTTGGTGAAAAGCATTCATCAAGACACCGATAAAATAATAAAAGCAGCGGTTTTTTCTAGAGAAGTAGTCAAAAAACTAATGTTTTTTGCTTGCGAAATGCCGCATCAACAAGAGGAAATTGAAATTAAACCTGTAGTAGAACAAGCGGTTTCTTTACTTCGTCAGAATTTCAAAAAAGCCGAAATCGAATGCCGATTATCCTGTTCGAATTCTGCTATAACGGCAAAAATTAATTCCGTTCAGTTAACGCAAGTTATTTTCAATTTATTGATTAATGCTATTTACGCTTCACCAAAAAATTCAATAATTCATATTGAACTTGAAGAAGAATCGGAGACAAAATCAACTCTAATTCGAGTGAAAGATGAAGGCAGCGGAATTAGTCCTGAGCATAAGACTAAAATTTTTGAGCCTTTTTTTAGCACCAAACCTGTTGGCGAAGGAACCGGTTTAGGTTTAAGCGTGGTTCACGGAATTATTAAAGCTCACAAAGGCGAAATTTTATACGCCAACAATCACCCAAAAGGCAGTATATTTACCATTCAATTACCAATAATTTAAAAAGAAAAAGAATGAAATTGAAACGTGAAAATGTATTGGTAGTAGACGATAATTATGATATGCTAGAGCTATTGCAACGCAACCTAAAAGCTTTAGACTTTCATACTTACAAAGCCACTTCGGTAATTGAAGCGATTGATATTTTAAAGTATGCGGAAATCCATTTGCTGATAACCGATTTGCAAATGCCAGAGCATAATGGAATTGAATTAGTAAAATACGCCAACGACCACTTTCCACATATTCCTAAATTAGTTATTACAGGTTTTCCTTCGGTAGATGGTGCGGTAGAAGCTATTCAATCGGGAGCTGCAGATTATTTAAGCAAGCCATTTACCAATAACGAATTGAAAAATGCAATTGAAAACGCATTCAAAAATCGAATTTCTAGTCCTGTTGATTTAGCTCCTAATATTGAAAAAACAATTCTTGAAGATAAAAAATATGCCGGAATTGTAGGGCAATCGGAAGCTTTTATAAAACTTGTGGATACGATTGAGCGTGTAAAAAACAACCAAGCTACTATTTTAATTCAAGGAGAAAGCGGGACTGGAAAAGAGTTGGTAGCCAAAGCCATACACTACAAAGGCAGTTTTGCTGCCAATCCGTTTGTAGCAGTAAATTGTGGCGCTATTGCTGAAAATTTATTGGAATCTGAATTATTTGGTTACGAAAAAGGAGCTTTTACAGGCGCCAACTCATCTAAAGATGGTTTTTTTCAAGCAGCAAATGGAGGGAGTATTTTTTTAGATGAAATTGCTACCGCTCCAATGAGCGTTCAAGTGAAACTTTTGCGCGTTCTTCAAGAAAAAGAAGTCATAAAAGTTG
Source organism: Bacteroidota bacterium (assembly GCA_051748125.1). Classification (GTDB taxonomy): domain Bacteria; phylum Bacteroidota; class Bacteroidia; order Flavobacteriales; family Flavobacteriaceae; genus Psychroflexus. Next base: position 169,580 of record JBNJHC010000001.1, read on the forward strand.
GCGCTCAAAAAGGGAAAAAAGTCAACTTAAGAATTATTGCCGCTACCAACGAAAATTTATATGAAAAAGTAAAAAATGGCAGTTTTAGAGAAGATTTGTATTACCGAATTAATGTGGTAGATATTGAAGTACCTCCACTTAGAAAACGCAAAGAAGACATAGCGCTAATAGCTGAAAACTTTATCCAGAAATATGCAGTTGAATTCAATAAAAAAGGTGTCGAAATCGATGAGAATGCCTTAGAAATTCTTAAGAGTTATCATTGGCCTGGTAATATTCGTGAACTTGAAAATTTGATTCAACGATCGATTATTATGGCAGAAAAAAACATTCAAATCAAGCATCTGCCAGAACACATTAAATATCCAGAACCACAAGAATCGGTTGGCTTAAGCACACTTCGTGAAGTTGAAAAAAAATACATTCAAAAAGTCTTAGCTTCAGTTGATAATAACAAAAGTAAAGCCGCTAAAATTTTAGGTATCGACAGAAAAACCTTGAGTAATAAAATCAAATAAAGCTACAGAGATAATTATAAAGCAAAAAAAATGTTGCTAAACAGAAAAAAAAACATATTTTTAAGCCCTTATCTAACAAACACTCATTTATGCGTAATTTAGTTTTATCATTCCTAATCATTTGCACTTTTTTATATTCTGGTGCACAAGAAACAAAATCACCTTCAGAAAAACATCTAGCATATCTAAATGAAGAAGCTAGTGAAACCGATGTCGACAAAAATCAGTTTTACTATGTAGCTAAAGCTTCAGATTCTACATTTTTAGACAACATTCAACCGTCGTTAATCGCTTTTGTGAAAGGGGAAAAATCGGTATCTATCGATGAGCTAGAAGGAAAAGATGTAAGCGGGAAATCTCAATTAAATAATTCTTGCGGCATCGATGCGCTTACCAAAGAAATGATTGACGAACACCTAAATGAAGAAAAAACTTATGAGGGCTTAGTAATTAAGCGCATAGAAGACCAAGCATCTTTTGCTTTTGAAGAAGATAAAATTATAGGTGTTATGATGTACAGCAAAAAAATACGATATGCTGCAGCACCTTATTTAGAAAAACTTGCTGAACTAAAAGAAAAACACGGTATCGATTTTATTTTACTAACTGTTGACACCGAAGAAATGCAAACCCTTTCAGATTCGTATCAAAATGTGGATATTGGAATGTAACGCAAACATCTTTAGCCAACTAAAAAGTTTCTATTTAATTATAGCAACTTTTGTTGTTTTATTAGGAAATACTACTGCGCAAGCCCAAAATACGTCAAATTTTGAAGCCGGATATTGGTCGGTAGAAACCACTTTAGGCTTGTCTTACATGTGGGGAGATATGGCTGTTCTTGATAATTCTATCGATTTGGATCAAGCAGAAGCCACAGAAAACTCCTTGCGTTTTAAAGCTTTATTTCGTGGGAATTACACGATTTTTGATCAGTTGATGCTTGGTGCTCACGGAGGATTTGGCTATTTAAGTTACGATGCATCAGAAAATAACGTAGCGCAAAGTTTTCAAAATTATATCCTTGGTTTACACTTGCGTTATTATGTTGATTTGAATTCAAAATTTTCTGTTTTTGTAGAAACCGGTGGAAATCAGAATTTTTTAAGAAATGAAAGTTTATTGAATCAAGATTACCAAAAATGGTATACTGATGTGGGAATTCAGTTTAAACTAGATCGCAATTGGTGGATTACTGTACATCTAAGCGATGTTTTATATTACTATTCCGACTCCCCAAATTTTGAAAACAGAACTGATTTTGGCATAGGAAAACCGCTCAAAGATTTCGTGAATTTTCCAATTTTTGGTATTCAATATCAAATCGACTAGGTAAATAGCATTTCAAAAACTGATATTTGTCGCTTTTTTAGCTATTTTATTTCAGCTACAAAACTACTCCTCTGAAGGAATAAAAATGCCATCGAGTAATAATTTCACTACTGGGTAATTTTTCCACAGTTCAACTAGGGCTTTAAAATCAAATAAAAATATAATCAGTTTATTATCAGTAATATAAACAAACCAAAAGAATAAATAATTTTTTGGCATTCAAGTTGTATCATAGATAAGCGAGGATAATTTAGGACTCGAGAAAAAGTCAAAAAAAGAAAATATTCTTAGTACATTTGTAAACACGATTATTAAAAAAAAAGTTTGCAACAAAAAGCAGTTAATGCTGCAAAAGTTCAGCAAGCAAAAATTGATTTTGCGAACGTTATAATTAATTTTATGGAAACAGTGAAAAAAGCAAAGAAAACACAAACGATGTACGACAATGTAATGTTGCAGTTCAACAGAATGGCAGATTACATAGAACTTAACCCAAATATAAGAGAAATCTTATCGATTACTAATAATGAAATCACGGTTAATTTTCCAGTACGAATGGATGATGGAAAGGTAAAAGTTTTTACCGGTTTTAGAGTAAAGCACAACGATGCGCTAGGGCCATACAAAGGTGGTTTACGCTATCATCCAACAGTAGATATCAACGATGCAAGAGCATTAGCCATTTGGATGACTTGGAAAACATCTTTGGCAGGACTTCCTTACGGGGGCGCTAAAGGTGGTATCAAAATTGACCCTAGAGATCATTCCTTAGGCGAACTAGAACGAATTACCAGACGTTTTACTTATGCTTTAGGCGATAATATTGGACCAGAATACGATATTCCAGCACCAGATGTAAATACAAACGAGCAAACTATGGCTTGGATTGTAGACACTTATATGTCTGCAAAACCAGCTGTTATACGCTCTCAAAACAAACACGTTGTAACAGGTAAACCAGTTGGATCTGGCGGATTAGAGGGAAGAGATCGCGCTACAGGATTTGGAGTTTATTTAAGCATTCGATTTTTAGTTGAATCGAGAGGTGAAAGCTTAAAAGGAAAAACATTTATCGTTCAAGGATTTGGAAATGTTGGTTATTGGGCCTCAAAATTCTTAGAGGGAGATGGTGCAAAAATGATAGCTGTGCAAGATGCTCACGCAACGATTTACAACGAAAACAGAATTAATGTTAATGACTTACACGAACATTGTAAACCAAGAAAGGGCTCAATTGCTGGTTATAATGTAGATGCCGAAATCGATCCTAAGAAATTTATGGGCATTGAGTGTGATATTTTAATCCCAGCTGCATTAGGAAACCAAATTACGGTTGATAACGCAAACGACATACAAGCAAAGATTATTGCCGAAGGAGCAAACGGCCCAACCACAGAAGAAGCCGAAGCTATTATTTTAGAACGTGGAATTACAGTTATTCCAGATATTTTCTGTAATTCTGGAGGAGTAATTGGCAGCTATTTTGAATGGTTGCAAAATCGAAATGGTGAAATTTGGCAATTGGATGAAGTTATGGAACGCCTAGAAAAAAAGCTTTACAAGGTTTTCAAAAATCTTGAAAGAGAAACTTCAGAAAACAATATAGACTGGCGTACTGCTGCTTATAAAATTGCTATCAAACGAATCGAAAAAACATACATGGAAAGAGGAGTTTTCCCATAATGTTTTAGCAAAAGTATAGTTATGCAAGAAATAAAATCACATTATAACGAAAATGATATTCAAATAATGCAGATGAATAGCGATTTGAGTCATTGGAAAGAAATCGCAGAAAGTGCTCAATTAGAAATTGAGTTTTTCATCAAGCTTATGAAATCGAATATTGTTGAAAAAAATGTTGACAATAAAGCTGATAAAACATTTTTAATGAATGAACTGAATGCTGCAGAAAAAATCAATAAAGATATTTTGCAACAAATTCAGGATTTGGATGTAAAGCTGGAAGGAATGAAAGAATGCGAAGATTTGCAATGTGAAACTTATTTCTTAAATGAACACCTTCAGCATAAACGAAAAATAAGAGAACACTTTTCTAAGTTCCGCAACTTAAAAAACACCTTGTTCTCTTATTTAACCCCGGGTATTGAATAATACCCACTATTAATTATCTTTATTATACACTAGAAAAAGCGCAAAATAATTATTTTGCGCTTTTTTGATGTTATCCATAAGTGTTTTTTAAGAAAGTGTTCGTTTTAAGCTAAGGAAATCTCTAAGCCATCAGCTAGCTTTTCAACATTGATTAAACCGTGTTTTCTAAGACCTTTTATGGCTTTATCCCACTTTTTATTACTTAATCCAGAAGCTTTTTTTACTTCATTCAAATCGGCTGGCGATTGTTTTTTGACAATTTCTAAGACTACTTTTTCTTCATCTTTTAGCGATATTTTCTTTTGTTCTGGCTTCATCTGAGGAAAAAACAAAACTTCTTGAATAGAAGGATTATTGGTTAAGAACATTATTAAACGATCCATTCCTATTCCCAATCCAGAAGTTGGTGGCATTCCGTATTCTAAGGCTCTTAAAAAGTCATAATCAATAAATTCGGTTGCCTCGTCATCTCCTTTTTTAGCGAGTTTCAATTGTTCTTCAAAACGCTCTCTTTGGTCTATTGGGTCGTTTAATTCTGAGTAAGCATTAGCGATTTCTTTTCCACAAACCATCAATTCAAAACGTTCGGTTAGTTCTGGATTATCGCGATGCTCTTTACAAAGCGGACTCATTTCTTTTGGATAATCGGTAATAAACGTAGGTTGAATAAAATTAGGTTCACATTTTTCACCAAAGATTTCGTCTATCAACTTCCCTTTTCCCATCGTATCATCTACTTCAATATTCATTTTTAAAGCAGCTTCACGTAGTTCTTCTTCCGATTTTCCAGTAATGTCGAAACCAGTGTATTCTTTTATGGCATCGGTCATTGTAATGCGTTTGTACGGCGCTTTGAAATCAACTTTATGCTCTTTAAAAACCGCCTCTGTGGTTCCGTTAACTTGGAGCGCACAATGCTCTAAAAGCTGTTCTGTAAACGCCATCATCCAATTATAATCTTTATAGGAAACGTAAATTTCCATCGCGGTAAATTCTGGATTATGAGTTCGATCCATCCCTTCATTTCTAAAGTTTTTTGAAAACTCATAAACACCATCAAACCCACCAACAATCAATCGTTTAAGGTACAATTCATTGGCAATTCTTAAATATAAAGGAATATCTAAAGCGTTGTGATGCGTAACAAAAGGGCGTGCTGCAGCTCCACCAGGAATAGATTGCAAAATAGGCGTTTCTACTTCCATATATCCTTTCTCGTTGAAGAAATTACGCATTGCGGTAAACAACTTGTTTCGCTTAACAAAAATATCTTTTATATGAGGATTTACAGCTAAATCAGCGTAACGCTGACGGTAACGCATTTCTGGGTCTGTAAAACCATCGTATTCGTTGCCTTCTTTATCTTTTTTTGGAAGTGGTAGTGGTTTTAAGGATTTGCTCAACAGCTTAAAATCTTTTACCATAACTGTTTTCTCGCCTACTTGAGTGGTAAACAATTCGCCTTCAATACCGATAAAATCACCAATATCAAGCAGTTTTTTATACACATCATTGTAGAGCGACTTATCTTCACCAGTACAAATTTCATCGCGATTAAAATACACCTGAATTCTACCTTCAGCATCTTGCAATTCTGCAAAAGAAGCCTTTCCTTGAATACGTCTGGACATCAAACGGCCTGCAATAATTACCTTTTTACCCTCTTCAAAATTCTTTTTTATTTCAGAAGAAGTATGATTTACTGGAAATAATTCTGCTGGATATGGATTTATTTCTCTTTCTCGAAGCGATTGTAGTTTTTCGCGCCTTACGCGTTCTTGTTCAGATAATTGCATACCGTTTTTTTTAGGTGCGCAAAGATACGTATTAAGCGGTAATTACAAAACCTAAAAACTAGACTTAGTAGAAGAATGCTTCTTGTTTTTTATTCGATTTGAAAAGAATCGCGATCATTTAAAAAAGCTAATTTCGCTCTTGATTTTTGAAGTTTTTCCGCATCAAGAAAAACTGTTTCTACAAACTCTCGGTGTTTGTTATCTTTGGTTGAAATTTGCTGACCGAGTTCGTTGTATATCGCTGAATTACCAGAGTAATCAAATCCTTTTCCATCTTTATGAACACGATTTACACCAAGCGTATAACTCATGTTTTCAATTGCACGGGCTTGCAGTAGCAAATCCCAAGCACCGATTCGTTTTTCGGGCCAATTGGCAACATAAATCAAAAAATCATAGTTTTCGGTGTTCCTAGACCAAACTGGAAAACGCAAATCATAGCAAATTAATGGGCAGATTTTCCATCCTTTAAGTGTAACTAAAATTTTTTCTTTTCCGGGGGAATAGATTTTTTCTTCACCCGCAAGTGTAAACAAATGTTTTTTGTCATAATAGAAATAATTTCCATCAGGATAGACAAAATACAGGCGATTGAAATATTTTTTATCTTCTTCAATAATCAAACTTCCACAAATTGCAGCAGAATAGTTTGCCGCAATTTCCTTCATCCACAAAAAAGTGTTTCCTAAATGTGGCTCTGCCAATTCTTTTGCTTTCATTGAAAATCCCGTAGTAAACATTTCAGGCAAAACAATCAAATCAGTTTTGGTGTCGATTTGGTCGATTTTTTGTTGAAAATGAGCACGATTAGCAATTGGATTTTCCCATTCCAACTCGCTCTGTATCATTGTTACTGCTAAATTTTCTTTCATCACTTTTGATTTTGATGGCAATAATTAGTAAGTTTTTGTCATTGTTGAAGGAACGCAAATTATAAAATCGGCTAATCCTTTATTTTCGTTTTCTAATTTATAAATATCATCTTGCTCGACTGTAGAAATCGTTTTAGCTTCTTGAGAATCGTCATACTGATTGAGGTACCAAACAATTCCTTCGTAAAAATTAGAATGGTAAGCTCCATTGAAATGCAAAAACAATTCATTTTCTTTTTTATTGGCTAGGATAAAATACGCCATCGTTGCGTCTTTAATAGCTTGTGCTTTTACCATATCTTCATTTGCGTGATTGCCCATCATTTCGAGCATATCTTGGTAAGTCTTTAGTTCGATATCAAACGGAATTGGCAAAGGTGCTATCCAATCTTTTTCTTCTTTTGACAACGAGTCTAGGGCAGAAAAACCGCCTTCTTTGTATATTTTGGAAGCGTAACGACGTGGAATATTAGTCGCATAAAACGGCAATTTTTGGTCTTTAGCAAAATTAACTAAAGGTGCATAATCAGTGTCATAGTTAGACCATAACCGTGCAGCTTCTTTAAATTCTTTTTCTGAAATAGTTCCCGACAAATAATCAGAAAGTTCTTGTTGGTTGTCGGTTTCTATCATTTCAGCACCAAAAGACAAATCAGCATTTAAGGCGTACAAATCGTTGGCTAACTCGATTTGCAACCAATGCGAAATCGGGTTATTATGAAATTCACCAAACAAGATAATGTCTGTTTTAGACAAATGCTTCAGCATTTTTTTGTAGGACACTTTTTTGCCTTTGGCATTGTAAATTCGGTAAGCGTCTTTTTGTTGAGCTTGCAATGAAAAGCCTATCAAAAAAGCAAAAATTATAAGGATATTCTTTCTGGAATTCATCTTTCGTAGGATCAAATTTTTGCACTAAAATAGGTATTTTTAACGGAATAATAACCCCTTTAAAAATCGATTATTAAAACTAATTTTTCTAATTGATTACTTAAACATCACAAGAAAAAATTCAATACAAACCAACTTATTATTATTTTTAGGTTCAAATTCAATTGAATGAAATATGATCAAGAAAGTTATTTTATATAGTTTTTTGCTGTTTGGGTTAGCAGGTTTTGCGCAAGAAAAAAATGAAGTTGAAAAACGAATTAAGAAAAAAGAAGTTCCTGCAGCTGCAAAAGAATGGATGAACGACGCCTATGAAAGCGTAAAACGCATTCGGTGGTATTTCCAAACAGATGGCGATAAGCGTGTTTATGAAGCAAAATTGCGGTGGCAAAAAAAACGTCATAGTATTGAGTTTTCGTTGGATGGCAAAATTATAAACATCGAAATTAAAATTTCTGAAGACGAAATAGATACCAAGGCAAAAAGGAAGATTTTAGGTTATTTGAAAGAAAATTATCACTCCTACTCACTTAAAAAAATTCAGATTCAATACCAAGGAGATAACGACGATTTGGAAGATTTAATCGACGAGAATGAAGTTGATGAAGACTTAGAAATTAACTATGAAATTGAGTCTTACGGAAGAAATGACAATGACAATGAGCTATGGGAAGGCATATTTGACGAACAAGGAAATTTTAAACATAAACGGGTAATTATTATTAAAGCTACTGATAACTTAGATTATTAAAATGAAAAAATATTTTTTTATCGGATTTATGGTGTTTTTAATAAATCCTGTTGTTACCTACGGGCAAGAAAATCGGTTTTCATCAGGATTTTTTCCTGAAGCTTCATTGAGTTACGGCATTTTTGAATCGTATTCGATAACGCATAAAGTAGAATCGCAGCACGGAATGTTTGATGATCAGCGTCTTAACAACGAACTTGAGTACGAACACACGCTTACCGATTTGCAAACTTTTTTTGGGAAACGCATTTCTCCTTTTGTAAAAATTGATGTTGGTTATCAATATCGAATCAACGAGGGAGAAAACACCAATCGAAGTATTCAACAAGTTTCTATTTTGCAACGAAACGAAGTGTTTAGAACTGGGCATCGAATTCGGTTGGACCAAACTTTTTATAATGAAAACCCTATTTTATGGCGTTTTAGGTACCGGTACAAAGCACAAATTCCGTTACAAGGCCGAAATTTAGATCCTAACGAAAAGTATTTAATGCTTTCTAACGAAGTTATTTATATGAATCAATCTGGTGAAGACGATATCGAAAATAGACTTTGTGCTGCACTTGGTTTTTATTTTGATGATAAAAATAAATTTGAAATCGGACTCGATTATCGCACCGACGATTATTTAGTAAAAGATAGATTTAGAACTCGTTTATGGTTTAAAATCGGTTATTATAAGTCTTTCTAAATTGATTTATTCCATATTTCCTACTTCTATTTTTTTGAAAACTCGCAAAGCATTTCCATCGGTAAGCGAAGCTACTAACGAACAAATTTCTAACAACCATTCGTAAGTCGAACTGTTCGAAAAATTGTATTCAGACAAAAAGTGGTCTAAAATTAACTGGTCGTAATTGGTTTCTTTTCCTTGCTGAAAATTTTCAACTGCAGTGGTAAACACATCCAAAATAGTAGCCAGGATTTTGTAGCCAGAAATTTCTTTTTCTAAGACCTCTCGACTTCTGTATATTTTTTTGATGCTAATATCAATTATATCATCAATCTGTGCTTTATATTTTGATTCTTCCAACAAAGCGTGCGTAAACTCTCCTTTTCTTATTTTTTCTTCATTCTCAATAAAAATTGTAACCGCTTCATCTATTAGGGAACCAATAGCCAACGAACGCAAGTAATTCATTCTATTTTTGGTCGTTTTCAACTGGCTATATTTATTTCGATCTACGCGTTGAGCAATTATTTTTGACAATAACTCAAGCGCCATATCTTCTTCGATTAAGCCTAGATTTATTCCATCTTCAAAATCGATTACGGTGTAGCAAATATCATCTGCGGCTTCAACTAAGTATGCCAACGGATGTCGATGAAAACCAATACCTTCTTGCTTCGTGTTTTTTTTCAACAAGCCTAAATCTGTAGCTACTTCATTAAAAAAAGATTTTTCGGTTTGAAAAAAGCCAAATTTTTTATCGGCAATATGTGTGCTTGGTTTGTGCGGCAAACTTTCTTTTGGGTATTTGGTAAAAGCCCCTAAAGTGGCGTAGGAAATTCGCAAGCCGCCTTCGTTTCCGTTTTTTGACTCAGTCAACAACTTAAAACCATTGGCATTTCCTTCAAATTTGATTAAATCTTGGAATTGTTTAGGGTTTAAATCGTTTTCAAAACGTTTCCCTTTTCCATGTTTAAAAAATTCGCCAATGGCTTTTTCACCAGAATGACCAAATGGCGGATTGCCAATATCGTGAGCTAAAGCTGCAGCGGCAACAATAGCGCCAAAATCGTGGTATTGATGGCCGTGAATTTCTTGTAAATGCGGGTATTTCTTCAGAATTTCTTTGCCTGCTCTTCTTCCTAGTGAACGACCTACAACCGAAACTTCTAAAGAATGTGTGAGCCGCGTATGAACAAAATCAGTTTTTGAAAGCGGAATAACTTGGGTTTTATCCTGCAAACTTCTAAAAGCCGATGAAAATATAATGCGGTCGTAGTCTACTTCAAATCCCAATCGCGTTTCATCTTGTTCTTTTCTCAGTCGTTTGTTGGTATCGCCGTGCTTTCTTAAGGAAAGCAATTGTTCCCAGTGCATCATAATGATTTTGTTTGCCGTCAAAAGTAGAAAAAATATTCTTCTGTTACTCGCTATTTTGGGACTTCAATGCTGGAACTGAATTGAGGTGATAATTCAAATCTGCAAACAGTTCATTTGCTAAAATATCCCAATGATAATCAGCGATATAAAAATTAAAATCTGGCGATTGAATAACTATACTGCTTTCTAGTTTTTTCTTAAAAACAATTTTTCCTTCGTGTGCTAAAAACACTTCAATAAACACATCGTAATAAAATGTTTTCTGTTCAGCATCTTTGATTTTAGTTAAATAGATTACAGGAAACAAAGTAGCAAAACCCTTGTTTTCGCAGGTGTTGCAAAGCGCTAAAAAATCTTCATCTTTAATATTGAATTCTGCTTTTTGCGCATCCCATTGTTGGTCTAAATCAACAAGATTTTCGCCTTTTTTTATTGTTAATTGATTGATTTCTTTTTGAACTTTTTCATTGAAAGCGGCACGGTGACTCCCATAATCTATCGTGTCTGATTTAGTTAGCCCTTTAGAAGTTCTATAGTTAGCTAAATCGGCATTAAAAAAGATAAAGTCGTTCAACTGAATTTGGTTAATTTCAGGAAAATCTTTTACAACTTCGATTGGATGATTTGTATAAAAAACATCGTACTGATAACTTGTATCTACAGTTTCTGATGGTGTGAAATTAATCAGTAAATCAATTAAAATAAAAATTAGATTTTCCATAATTAATAGTAATAATCGGTGAGAATTAATTCGACTAAATAGTTCATTTCTGCATCAGAAATATTGATTCGTTCTAAATGAAACGGATGAAATTCTGCTGACCAATTGTCTGATGTTAGGGTCATTTCTTTCTCTAGCACACCGGTTTTATTGAACATCAATTCTCCGTTTTTGTAAACATAAATCGTAAGCGCAAATACTTTTTCAAGTTTCAGATTGCTGTAGGATTCGTTGTTTTTCACGTTTTCAGAAACGCTAAAAATCGGTATCAAAAAGCTCCCTTCCGCAGGCAATTCCAATCGTTTATTTAAGGGTAGTTTTTCGACTTCAAAAGCAATTGTATCATTGCTGAGCTCTATCAATTCAGGATTGTCTTTTTTGTAGTAATCATAAGGGAATCCATTAATTTTTTTCAGGTTTTCTTCATCAAAAAAATGAGTTTTAGCATTCGACAAACTATCGGTTAAACTAATGCTTATTTGGGCTTTATCTAAGCTAGCGGTTATCGCTTCAGAATATGATTTTTCGTAATCTTCTGATTTATAACCCTTAACAAAATCGGTATCAGTACGAGATAAAACGGCCGCAACATAAGGAGAAATATGCAGCAGTTCGCTGTCGTAAAAATTTAGCTCGCTAGTTATGCCATCACCTTTGAGTTTAAACTCGCTTTTTAAGCTATATTCTGCAGGTTTTTCTTCAGTTTCCTGAACTTGATAATGCGTCGTTTTGCAGGAAAAAAAACCTAGTAAAACCAGGCAAAAAACAGTTTGTTTACTCCAAAAAAATCGGTTTGCTTTCATAGTTTTCTCAAGCTAAAATCATCTCAAATATATTGAAATCTATTCAGCTTACAACTTGATTTTCAGAACAATTTCAGCAGCAGTAATTATAAATATCTTGTAATCTATTAGTGAAGTTGTAAATAAACGTAAATTTGCACTTTTGAAAACGATTAGGTAGCGTCTTACGACCAAACCTCTGAAGAAAAAAGTTATGATAAAAAACGATTTATTTTTACGCGCATTAAAAGGCGAAAGTGTTGCCAGACCACCCGTGTGGATGATGCGCCAAGCTGGGAGATACTTGCCAGATTTTATGAAGCTAAAAGAAAAATATGATTTTTTTACGCGCTGCCGAACTCCAGAATTAGCCACAGAAATAACCGTTATGCCTATTCATCAAGTAGGTACAGATGCGGCTATTTTGTTTAGCGATATTTTGGTGATTCCTCAAGCAATGAATATTGAAGTAGAAATGAGACCTGGTGTTGGTCCTTGGCTGCCCCATCCTATTCGCGATAAAAAAGCACTTGACCAAGTAGTTGTTCCTAATGTAGAAGAAGAATTAGGTTATGTTTATGAAGCCATAAAAATGACTAAAAAAGAGCTGAATGACGAAGTACCGTTAATTGGTTTTGCTGGCTCGCCGTGGACAATTTTATGCTATTGCGTGCAAGGTCAAGGCTCTAAAAACTTCGATAAAGCCAAAGAATTTTGTTTTACGCAACCTGTTTTGGCGCACGAATTATTGCAAAAAATAACCGATACAACAATTGCTTATCTGAAAGGAAAAGTTGCAGCGGGAGTGGATGCCGTTCAGGTTTTTGATTCGTGGGGCGGAATGCTTTCTCCAACCGATTATCAAGAATTTTCTTGGAAATATATTCAACAAATAATCGATGCGTTGAAAGATGAAATCCCTGTAATTGCCTTTGGTAAAGGTTGCTGGTTTGCGCTTGATACAATGGCTCAGTCTGGTGCTGCTGCTTTGGGTGTAGATTGGACTTGTTCGCCTAAAAATGCACGTTATTTAACCGGTGGAACTATTACTTTACAAGGGAATTTTGATCCATCACGATTATTTTCTCCTCCCCATGAAATTAAGAAAATGGTTCATCAGATGATTGATGAGTTTGGGAAAGATCGCTATATAGTAAACTTAGGTCACGGAATTTTACCGAATATTCCTGTTGAAAATGCGAAAGCTTTTGTAGACGCTGTAAAGGAATATTCAGCTTAAAGTTTCTTATTTTGAAAGCTATAAAAAATCAATTTGGGATTTTATTTTTCCTGAATTGATTTTTTTTATTGACTTAGCAACAAGTCAAAAACAGGAATAATTACTCGCATTTGAAAACGGTGTCCAGATTCTCGAAAAGCGTTATTTACCGTTGTGCTTGAGGAATCCCAACTACCATTTGCTACTGCAAATTCATAATTGAATAAAAATCGTGCATAAACTTTTTCATCTCTAGGATGTTTCCAGTTAAAACTCAAAACTGGGCCTACAAATAAGCGCTTGTTTTCCAATTGTGTGTTTGCGCCAAAAGTTGAAAGATCATCTAAGTTAACTTCAGAACTTCTGTCGTAAAGTTCTAATTCTGCAAGGCTGTAGTTAAGCTGCAAGCCAACTGCAAAAAACGAACCGCCTTCTAAGCTAGCAAACTTATGCTCGTAACGCAATTGAAATTGATTTTCGACATATTTGTTACCTAAATCATTCACTCGATCTCTAATTGAAAAACCACCCACTTCAAAATCGAGGCGCTTATGTTGCGCTTCATCTCGTAATAAAGAAAAACCCATTCCTACATAAAACCCAGAATTTCCTATCGTTGGAATTTCAGCTTGAAATAAGTTTCGATTGATTTGATAGTCATCCGAGAATTGTCCTCCAAAACTAAAGTATATGGAAGAAAATATTTCTTCTACAGGAGAAGCTTCAGCTTTATTGATAGCGTTTTGAACACCTGATTCTGTTTCTTGTGCCGCAACTGAAAAACCCATCAAGAACAAAATCAATTTTAAGTATTGCTTATACATAATTTAATTTTTTGAAACCTAAATATAACAAAAGCGCCTCGAAATCAAACATTTAATTATTCAAAAACTAAAGAATAATAAAGTTGACTACAAGGCACTTTCAACAAAAACTAAAAAAAGTACTTATTGATTACTTGGTTGAACACCACGGTAATCACCTAATTCTACTGTTGGCAGGGTTGATCCGTAAGTTGCGTTAATTTGTTCAATAGCTCGATTTGCAACTAATGCATACCCTCTAGGAGTTAAATGAACCCCATCGAGTGAGAATCCGCCACCAGAGCCAAACTCAGAAGTGACAACTCCGCCATTAAAACTAATTCCTGTATTAACTTCTTCTAAAAGTAAATCTACATCTACAAAAGCAAGTCCATAATCGCTTGCTAAGGATTCGATAACACTATTATACGCATTTTGTGCCATATTAACTTGCGCTTGCTCATCTGGAGTTAACACCCATTGATCTCCCAATGGAATAGTTACGCCATTGATATCGGTACTTCCGCCACCTTCAGGGGTTGTTCCTATAAAGTTACTAGCTGGTAAAATGATTAGATCTTCTTCAGTTGCTTGACGAATTAATCCTAACCGATTAGCTGTAGCTTCATCCAGATTAAAAGGAGCTCCCTGTAGAATTTGCGTCAAATCTGTTAAGCTTTCGTCATGAATAGTTACGTAATTATTCCCTTCTTGGAAATTAATCATTCGCTGTTGTGCTTCTTCAGAAGTAATTACACCTTGCTGAACCAATCCGGGTAAAATTTGCTCATTAAAATCAGCAAAATTAGCATTAAGAATAGTAGCTAAATTAGCATTTAATGGCACAGGATTAACAGGAACTGTTGTAAAGAACGGAACATTAGTAACATTTGGCAAGTTAAAAACCACCCCTTGATTAGTTTGGGCAGTTAGCGCTTCTAACAATTGATTATATGAACTTGCAAATACATTTATGTCTGTAATATCGTCGCTACCGTAAGTTTCTGGATTCAAATTCCCTTGTTGATTAACTCCTGTTCCTCCAGAAGTAGCAAAACCTAAAATATCGTTGTTACCAATCCACAAAGAGAAAAAACTTGGCGATTGAGCCACTGCATCTTCAATAACTCTTGCTGAAGGCGACGACGCAAAACGGACAAAGTAAGGGTTTCTATCATCGGAATTAATGTCGCCATAATTAGGAGCAAGCAAGTGAAAACTTTTTGCTCCAGGTACGCCCATATTGTTAAATGGTCCTGTAAGTGTATTTGCAATATCAGTTTGTGGTGTTCCAGAAATATTCCTAGGTGCTTGCTCTCCCTGAGCATTTACACCAATAACCAAACGTGTTCCAAACCCTGGAATTGGTGTTCCGTTTTCGAGTAATCCACCAATATTGTCTTCCATCAATGGTTGTTTAAATTCTCCTCCACCAACTAGTTCAAACTGTTGGGCTAGAATATTTGGAAAAGAATTTTTTTGTCCTTCTCTGTACAGCGCATTATCAGCATATCCTGCTGTTAAAGAGTTTCCAACGCTAACAAAATTAGAGAAATCGGCTTCTCCTGCGGTGTACACTTCATTGTCTTCTATAGCGTTGTCGAATTCAGGTTCGCAAGAAGCAAAAAGTAAACTTGCTATAGCGATATAAGAAATATATTTTTTCATTTTAATTCAGTTTTAAAGTTTGTAAGTCAGTCCTATTCCCGTTAAAAATGCATTCGATTTATACGAACCACTAAACGGCACTTGTTGTCCATCTTCCACATAGTAATCGTATGATGCGTCTAACTCTTTAAACCTTAAGTACAAGAAAGAAGCATCGATAGCTAAGTTTTCAGAAATATCGAAAGACAATCCAGCAGTAAATCCATTGGCATCATTTCTAGGTGTTTCTGGCGCAAAATAACCAGCTTGCACAGGAGATTCGTCAAAATAATAACCAGCTCTTAATGTAATTTTGTCGGTTGCTATATATTGAGCTCCAAATCTATAAATTGAAGAATCTTTGTAATTTCTAGGATTTACCGAAACATCCATTCCTGATCCAGGAAAGGCGATTTCTAAGGATTCGTATGCGTCCCAAAAAGTTCGATCATATTGAAAAGAAGCCAGAAACTTTTCTGAGAATTGGTACGAAGCCCCCACAGAAAGTTCGGCTGGCAAAGGTAAAGATGCATTAAAAGAAACTACTCCGTTTTCTACTGGCACAGCAGGGGAGTTTGGGATGTTAGAAAAAGTAGCATCGCCATTTTCGGCATCCATCATAATTTCTGAGCGGTAATTAGCTCCAATTATAAGTTTTGAGGTTGGACTATACATTGCACTTGCACTCCAGCCCCAGCTAGTAATTCCTGAATCGCTTATTTCTACATTGGCTCGATTTCCTTGTTCATCTACCAAATTTCTATTGATATTTCGATCAAAATCAACTCCACCTAAAACTAAAATCGGCCCACCACCAACGCTTAAATTTTCGGTTATTTTTACAGAAATTAAAGGTTGGATATAGATAGCCTGAAGGCTAATTTCATTTACTAGGTGAGATCCAGCCCAGTCTTGTTCCCATTCAACTCTACTTCCATACGGAGTAGAAACACTTAAACCAGCTGTAAACCGGTCGTTAATTCTATACGAAGCATACAAGTAAAACGGTGTACTCATATTAGATTCTGTACTGGCATATTGACCCGTTGCCGTATTTTGCCATTTAGAATTTGAAAAAACACCCGTAACACCGGCTGAAATATTCAATTCATTTTCTAGTCTTACCAATCCAGATGGGTTAAAAAAGGCCATTTCAGCACTGTTTACAACCGCAACTCCAGAATGCCCCATTGCTAACGAACGCTGACCTTGAGCACCTACTCGATAACCGCCAGCATAAACCGCAGAAGCTGCCAAAACTAATGCTAGACTTAGTATTATTTTTTTCATATTAAAAATTGTTAAAAAGTGATTATTAAATCCGTTTACCAAAAATAACATAAATATTTATCCAACAAACAAAAAATCAAAAATATTATGCGTACATAATAAATTAACTTTGAAGAAATGCGGCTGCGGCTTTAAAAAACTCCTCTGGTTTTTCGGCGTGAACCCAATGTCCAGCATCTTTTATACCAATAATTTGTGCTTTTGGAAAATGATTTCTAATCAGGTCTTTATCATCTTCAGTTATATAGTTAGACCGAGTTCCTTTGATAAAAAGTGTTTTTTCTTCATAAAGTTTACCTTCGTCTAGCGCCTGCCCAACACAATCGATGTTGTTTTTTAGCGCTTCTAAGTTCATTCGTAAAGCCAATTTACCTTTTTCTTTCCAATATAAATTCTTCAGTAAAAATTGACGAACACCAAAATCCTCAATATAGTTTTGAAGCATTTCATCGGCATCAGACCTTGCGCTTAAATCTTGTTCGTTTAAGAAAGTTAATCCATCTAAAATCTGCTGATGATGTGGCTCATAGTATTTGGGTGCTATATCAACAACGATTAAGTCTTTTACTTTTTCTTGATGTGTTGTAGCAAAATGCATTGCAACTTTTCCGCCCATAGAATGACCGATTATACTTGCTTTTTCTAGTTTGTGTTGTGCTATGTATTTTGATAAATCTTCTACCATTAATGAGTAGCTAAAATCATCTGAATGTGGACTTCTCCCATGATTTCTTTGATCAATCAAGTGAACCTCGAAACCGATTTCTGCAAATTGTTTTCCGAGTGTTTTCCAGTTATCGCCCATTCCTAAAAAACCGTGCAATATCAGTAATGGCGAACCTTCTCCTATTATGTTTGAATATAATTTCATAGTTGTTTATTGAAGTTTTTCTAAATATTTTTTGATGACTGTTTCTAAGCCTTCGTATAAAGCTTCTGAAATAAGTGCGTGACCGATAGAAACTTCAGCTAAATGAGGCACATTGTTTTTAAAAAACTTAATATTTTGTAGCGAAAGGTCATGCCCTGCATTTACTTTCATTCCGAGTTCATGAGCAAGTTCAGCACAGCGAGCATAAGTTTCTACTTCTTTGTAGTTTCCTTTTTCATAATTGCTAGCAAAACTTTCGGTGTAAAGCTCAATACGGTCGGCTCCTGTTGCTTTTGCGCCTTCAATCATTTCTAAATCAGGATCGACAAAAATAGAAGTTCGAATTCCTGCTGCTTTAAATGCTGCTAGTTGTTCTTTCAAAAAATCTTTATTTTTGACGGTATTCCAACCAGCATTAGAAGTTAGCACATCGACAGCATCAGGCACCAAAGTAACTTGGGCTGGTTTGTTGTTTAATACTAGCTCTAAAAATTTTGGGTTAGGATTTCCTTCAATATTAAATTCTGTTGTTAACACTGGAGCTAGCGCTTCAACATCTGCATAGCGAATGTGTCTTTCGTCTGGTCTTGGATGAACGGTAATTCCTTCTGCTCCAAATTTTTCGATTGCCAAAGCAGCCTGCAAAACATTAGGAGTGTTTCCACCGCGAGCGTTTCTAATAGTGGCAATTTTATTGATATTTACACTTAATCTTGTCATAGCTTTTTATTAATTTCAATTACTACAAAAATACAATCATTAGTTACAACTAGCAGTATCTAGCTAAGAATTAAAAAACGGCTGGTTGTTAAATATCAATTTGAGGGAAATAAAAATTTAAATTTTAGCTAAATTAGCAAAAAGCTTCAATTGCTTTCTAAAAAATAATTACTTTGCAGAAGAAACACAATTAAATGCAACTGAAAGCCTACATAGACGAAAACATTCAGGCTGCAAATTTATCGACTAGTATCGATGAATTGATGCAAGCAGCAAATTCGCAGCAGCTAAAAAACCTGCCAGTGCAAGATCGTCATTCATTTTTAGGTTGCATTAGCATTGAAGATATAGAGGGCTTAGAACCTAAAAAAGAACTGAATGAATACCGGTATTTAATTCGAAATTTTGTTGCTTCAATATCAAAATCGGATATTGATTTATTGCGAAAATTTGCTGAAAATGAAACTGATATATTGCCGTTTTTAAACGAAGACCATCAGTATATTGGCAGTTTGCGTTTAAGTGATTTTTTGAGTTATTGGAAAGAAACCCCGTTCCTGTCGTATCGCGGAGAAGAAATTATGGTACAAAAAAAACGGGTCGATTTTACGTATTCTGAATTGTGCCAGCTTATTGAATCTAATTCTGCCAAGTTATTAGGAATTTACACGCATTACGTTGATCAAGAGAAAATTCAATTATATTTACGAATTGATCACAACGGACTTAACAGCATTTTAGAATCATTAAGAAGATTTGATTATGAGATAGTTAGCATACACAAAGACGATCAGCATATTGAGACGCTAAGAGAGAATGCTGCTTATTTCGAAAAATTTTTAAATATTTAAAACCCTTTCAATCGCTTTATGAAAGTAGCTATATTTGGACAAGTTTACTACCCTTCATCACAAAAATACATCGAGCAACTTTTTGAAGTGCTAAAAAAACGGGATGAAGATGTTTGGGCTGAAGAGTCTTTTTACCAATTAATTGAATCAGAAAATATGGTAAGTAAAGGCTGTATAAAAAACACTTTTACTGAATTAGATGATAGTTTTGATTTATTTTTTAGCATTGGTGGAGATGGCACTATTTTGTCTGCTGTAAAATATGTCAAAGATTTGAATATTCCGATTGTAGGTATCAACACAGGAAGGTTGGGATTCTTGGCTACAATTCACAAAGAAGAAGTCCAAGAAACCATTCACAATATACTGAATCAGAAATTTTCGACTTCAGAACGAAGTTTATTAGAAATTCGAACCAATCCTACTTCAGAATTAAGAGATAGTTTTCAATATGCATTAAACGAATTCACCATCATAAGAAAAGATTCTACTTCAATGATAACCATTGAAACCTGGTTAGATGACGAATACATTAATGCTTATTGGTCAGACGGTATAATTGTCTCTACACCAACCGGATCTACCGGATATTCATTAAGTTGTGGCGGGCCTATTATGTTGCCAGACACTTCTGCTTTTGTAATAACTCCTATTGCACCGCATAATTTAAACGCTCGACCGCTACTACTTCCCGACCACAAAAAAATAAGATTAAAAGTAAAAAGCAGAGAATCTCATTTCCTAGCTTCATTAGATTCTCGCACACATACCTTTAAGAAGCAAACTGAGATTTTTATCGCTAAAGCACCGTTTACCATTCAATTAGTCTTACTTCACGAAGACAGTTTTCTAAAAACACTCCGCAAAAAACTATTATGGGGAGAAGATCGACGCAACTTAGAGCAATAAATAATCAAAAAAATTGTTCTACTTACAAAATATCCAAAAAAGCTTAGTGGGTAAACATAATTCTTATATTTGCAAACTTTTGAAAACATATGAGATATCAATTTATCTTGCTTATAACAATCTTCCTTAGCACGATTAGCTATGGGCAAACTTATGAAGTTGGGGTAATGGTTGGAGGCACCAATTACACAGGAGATGTTGGCTCGACATCATTTGTGTTGCCAGAAGATTATATAGCTCGAAAAAAATTTAGCACAGGATTGTTATTCAAATGGAACCGAAGCACGCGTCATAGTTTTCGGTTTTCGGTTTTGCGTGCCAACACCTTTGGAAATGATTTAAACTCTGATATGAACAGACGAATTGCAAGAGCATATCGTTTTGAAACAGAAATTACCGAATTTTCTGCTGGAATTGAATTCACTTTTTGGGAATGGGATCCCCATCAAAACAGAGCACAACTTGTACCCTATTTATATACAGGACCAACTTATTTTTTGGCTAATCATTTTTATGAAGAAAATGGACAATTAACTAAAGGAAGAAGCAATAATAATTTTGCTATTCCTATGGTTATCGGCTTAAAGCTCAACCTTTCTACCCATTGGGTGATTGGCGCAGAATTTGGAGCTCGATATACTTTTACAGATAATTTAGACGGAAGCAATCCATCAGAATTTGATAGCAATCAGAATTTCGTCTCGTTTGGCAACCCAAACACAAATGATTGGTATATGTTTGCAGGATTAACCTTAACCTATTCATTTGGAAGAAAACCTTGTTATTGTAATTTCTAATGAAAGAAGAAAAAAAACTCATAAAAGATAAACTTCCCCAGCATATTGCTATTATTATGGATGGTAATGGTAGGTGGGCAAAAAAACAAGGCCTCTTGCGAGTTGCTGGTCACGAACGAGGAACAAAATCTGTAAGAGAAGCAGTAGAATACACTGCAGAGTTAGGTGTAAAACACTTAACTCTATTTGCTTTTTCAACTGAAAACTGGAATCGCCCAAAGCTAGAAGTACAAACATTGATGAAGCTACTAGTTTCTTCACTTAAAAAGGAACTAGACACCTTACAAAAAAACAATATTAGGCTTAATGCTATAGGAAAAGTTGACACCTTGCCGCAAAAAGCACAAAAGGAACTTCAGGAAGTCATCGATAAAACCAAAAACAATTCACATATGACGCTAACTCTTGCTCTAAGCTATGGCTCCAGAGAAGAATTAGTAAATGTGGTTAAACAAATAAGCACAAAGGTTAAAGACAATGAATTAAATGTAGATGAAATTAATGATAAAATTATTTCCAGTCATTTATACACATTCGATTTACCTGATGTAGATTTGCTCATTCGAACAAGTGGAGAGCAACGCATCAGCAATTTTCTGCTTTGGCAAATAGCCTATGCAGAACTATATTTTTGCCATGAATTATGGCCCGATTTCAGAAAAGAACATCTTTTTGAAGCTATATATAATTATCAAAAAAGAGAACGAAGATTTGGAAAAACAAGCGAGCAACTTTAGCTGTAAAAAAATCTGTAGAAATTTTTTAATCTTGCTTTGCTTCTTTGCAACAATGCAAGATTTAATTGCACAAGAAAGAGCAACTATTGGCAACGCCAAAAAATATGAACTTGGCGAAATTTCAGTTACGGGTACAAATTCGTATAACGATAGAACTGTTATTGCCTTTACTGGTTTAAAAACTGGAGAAGAGATAATGCTTCCAGGTGAAAAAATCAGTAAAGTCCTTAAGAAGTTATGGGATATTGGTGCCTTTAGCGATATACAGGTTTATATAAAAGAAATTGATGGCAATGTAGCTCATTTAGAAATAGAAGTGACCGAAGTTCCTAAGCTTAATGAAGTTAAAATAAGAGGAATTAAAAAGCGTAAGAGAGAAGAATTACTAGAGGAATTAAAAATTAAAAAAGGAACAAAACTTACTGAAAACTTTATTGCCAACACCAAAAATCGAATTAAAAACAAATACCGCGAAAAAGGATATCTCAATACCACTACAACTGTAAACACACAAGAAGTAAAAGATAGTTTAGGTCAAATTGAAGGAGAAAACTTAACCTTAAACATCAAGAAAGGAGAAAAAGTAAAGGTTTCTGAAATAAAAATAAGTGGAAACGAAAAATTCTCAGATCGAAAGATTAGAAAGTTCATGAAGAATACAAAGCAAAAAAGTATCTTCAGAATCTTTAAACGATCTAAACTTGTTCCTGAAGATTACGAAGAAGATAAAAAGAAAATCGTAAACAATCTTAAAGAAAAAGGGTACCGAGATGCTAGAGTAGTTTCTGATACTGTAATTCATAAATCAGAAAAAGATGTAGCTATTGAGCTAGAAATCAATGAAGGAAATCAATATTATTTTGGCGATATTTCTTTCTTAGGAAATAGTATCTACTCCGATAAGCAACTAAAAAATATGGTTGGAATTAGAAAAGGAGACCCGTATAACGGCCCTTTACTACAAGAGAAAATAGCCGACAATTCTCGACCTGATGCAAATGACATCACCAACCTATACCAAGATAACGGATACTTATTTTCACAAATCACTGCAGTAGAAACCAATGTGTACAACGACACAATTGATTTCGAAATTAGAATTAGAGAAGGTGAAATTGCTTACTTTAACAACATTACAGTAAAAGGAAACGATCGAACTAATGATCATGTTATTTATAGAAACTTACGAACACTTCCAGGCGATCAATACAGTAAAAAAGCTGTTGTGAGTACCGTTCGTGAACTAGGTCAATTAGGTTTTTTTGACCCTGAATCGATCAATCCAAACATACATAATGTAAGCCCTAGCGATGGTACTTTAGATGTAGAATACCAAGTTGAAGAAAGAGGTGCAAGTCAAATTCAACTTCAAGGCGGATATGGTGGCGGTGGCTTCATCGGCACACTAGGATTAAACTTCAATAACTTTTCCTTGAAAGGAATATGGGATAAAGAAGCCTGGGATCCTTTACCAATGGGAGACGGCCAAACACTATCCTTAAGAGCACAAGCAAGTATAGCTTTTCAAAACTATAGCATGACTTTTGTTGAACCGTGGTTAGGAGGCAAAAAACCCGTTCAACTTTCAGTTTCATTGTCACAAACCAAACAATTTTTATTTGATCCATTTACTCGAAGAGCAGATAGAGACAGACAGTTTTCTATTTCAGGAATTAATGTTGGTTTTGGGAAACGTTTAAGAATTCCTGATGAATATTTTCAAGTTAACGCATCTGTAGGCTTTCAACATTTCAATTTAAGTAATTATGATGTTGGCTTATTTAGATTCCCTAATGGTCATGCCAACAACCTATCATTTGAAGTTGGCTTAAGCAGAGACAACACCTTTAGGAACCCAATTTATCCGCTTGGAGGATCTAGGTTTAACGTGTCCTTTAAGTTTACTCCTCCACATTCGTTATTTGATTCAACTGACTTTGGAGAGCTAAGAGAAGAACGACAAGACGCATTGGCAAATAATGATACCGAAGCATTAAGCAGAATAGATCAAGCTCGATTTAATTGGCTCGAATTTTATAAAGCAAAATTCGAAGGAGAATGGTTCAATAAATTATTTGACAAACTTGTTTTAAGAAAAAAAATAGAATTTGGTTTCTTAGGAGCATATAACAGAGACCGAGGCATCCCTCCTTTTGAGCGTTTCTTTGTCGGTGGAGATGGACTTGCAATGTTTTCTATGGATGGGCGAGAAATCATCGCCTTGAGGGGGTACCCAAACCAGTCTATCATTCCAAGATCAAGAACAGATATAAGTGAAGAAAGTTTTAATGACGGGGCAACAATCTATAATAAATTTACGTTAGAACTAAGGTATCCAATTACCTTAAACCCTTCAGCAACAATATATGGGCTAACGTTCCTTGAAGCGGGTAGCACTTTTGATGGATTCAAAGATTACTCGCCTTTTGATTTAAGCCGATCTGCTGGAGCTGGTTTACGTGTTTTTATGCCACAATTTGGATTACTTGGTATTGATTTTGGTTATGGTTTCGACCCTATCCCAGGCTCAAACACAGGGCCAAATGGTTGGGAAACACACTTTATCATAGGGCAACAGTTTTAACATGGCACGATTTTTTCATTATGAAAGCAAAATTTAAATATTTATTTAGCTTACTTATTCTCTTAAGTTTATCTTTACAAGCTCAAAGAGGTATTAAGATTGGTTATATTGATATGGATTATATTTTTGAAAATATTCCTCAATTTCAGCAATCGATGAACCAATTGGACATGAAAGCACAAAAATGGAAAAGTGAAATTGCAAAAAAACAAGAAAAAATAAATAACCTCAAAGAAGAACTTGAAAATGAAAGACCTTTATTAACAGTAGAATTAATAGAGGAAAAAGAAGAAGAAATTGAATATCTACAAGAAAAACTTTTTGAATATCAAGATGAAAAATTCGGTGTTGGAGGTGATTTTATGGTTCAGAAAAGACAGTTAATCATTCCTATTCAGGATCAAGTTTTTAATGCGGTTCAAGAATTAGGAGATGAAAGAGGCTACGATTTTATATTTGAAAACTCTGTAGACACACAAATGCTTTATTCTGCCAGAAGACATGACCTGAGTGACATAGTTTTAAAAATGATTAAACGCTCTATCAAAACAAGTGATGAAGATTTGTTTGAAGATGATTACAAGTCTGTTGAACAAGCCAAAGAAGATAAAGAAAAAGAGTCTCAAAGAAAAGCTGACAGAGAAGCCAAAGAGCAAGAACGCGATCAAATTATAGAGCAAAGACGTCAAGAACGTGACTCTATAAGAGCAGCAAGGAAGAAAGAATTTGAAGAACGTAGACGAAAAATAATGGATGAAAGAAAAGCTAGAAAAAGACAACGCGATTCAATACAAAAAGCAAGAGAGAATAATTAATATAACACACATTAACACTTAAATTTTTTTAAAATGAAACAGATTAAACAAGCACTAATAGCCTTAATTTTTGTACTAGGTCTTAATCAAGTTAACGCACAAAGCAAAATTGCACACGTAAATTCTCAAGATTTAATTGAGTCTATGGATGCTTATAAAGAAGCAATGGACGAAATGGATAAAATTGAGAAAACATACCGTGCTCAGCTAGAAGATATGTACAAAGAAGCAGAAAAAACAAATGAAAGATATCAATCTGAAGCGGGTAGTAAAACTGAAGAAGAAAACCAACGAAGAGCTGCTAAGCTTCAAGAAATGCAAAATAGCATTATGGAATACAGCCAAACTGCTCAAGAAGAACTACAAAAAAAGAGGGAAAGCTTAATTCGCCCTATTCTTGAAAGAGCAAGAGAAATCATCCAACAAGTTGCAAGAGAAAAAGGCTACGATTACGTTCTTGATTCAAGTACTGGCACTGGCGTTTTGATGGCTGATGGTGATGATCTTATTGAAGCTGTAAAAGCAGAAATCAACAAATAGAATACTTCCTATTTTATAAAAAAAAGCTACCTTCGGGTGGCTTTTTTTATGAAGAAATATTTACTATGATGACTAAAAATAGAAATGAGTTTCCTATCGGAATGTTTGATTCTGGCGTTGGTGGTACTTCAATTTTAAAAGAAATCCGAACCACTCTTCCTAATGAAGATGTAATCTATTTGTCCGATAGCAAGAATGCACCTTATGGAGAAAAATCTCTTCAAGAAATAATTGACCTAAGTATAAAAAATACAGAATTTTTACTAGAAAAAGGAGCAAAATTAATAGTTGTAGCTTGCAATACTGCAACAACTAATGCTATTGAAATACTTCGTAAAAAATATAAATTACCATTTATTGGTATTGAACCAGCAATTAAACCAGCAACACTACAAACAAGAAACAAAAGGATTGGTATATTAGCAACTAAAGGTACACTTTCTAGCGAGTTGTTTCATAAAACATGCAGCACTGTTGTTAAAAATGATATTCAAATTATAGAAATAGTTGGCAAAGGTCTTGTAGAAGCAGTAGAAGCTAACCGAACCAATGATAAAGATTTTATTACTAATTTAGAAAATCAATTACACATTTTTAAAGATAAAGATGTCGATTCATTAGTACTTGGTTGCACACATTTCCCCTATTTGATCCCACAAATTAAGCGTTTTCTGCCAGACATAAAAATTATTGATTCTGGAAAAGCAGTTGCAAAACAAACCAAAACTATGCTTAAAAAGCATCAGTTAATCAATAAAAAAAATTCACCAGGATTGGTGAATTTTTATAGCAATGGTAATCTTGATGTTCTAAAATCATTAGTGAACCCTTATAACAAAGAAAAATTATTCAATATTAAGCCCATTTAGTAGTTTACAGCAGGACAATTACATTTGTAACGTTTTCTGCTTTCTCCAAAGTTATACCCTAAAGTTATCTGGTGAAAACCAGAAGAACCAATAGTAATTTCCTGTAAAGCTGAATTTGTATAAGTGTAAGCAACCATAAACCGATCAAATGATATTCCTAAAAATGGAGAAAGTGTTTGCATTTTTTGACTCCTTACATTAGCTCCAGTTGAGTTTGTAAATTCAGCCCCGTCAAAGCTTCTTCGGTAAGACAAACCTCCAAATAAAACGCCAGAATTAAGCTCATAATAAACCTTTGCATTAACATCTAGATTATTCTCATTTGTTGCTTCACGATGTTGATACATCAATGATGGCTCAAAACTAAATCTAGAATTAAATGGTGCAATATTATACCCAACTGTTGCTAGATACTGCCGCTGGTTTTCAATTTGAAATTGTTCTGTAAAAATCTGATTGTCTTGGGGTATAATATTTTTTACTGTAGCATGGGCAAAAAAGTCTAAAAAGAAATACGAAACACCGAAATCAGTATTGAAATAAGTGTCTGACTGATTACCTCCTGAAATAATTGGGTCTGGATTTGAAGGATCTATTAAGCCAGATTCATCCAAACCACTTTGAATTATTCCAACATTTGCTCCAAATGACAACATATTTAAATCTGCCGTACTTCTTGAAAACATAATATGATATGCAAAAGTAAAATAAGCTCCTTGCTCAGAATAATTTCCGTTAGAATCATTGTACAAAATAGCACCCAAGCCGACTTTGTCACTTACTCGACCATTTACACTCAATGTTTGTAAGCTGGGAGGATTATCGACATCGAACCACTGCTGTCTCGCCGTTAATCGAGCCTTATTTTGGTTACTCGCTCCAGCCATCGATGGATGCAGCAAATACCAATTATCTGTCAAATAGTCGTGGTAAACAGGTATACCTCTTTCTTGTGAATAAATATTTAATGTTAATAAAGCTATTACAGCAAATAGTGATCCTCTTAGTAATTTCATATTTTTCGTATATACTGAATAATATTTTTTATCTTTTCAATGTAAAACTTGCCTTAAATGAAGCTTGCGCCCCACTGCTTGGCTCTGTATACTCCACTCTAAACCAATAATCATTCGATGGCATTGGCTTGCCGTTGTAAGTTCCGTCCCAACCAGGTCCGCTTGGACTTAGTTGTTTTAGTAACTTTCCGTGGCGGTCAAATATATAAATTTTTGCATTGGGTTGGTCGGCTAATCCGATAATATTCCACGTATCA
>JBNJHC010000002.1:0-192600 GCA_051748125.1 Bacteroidota bacterium
CACCTTCTGCATAACAAGAAATAATGTTAAGTAACTCTCTTATAGAACTGTTTTTGCTGAAATCTTCTTCAATGTTATTGATTTCAAATTCATTTAGTGCAACCATAATCATAACGTCAGCAACAACATCAGCACCATCTCTCTTGATAGTTCCTAAAGAAAAAGTGTCCTTATATTCCCACTCTGGATTTTTTTCTTTTTTATTACGGTTTAAACCTGTAAAAAAAGCCCATGTAAAAGCATGAATATGTTTACCAAAAATATTTTGAGCATCTAAATCAACTTTACCCTGCACTCTTGTAATTAGCTCGATTAAACTTCTAACAGAAGTTCCATAATACAACTTTTTATTATCGATTATTGAAATAAGACTTTCTTCCATCATTTTAAAATACTTTCTGTTATTACTGTTTTAGATTCTGAGTCTGATTTAGGGTTATCAAATTTTCTTCCTACTGAGTTTCCATTTTTATCAACCTTTTGAGTCCAGTGCCATGAGCCACCTTGTTTTAAACACAGATTAATTAATTGTGTTTTTACATTAGGATCCTCACACTGCTCTATATAATCTTTTGAAAATAAAATAACTTGATCGAAATTATCCCCAACATTTTCTGTGAAGTATTTTGTGTTAGTCCATTCAGATGATGAAGTAGGTGCATCAGCAATTAGGGGTAGAGAATTACCTAATTTTTCATTACTAAGCTTTAACAAGGAGTTTATTACAGAAAATTTTATCATTTCTTTCTGTGATTTATTAAGGTTTCTTATGTCAATCTCATCATCTGTCGATTTATCAAAAAGTTTTACATTACCATTTTTGATCTTTATATTAATACCTGGGTTATCATAATATATATTAAACAAACTATTACTTTTATGCGTAATTTCATTTTCTAAATTTTCTTTGGCGTCAAGTTCTAACTTTTTTAGAGAATCAACTAAAACTTCAAAATATTTCAAAGATTCTTCGCCTAGGTTAATGTCATTATTATCAGTTTGAAAGCTCCTAATCTTTTCATTTAATTCCTTTAAATTATTTTTATAGTTTATTAAATTATTTTTTAAGCTACCAAGTCTAAGTTTAAGATTCCTTAGGTTTTTTTCTTTGTCTTGTTTTTTATTAAAATATAAGTCATAATTTTCACCAGTAGTTGTATTTGAAGAACTTGATAAACCTTTTAATTTATCCTGTAAAACATCTTTTTCACTATTAAGTTTATTTCTTTTTCGGATTTTTTCTTGTATTTTCTTTTTATGATTTTTAATGCTTTCTTCAATTTCACTATGAGTGCTTAGCGCATTACTTTTCATTCTTTTAAATATATCAAAGTTTTTTCTCAGCCATCTTTCTTTTTTTCCTTCTTTAAAAACCTCTAGTCTTTTTAAAAGAGCATGATATGATTCGTGGTCTTCATCAGGTATTTCACGATCACATATATGGCATTTCATATCATCAATCATATCTTGTACCATTTCTGGACCAGGTATATGCAGAGGTATTTTGGTGTTATCTATTTTGTTTAATTCGTTTTGTATGTAATCAATTTTTTTCTGAAAAGACTCTATATGACTTTTACTTCCAGCAATAGCCCATCTCTTTATTAGCATATTTACTTTTGATATTTCATACTCTTCAATACTTTGATTTATATGTCTTATATCACTTTCCTTTTGTTTAATCTCTCTATCAATTTTTACATATTCGACAGAGTTTTTTAAAAAGTCTTCATAATCAGCAATTTTATTTTCATGATCATCAATATCGCATTGTAAGTCAGGTATTATTTTATTTTCTAGTTCAGGAATTTTAATTAGTAACCTATCCTTTTCATATAGATTCTCACTTTGTTCTTTACTAAGTCCTCTCTGTTCTCTTCTTAATTTCGTTAATGCATTTTCTTTTTTTATAATTGCTTTTGATGCTCTTTTTACCATCTTCCCATAAATTGGATAATGAGAAATAGTATCTAAAACTTTATTAAACTCTTTATTGTCGTGGGATAATGATATCTCTTTAAAAGCTTCACCTTGAAACCACATAAACTTTCTTAAAGCTTTAGGGAACAGAGTCTCAATAACATCAAACTCTCTATGTTTTCCTAAAATAACTTGTTCTCCTGTTTCATTATTAATGTATTTAATAGTCAACTCATCTCTATTCCTTATAAGTTTAGTGCCTTCTCTTTTATGATATCGTTTTTTAGTAAAAAACCAAACTGTATTTTTTTCAATATTGTTGTCAATATCTGGAGCTGTAAATTCAAGAGTAACCTCTGTTATTACTTCCTTTTCTTCATAATATTGTTTATTTTCTGGATTTGTATACCATAATGGGTACAAATCTAACTCATCAGCATTTTTCCATACATCACCATGAAAAATTTGGTTAGAAATCACCCAATTTATACTATCCAAAAACTTAGATTTACCATAGCCATTTCCAGCGTTAACAATATTGAGACCTTTCCCAAAATTGAGTTCGACCGCATCAAGAAAGCAACTGTAGTTTTTTAGTTTTAATTTATTTAGTTTCATTTAATCTATTAATTTCTTGGTCAATAGTTCTTAGTATTTCGTTTGCATCCTTATTTATATCAGTGTCGTTTTCTTCAAAATTATCCTTTCTTAAAGATTTGATCTGTTTGATTAAAACATCAGATGCAAGGTCAAAAACATCTTGATTAAGATTATAATCTCTTTCATTAACAAGGCTGTTCACTTTTTTTGAAAGTTCATCTTGTATTTCTTCAAATATTGTTCCCTTCATAATTTATCCGTTATAATTCATTTATATTGATTTTAAAGAAATTACATATTCTAATTAAATTTTTATTTAATAAAGTTTCATCGTAATTATTTGAATCTTTTGCAAACTCAATTAGTCTTCTAATCTCACTTTTAACTAGATTCTTTTCACATTTATACTCCTTTGTATTGTCACTTAAATCTTTAAGTAAGGGTATTACAATCATATCATAAATTAATGCCTGTTTTTTTTCTTCATGTAACCTTAAAACTCGCCCTCTTCTTTGGACATATTGTCTAGGATTACCAGTACTAGAACAAAATATAGCAATTTCAGTTCTTGGCACATCAACTCCTTCATCTAAGCATTTCATCGCAAATAGAGCATAATAATTGGATTTACTAAATTCTTCTAAAATCTGGTTTCTATCTTTAGTCTCTCCAGTAAAATGTCTTATAGGTATTTTGTTTTTAAATACTTTATTAATTTCATGTGTATAATCTGTAATCAATTTTGTGTCATCATCCCTTTCACTCCAATCTCTATCATCTTCTGTGTAATCTATTTCTTTACCTTCTGGTACATATACAAACGCATACTTAAAATTTTTGACACCAATTTCATTAATTATTTTTATCAGCGTTTGTTTTTTATTTTTAGCTTTTTTTATGACATCTTTTCTTAATTTTAGAATGTTCTCGACTTCCTTGTTTTTTTTAAGTTTGCCATTTTCATCTATATAATTCAGTAATCTTTTTGTCAACTTTCTATATCGTTCTAACTCTTCATTATCTAACTCTACAAATTTAGGTTTGTATTTATAAGGACATAAAAAAGGTTTAGGCTTTGCATTAATTGCTTCAGATATGTTCAAACTATAAGCAAACTTGGGTCTATCATTAATAATTTTAGTTTTAAAAAAATCATAGACCGCTTTTTCGCCTTGATCATCAAAATATCTAGATGGTGTTGCAGATAGACCAATGCGTTTTTCGACATCATCTAATGACCCTGTTATTTTCAAAAAACCTTTTGCACCCATATTATGTGCCTCGTCAGCAATTAATGTGAACAAGTTTTTATAATTGATTTTATTAAACACCTTTTGGAACTTTTTAGATTTAAAAGTAGCATAAGTTACCAACAAACAAGAGTTATTATCTTTATCATCATATTTTACTTCTTCATAAAAATATTTGCTGTTAACTGATATTAAATTCTTAAAATTGAAGTTATTTAGAATTTCTTTTTGCCATTGCTCTACTAATGCTCTAGTTGGCACTAGTACTATAAATTTATAATTACCGTTTTTTAAATATTCCTCTAAAACACAATTTAAAGACGTAATTGTTTTACCTGTCCCAGTAGCCATTGCAAAAATGCCTTTATAATCATTTTTCACCCAATTTTCATAAGCTTGCTTTTGGTAATCTCTAGGGCCAGTAGAATAAGGAAATCTTGGCTCGTTTTCTATTTGCTCAATAATGTTTTGAAATCTTTCTTTTTTAGCTTGATGTATTTCTCTAAGTTTTTTATTGTAGTTGTCACTACCTAAATTTATAGTGGTTTGAAGTAATTCAGAAATCGATTTTTCATTACCTAAATCTTCAATAACTTGTTCTATTTCAGATTTATCTAAATATGTGTAATGCTGATTTTCCTTATTAAATATTTCTTCAAATTGTTCTTTTTGCTCTTTTATTCTAACTTGACTTACATGTCCATTCCAAGGCACTTCGACTTGAAAACTTTCAGAATTTTTCACTATACCTGACAAGGTAAAATTCATACTGCCTTGAGTAAGTATATAGTCTTCACCATCGTAAAACAACATTTTCTTGTTGTGACTCAGACTTTGTCTTCCAAAACTTACAGGTTGTATCTGTAACCTTTCTACTTTAATTAAGTATTTCAAACAATCAAAAAACAACTGTCCATATTCGTCTAAACTATTTTTAAGTTGGCGTAAATCTTTAATGAGTTTAGAAACTTTACCATAGTCATCTAATTCTGGCTCGGCTATTAAATTCTCAAAATCAAGCTTCGTATAACAATGGTTGGTAATCATACGCATACTGCCGCCATTGTATATAAATTCAGCAAAGCTTTCGGATAAGACTCGAAATGCACCAGAGTTAAAGTAACCCAAAAACAAATCCACCGTTTTAGAAACGGGGAAAACTTCATTGTAGAATTCCAACGGTATATGCTCAGAATCTGAGCGGTACTCGAAAGAATCTGGAAAAGAAATGTTTTTAAAAGTCATAAATCGGTTATTCAATTGTTTAATCACCTAAACATTTTAATCAATGCCAAAAGATTAGCTAAAATCGTAAAGATATAAAAACATTCAGAAAAAACCTGTCAGGAATAATCATAATGCCTTTTTCTACTTTTATTAAACCCGAAAATAGTAATTGAAAACTTTAAATTTTTAACCTTGTTTTTCCACAGTGAAGCGTTTAACGGTTGTTACTATGAAAAGCAAATTCAAAGCAAGTATGCACGTTCGTTGGAAAAGAATTTAGGGGCTTGGTTGAAGTCAGACAAACTTTATACTGAATTATATTCAAAACATTTTAGAACACACTACAACGGGAAACCAACTAAAAGATATTTGAAACTAATGAAGCAAATAGAAGAAGCTGAAAGTATTCCATTAGAAGAAATTCACAGGGCAATGATTAAGTAAAAAAAACAACCCTTATTTGCGTTTTGTGTTACAAATGTGTTACAATGGAAAATAAAAAAGGTTTACAGAAATGTAAACCTTTGGT
This sequence comes from Bacteroidota bacterium, assembly GCA_051748125.1. GTDB lineage: Bacteria > Bacteroidota > Bacteroidia > Flavobacteriales > Flavobacteriaceae > Psychroflexus. The sequence continues at coordinate 5,527 of JBNJHC010000002.1, forward strand.
TTTTAAGCTCCCCCTTGCCGAATGCTCGGCACAAACAAGACTCGAATCCTGAATGGTTCAAGAGAACCTTGGACCCTCTGATTAATCCCGCACGTGCGGGACTCTAACCAACTGAGCTAACTTTTCTTTCGGAACAAAATCAGGAGCTATCAATTTAACCAGTAAGGTTCTACTTTTTTGCTTCTTGATAAACTTTTCAATTTTTTCTACTTCAGCTCTAGATTTCCCCGCTTCAAAAACTGCTTTCAATTCCCAGGGTCTATATTTTAAGGTAAATGTATTAAACGGTGAAGTATTATGCTTATCTAATCTTTTCCAAGGATCTTGAGATGACCCTACATAATACTTGTCAAATTTGACTGAATAGATGATATACAAATAAAACATTGTGCTAAGATAAGAAAAACTCAACGCATTCACGTTGAGCTTTTGCTCCCCCTTGCCGAATGCTTGGCACAAATAAGACTCGAATCCTGAATAGCTCGAGAGAACCTTAAATTTTTTCGATTGAAACTTTTAGCAAAAAAAAAGAGCTTACATTGCTGTAAACTCTTTTGATGCTCCCCCTCAACCCCGAAGCTTCGGGGTAACCTTGGACCCTCTGATTAATCCCGCACGTGCGGGACTCTAACCAACTGAGCTAACTTTTCTTTCGGAACAAAATCAGGAGCTATCAATTTAACCAGTAAGGTTCTACTTTTTTGCTTCTTGATAAACTTTTCAATTTTTTCTACTTCAGCTCTAGATTTCCCCGCTTCAAAAACTGCTTTCAATTCCCAGGGTCTATATTTTAAGGTAAATGTATTAAACGGTGAAGTATTATGCTTATCTAATCTTTTCCAAGGATCTTGAGATGACCCTACATAATACTTGTCAAATTTGACTGAATAGATGATATACAAATAAAACATTGTGCTAAGATAAGAAAAACTCAACGCATTCACGTTGAGCTTTTGCTCCCCCTTGCCGAATGCTTGGCACAAATAAGACTCGAATCCTGAATAGCTCGAGAGAACCTTAAATTTTTTCGATTGAAACTTTTAGCAAAAAAAAAGAGCTTACATTGCTGTAAACTCTTTTTTGCTCCCCCTCAAGGACTCGAACCTTGGACCCTCTGATTAACAGTCAGATGCTCTAACCAACTGAGCTAAGGAGGAATTTATTTTATTCCTGTTCCAACTAATCTCCTCTGATTAATCCCGCAAGTGCGTGCCGTTTGTACGGGATAACCAACTGAGTTTAGCAGTTTGTGTTTTGCTAATATTGCTTAGCGGGTGCAAATATAAGCCTAATTTTAAATTTGCAAAACATTTTTCAAAAAAATATTTTTTTATTCAAACAGCCAGCGGTACACATCGTTTCCATTGGCAAATAACACCAATGCAATCAATAAAAAGAAGCCGATCATTTGGGCATATTCCATTACTTTTTCGTTCGGCTTTCTACCGCTTACCATTTCATATAACAAAAAGACTACGTGTCCGCCATCCAATGCAGGAATCGGTAGAATATTCATAAAGGCTAAGATAATCGATATAAAGGCGGTGGTTTGCCAAAACGAGCGCCAATCCCATACTTCTGGGAATAAATTTCCGATAGCTCCAAATCCACCAACTTGTGTTGCTCCTTTTTTAGTGAAAACAAATTTGAATTGCGCTACATAATCGCGCAAAGTCCAATAGCCGTAATCAAAACCGGCTGGAATACTTTCAGCAAAAGAAAACTTTTTACTTGCTACTTCATATTCGGGCAAATAAGTTATGCCAATCAATCCGTCTTCACTTGGAGTAACACGCACTGTTTTTAAATCGCTTTTAGAGAAATCGCTTGCAGCAATATCTTTCGAGTTTTTAGCAGCGGTTTGGTAATAAGCAATTTCAATTTCTTGTTCTTTATTGGCTTTTACAGCACTTACAAATTCATGCCAATAATTGATTTCTTCTCCATTAACCGACTGAATCAAATCGCCTTTTTTTAAGCCTGCTTTTGCCGCAGGATTTTCTGGTAATACACTGTCTATTATCGGTCTTCCTATCGGACTAAAAGCTTCCATTTCTCCACGTTGAAAAAGCGTTGAGCCAATATCTTCAGGAATAGAAATGGTTTTTTCTTGACCATCACGTTCTACCGTAATGCTTTCTACATCTCTAAGCATTAAATACTTATTGACATCAAGCACGTTGGTCAGTTTTTTATCGTTTATTTTGGTGGTAACATCGCCATTTTCAAAACCGAGTTCTTGCATAGTTGGACTAACGGAAAACCCATTTTTAAGCCCATCTTTATCGATATAGCGTTCGCCCCAAACAAATAGAATCATCATATAAATCAAAAAACCAAGCACGATATTTACGGTAACGCCACCAATCATAATAATTAAACGCTGCCAAGCGGGTTTGCTTCTAAACTCCCACGGCTGCGGTGGTTGTTTCATTTGCTCTTTGTCCATACTTTCGTCGATCATCCCGGCAATTTTTACATAACCGCCTAGGGGCAACCAACCAATACCGTAAACCGTATCGCCTATTTTCTTTTTGAAAAGTGAAAACTTGACATCAAAAAACAAGTAGAATTTTTCTACGCGGGTTCCAAATAATTTGGCGGGAATAAAATGACCTAACTCGTGTAAAACAATTAAAAAGGATAAACTCAATAATAATTGAATGGCTTTTACTAAAAATGGATCCATAAATTTGGTTTCTTCATTTAAAAAATCGCACAAAAGTACGTTTTTCTAATGGGATAGAAAACAAAACTTTAGCCGACTGCTCAGGCTTAACAAATTATTGCCACTTTTGTTACAATCCAGTTGAAATGCTTGGTGTAAATTTGCACTTAAAGAAATTAGCTATGCTTCAGTTTTTTGCAAAATATAAGTTTTTTGGAATCATTATGTTGTTCCTTTCGGTTATCATCATTACGCTCATTTATCAGCAACTGAAACCTACGCCAAAACTACCGGTTTACCAACCTGAAATGGTTACAGCCGAATTGGTTGATACCACGGTTCAACACGTTCGGAAATTTCATAAAATAGGTGATTTTAAACTAACCAATCAAAACAATGAAAACATTACTCCTGCCGATTTTGAAGGCAAGATTTACGTAGCTGATTTTTTCTTTACCACCTGCCAAACAATTTGCCCGACAATGACTGAAAATATGAAAGTCTTGCAAGATAAATTTGAAGACGACGACGAAATTAAATTGCTTTCGCATACTGTAACTCCCGAAATTGACGATGTCGAACAATTGCGAGCTTATGCCGACAAACAAGGTTTAATCGATGGGAAATGGCACATGGTTACTGGCGACAAAAAACATATTTACGAATTAGCAAGAAAACATTATTTAGCTTCCAAAACCGACGGCGATGGCGGCCCTTACGATTTAATACACACCGAAAATTTTGTCCTGGTTGATAAAGAAAAACGCATACGCGGATTTTATGACGGCACCAATTTAGAAGAAATCAATCAATTGATAGAAGATATTGCCATCCTAAAAAATGAGTATAAAACTCAACAAGAATAAGCTTATCGACTGATTTTTAGTTAACTGCTAACCTATACTGAAATAATTTCCTACTTTTGTAATTGCAATGAAGATTTATTTAAAACATATCGCTTCTGTATCAATGGCGTTGCTGGTGCTTTTTTCCACGATGTCGTTTACCATCAATTCGCATTATTGCGGATCGATATTGGTTGATAAAGCGGTTATGAAAGCAGCCAAAACCTGCGCAATGCACAGCAGCAAAATGTCGCATAGCGATTTGGAAAAAGACGATTGCTGTTCTTCTGAAGTCGAAATTGTTGAAGGGCAATCTGAGTTGTTGAGCCAAAATATAGCAGTAGATTTCTTCCCAAACTTCGTGTTTTTTACAATACCAGAATTGAAGTATAATTTCCCCGTTGTTTTTGATACTCAGGAAACCATTCGTTTTGTTAATTACATTCCTCCGCCATTGATTAAAGACCTTCAGCTCTTTGATCAAGTTTTCCTGATTTGATTTTTTATTTGATGATTAATTTATTGGTTTTTAGTGATTTATAAAATCAACTAAAAACCTCATGGCAAGTTTTTGACGCTACTTTTACCATCAAATAAAATCAATTTTAATGAATAAAATCATTTCATTTTTTCTACACAATCGGCTAATTACAGCTTTACTATTGGCGCTCCTAATTCTATGGGGGCTAGCAACAGCACCTTTTGATTGGGAAATCGAATTCATCCCTTCCAATCCAGTTGCCGTAGATGCCATTCCAAATACTGGTGAAAATCAACAAATTATTTTTACGGAATGGAAAGGCCGTTCGCCACAAGATATCGATGACCAAATCACTTATCCATTAACTACCTATTTGTTAGGTGTTCCTGGCGTAAAATCGGTTAGAAGCTCTTCTATGATGGGCTTTTCTAATATTTTTTTAATCTTTGAAGAAGATACCGAGTTTTATTGGTCGCGCTCACGAATTCTTGAAAAACTGAACTCCATTCCAGAAGGTTTGCTTCCTGAAGGTGTTCGCCCAACTTTAGGACCAGATGCAACGGCTCTAGGTCAAGTTTTTTGGTACACCTTAGAACCAAAAGATGCTAATGGAAATACCACCGGCGGATGGCAACCACACGAAATTAGAAGCGCCCAAGATTTTCACATCAAATATGCTTTAAGTGCGGTTGAAGGCATTGCAGAAGTAGCCTCAATTGGTGGACACGTAAAAGAGTACCAAGTTGAAGTCAATCCCAGTGCGCTAAAACAATATGAAGTTAGTTTGGCTGAAGTAGCAAACGCTATTCGAAACTCCAATCGCGATGTGGGTGCCAAAACGATTGAAATTAACCAAGCAGAATATTTTGTTCGCGGGTTAGGTTATCTTAAATCTATTGAGGATTTAGAAAATACCAGCGTAAAAGTCAATAATAACACGCCAATAAAATTAGCAGATGTAGCCGAAATTCATCTCGGCCCATCGACAAGAAGAGGTGTGTTAGACAAAGGCGGAGCCGAAGCCGTTGGTGGAGTTGTAGTGGTAAGAGATGGGTACAATCCGCTTCAAGCCATTAAAAACATCAAAGAAAAAATAGAAGAAATTCAACCGGGAATGCCTTCTAAAACACTCGCTGATGGAACTAAAAGTCAGCTTGAAATCGTGCCGTTCTATGATCGAAGCCAATTGATTTATGAAACGATTTCAACCTTAGAAGATGCTATTAGTTTACAAGTTATTATCGCCATTTTAGTGGTGGTATTGTTGCTGTTCAATTTGCGGGCTTCTATGGTTATTTCTGCAGTTTTGCCCATTTCTGTTCTATTGGTTTTTATTATGATGAAACTAATGGATATCGAAGCAAACATTGTTGCTTTGTCTGGTATTGCTATTGCTATTGGAACCATGATCGACCTCGCGGTAATTTTATCAGAAAACATTATAAAACATTTTGATGATCACCCAGATAAAAAGAAAAATAGCGAGCGACTAAAGCTCATATTTGAAGCTTCAAAAGAAGTTAGTGGTGCGATTTTAACAGCAGTAGCCACGACGATTGTAAGTTTTGTTCCTGTTTTTATGTTGCAAGCTTCCGAAGGAAAACTCTTTATTCCACTTGCTTATACCAAAACTTTTGCCTTAATCGCAGCGCTTCTGGTTACCTTATTTATTCTACCTAGTCTTTCTTACTGGTTGATGGGCTACCGCGTTAAAAAGAAAATTTTTACCCAACTTTTTGCTGTTGCACTTGCTGCATTTGGTGGCTATTTGTTGTTTTCTTCTGAAGCAATTTTCGGATTGATTTTTATGGCTTTTGGAATATTGAAATGGCTGGAAACCAAATCACTTCAATGGCCTAGAAAAGCAGAATTAATACTTGCTGTTTTTGCTGTCTTGTGGTTGCTCGCTATTTATTGGCTGCCACTTGGGCCAGTTCAGTCCACGCTTTCTAACCTTGTTTTTGTTGTTATTTGCCTCGCTTTTATTTTAGGTGGATTTATGTTGTTAGAACGAAAATACACCGCTTTATTAAAACGATGTTTAGCGGCACCCAAAACTTTTTTACTACTGCCCATTGCTTTCATTTTTATGGGATTATGTGTGTGGCTTGGATTTCAAAGTGTCTTTTACTGGCCACAGAAAGGATTCAACAAAATCGGGTTTGCTGTGGAAGAAACCCGTGTTTGGAAATCTTTAAGCGATACTTTTCCAGGAATTGGCAAAGAATTTATGCCGAGTTTAGATGAAGGCAGCTTTTTACTGATGCCAACAACAATGCCGCACGCGGGATTAGAATTCAACCAGCAGATGTTGCAAAAAATCGATTTGCTAACCGAGCAAATTCCTGAAGTTGATGTAGTTGTTGGAAAATTAGGAAGAGTCGAATCGGCTTTAGACCCAGCTCCAATTTCGATGTTTGAAAATGTTATCAATTATAAACCTGAATATTTGCTAAATGCTAACGGAAAACGAATGCGTTTTGAAGTTAATGAACACAATCATTTTAAAATTTCAACCGATTTTTCACCGGATAATCAATCTTGGTTTTTTGATCCAGAAAGCTTTCAACTAACCGACGATCAAGGAGAAGTTTTACCAGTAAGTGTTCAAAAGGATAAAAAAACTGATTTTTTAGCAGCAACAAATTCACTTTTAATTCCAGATGACGACGGGCAATATTTCAGAAATTGGCGGCCAAAAATTTCTTCTACAGATGATATTTGGAAAGAAATTACAGCGGCTACAAAAATTCCTGGCTTAACTTCTGCTCCAAAACTGCAGCCTATTGAAACCCGTCAAATTATGCTTCAAACAGGAATGCGGGCACCGATGGGCATCAAAATATTTGGTTCTTCTTTAGCTGAAATTGAAGATTTTGGATTGGAGTTGGAATCCATTTTAAGAGAAGTGCCGAGTTTGCGTTCTGGCGCCGTTAATGCAGAACGTATTGTAGGAAAACCGTATTTAAATATTTCGATTTTAAGAAATGAAATTGCTTTGTATGGTTTAAGCATCGAAGATGTACAACAACATATTGAAATGGCTTTAGGTGGAATGCCGATAACCACAACCGTTGAAGGACGAGAGCGTTATCAAGTTAGCTTGCGTTATCCAAGAGAATTGCGCGATCATCCTGATGCTATCAAAAACGTACTGATTCATCCAGCTGATGGTAATCCTATTCCGCTTGGAAGTATTGCTGAAATCGACTACGAACAAGGACCGCAATCCATTAAAAGTGAAAATACGTTTCTTGTAGGTTATGTTTTTTTCGATAGGCAATCAGACGTGGCTGAAATTACAGCTGTAAATGACGCTAAAAACGGAATTAATCAAGCTATTGAAAACGGAGAATTAGAAGTTCCTAGCGGATTGAATTACGAGTTTGCAGGAAATTATGAAAATCAAGTTCGTGCCGAAAAACGCCTTAGCCTAATTATTCCTATTGTGTTGATGGTCATCTTTTTGATTTTGTACTTACAGTTTAGATCGGTAAGCACCAGTTTGATGGTGTTTTTGAGTATTGCGCTAGCGTTTAGCGGTGGTTTTATTTTGATTTGGTTCTATAATATTCCAAGCTTTATGGATTTTAATTTGCTTGGCGCCAATATGCGCGAAGTGTTTCAGATACAAAGTGTGTATTTAAGTGTTGCCGTTTGGGTAGGATTTATCGCTTTGTTTGGGATAGCAACCGACGATGCCGTTTTGATGGCGACTTACCTGAAACAGAGTTTTGAACGCAATAAAACCAACGATATCGAACAGATAAAAACCGCGGTAATTAAAGGAGCGCAACGTAGAATTCGACCAGCGGTAATGACGTCGGCAACAACTATTATTGCTTTGTTGCCTGTAATGACTTCTAGTGGAAAAGGTTCAGAAATTATGATTCCGATGGCTATCCCTGCTTTTGGCGGAATGATTGTGGCTTCGGTGACTTATTTTCTTTTGCCTACACTGTATTATTTACGGGAAAAAAACCTGGCTAAAAAATAAATCAATATGAAAACAACTTATCAATATATCGTTTTTTTACTACTGATTTTGTTTGCGACTTCAGCATCGAGTCAGCGTTTAGAAGAGTTTCAACAACAGGCAATCAACAGCAACTTGTCGATTCAATCAAAATACAAAGCTTTTGAAGCTTTATTGGAACAAATTCCACAAGCAAAATCGCTGGAAGATCCTATTTTCTCGGCTGGATATTTTCTTCAACCTATGAAAACACTTATGGGAGCGCAGCGTTTTAAATTAGGATTGAATCAGCAATTTCCTTGGTTTGGAACGCTTAAAGCAAAAGGCGATGCCGTGGCTTTGCAAACCGAAGCTAAGTACCAGGCTTTTTTAAATGAGAAAGCAAGCTTAGAAAAAGAAGTTGCAGAGGCTTATTTTCCTGTGGTAAAAGCTGAATTATGGCTCGAAATTGAAAAGGAGAATTTGAAATTGGCTGAAGCCATTTTAGATTTAGCCGAAGAACAATACCAGAACAATGAGCGCAGCTTAACCGATGTTTATGAAGTAGAATTGTTGATTGCAGAACGCCAAACAGCGATTAAAATTTTAGAACGCGATCGTGCTTCGGCTGCTTCTCGGTTAAATGTATTGGTCAATCAGCCGCCTACTGCCAAGGTTGAAGTAATTGCAGCAGAGCTGGAAGGAATTCCAGAAATACAAGCGATTGATTTTAGTCAGCACCCTATGTTGCAAGCAGAAAACTTGCAAGAACAATCGTTTCAAGCGCAGGAAAAATTTGCAAAAAAATCAGCTTATCCAAAAATTGGATTAGGCGTAGAATACATGTACATGGATGATTTTTCGATGCAGGGAATGAATTATGAAGGAATGCATATGTTTATGCCCATGCTGTCGGTTTCAATTCCTGTATTCAACAAAAAATATAAGTCGGCTCAAAAAGAAGCTCAAATTATGCAAGAAGCTTCACAATTGAATTATCAAGATGCACAAAATCAGTTAGAAGCTAGTTTTTTTAGAACCGTTCAAACCATTGAACAGCAAAAAGAAATGCTTCAACTGTATGAATTAAAAATTGATAAAACAGAAAAAATGTATCAATTAAGCTTGCAAAAATTTGAAAATGCAACGGGCGACTTAGACGATTTAATCGAATTTCAAGAACAGCTTTTAAGCTATCAAAAAGAGAAAATATCAACCCAAGTTGAATTGCAATTAAGCGCAGCAGCTATCAATTATTATTCAACTCAAAATGCTACTGAAAATGAAAACTAAATCACTTATAATTTACATTGCTTTAATAGGAATTGGCATTGTTCTGGGCCGTTTGTTTTTTGCTTCATCTCCCAAAGATGATACAAAGCATCAATCCGAATCGCATCAACATGCAGAAAATGAAGTTTGGACCTGCTCCATGCATCCACAAATACGCGAAGACGAAGCGGGAAAATGTCCGATTTGCGGAATGGATTTGGTTCCGCTTTCTGAAGAAGAATCCTCGTTGGATATCGATGCTATTAAAATGTCTAAAACTGCGATGAAACTGGCTCAAGTAGAGACACAACATCCGAGCAGCAGTCAATCTGGTGAAACCTTAATGTTGGACGGCCAATTGATGATGAATGAAAATGCAAAACATAAAATGACGGCGCATTTTCACAGTCGATTAGATCGATTTTTTATCAATTATGAAGGGCAACAAATTCAGAAAGGACAAGTAATAGCTGAAGTATATTCGCCAGAATTAGAAAGTGTACAACGCGAATTGTTGATGGCAGCAACATCGAAAGATGAAAATCCTAAACTTTTTGAAGCCGCAAAACAAAAGCTGAGAAATTGGAAGATTAGCGAAGCTGATATCGATGAAGTTATTGCCGATAAAAAAATAAAAAAGACGTTTAAAATTCGTTCGCATTATAACGGTGTTGTTCAAAACTTGAATGTGCGGGAAGGCGACCACATAGAACGCGGCGATATCTTGTTTGAAGTGGTCGATCTTTCTTCGCTTTGGGCAATTTTTGATGTTTATGAAAAAGATGTTGCTAAGGTAAGTTTAGGCGACAGTATTCGTGTTTCTGCAAAAGCTTTTGCTGGTGAAAAGTTTCCTGCCAAAATCGTTTTTATCTCTCCTACCTTAGATTCCAAAAAGCGCAGTTTTCAGATACGCGCAGTAGTTGATAACAGCAATTATAAGTTGAAACCAGCTTTGTTGATTAGTGGAAAACTTCAACAAGAAAATCAACAAAACGAAAGTTTATGGTTGCCAAAATCGGCTGTGCTTTGGACGGGCAAAAAATCGGTGGTTTATGTGCAGCAAAAGTCAGAAGATATGATTGGCTTTAAGATGATACGAGTTACAACAGGCAAAAAATCGGGTGATAAAATTGAAATTATTGAAGGTTTGAATGAAGGTGATGAAGTTGCCGTTCAAGGTGTTTTTAGCATCGATGCGGCGGCGCAAATTTCAGATAAACCGAGTATGATGAATCTTAAACAAGGAGCCGAAAGCGATTTTGAGGATTTAAACTGGGAAGAGCTCAAGTTTTCGGAAAATGAACACACTCAACTTTTAACTAATTATTTGGCCGTAAAAAATGCCTTGGTGCAAGATGATTTAGACTCAACAAAACTAGCAGCTGAAAAACTAACAGCATCAATAAAGCAGATTTCAATCAACAAAAGTGAACACCAGGAAGCATTGTTAAGTTGGTCGGAATCGATTTCAACAGCAAAAGACATTGAGTTGGCGCGAGAAAGATTTCAGTTTTTGTCGGATGCTATTATAGGAATTACCAAAAATAACAACCCAACAGAAGAAATTTTGTACCTTCAATTTTGCCCGATGGCCGATGATAACAACGGCGCTTTTTGGTTGAGCAAAGAAAAAGAAATTAGGAATCCATATTTTGGGAGTATGATGCTAAAATGTGGAAGTGTAGAAGAAGAAATTCAATAATTATTAACCTTAAATTTTAAACCAATGACACATACGTATAAAGTAACCGGAATGACTTGCCAGAACTGCAAAGCAAGTGTAGAAGAATCTTTAAATCAATTAGATAGAGTCGATTCAGCTAAAGTTGATTTAGAGCAAGGCGAAGTTGAAATTGATATGAGCAAACACATTCAGCTTGAAGATTTGCAAGCCGCTTTAAAAGACAAATACAAGATTTCAAAAAAATCTGATTTTGTGGATCATTCTGAAGCATCAACAGCCGAAAAATCTAAGTTTCAACAGCTTTTTCCCTTGTTTTTGATTTTTATCTACATCGGAGCAGCTTCGGTTTTATTGAATTTTAAGGCTTGGAATTTAGCCGATTTTATGGCAGATTTTATGGGTTTGTTTTTTATTGTTTTTAGCTTTTTTAAGTTTTTAGACTACAAAGGATTTCCAGATTCGTTTCGAATGTACGATCCGTTGGCAAAAATAATTCCAGCCTATGGATGGATTTATCCTTTTATAGAAACAGCTTTAGGTTTGTTGTTTTTATTTCGTTTTGAAATAGACATTGCTTTAGTTGCAACAATAGTGGTTTTAGGAATCACTACCGTTGGTGTAACGCGATCTTTATTCAGTAAAAAGACCATTAAATGCGCCTGTTTGGGAACCGCTTTAAACTTGCCAATGACCGAGGCAACATTTATCGAAAATGCGATTATGTTAATTATGTCGGTTTGGATGCTCGTATTATAAAGGTATTTTGTTATTATCTTCAAAAATAAGTTTCATTTCTAGTTGAAGTAACACTTACTTAACTCGACATCGCTTATCTTTGTAAAAAACTAATTTTGATGGAAATAAAAACTCCAGAAGAGTCTAAAACAATTTTAACCGATTTGGTGCTACCTAGTGAGACCAATCCGTTAAATAATTTATTTGGTGGCGAGTTATTAGCCAGAATGGATCGAGCTGCCAGTATTGCAGCCAGAAGACATTCTAGAAGAATTGTCGTAACGGCTTCGGTAAACCACGTAGCTTTTAATAAAGCGGTGCCTTTAGGAAGTGTGGTTACCGTAGAAGCAAAGGTTTCGAGAACATTTAATACATCGATGGAAATTTACCTTGATGTTTGGATAGAAGACCGAGAAAGCGGTAGAAAAACTAAAGCTAATGAAGCTATTTATACCTTTGTTGCGGTAGACGATATGGGAAATCCTGTTCCTGTACCTGCTATTGAGCCACAAACTAATTTAGAAAAAGAACGCTACGCAGCAGCTTTGCGAAGAAAACAACTTAGCTTAGTCCTCGCTGGAAAAATGGCTCCGAAAGAAGCCACCGAATTAAAAGCCTTATTTGAACAATCTTAAAATTTAATCTATGTTTTATCAATCATTAAAAGTTTTACACTCCTATTGGGCATACCTAGTTTTGCTAATTGTTTTGTTAGCTACGATCAATGCTTTTGTAAAGTATGTTTCCAAAAAACCTTATGGAGCCAAAGATTTTAGAGTATCTTTATTTACGCTTATCGTTTCGCATCTGCAATTATTAATCGGACTTGTTTTGTATTTTGTGCAGCCTTATTTCTCAGCTTTTTCTGATCAAGGAATGGGTGAAGTTATGAAAGATAGTACGTTAAGGCTTTATTTAGTCGAACACCCATTAACAATGATAATTGCTATCGTGTTGATTACAATGGGATATTCTAAACACAAAAAGAAATTAGCTTCTACGCCAAAATTTAAAACCCTAAGTATTTTTTACGGGATAGCTTTACTGCTTATTTTATCGAGAATACCTTGGAATGCTTGGTTAGGTATTTATTAGTTAGAATCTAACGCATAAAAAAAATCCGCAGTTTATAAACTGCGGATTTTTTTATTAAAAGTTTTTGCTACTAAGCTTCAAAAGGCTCAATAGAAACATAAGACTTATCGCCTTTAGTTTTGCTAAACTTTACAACACCATCTACCTTAGCGTGTAGGGTGTGGTCTTTACCAGCGTAAACATTGTCGCCAGGTCTGTGTGCTGTACCTCTTTGTCTAACAATAATGTTACCAGCAACAGCAGGTTGCCCACCAAATATTTTTACGCCAAGACGTTTTGATTCTGATTCTCTTCCGTTCTTAGAACTTCCAACACCTTTTTTATGTGCCATCTTCCTAGGTTTTTAAAAGTTAATTTTACTTGCTTAAAGCTTCGATTAATTCTGCTTTTTTCAAAGAAGAATATCCTTCCAATCCTTTTTCTTTTGCTAACTTTTTAAGTTCAGCAACAGTAAGGTCGTTTAGGTTCTCAGCTCCCTCAGCTTTTTTCTCAGCTTTAGGCTTGCTTTTTTTAGCGGCTGGTGCAGCTTTTGTTGCTCCAGAAGCAATAATTTCCTCAATACTAATTTGAGTTAAGGCTTGTCTATGACCGTTTTTCTTACGGTAACCTTTACGTCTTTTCTTTTTGAAAACGATAACTTTATCGCCTTTCAAGTGCTTCAAGACTTTTACTTTTACTTGAGCACCATCTATAGCCGGGGCGCCGATAGTTATGTTCTCACCATCACCAAGCAACATAACGTTGTCGAAAGAAAGGCTGTCTCCTTCTTCTCCTGGCAATCTGTGAACATACACTTTTTGGTCTTTCGCAACTTTAAATTGCTGCCCTGCTATCTCTACAATTGCATACATAGTGTATAATTTAGTTGAATTATTTTTCTAAAAATGTCTGCAAATATACAGCTTATTTTTTTAATCCAAAATCTAAAATAGAATTTTGTAAAAACAAGCTAAAATCAGTCATTAATTCACTTAAGAAACAAGACTTTGTAAGCTTCTTAGATTCGCTAATAATTGAAGTATAAAAATGTTAAAACTGAATTGTTAGTTATTAAAATGATTTAAATTTTGTTTATTCGTAGATTATAAACTGAAAATACAATCAAAAATGAACAAAAATATACTTTTCATTATATTGTTTTTTTGCTTATTCATTGTAACCAATATAACCGCCCAAGAAGATAATTATGAATCTATTTTTGGGGAAGATGTTACTGTATGGGCGTTTCACTCAATTTCTCCAGAACCCATTTTTTATTCATTTCTTAGCATACGTTACTCGGACAATGAGTTAGTTTATGACGAATATAACGATCAAGAATACTTCCTTGTAAAATTTGGTTATTTAGAAGAAGAAACAAATGAGTTTGTTGATGCTTTCGAAGAAAATTTCAGGCTACTCAGAGAGGACACCAACACTGGAAAAGTATGGTTTACTGCGCCTTATATTGAAGATTTTGACGAGGTTCTTGTAATGGATATGAGTCTAGAGGTTGGAGATACATTTCATTTACTTACAGATGTGATATTGGAAGATTTTGAGCCAGTTGATGTCATAGATGTATACTATGCAAATGACCGAAAACATATCGTACTTGATTATACTCAATCTACTAGTGTTGACCCAGAAATTGAAGAGGAGTATTTAGTGTTTATTGAAGGTATTGGTCCAAGTTTAGATATATTTGATGTTGCACCAGAATCCTATGTTTCATGTGTTCAAAAAGACGGTGATTTATCCTACGAAAGTAGTAATCAAATTTTAGCCGACCAATGTGTGATAGCAAATTTATCAACACCTGATATTGATGAAGAGTTGCATTTTAGCATGTATCCAAACCCAACAAAAAATCAAATTTTTATCGAGTTAGCTGGAGCAAATCAATTTTTAGTAGAATTGTTTGATAGTAACGGAAAATTAGTAATAAAACAAAAACACACCAATCAAAAACCGCTTAATGTTAGCCGACTAAGCGCAGGAATTTACTTGGTAAAAATCACAGATAATACTACCGGATTTGTAACAACTAAAAAACTGGTTAAAGAGTAAAAGCAGCCGTTAAATAAAATCCATCTTTCTATATTTGGCGGGTTCACACCATAGAACTTTTACGCTAACTTTTAAATTTACCTAAAGCTGATAGGTATAATTTCAAATTTGATTTCAATTAGAAGTGTATTCAGAAATCCACAGAGAATTTAAAATCAAATAAATTTTAGAATAATTTACTCTTGAATAGGGTTTTTATACAGCTGCATAAAAGCAAGTGTTAAAACAACACTTGTAGCAAGACCCATCAAAAAAACCACAAATGCATATACGCCAATACTTATATCAAAACTACTAGAAAATTCTTCTAATAACATAGGAATAAAACCAGGGTTTATTTCGGCAGCATAAACGGTCATGAAAATGGTGAATAAAATAGTGGCTAAAAAACCAGTAACTATTCCAGCGCTAAATCCGGTGGAGTAATTATAATTTTCCCCTAATTCAATTCGGCGATACCGAATAGCTTCATAAATAGCAAAACCAGTAATAACGCCATTAAACAAGGAAAAAAATGGGTTCGTGTGTAAATTGAATAAAGACAAAATCAAAAAATATGCAATAAGCGATGTCGTTAGCGCAACTGCAAATCGAATAGGTAGCGTAATTGACTTCATAATCTAGTGTTTTTAAGTAAAATTAGAACATTAATCCTTATTTATTTTTAATGTGATGTTAATTTTGCTTGTTTCTGCTAATTTTTGCTTCTCGGTAATCGCTTTTTAAAATAAAACTTAGATATTTGTAACAATTCTATCTAAATGATACTAATCAAGTACAAACAAAATTTAATTACAAATGACAAAAAAAATTAGTTTATCTGCTTTAATGCTGTTCTTAGCTTTTGTGGGGTTCGCCCAACAAGTAGATTTCGAACAGTACACTTTGGATAACGGCTTAGATGTTATTCTACACAAAGACAACACAGCGCCAGTAGTTACCGTTGGAGTAATGTATCACGTAGGCGCAAAAGACGAAGTTGAAGGAAGAACGGGATTTGCTCACTTTTTCGAACACCTTTTGTTCGAAGGAACCGAAAACATCGGTAAAGGCGAATGGTTTGATATTGTCTCTGCTCATGGCGGACAAAACAATGCCAACACTACTTTCGACAGAACGTATTACTACGAGACCTTTCCTTCTAACAACCTAGAATTAGGTTTGTGGATGGAGTCTGAGCGTATGCTCCACCCAGTTATCGATCAAAAAGGAGTCGATACGCAAAATGAAGTAGTAAAAGAAGAAAAAAGAACACGTGTTGATAATGCTCCTTACGGAAAAATTATCTACTCAACAGGAATCAATCCTCACTTATTTGAAAAGCATCCATACAAAGGATCTGTAATCGGTACGATGAAAGATTTAGATGCTGCTCAATTAGATGAATTTAACGAGTTTTTTGAAAAATTCTACGGGCCAAATAATGCAACTCTTGTAATTGCTGGTGATATAGATGTTTCCAAAACAAAAGAAATGATTGACACCTATTTCGGATCAATTCCTAGAGGAAACGAAGTAGAGCGTGTTAAAATTGAAGAAGACCCAATCGAAGAAAAAGTTGTTGTAACTGAGTACGACGATAACATCCAAATTCCAGCAAAAGTTTTTGTTTACAGAACACCTGGAATGGCCGATAGAGATTCTTACGTACTTAATATGATTTCAACTTTATTAACCGATGGTAAAAGTTCAAGACTTTACAAACGAATGGTCGATGAAGAAGAAACAGCACTTCAAGTTTTAGCTTTCGCAAACAGTTTAGAAGATTACGGAACATACGTAATGGGAGCTTTAGCAATGGGCGACACTGATCTAGATCTGATTGGCGAAACTATCGACGAAGAAATTGAAAAACTCAAAACTGAATTGATTTCTGAAAGAGAATACCAAAAGCTTCAAAATAAATTTGAAAATAATTTTGTTAGCTCAAACTCAAGTATTCAAGGTATTGCTTCTTCGCTTGCAACTTATCACGTATTGTTTGGTAATGCAGATTTAATCAACGAAGAAATTGAAATTTACAGAAGCATTTCTCGTGAAGAAATTCAAGAAGTTGCTAAAAAATACTTACAAGAAAACAAACGTCTAGAAATGGACTATTTACCAACACCAAACGAATAAACACCCAGTTATGATGAAAATAAAATTAATGTCAATCTTGCTTTGTTTTGCTGCAACAAGTGTTTTTGCACAAGTTGACCGCTCAACAATGCCAGAACCTGGTCCAGCTCCAAAAATTAATATCGGAGAACCAAAAACATTCAAGTTCAACAACGGACTAAGAGTATTAGTTGTAGAAAATGATAAACTACCTAGAGTAACCGCTCGTTTAATCATAGACAACAAACCTTTTACAGAAGAAAACCCAGGAACCTCCTCTTTGCTTTCTGCAATGCTAGGAACTGGAACCGAAAACATCTCTAAAGATGATTTCAATGAAGAAATCGATTTTCTTGGAGCAAGAGTTGGTTATGGATCTTCTAGCGCTTCAGCTAGCTCGCTATCCAAATACTTTCCTAGAATAATGGAATTGATGGCAGACGGTGCTTTAAACCCCGTGTTTTCTGAAGAAGAATTTGAATCGGAAAAACGTAAATTAATCGAAGGAATTAAATCAGATAGAAAAAACACTTCTGCTGTAACTAGCCGTGTGTCTTCTGCTTTAACTTACGGAAAAGATCATCCTTACGGTGAGTTTGCTACCGAAGAATCTATCGAAAACATTACACTTGACGATGTTAAGAAAATGTACGAAGATTATTTCGTTCCAGAGAATGCTTATATGGTAATTGTTGGCGATATCAACAAGAGAAAAGCAAAAAGATTGGTTCGTAAAAACTTTAAAAAATGGGACAAAGGAACTCCACCTGAATCAGATTTTGAAGATCCAACTGATGTAGACCAAACTCAAATCAACTTTGTAGACATGCCAAACGCTGTTCAGAGTGAGGTAACGGTTCAGAACTTAGTTGATTTAAAAATGTCTGATGACGATTATTTCGCTGTTTTACTTATGAACGATATTCTTGGTGGTAGCTTTGGAAGTTACTTAAACATGAATTTAAGAGAAGACAAAGGTTGGACTTATGGAGCTAGATCTAGCGTTGGCGCTAGTCGTTATGCATCAAGATTTAGAGCTTCTGCCCAAGTTAGAAATGCCGTAACCGATTCTACAGTAGTTGAAATGCTAAAAGAAATCGATCGCATTAGAAATGAAAAAGTTGATGCTACTAAATTGCAAGAAGCAAAACAGAAATTTGCAGGAAACTTTACGCTTCAATTAGAAAGCCCAAGTACTATTGCTAGATTTGCACTTAATATTGAAACCAACGACCTTCCAGAAGATTTCTACGAAACTTACTTAGAAAGAATGGACGAAGTAACTGTGGAAGACGTAAATCGTGTGGCTAAAAAATACTTAAAGCCAAATCAATTGCGATTTGTAATTGGTGGTAAAGGCTCTGATGTTGCAAACGGGTTAGAAAATGTTTCTTACAACGGAAAAACACTCGCTGTAAAATATTTTGATAGAAAAGCTAATGAAGTTGAACGTCCTGTTTTTAGCAAGCCTATTCCTGAGGGAGTAAACATCGAAACTGTGTATAACAATTTCATTGAAGCTCTAGGTGGAGAGGATAAGCTTAAGGCAGTTAAGTCTGTAAGCAAAAAAGGTTCCGCCCTTACTAACGGAATGAAATTAAATATAACCGAAATAAAAACAAGTAAAGGACAGTCTCTTACGGAGATTTCAATGCAAGGAAATGTTGTTCAGAAAATGGTTTTTGATGGTGAAAAAGGTTATATGGAAGCGCAAGGCCAAAAGATGGAATACGAAGATGAGCAAAACAAGGCGATGAAAGAAACTGCTGGTTTGTTCCCAGAATTGGAGATGCCAGAATCAGCCGAGCTAAAGAACATTCAATCTGTTGAAGGTGAAGATGCTTATGTAGTTATTATCGATGAAAATGTAAAGGAATTTTACAGCGTTGAGTCAGGATTGAAACTTCAAACTGAGGAAACACAAGAAAACCAAGGACAAACTTCAACGACTACAACTACGTATTCAGATTACAAAGAAGTAGACGGAATTAAGTTTGCACACAAGCTTAACCAAGACTTTGGTCAACAAGCTTTAGATATTGAATACACAGAAATTAAATTAGATGAAAAAATATCTAATAAGAAGTTTCAGTAGACAATTCTATTAGTTTCTAAACTTATAAAAACCCTGCGAGAATTTGCAGGGTTTTTTGCGTTTTAAGCTTTTGAGCAAACTGGCGTTAACTCATTTCATTTTACGTATTTTTGCAGCCAAAATGCTACTACTATGTTCGAAAATCATAAAGAGAGTAAAACTAGCCTTTCTGAATTAGGTGAATTTGGCTTAATCGACCACTTGACACAATACTTAGATATTAAACAAACTTCCACCATCAAAGGAATCGGTGATGATGCGGCTGTTTTTAGCCACGATAATCCCAGTGTCATCACTACAGACCTGCTGGTAGAAGGAGTGCATTTCGACCTTGCTTATATGCCCTTAAAACATTTAGGATACAAAGCTGTAATGGTAAATCTATCAGACGTGTACGCTATGAATGCAGAAGCACAACAAGTTACCGTTTCTATATCTTGCTCCAATCGGTTTACCGTAGAAGCCTTGGAAGAAATTTATGCTGGAATACATCATGCAGCAACTTTATATAATGTTGATGTAGTAGGAGGCGATACAACTTCTTCAGTAAAAGGGCTAACCATTAGTATTACAGCCGTTGGTACTGCTCCAAAAGAAAAAATAATTTATAGAAGCGGGGCAAAACCAAATGATTTGCTTGTTGTTTCTGGCGACTTGGGTGCTGCTTTTATGGGATTAAAAGTCTTAGAACGAGAAAAAGAAGTCTTTAAAGTCAATCCAAATAATCAACCTGACTTATCCAAATATACTTATATAGTAGAACGCCAACTAAAGCCAGAAGCTAGAAAAGATATTCCTCAACTACTTGAAAAGCTTTCTGTTCTGCCAACATCAATGATAGACATTAGCGATGGACTTTCTTCTGAACTCATGCATTTGTGCAAAAAATCGAATACCGGAGCCAATCTTTTTGAAGAAAAACTTCCATTAGATCCAACTGTTATTTCAGCTTGCGAAGAATTTGAACTCGATAGTACAACGGTTGTATTAAACGGCGGCGAAGATTACGAATTGCTTTTTACAATAGCTCAAGATGATTATGATAAAATAAAAGGAAACCCACACCTAACAGTCATTGGTCATATGACTGAAGCTAAAGAAGGTATTCATCTAATCTCGAGAGCAAACATAAAAATTCCTATGAAAGCTCGGGGATGGAACGGTATGAGCGAAGAAGAATAAAAGCCTTTATTTAAGCCTCAGTATCAAGCTCGATGTAATCTATTTCATCGAGCTGTTTTTTTATCGGTGCTATAAATTCATAGTAATCGGGTTTCAATTCTTCTTTCATTGGTTCTGCATCGGGTAAATCTTGTTTGTAAGGATCAACTTGTCTTCCGTTTACCCAAAATCGGTAGCAAACATGTGGTCCAGTTGCTAATCCTGTACTGCCAACATATCCAATTATATCGCCTTGCTTAACGTATTCACCAACTTTTACAGCTCGTTTGGACATGTGCAAATACTGAGTGCTAAATTTATTGGTGTGTTTCACCTTAACGTAATTTCCGTTACCACTTGTGTAGCCTGATTTTGTGATAACACCATCAGCAGTAGACCAAATAGGTGTTCCTGTAGGGGCGGCATAATCTGTTCCTTTGTGTGCCTTCCACCTTTTTTGTACTGGGTGAAATCGTCTAGGCGAATAACGAGATGAAATTCTGGAATACTTCAAGGGTGCTTTCAAGAAAAAACTTCTCAGTGTTTTGGCTTCTTCATCAAAATAGTCATGTCTATTGGTTGTGCTGTCAACTAAAAAATTGAAGGCATAAAACTCTCTTCCGCGGTGTTTTAAAATTGCTGCATCAATGTCTTCAACACCAGCATAAATAGTATCATTGATGTATTTTTCCTTATAAATAATTTTGAACTGATCTCCTTTCTGTAGCTTAAAAAAGTCAACACTCCATTGGTATATGTCTGCGAATTTACTAGTTAAAAGATAACTAACTTCAGCATCTTTAATGGCGCTTGATAAAGAGCTAGAAATAACACCGCTGGCAACTTTGGTTTTAATTTGAACTGGCTTTTCTCCCTTTTCGGCAAAAATGCTATCCGAAAGATTGACTTTGGTATATTGAATGCGGTTATGCTCATAAATAAAAGCAACAGGCTTTTCTATACTGTCTTTGGTTTTTAAAACGGTATAAGGTTTCCCTGTATTTATTTTTCTGAAGTTGAAAATACTATCGGGTACACTTTCAGTTATTTGGTAAACTTCTCTAGGAGAAATACCAATTTTATCCATTATACTTCCAAAGAACTCTCCTTTTCTAACTGTATCGCGTTCAACAATATAATCATTCAGTTTTAAGTCATACTCAATAATTTCAGGCTCTTCTGGCTCAATAATTTCTTCCTCTACATCCAAAGCTGTAGTTTCATTATTCTCTTCTTGACACGAAAAAATTGTTGAAAAAGCCAGAGCGCTTAAAACAATATGCATTGTTAACTTCATATTCTATATTCTCAAAGTTTGATTTGGCAAAAATACGGTTTTACTTTAATAAAATTGCCTTTGAAGGAAAAACACTCTTATGGTTGAATTTTATCCTGTAGTGCAAAATAAGCTCGCTTAGCAGCCTTTTCTTCAGCTCTTTTTTTAGAGGTTTCTCGCGCTCTACCTATTGTTTTATCATCTATTTTTAAGTGGATAGAAAAGTGTTTCTCCGTATCGCAGCCATCATCTGGTTTTTCAACAAACTCGACACTATATTTATTTTTTTGACACCACTCAATGATTAAGCTTTTGTAGCTTGCAATATGTTTCTCTAACTTATTAAGATCTACATTCTTTTTGATTACATTTTTGTGGATATAGGCAGCACTTTTTTTAAATCCTTTATCGATATAGATAGCGCCGATTAGCGATTCAAAAAGGTTACCGTATACGTTTTTACCTGTAAATTCGGGCTTCACTTTAGACTCGAGTATATCCAGTAAGCCTAATTCTTCTCCAATAGCATTTAGGTTTTTTCTACTTACAATTTTAGATCGCATTTTAGTAAGGTAGCCTTCATTTTCAGAGGGAGCCTCACTATAGAGGTAATCAGAAATAACCGTGTTTAGAACAGAATCACCTAAAAACTCTAAGCGCT
This sequence comes from Bacteroidota bacterium, assembly GCA_051748125.1. Lineage (GTDB taxonomy): Bacteria > Bacteroidota > Bacteroidia > Flavobacteriales > Flavobacteriaceae > Psychroflexus. The sequence continues at coordinate 27,604 of JBNJHC010000002.1, forward strand.
CATAATTAACATCGTTGCCCAGTACATCTTTTTTTTGTGCAGAGCTATGAATAAATGCCTTTCGGTATATTGATATATTCTTGGGTTTAAATCCTAAGATTTCAACGATTTTGTTATAAAAAATCCCGTTCTTTTCTGAACGGGATTCAAATATATTACTTATAAAGTTCATAGGAATTCTAACTTATTCCATAGACTTAAATGCCACACAAGCATTATGCCCACCAAAACCAAAAGTATTACTTACTGCAACTTTAACATTTCTCTTTTGAGCCTTGTTGAGCGTAAGATTTAGTTCAGGATCAATATTTTCATCGGGTGTTGTGTGATTAATTGTTGGAGGCACCAAGCTGTTTTTCATTGCAAGAATAGATGCAATAGCTTCAATTGCTCCAGCAGCACCCAACAAATGACCTGTCATTGACTTTGTGGAATTAATATTAATGTTTTTGGCATGTTCACCAAACACTTCTTTAATAGCTTTTAATTCAGCAACGTCGCCAAGTGGTGTTGAAGTACCATGTGTGTTGATAGCATCAACATCTTCTGGTTTAAGTCCTGCATTTTCTAGACAATTTTTCATTACAGCAATAACGCCAATTCCATCGGGATGAGGTGCTGTCATGTGATGTGCATCAGAAGAGAGCCCTCCTCCAACAACTTCAGCATAAATTTTAGCGCCTCTTGCTTTTGCATGTTCATATTCTTCTAGCACTAAAGCGCCAGAACCTTCACCAAGCACAAATCCGTCGCGTGTTGCGTCAAATGGTCTTGATGCAGTTTCAGGGCTCTCATTTCTAGTAGAAAGCGCATGCATTGCATTAAACCCTCCCATTCCTGCTTCGGTTACTGCAGCTTCGCTACCACCTGTTACAATGATATCGCTGTGCCCTAATCGAATGTAATTAAGCGCATCAATCATAGCATTTGCTGATGATGCACAAGCAGAAACAGTAGTGTAGTTAGGCCCCATAAATCCATTTTTGATAGAGATATGCCCAGGAGCTATATCTGCAATCATTTTAGGAATAAAAAATGGGTTGAAACGTGGGGTTCCATCGCCTTTGGCGTAGTTCATCACTTCATTTTGAAATGTTTCTAAACCGCCAATTCCTGCGCCCCAAATTACACCAACACGATATTTATCTATCGTTTCAAGGTCAATACCCGAATCGCTAATAGCTTCATCTGAAGCCACCATAGCGTACTGCGTAAATTTGTCTAGCCTTCGCACTTCTTTGCGATCAAAATACTTAGAAGTATCGAAGTTTTTGATTTCACAAGCGAATTTCGTTTTAAACTTCTCAGTATCATAGTAGGTAATAGGGGCTGATCCGCTTTTACCACTAGACAAACCATCCCAGTATTCTGAGATATTATTTCCAATAGGCGTCAATGCGCCTAAACCTGTAACTACTACTCGCTTTAATTCCATGAAACTAAGAATTGTTTATTTTTTCGCTTCTTCGATATAAGAAGTGGCTTGACCAACAGTAGAGATGTTCTCTGCTTGATCGTCTGGGATTTGAATATCAAATTCTTTTTCAAATTCCATAATAAGTTCTACGGTATCCAATGAATCCGCACCTAAATCATTAGTAAAGCTTGCTTCGCTAACTACCTCGTTTTCGTCAACTCCTAATTTGTCAACGATGATTGCCTTTACTCTTGATGCAATGTCTGACATGATTATAAATTTTAAGTTTATACAGGGGGCAAAAATAAAAAACTTTATTTTAAAACAAGTTTTAATCCAAAAAATGTGGTCAAAATTATATATTTTTACCTCAACAAGCTGTGTTTTAGCTTATTGTAAAATTTGTTTTTTATGAGAAAAACCGACAACAAAACAACAAAAAAGAAGAAAATAGTTATTTTTGCTTCTGGAAACGGTACTAATACTGAAAATATAATAAATTATTTTGAAAATCATGACGAGGCAAAAGTAAGCCATGTTTTTTCTAATAATTCGGAAGCAAAAGTACTTCGGCGAGCTTTTCAGCATAATGTTACTCCCGTGCATTTTGATCGTGAGTCGTTTTACAAAACCGATGAAATGCTTTCGATGCTTCAAGAAATAGATCCTGATCTGATTGTTCTTGCAGGGTTTTTATGGATTGTCCCAGCGCCTATCATAAAAACTTTTCCTGATCGAATTGTAAATGTGCATCCTTCACTTTTGCCTAAGTTTGGTGGGAAAGGAATGTACGGCGATCGTGTTCATCGAGCTGTGTTAGAAAACAATGAACCTAAATCGGGGATTACTATTCATTATGTAAACGAAAAGTATGATGAAGGTGAAGTGATTGCCCAATTTGAAACTGAAGTAGAATCTAATGATACGGTACGGACTTTACGAGATAAAATACAAATATTAGAATATGAGAATTTTCCGAAAGTAATTCACCAACTTCTAAAATAATATATGTCAAAAAAAAAATATTATGTGGTTTGGGAGGGTTTTGAAGCTGGTATTTATGATACTTGGGCAGAATGCAAGAAATATATCACCAATTATAAAAACGCCAAGTACAAATCTTTTAAAAGTTTAGAGGAAGCTAAAAATGCTTTCAATCAAGGTTTTTTTGACTTCAAAAAGAACGAAGGCAAGATCAATCCAAAACATTTTTCAGAAATTGACTTTAAATCTATTGCTGTTGATGCTGCTTCAAGCGGAAATCCTGGCGTTATGGAGTACAGAGGCGTGGTAACCAAAACAAAAGCTAACTTGTTTCATATTGGTCCATTTGAAAATGGCACAAATAATATCGGGGAATTTCTTGCATTGGTACACGGTTTAGCTTTTTTGAAAGAAAAGAAAAGTGATTTTTCCATATACACCGACTCTACTATTGCAATGAGCTGGGTGCGTCAAAAAAAATGTAAGACCAAATTAGTCCGAAACGCTAAAAATGAAAAGCTTTTTACACTTATTCTACGAGCAGAAAATTGGCTCAAAACAAATACCTATACCTCAAAAATCTTAAAATGGAATACCAAAAAATGGGGAGAAATTCCTGCTGATTTTGGTAGAAAGTAAACAAATAGACCTAGTTCTAACTAATCAATTTCGATTCTGTTGGAACTAGGTTTTGTTTTTGCAATAATTTAGTTCTCTGAATCTTTACTAATTAAAGCACGGTGTTCTTCATAACTTAATAATGGAATTTCTGGCAATTCAATTTCAGGTTGAGATTCATAATCAATAGATTTTGCTTCAACCCAGCAGTGGTTGAGTTCTAGTCCCAAGACAGCACCACCGAGTCCAAAATATCCTAAAGGCCCAAAATCAACAGGGACTTCTTCGGTAAACCAAACGATAGTTTCGTATTCAGCTTCAAAACTAATTACAAAAATTGCTTTTTTACAAGTATATCCTAAAATTTCCTTGGTTTCATCCGTAACGTGCCATTTTTCAGAACTGAAGAGATTGCGTTCTAAAAGATGATCTGTTCCTTCAGTATTATACCTAAACAATACATTTTCATTTTCTAGGTCATAGAAAAAGTCTTTAATGCCAGTTAGCAACGACCGTTTTAGGATATCTTTCATTTCGGCATCATCTTTTTTCGTTTCATTAGAATAATAAAAATGATAAAAGTTTGAATTAAAGTCCAGTTGAAATAAAGATTCTTTTCCATCTAAATTAGCTTTAGAAATAGAATCAAATTTGAACTTTCTTTTAAGGGTGCCATCAGGTTTCCGCTTAGAAATTCTTGGATTGGTGTATCTCTCTAGGCGTTCTACCGTATAAGTAATACTTCCAGAGTTTTGTGATTTTGATTCTTGAATAAAGAACAGGCTTAAAAATAGAATTATTGATGTAGAAATTTTCATAAAATTGATATTATGTTTAGTAATACAACTCATAAATAAGCAAATTATTGTGGTACTTGCTTTAATCTATTATTTTTTAAGAGAAAAACGAGTGTAAATCACCCATATAGAAACAATTTTACTTATCGATACAATATTATTTTAATCGCCTTATATTTGCACCAAATTTAGCAACACTATGAGTAAGCTTTTAATTGTAGGCACCGTTGCCTTTGATGCTATCGAAACCCCATTTGGAAAAACCGATAAAATTTTAGGGGGAGCTGCAACTTATATAGGTTTAGCGGCCTCTCAGTTTCAAGTAGATGCAGGTATTGTGTCTGTTGTTGGAGAAGATTTCCCACAAGAATACCTCGATTTATTGACGAAAAACAACATCAATTTAGAAGGTTTGGAAGTAGTAAAAGGCGGGAAATCATTTTTTTGGAGTGGTCGTTACCACAATGATATGAATACGCGAGATACTTTAGATACACAACTTAATGTATTGGCAGATTTTCAGCCTAAAGTTCCTGAAGCTTACAAAAATGCAGACATAGTAATGTTGGGCAATTTGCATCCTGGCGTACAGTTAAGCGTTATCAATCAGGTGGAAAATCCTAAACTAATTGTACTTGATACAATGAATTTTTGGATGGATAGTGAGTTAGATTTACTTAAAGAAGTTATTGCCAAAGTAGATGTTATTACCATAAACGACGAAGAGGCACGTCAGCTTTCTGGCGAGTATTCGCTCGTAAAGGCTGCTAGAGCTATTCGCGATATGGGGCCAGATTACGTAGTAATTAAAAAAGGCGAACACGGCGCATTACTATTTCATAAAGACGAAATGTTTTTTGCACCAGCCTTGCCTTTAGAAGAAGTTTTTGACCCAACAGGAGCAGGAGATACTTTTGCCGGAGGATTTACAGGTTACTTGGCACAAAGTGAAGATATTACGTTCAAGAATATGAAAAATGCCATTATTTACGGGTCAAACTTGGCTTCCTTTTGCGTAGAAAAGTTTGGAACCGAAAAGATGCAATCGCTGGAGAAAAATAAAGTCGACAGCCGATTAGAACTGTTTAGAGCTTTAACACAATTTGAAATTAATTTAGCAAAATAAGTCTTGCCCTGAATTTTCAGGGCTTTTTTTTTATCGATACCCTAAACTATGAGTGAGCTAATTAAACACGAATGCGGCGTAGCGCTACTACGATTACAAAAACCATTATCGTATTATAAAGAAAAATATGGTACGGCTTTTTATGGCATCAACAAAATGTATTTGATGCTAGAAAAGCAGCATAACCGTGGTCAAGATGGAGCTGGTTTAGCAAGCGTAAAACTCGATATGGAACCTGGCAGAAGGTACATAAGCCGAGTTCGTTCGAATGCCGATCAACCCATTCAAGATATTTTTCAGAAAATCAATAACCGTATCAATAACGAGTTGCAAGCGCGACCAGAATTGTTAGAAGATGTTCAATTACAAAAAGAAAATCTTCCTTATATAGGAGAAGTTTTTTTAGGTCACGTTCGTTATGGAACTTACGGAAAAAACAGCATTGAAAGCGTACATCCATTTTTGCGACAAAACAATTGGATGCATCGAAATTTGATTTTGGCTGGAAACTTCAACATGACTAACGTCAATGAACTGTTTGATAATTTAGTTGAACTTGGACAGCATCCTAAAGAAAAAGCCGACACCATTACTGTAATGGAAAAAATCGGACACTTCTTAGATTCTGAAGTGCGCAAACTTTACAAAAAGTTAAAAGCTGATGGCTTTAATAAAAAGCAGGCCTCACCACATATTGTAGAACGGCTTAAAATCCATAAAATACTTAAAAAATCTTCTAAAGATTGGGACGGTGGTTATGTTATGGCTGGAATGTTGGGTCACGGAGATTCGTTTGTTTTACGCGATCCTGCTGGAATTAGACCTGCTTATTATTATAAAGACGACGAAGTTGTTGTGGTAGCATCAGAGCGTCCAGTTATTCAGACTGCATTCAATGTAGATTATGAAGATGTTATTGAGCTAGAACCTGGCCACGCACTTATTACCAAGAAAAACGGCGATGTAAGCATCAAAAAAATTATAGAACCTATCGAGCGAAAAGCTTGTTCATTCGAGCGTATTTATTTCTCTCGTGGTAGCGATGCAGAAATTTATAGAGAACGTAAAGAACTCGGTCGTCAACTAATGCCGGAAGTGCTAAAAGCTATCGATTTTGATACGTTGAATTCGGTTTTCTCGTTCATTCCAAACACGGCAGAAACTTCGTTTTATGGAATGGTAGAAGCTGCTCAAGATGAGCTAAATCGGCAAAAAAATCAAGCTATCTTAGAAGAAAAAGAAAGCCTTACCGATGAACGACTTTCTGAAATATTAGCACATCGTTTACGCACCGAAAAAATAGCTGTTAAAGATGCCAAATTGCGAACATTTATTACAGAAGACTCGAGTCGAGATGATTTGGTAGCTCACGTTTATGATGTTACTTATGGCGTAGTAAAACCTACTGATAATTTGGTGGTTATAGACGATAGTATTGTAAGAGGAACGACGCTGAAAAAGAGTATTTTAAAAATGCTAGATCGGTTAAATCCTAAGCAAATTATTATTGTTTCTTCGGCGCCGCAAATTCGTTATCCCGATTGCTACGGAATCGATATGGCAAAATTAGAAGATTTTGTTGCTTTTAGAGCGGCTTTAGAACTGCTAAAAGACACCAATCAATATCAGATAGTTGATGAGGTTTACCAAAAATCGAAAGCACAAATCGATAAGCCAATTCAGGAAATTGAAAACTTTGTGAAAGATATTTATGCTCCGTTTACCAACGAGCAAATTTCAGATAAAATAGCTGAATTGTTAAGCGATGATACTATCAAGTCTGATGTAAAAGTGATTTACCAAACGGTAGAAAAACTTCACGAGGCTTGTCCTAAAAACTTAGGCGATTGGTATTTTACAGGCGATTATCCTACACCGGGAGGAAATCGAGTAGTCAATAAAGCTTTTATGAATTTCTACGAAGGAAAATCTGATAGAGCGTATTAGGTTTTAGCATTTTGTTAAAAATTAGTCATAGCAAGCACTTCTAGTAAACTCTAGAAGTGCTTTTTTAATAACGCAACCAAAATCAACTTTATGCATCATTAATATAAGTAAGGATTGTAAAGAAAAAATTGTTTCTTTGCATAATATTAAGAAATCAACTATGGAATCAAACTCACCTAACGCTTCAGAAGAAATCAACTTGGGGCAGTTTATCGATAAAATAAAATCTTGGCTTAAATCTTTTGTTCGGTTTTTTGTAAACCTTGTTGAATTGGCAATTGCTTACAAATTTATCTTTATTGCAATTGTTCTCCTTACCGGCGCTTATGGTTTTTATGTTGATAAAAATCAAGAATCGAATTATAAGTCTGATGTTGTTATACAAACCAATTTTGGGAGTAACGAGTATTTCTATCAGGCTTTAGATGAAGTTGAAAACAACTTGTCTTCGGGATCAGAAGAAGTTCAACAGGAAATGTTTGGAAAAAACTACGAACATGTAAAATCTATAAGTGGCGAACCTATTTTTGATATCAATAGTATAAATGAAGACAACTACGAAATGTATATTGATATCATCGATCGTGGCGGAATAAATTGGTATGAAGAAACTTTTGAAGAAGGAAAATTTCAAAAGAAGCATTTGGTAGAAATCAAAACAAGCGATTTAGGTGTAATAGATGATGTGGTTGGCAATTTGATGCAGTATTTAAGCAATAACTCATACTATAAATCATACCGAGAAAACGGCATTAGTAATGCGCAAAAAACACTAGCAGAAATCGACCATAGTTTGGCAGGCATCAACCAGACACTTTCTGGCGGAGCTAAAGCTGATTCTGTAAGCGCCAGTCATCAAATTTCGGTTTCTAATACAGAAGGTTTAGATGAATTGGTTCAGACAAAAAAAAGCTTGTTACGCGATCGATTAGAAGCTTTACACATCGTAAATCAACAGCCACAAACTATTGAATTAGTGGCGATGCACAAAAACACAAAAATTGAAACTTCGATTTTGAACGGACATAAAATGCTTATGTACCCTGTTTTGGTTTTAGTTGGCATAGCTTTTCTTTTGTTTGTTATCAAATGCTACCGAAAGTTAAAGCGTTTTGCTCATTCATAAATTAGCAGTAAAGTAGCAAAAAAATACGCTTGTTAGATTTGAAAAAACTGTATTGAAGATCGGTTTTATCACAAAAACACAATTAAATGTCAGGAGTTTACGGAGCAATCAATATCGATTTTTCAGAAAATGTAGTTCACAACTATTTCGATTATTTGCCGTTAAAAAAATTTAACCTTGATGAAGTAAAAACAGATACAAATGTGTTGCTTGGTAGAGTGGCAATCAACAAATTCAATCAGGATCGTTTTTTTGTAGATGGCCCAGATTATACCGCTTGTTTTGAAGGAATTGCTTATAATTCAAACCACTCAAAAGCTAGTTTTATAGCGGGAATTTCAGAAAATCCCAATCAATACTTAAAAACTTTACGTGGTGTTTTTTGTGGATTTTATTACTGCAAGAAAAGTAAGGAAATCCTTTTGTTTACCGATCATTTACGGACCAAAAACATTTATTACCATTATTCTCCAGAAGGAGGATTTTTGTTTGCTTCAAGACTTCATGTTTTGAGTAAAATGATGAAAAAAGCAAATTGTTCTGTAAACTATAAACCAGAATCAGTATATAGTATGGCGCTAATGGGGCAACTTTTTGATGATGAAACCTTGCTTCAAAACGTGCAAGTACTTCCTTATGCTGGAATTTTACGTTTCAATTTAGAAGATAATACAGCACCAAAAATAAGTCAGTTTTACGTGTATGATGAATCGGAACGAAAACTTAGTTTTGATGATGCTTTAGAAGAATTTAATGAGCTTTTTACAGCAACAGTTCGCCAAGAATGGGAGAAGGATTACGCTTATAATTACCAACATTTTAGTTCTTTAAGCGGCGGAATGGATTCGCGTGTAAATTTATTTGTCGCCAAAAAACTAGGCTATCAAAACCCAACTACATTGGCTTATGGTTATCCTTATTCTAGCGATTTAAAAATTGCAAAACAGATAGCTTTTAAAGAAGAATGGAATCATTTGCAGTATCAAATTCCAACAGGCGATTTTTTAATAGAAAATATTATTCAAAACTACCTAAAGAAATCAGATGGCTTGGTTGCTTTTCAGAATTCTGCTAATATGGTGCAGTCTTACCAAACTATTGATTTTGGTAGATATGGCAATCTTCATTCAGGTCAGATTGGTGGAGTTGTAAAAGGCGAAAATTCTTTTGCGGACTTTGATTATCAGAAAAATATAGCCAAACTGGGTTTAAATGGTTTTATAAGCAAACCAGAATTACTCAATAAAACCCCTAAAATACAAGATATTATAGCCAACTATTCAGGTAGGGACTTTGATTATTTTACGATTGAGCAGCGTTATGCGTGCGCTACATTAACGGGCGATAAAGTGGCTGCAAATTACGGTGATTTAGTTTCACCATTTGCTGATTTATCGGTGCTACGATTTATGTTACAATTGCCAACTAGCTACAGAGCCAACGGAAAATTGTTTTATGATTGGTTAGAAAAATACCATCCCGAAGCTTTGGCACATCCTTACGAACGAATTGGTCTAAAACCCAATAAAAGTTGGAAAAGGAAATGGGGTGCTTTGCATCGAAAATATTATAACGGAGCCAAAAAATATTTCAACTTGAATTATGATAGCATGAATCCTGTTGGTACTTGGTTTAAGCAAAATCCAGCGTTGTTACAACAAATGAATCAAATTTTTGAAGCTGAAATACATCAGATTAAAGAGCCTGAGCTTGCTAAGGATTTACGCGATATTTATCAACAAGAAATCTTTGAGTACAGAAATAAGTTTGCTGTAATAAGCGTTTTATTAACAATCAAGCTGAATTTGAATGGGCTCTAAGTTGAAGATTTTTCTAATTTCTAACATGTATCCTTCTCCAACGGATCCATTATTTGGTGTTTTTGTAAAAAACTTTGTTACACGCTTAGATCAACTTGGGGTAAGTTTTACAGAGCAGGCGGTTATTAAAGGAAAAACTCCCAACCCGTTGTTCAAATTGTTTCGGTATATTTCATATTACGTTCAGGTGTTTAAGAAATTCAGGAGAAATAATTACAACCTCATTTATGTTCATTTTTTATCGCATAATGCACCAATTTTATGGTTTTTGTACCAGCTTTTTCCTAAAAAAAAACCATTAATAATCAATGTTCACGGATCTGATGTTGTAAAAAGCAAAGGAAATTTTATAGACAAATTCAATAGAAAAGTATTGAAAAAATGTGATTTATTGGTGGTGCCATCGCCGAGTTTTAAAGAAACCGTAGCTCAGCAATATCCTTTTTTGAACGTTCAGCAAATTATGGTTTCGCCTTCTGGAGGAATAGATACCAAACATTTTTTTCCTAAAAAAGATAAATCATTTTCAGTAAAACTTCACATCGGAATGGTCTCTAGAATCGATCCTCAAAAAGGGTGGCAAGATTTTTTAGAAGCTTTGAGGATTTTAAAAAATAGAGAAGTCGATTTTTCTGCACAAATTCTGGGTAGCGGAACTCAAGATGAAGCCTGTCAAGCTATGATAAAGGAATTTGAACTCGAAGAAAAAGTAGTTTTTAGCGGATTGATTCCACATCAAAACTTGGTCGATTTTTTTCATACTTTTGATGTAGCTGTTTTTCCTTCCACCAATCAAAATGAAAGTTTAGGTTTGGTTGGGCTGGAAGCAATGAGTTGTGGGATTCCTGTAATCGGATCAAAAATTCCTTCGATAAAAAGTTATTTGAAACACGGTAAAAACGGGTTTTTATTTGAAACAGCAAAAGCGAAGGGTTTAGCAAATCGATTAATGGATTTTCAGAGTTTGCCAATCGAAGAAAAAATCAAAATGCAAAAGCAAGCTAGAACAACTGCTTTAAATTTTGATGCAGAAAAAATTAGTAAGCAATTAGTGAAAAAACTAAATGAATATGTTGAGTAAATTTGCTTGGGTTTTATATTACGTCATAATACAATATTTGCCAAATTCTAGGTTGGTCGGTTTTGGTACTAAAATCAGGTTTTGGTACATTTCAAAAGTGTTAAAATTGGCTGAATATCACCCAGCATCAAAAATTCAAAACAATGTTTATTTAGCCGATGGAAAGCATATTTCGATAGGGAAAAATTGCAGCATCAACGAGCATGTATTTATACAAGGCGCTGCAATTGGAAAAGATGTGCTTATTGCACCACATGTAGCTATTTTGAGTAAATCTCATCGCCATGAATCGATAGAAATACCGATTGCATTGCAAGGTGAAACTCAGCCCAATCCGCCTGTTATAGAAGATGGCGTTTGGCTGGCAAGAAACGTGGTAATTATGCCTGGTGTAAAAATCGGCAAACACGCTATTGTTGCTGCCGGAGCAATAGTAACAAAAGATGTAGAACCTTACACGATTGTAGGTGGCGTACCAGCAAAAATTATAAAAAAGAGACCTTAAAAAAGTGGATATAAAAGCCGTTAAAAAATCATACACAATATCCTATAAGCAACTTGATTATGTAGTTGTTTTTTCTATGTATCTGCTTATTCCAGTAGATCTTTTGAATGGTTTTTTAATCAATAATAACATTAACCTTACTTTTTCTGTTGCTCAGCTTTATAAGGCTTATTTTTTAATTGCTTTGTTGCTGGCACTAACTCAAAGACTAAGCGATTTGGTATTTGTTTTTGTAGCTGCAATGTTACTTGTTTTACCAACAATAGTATCTGTTTTAACTAAAAATGAATTTTGGTTTGTGACAACTGATTTTGTGAAAGTGACGAGGTATATCTTAGTTTTTATGAGCTTTTTGTTTATGAAAAAATTTATTCAAAATAGAGGCGATTATGCCATTCAAAAACTTATGAAAGTTTTGATTTTTTCTTATGTTTTGATAGTCACAAGTATTTTTTTGAAGTATATAGGCTTTGGTTACCCGATGTATAAAACTGGAAATTTGGGAAGTAGAGGTTTTTTTAGCGCAGGAAACGAGGTTTCTGTTTTAATGTTAGTAGTAAGCGCTATTATTGCGTTTTATATCTGGAAAAAAAAGAAAATTAAACTTTATGTGTTGTTTTTTATTCTAAATTTAATACTAGGCTTGGCTATTGGATCCAAAACAGCCTCTGTGGGTAGTTTGATCTTGCTTACACTGATACCGTTGAAAAAGCCAACCATGCTAACCAAAATAGGGCGCCTCTTGAAAGTAGCACTTTTATTGATTTTTATAGTCCCATTGGTAATCTTTTTTTCTTGGGAATATATTACCTCTTCAGATATTTATACAAGGATTTTTTATTTTTATCATAAGTTTGATTTAATTACTTTTTTGCTTTCAAATAGAAATACATTTTTGATAAATGCTTTTGAATCATATACGACTGAGTATAGTTTTTTAGAGCAGTTAATAGGAGTAGGCGAATCCCGGTATATTGAAATGAATGAAGAAACTACTGTAGAATCTGATATTTTTGATATCTTTTTCTCTTATGGAGCTGTAGGTTTAGCCTTGTTTTTAAGTTGGTTGAGTTATCTTTGGGTGCAGTTCGCTAGATTTTCTAAGAAAAAAGAAAAATACCCATTTGCTAATTTTGGGTTTTTAATTCTTGTCTTTTTAACTTTGGTTTCGACTTTTGCTGGACATACCTTTAGTTCAGGAATTGCTGCTGTGTTTATTGGAGTTATTTTTGCATTGCCATATTATAAGAACAAAAATTATAAAACTAATTGATTTTTTGTTTCACACAAGCTCGTCATTATAAAACATAAAAAATGATTTCTTCTAGATTGCATAAATATTTAATATTGATTTTCATTATAATCATAAGCTTTCTTCTGGTAAAAAATCATGTACAATCGTATCAAAAAGAAAATTTTTACGCTCAAAAATTCGATTTATCCAAAACTAAAGATTTAAACGATTTAGGAGAGGTTGCTGTTCTAAAGTTTTCTGAAGAAGAAATAATAATAAAAAAAGACGCTTCAAAAGATATCGACTTAAAACCGCATCATTACTATTCATTTAACCATAAAGGAAAACAATACACGTTTACATTTGAGCACCTTATAGATTCTTCGGAACAAATTAAATTAAGATACTTGGTTTGGTTTTTTACAAAACCTCCATTTTTTCAAAAGAAAGTTGACTTAAAGGAAGTTAAACTTCACCAAAATCTAACCAAAAAAGAAAAGGATATTCACTTTATTACTGATGCTTTTGGTTGTTGTTTACTAGAAGGAAAAAAGTTTCGGTATTTTTGGGAAGCGGTAAATTCGAGTTTAAATTTCGTTGGAATCGATAAGGATATTTATGGCTACTCTTATACAGGTTATAAAGATGTTCAGAGTAAGTTGTCTGCTCAAGATTTTTCAGCTGATTATACAATTTTTTGGCTTGGAAGATCTAACCTTAAACGGGCAACATCAGAAATATTAACTGAAATTGAAATGTTGGAACAACAGGTTCTCAAAAAAAACCCATCAACAAAGTTATATGTTCTAACTCCAGCACCAAGTCCTGTAGCTTTTTATGATAAAAAAATCGATTCAGTAACAACCGGGCTAAAAGAAAATTACGATTCGCAAATAATAGACGTCAATCAATTTATAAAACAACAGCCCGACTGGAAAAACAAAATGTTTTATAAAGATTACGGACTCAGCGAAGAAGCTTATAAATTAGTAATTCAATATATTGATGAGCAATTATTTTAATTTTTTTACGCTTACAAAAGAAGCGTATCTATTTTTTTTAAGTGTATTGCTGATATCGCTGGCATATCCTTCGCCACCAATAACTATTGTTTCATATATAGCTTTAATTTTTTTCTCCTTAATCTACAACCTTCAATCAGGGATTTCTTTCGCTAAAAATAAATCTATCATTTTCGTAATACTTGCCTATTTTTTGACGAATTGGGGAACACATATTTTCATTGAAGACACTTGGATAAGTATTAAATTGTGGAAATTACAATCATTTGTATTAGTGTTTTTAGCTATTTTTTTTGGACCAAAAATTCAAAGGGAAACACTTCGTAGGCTCCAGTATTATTTTGTTGGGAGTGTAGTTTTGTGCAGCCTTGTAGGCTTGGTGAAAACAGTGTTTTTGTATCAACGGCAACTTATCAACTCCTTTACTTACATCAATTATGCTACTGAGCTTGGAGTGCTTTCTACTTATTTTGCTGTTTTTGTGTGCATAGCTCTTGCTTTTTTGATTTCGTGGTTTTTTTCTATGAGTTCAATACGATACAAAACCTTTTCTGCAATGCTTATTGCTTACCTCTTTCTAGTATTATACTTGCTTTCTGTACGTATTTCATGGCTGGCAGTTGGTGTTGTGTTTTTGATATATATGTATAAATACCGAAGTCAACTTAAGCAAATACTGCTGGTGCTTATTCTTGCAATTTTAGTTTTACTAGCTGCCAATTATATAACTGGAAATGCCATTTTAGAAAGAATAACTAATGTTGCCACAACAAACAGCTATATTGAAATTTCGGATGTAGAAAACAGACTTCATTTATGGTCGTGCGCAATGCAGGAATACAATCAAAAGGCTTCTTATTTGTGGGGTGTTGGTATTGAAAAGTATCAAGAGCTTTTAAACAGTTGCTATTTTGAAGCAGAATTGTTTCATGCTCATGATCAATCATACAACACACACAATCAGTATTTGCAAAGCTTGTTAAATACAGGCACATTAGGATTAATGGTGTTTTTACTGATTTTGATTTTGTCTTTACGAAAAGCAATTCAATATAAAATGATTGATTTTTTTGCTGTGTTGTTGCTGTTTGCGTTGTTTTTTGTAACGGAATCATTTTTTGAAAAAACCTTAGGAATTGTTGCTTATGCCTGTTTTCTAGGTGTATATTGGAACTTGATTAATCAAAAGGAAGCCACTTGATTAAAACTATAAATAACATATCAAAATCAACTTTTTTGCCAGCAATTCTATTTGTTGTAGCAATAGTTTTGGAGGCAATTAATGCGATGAGTGTTTATTATTTTGATTGCCCATTTGCGGTTTTGTTTGGGTACAAACTACTCGTACTTTTATTTTTTGCAGGAATTGCTTTCAAAAATAACCAAAAAAACTACTTGTTAATTTTAGTATTAAGCATTATTTATAGTATAGGTCAACTTACTTTTGCTCAATTTGAATTTGATTTTTTACGCAACCTCAATTTGTTGCTGAATTATATTTTTGTCATCCTTGCTATTCTAGGATTTCGAGAGTTAATACATCAACATAATTTTCAACTCACCTTGAAAGTTGTTGTGTATTGTGTTGTTTTTCTAGCACTTAGTATTTTGGTAGCTGCTGTTTTTGATATTGCTGGTTTACGAACGTATACGTATCGTTATGGGTTTAAAGGACTTTTAAAAAACTCGGCTCAACTGAGTTATTTTATTGTTTTTGCAATCTTAATAGTCGAACGCTTTAAAAAAGAAATCAACTTTTACAAACCCATTATGGGCTTGCTATTGGTTTGTGCATTTTTAGCGGGAACCAAGCTTCCACTACTTTTTTTATTGTTTTTTGTAGCACATAAAATTCAGAAAAGAGAATTTTTTAATTTCAAAAAATATATTCTTGCCTTGCTATTGGCGGTAGTAGGAATGTTCTTTTGGATAAAAAATTTCTATGTAGAACGCTTTCACTCAACAATTGAAATATATCGAGAGTTATATGAAAAAGAAAGCATTTGGTCAGCTTTATCATCTTTTAGAACACGAAAACTACTTCAAATTTCAGATTATTATTATAATAATTGGGAATGGTATAATTTTTTTGTTGGAGGAAGAAAAATATACATTCAAAACATCGAAATGGATTTTTTCGATTTATTGCTCAACTTTGGAATTATAGGATGCTTGGTTTATTTATGGCTGTTCAAAAAAGTAGTTTGGAATATTTTTCCAAAGCAATATATGATTTTGTTTCTCGGTTTAATTACTGTTTCCTTGCTCTCGGGTCATTTGCTTTACAACACCTATATCGCATTTTATTTTGGTGTGTTTTTGGCAATGAGTTATGTTTACCAAAATCAATCGGCAGAAACAAAATCAACTAAAATTAACTCAAAATAAGAATTAAACTATAGCTATGCAGAAAATACAACTGCTACATACAGAAGTGCACAATTTATCGATGGAAGAAACTTTAGATTTTGTAGTACAAGGTATAAAAGATAAAAAGCACTTGCATCAAATTAGTGTAAATGCAGGAAAAATTGTAGCGCTCCAAAACGATAAGGAGCTTCAAAAAAGCATAGCTCAAGCCGATTTGATAAATGCAGACGGACAAGCTGTTATTTGGGCTTCTAAGTTATTAGGAAAACCAATAAAAGAGCGAGTAGCAGGAATCGATTTGATGACTAATTTGATTCAGAAAGCAGCCGAAAATAAATTTAAAGTATATTTTTTGGGAGCCAAAGAAGCGGTTGTGAAAACAGTTGCTCAAAAATACGAACAACAATACGGTAAGGATTTAATTGGCGGCTACAGAAATGGTTATTTTACAAAAGACGAAGAAGAAAAAATTATTCAAACTATTGTAGCATCAGGATCTCAGCTGCTTTTTGTGGCTATTCCTTCGCCGCAAAAAGAACTTTTTTTATACCGTCATCGGGCGTCTTTACAATCGGTTAATTTCATTATGGGAGTTGGCGGTAGTTTTGATGTCGTTGCCGGATTTACCAAACGCGCACCAATTTGGATGCAAAAAGCCGGACTAGAATGGTTTTATCGATTTTTGCAAGAACCTAAAAGAATGTGGAAAAGGTACCTCATCGGTAATACAAAATTTTTATTTTTGGTGTTGAAAGAACGTTTTTTTAATTGATTATATTTCAGTAAAATAACGTATTTACTTAAGGTTTTAAACTTACACTTAACAACTAACTTATGAAACGAATATTGATTACCGGTGCCGCCGGATTCTTAGGATCGCATTTATGCGATAGGTTTGTAGCCGAAGGATATCATGTGTTGGGGATGGATAACCTAATTACCGGTGATCTTAAAAATATCGAACACCTTTTTAAAAATAAGAACTTTGATTTTTATCACCATGATGTTTCAAAGTTTGTTCACGTTCCTGGAGATTTAGATTATATCTTGCATTTTGCATCGCCGGCGAGTCCAATCGATTATTTGAAAATACCGATTCAAACCCTAAAAGTAGGGTCCTTAGGAACACACAATTTACTGGGATTGGCCAAAAGTAAAAATGCACGAATTCTTATAGCTAGCACTTCTGAAGTGTATGGCGATCCCTTGGTGCATCCTCAAAATGAAGAATATTATGGCAACGTAAACACTATTGGGCCACGTGGAGTTTATGACGAAGCTAAACGATTTCAAGAATCTATAACAATGGCTTATCATCGTTTTCATGGTCTTGAAACTAGAATTGTCCGAATTTTTAATACTTACGGACCACGAATGCGACTAAATGATGGTCGGGTAATTCCTGCATTTATAGGCCAAGCCTTACGCGGCGAAGATTTAACTGTTTTTGGAGATGGTTCGCAAACTCGTTCTTTTTGCTATGTAGATGATCAAGTAGAAGGTATTTACCGATTATTACTAAGTGATTATGTCGAACCAATTAATGTTGGAAACCCGCATGAAATTAGTATATTAGATTTCGCTAAAGAAATTATTAAACTAACAGGAACCAATCAAAAAATTATTTTTAAAGAATTACCAAAAGACGACCCAATGCAACGCCAGCCAGATATTAGCAAGGCAAAACAAGTTTTGGGTTGGGAGCCAAAAACCAATCGTTCAGAAGGAATGAAAATAACGTATGAATATTTCAAAAGTCTATCTGAAGAAGAATTGAGAAAAAGCGAACATAAAGATTTTAGTAAACACATTATCAAATAAATGATAAACAATCAAGGTAGATATTCTGGGTACTTGCGACCAATTACGTACTTAATAGACTTAAGTTTACTAAGCCTTTTTGCAATTCAATTTGAATTTGATTCTAATGCTTTTTTATATTTTGTGTTGTTCAATGCATCGGCTTGGGTTGTCCTTTCGTTTAAAACCGATTTTTACGAAGTCTACCGATTTACAAAAGTGGTAAAAATATTTTCGCAATCAGTTTATCATTTTTTGATTTTTATGCTGATTGTGTTTTTTTATTTCAAGGTATTTTTACCAGGAAACTATACTTCATTAGAAATTTTTAATTACTTGTGGAAGTTGTTTTTGTCTGTTATTGTAGTTAAACTTAGCATCTATTATTTACTAAAAAAATACCGAAGCTTGCTAGGAGGAAACTTTAGGAAAACGGTTATAATAGGCGATACTACAAAAACCAGACAGCTCAAAGCTTTTTTTGAAGCAAATCCAGAATTCGGTTATAAGTTTAGAAAGAAATTTCAGTTAAAAGAAAACAATACTAGTGAAGAGCTTCAAGCTTGTTTCGACTATATTATCAAAGAAGATATAGACGAACTATACTGCTCTAGTTACGAGTTAAGCAACGAACAAATTGCAGAAATAATCGATTTTGCCGATAACAACCTAAAAGTGCTCAAATTTATTCCTGATAATAAAGACATCTATTCAAGAAGGTTAAAAGTAGATTATTATGGCTATCTACCTATTTTATCGCTAAGAACAATTCCTATAGAAGACCCGATTAATAAATTTCTGAAACGCACTTTTGATATTGTTCTTTCTTTAATTGTTATTGTTTTTGTGCTGTCTTGGCTTACACCGCTTTTGGCAATTTTAATAAAATTAGAAACCAAAGGCCCTGTTTTTTTTAAACAAAAACGAAACGGATTGGATTATGAAGAGTTTTATTGTTACAAATACCGATCGATGCGAGTAAACCCCGAAGCCGATATTCATCAAGTAAGCAAAAACGATAAGCGAATTACAAAAATCGGGCGAATCTTAAGAAAAAC
Organism: Bacteroidota bacterium; assembly: GCA_051748125.1. Lineage (GTDB taxonomy): Bacteria > Bacteroidota > Bacteroidia > Flavobacteriales > Flavobacteriaceae > Psychroflexus. Next base: position 46,509 of record JBNJHC010000002.1, read on the forward strand.
AAGTATCGACGAATTACCGCAGTTTTACAATGTTTTACGAGGCGATATGTCGGTGGTTGGACCGCGACCACATATGGTTAGTCATACTCATATTTATGCCGAAAGAATTGATAAATTTATGGTGCGTCATTTTATAAAACCAGGCATTACCGGTTTGGCGCAAGTTAGCGGTTTTAGAGGCGAAGTAGAAACCGATTACGATATCATTAGTCGTGTAAAATATGATATTTTTTATCTTGAAAACTGGTCTATTTTACTTGATATAAAAATTGTTTTTTTAACCATTTACAATGCCATAAGAGGTGATAAAAAAGCGTATTGATGAATGATTTAGTATCTGTTATAACGCCAACATATAATGCCGAAAAATTTGTAGCAGAAACCATAAAATCGGTTCAGGAACAAACGCATTCAAATTGGGAAATGCTCATTGTCGATGATGCTTCAAGCGATCAAACAACCCAACTTGTTCAAGAATTTGCTGACGCTGATTACCGAATTAAATTGATAAAACTCAATAAAAATTCTGGACCAGCAATAGCGAGAAATACAGCTATAACAGCTGCAAAAGGACGCTACCTCGCTTTTTTGGATGCAGATGATTTATGGTTCAAATTTCATTTAACTGAATCAATTGAAGCCATAAAAACACAGAACATTCCTTTTGTTTTTGCTTCCTACAAAAGGACTAATGAAAGACTAGAAGATGTTTATTCTGATTTTATAGTACCACAAAAAGTTACTTATGGAGATATTTTGAAGTCAAATTCGATTTCTTGCTTAACAGCTTTTATTGATATTTCTGTGCTTGGAAAAAAAATGATGCCAGAAATAAAAAAGCGACAAGATATGGGCTTGTGGCTAAAATACTTAAAAATTATACCATTTGCATACGGCATCAAAAAGCCACACGCCATTTATCGAATTAGAGAAAATTCATTATCAAGAGATAAAAAAAAGCTGCTAAAATCACAGTGGTATTTCTATCGTAAAGTAGAAAAAATACCTTTTTTTAAATCGGTTTATTATATGCTTAGCTGGATGTATTATGGTTATCAAAAATATAAGAACTAGCTTAAAGGTTCGATTCGATAATTTGTGGTTTTCCTGATTTTGTAGGAGCAATATAATTCACCTCCTTAAAGTTGAATTTAAAAAGTCCATCCGTAACTTCTTTTAGTTGCGCTTCAATTTTTTCTAAAACTGATGCAAGATCAATATTATCACCTGGAATATATTCAATTTCAAGTTCATCTATTTTGTTTTGAATAACTTTGAATTGAACGATTTCTGAATAATAAGCAAACACACCAGTAAAACTATACACGACAAAATTCTTTCCGTTTTTAGCCTGAACCAAATCTGTTTCTCTTCCAATAATTTTTTTGAGTAACGGATAATTAAAAGCACGATTTTTAGGATACTCATTTTTAGGGAGTTTAATGGCTAAATCGCCCAATTTGTAACGCAAAAATGGCTGAGCAAAACTGGTTAAACCAGTAACCAAGACGTGTCCTAATTCACCTGCTTTTACTTCGTTTCCATAATCATCTACTACTTCCACTACAACGTGAGGCGAGGTAATGTAATAATTTGGAATATCATACCTGCAAGCAATCATAAATCCTTCTGCACAGCCATACGTGTCTAGCGTTTTTGGTTGCTGAAACACGATGTCATATAGTTCTTCATAATAAGGAAAAAGTTTGTCGCCTAAAGAAATAATAGCATTTAGAGAATGCTTTTTGTGATGCTTATCCATCCATTTAGCTAATTCATAAATCGATGATGGATAACCAATGACAAAGCGAATGCGCTTTCGTTTTAAAATTTGATAAACTTTTTGATAATCTTCTTCACCTAAAGAAAAAGCATCGACATACGTAGTTCTAAAAAATACATCTTTTAGTTTCTTGACTAAAGTCCTTTTTGGAGCCATACCTAATTGAAGCACAGGATACCCTTCTTGATAACCCGACCACAAAAACCAGTGGCGTTGAATAGCTTGGGTTAGAAATACATTTTTGGAATCAGAATAGCTGAAAGATTGCACACCGCTACTTCCACTACTGTAATTTTTTTTGAGTTTACTAACGTCATATTCATCAGAAACCAATTCTGAAGTATGCTTGCGAAGCAATTCTTTACTCAATATAGGTAGTTTTTTAAGTGAACTTATTGGGTCGTTTGTATCAATTTCAACCTTGTTTCGATAAAGAGGAACGTGTTTGTTTACATAGTGTAAGGTGTCAACCAATTTCTGTTGTTGAATTTTTTCGAGCTCAGTTTCAGAAAGTTTATCGTAAGATTGCCAAGTTTTTAGATGTTGTGTGTAATTTCCGCCAAACACAAAATCACCTAAAGGCAAAATCACTTTTTGAAGTATCGACGCATAAGTTTTATCAAAAATGTTCATACCAACAAAAGCCAGTTATTAAATAAAAAATAAGTTTTTTCTCCTAAAAATTCGCAAGGCAAGTTACAAACATTTACTTTTGGGGCAACAATTTAAAGCTCAAAAAGATGAATGTTTTAGTACTTGGTGGCGGCGGCCGAGAACACGCATTAGCACTCAAAATATCAGAAAGTAAACATTGTCAAAATTTGTTTGTAGCGCCTGGTAATGCTGGAACAAAATCTATTGCAACCAATATTTCTGTCGACGTAAACAATTTTGAAGCAGTAAAAGAAATTGTGCTAAAACATCAAATTGATATGCTTGTTGTTGGGCCCGAAGCTCCGTTGGTAAATGGAATTACCGACTTTTTTAATCAAGAGAGTTCCTTGTCTAAGGTGAAAGTGATTGGTCCCACGCAAGCTGGAGCAGAATTAGAAGGTAGTAAGGAGCGTGCAAAAAGATTTATGCAACGTCATCAAATTCCTACTGCTGCCTACCAATCTTTCGATGCAACTTCTATTGAAGAAGGCAAAAAGTTTTTAGAAAAACTAAAAGCACCATATGTTTTAAAAGCAGATGGACTTGCAGCTGGAAAAGGAGTTTTGATTTTAGATGATTTAGAAGTAGCTAAAAAAGAACTTGAAGCAATGCTAGGCGATGCTAAATTTGGTGCAGCTTCTTCAAAAGTTGTAATCGAAGAGTTTTTAGATGGAATTGAATTAAGTGTTTTCGTATTAACCGACGGAAAAAACCACCTTACACTGCCAGCTGCTAAAGATTATAAAAGAATTGGTGAAGGCGATACAGGATTGAATACCGGAGGAATGGGGGCTATTTCTCCAGTTCCTTTTGTAAATAATCAACTAATGGAGCATATAGAAAACGATATTGTTCTTCCTACAGTAAACGGTTTACAAGAAGAAGGAATTGATTACAAAGGATTTATTTTTATCGGTTTAATGAAAGTAAACGATAAAGCTTATGTTATCGAGTACAATGTAAGAATGGGCGATCCAGAAACTGAAGTGGTTATACCAAGAATAAAATCAGATTTTTTAGAAACCCTAGACTTGTTAAGTAATCAAAAACTTGATGAAGCCAAACTGGAAATCAATCAACAATCGGCTGCAACTGTAATGCTGGTTTCTGGCGGATATCCTGAAGCTTATGAAAAAGGCAAAGAAATTACAGGAATCGATCAGGTAAAAGACGCGCTAGTTTTTCACGCTGGAACTAAAAATGAAGGAGAAAAAGTGCTGACAAATGGCGGTCGTGTTATTGCTGTAACTGCCTTTGGAGATGATTTTGAAAAGGCATTAAAAACAGCTTATCAAAACGCAGATAAAATCAATTTTGATAAAAAATACTTGAGAACAGATTTAGGCGAGGATTTGAAATAAGAAAATAAGTCAAAATGCTTTAAGCCATATAACTTAAGCTTAAAGCATTTTGCTTTTCAATATAAGAGAATATTATAACTCAGCGTCTTTTCCTAAATATGGATGCGCTTTAATATCTTGTCGGTCTTCGTTGTTGTTGCTGTGGCTTTTAAGTTGTTTCAACCAGTAAATAAGCGCAACAGCTGCAATTAGCATAAACAACCAATTTAATGCATTAGCTGCAAACCAAGATTCTTCTTGTAGTTCTCTAAGTGCATTTAGCGGTAAAAAAAGAATCTCTTCAAATAAATATGCAATGCCTTCAAATAAATCTTTCATAACTTACGTGTGTAAATATTTATATTGCAAAAATAAGAATATTAGTTGATGCTATCAAGATTTTTTAAAAATTCGAAACCAATTGTTTTTTTAGTGCTAGCGCTAGTAATGGCGGTGGTTTTTGTGCTTGTAAATTTACAAGCGGTAAACAGTTGGTCCTTAAAGTTGAGCTTTTCTATCGCTAGCTTTCTGCTTTACCTGGCAATGTTGTTTGTGTTGAATTTCGTCCTGAAGCGAAACAAAATCCATCAGCAAAACACGTATGGAGGCTTGGCTTTTGTTTTGCTAACTACGGCGTTTCCTGTAATTTTAACCGATATTGAAGCCTTAATTGGCGGTTTGCTATTGCTGTTTTCAATACGAAGAATTTTGAGTTTAGGAACGCAGCAAAACACTAAAAAGAAAATTTTTGAAGCCGCTTTTTGGTTGTTTTTTGTAAGCGTTATTTATCCTTGGACGGTATTGATTTACCCTGTAATTTTTATCGCTGTAGGAATTTATGTGCCGCATAATTACCGAAACTTTATCTTGCCAATAATCGGTTTTTTTACAGCTCATTTGCTAACAAACCTATATTTTATTCTTGTTTACGACCAATGGTTTTCTTGGTTGTCTGTTTTAACTGAAATGAGTTTTAGTTTGAACTGGTACCGAACAACTCAAATTCTTATTCCGTTAGCAATTGCTTTTTTTATTTCTCTTCTGGGGATACTGAGTCTGCCAAAAATTATGCGAAAAGCCAAGTCAAGATTAAAAAACAACTTGTTTTTAGTAGCGCTGATTTATATGTTGTTAAGTTTACCTATAGTTTTTTACACCGACAAAACAGGAAGTGAATTGATTTTGTTTGCCATACCAAGTGCTATATTGATTGGAAATTTGTTGCAACTAAAAATGAAACTTTTCATAAAAGAAAGCTTGATTTGGATTTTGATTATAACAAGTCTGCTGCATTGGTTTCTATAATACTTTCACGCTGATTTAAATAATGCTATCTTTGTTAAAAAATAGAATTTAGCTTATGTTTTCAGAAAAAGCCAACCAAGTATTTATTGCCGCTATCGAAAAATATCATATCGAAGATAGTGTAGATCAAAAGTTTGAAAACCCTTACGATGCAGACCAACAACTTATCGAGCATTTGTTGTACAGAAAATGTTGGATTGATACAGTTCAGTGGCATTATGAAGATTTAATTAGAGACCCAGAAATTCAACCTAAAGAAGCCTTAGAACTCAAAAGAAAAATCGATGCTTCTAATCAAGACCGAACCGATACGGTAGAGTATATCGATTCGTATTTTCTTGATAAATACCAAGATGTTGAGGTAAAACCGGCAGCAAAAATCAATACCGAAAGTCCAGCTTGGGGAATCGATCGCTTGTCTATTTTGGCGCTTAAAGTTTATCACATGAACGAGGAAGCAAACCGAACGGATGCTTCACAAGAACACCAAATGGCTTGTAAAGCTAAATTGAATATTTTGCTAGAACAACGCAAAGATTTATCGCTTGCAATCGATCAACTTTTGGAAGATATTGCTGCTGGCGATAAATATATGAAGGTTTACAAGCAAATGAAAATGTATAATGACGATGAATTGAATCCGGTACTGAGAAACAAAAAATAAAAATGACAACTAAATCCGATCACATATTAGTTATACGGCTTTCAGCTATGGGAGATGTAGCTATGGTGGTTCCGGTTTTAGAACGCTTGCTTATAACTTATCCGAAATTAAAAGTAACGGTTTTAACCAAATCGTTTTTTACTGTTTTTTTTGAAGATTTGCCTCGCGTAAATGTAAAAATTGCTGAAGTTAAGTCTCGTCATAAAGGTGTAAACGGACTTTGGAAACTTTCGAATGAAATCTCAGATGATATTGATGCTGTAGCCGATTTGCACAATGTTTTGCGGTCAAAATTATTGCGGCGGTTTTTGAGTTTAAGAGGAACCAAGACAAAGAAAATTGACAAAGGAAGAAGAGCGAAAAAAGCTTTAACACGTTTAAAAAACAAACGCTTTCAAGCGCTAAAAACTTCTTTTGAACGATATGCAGAAGTCTTTGATCAACTCGGGTTTCCAGTAGATTTATCGATAAAAATTCCTAAGCGAAAATTGACCGTCTCTGAGCAAGAAATGAAAATTTTGGGCTTAACTCATTTCAGAAAAACAATAGCTATAGCTCCATTTGCAGCGCATCAATCGAAGGTTTACGCTCAAGAAAAGTTAGTTGAATTGCTGCGTTACCTCAATCAACAAGAAGATTATAAGGTGTTGCTTTTTGGTGGCGGTAAAAAAGAAGAAAAAGCCTTAGCAAAATTAGCCGATGGTTTAGAAAATGTGCAAAATGTAGCGGGAAGATTTTCTTTTAAAACAGAATTAGCTATTATTTCAAATGTTTCCTTAATGATTTCAATGGATTCTGGAAACGGTCATTTGGCTGCAATGTACCAAGTTCCTGTTATCACAATCTGGGGATCTACCCATCCTTTTGCCGGTTTTGCACCTTTTGGTCAGTCTGCTAATAATCAAATATTACCAGATTTAAGTCAATATCCGCTATTACCAACTTCAATTTACGGCAACAAACAAATCGATGGTTACGAAAATGTAATGGAAAGTATTAATCAGCAAGAAATAATAGAAAGGATTCACCAAATAATAGATTGATGAAAAGGATAGCTTTTTCAAAAAACATCATCGACAAAACTTATCAAGATATTGTGTATAATAATGTTAAGCGGTATTGTAAGTCATTTTGTAAACCTTATCTTTGTACCTATTTAGATTAAATCAAAAATATGATCAAAGTAAGCGAAGAAGCAAAGAACAAAATAGCTGCATTAATGCAAGAAGAAGGCTATAATGTAGCCCAACATTTTGTGCGGGTAGGTGTTAAAAGCGGCGGATGCTCAGGATTGTCGTACGAATTAAATTTTGATCAAGCTCAACATGATACTGACAAAGTTTTTGAAGACAATGGCGTTCGAATTGCCGTTAACAAAAGCAGTTTTTTATACTTGGTCGGAACTACGCTAGAATATTCTGGCGGTTTAAACGGTAAAGGCTTTGTTTTTAATAACCCAAATGCACAACGAACATGCGGATGTGGTGAGAGTTTTTCACTATAAATTTTTAAAGTTATTTTTATGGCTTATACAGAACAAGAATTAGAAAAAGACCTTCAAAATAAGGAATATGAATACGGATTTTATACAGATATTGAATCTGATACATTTCCAGTTGGTCTTAACGAAGATATAGTTCGGGCAATTTCTAAAAAGAAAGAGGAGCCTGAATGGATGACCGAATGGCGACTGAAAGCTTTTAGACATTGGAAAACAATGGACGAGCCAAATTGGGCAAATGTACATTACGAAAAACCCGATTATCAAAATATATCGTATTATTCGGCGCCTAACAAGAAACCAAAATACGAAAGTTTAGATGAGGTTGATCCAGAATTGCTGGACACCTTTAAGAAATTAGGAATTTCCTTAGAAGAGCAAAAAAAACTAGCTGGTGTCGCTGTTGATGTAGTAATGGATTCTGTTTCTGTTGCAACTACCTTCAAAAAAACACTGGCAGAAAAAGGAATTATTTTTTGTTCTATTTCAGAAGCAATTCAAAATCATCCAGAGCTAGTAAAGAAATACATTGGCTCGGTAGTTCCACCAAAAGACAACTTTTTTGCAGCCTTAAATTCTGCAGTTTTTAGCGATGGCTCATTTTGTTACATTCCAAAAGGCGTAAAATGCCCGATGGAATTGTCGACTTATTTCAGAATTAACCAAGCAGGAACGGGGCAGTTTGAGCGTACGTTGGTAATTGCCGAAGACTCGAGCTACGTAAGTTACTTAGAAGGTTGTACTGCACCAATGCGTGACGAAAATCAATTGCACGCTGCGGTAGTTGAATTGGTTGCGTTGGATAATGCAGAAATTAAATATTCAACAGTGCAAAACTGGTTTCCTGGTTCTAAAGAAGGAAAAGGAGGCGTTTTTAACTTTGTAACGAAACGTGGTTTGTGCGAAAAAAATGCGAAAATTAGCTGGACACAAGTAGAAACAGGTTCTGCTGTTACTTGGAAATATCCTAGTTGTATTCTTAAAGGCGATAATTCTGTAGGCGAATTTTATTCCATTGCTGTTACTAATAATTTTCAGCAAGCCGATACCGGTACCAAAATGATTCATTTGGGGAAAAACACGAAAAGTACGATTATTTCTAAAGGAATATCTGCGGGACAATCGCAAAATTCTTATCGTGGATTAGTGCAAATTAATAACCGTGCTGAGAATGCAAGAAATTTCTCTCAATGCGACTCATTATTGATGGGAAATAAATGTGGAGCGCACACTTTTCCTTATATCGAAGCAAAAAACAAAACGGCGCAAGTCGAACACGAAGCAACAACGAGTAAAATTGGAGAAGATCAGATTTTCTACTGTAACCAACGTGGAATTGATGAAGAAAAAGCAATTGCACTTATTGTAAACGGCTTTAGTAAAGAAGTGCTAAACAAACTTCCGATGGAGTTTGCAGTAGAAGCACAAAAATTATTAGAAATTTCATTAGAAGGTTCGGTAGGATAATATAAAAATCAATAAGATGAAAAACCTGTTTTTTCTGGCAATAATCGTTTCAATACTAACAGCTTGTCAAGGCGATAATAAGAATAAAGAAACGGCTCAAAAAAAAGTAGAACAGAAGGCTGTTAAAGTAAAATCTTTTAAAGGAGAATTAATCTATTCTCAAGCAGATCAAGCTGCTGTCCTTAAAGGAAGAGATTTTTTACACGGGATTAAATTAGATTCCTTAGGAAATGCTTTGGTTGATACCACGGAAACTATAAAAACAAGTGAATTTGATATGGTTCCTGTTTTAATAGAAGGAAGCCTAATTGATAACGATGCAGAAGATGGCTGGGAAAAACTTATTCAAGTAAGAAAAATAGTTCGTGTTTACGAACCAAAACAAGAAGAAGGCATAGAAATACAATCAAATAAAGAATTATAAAATGCTCAAAATAAATAATTTACACGCAAGTGTTGAAGGCGAAGAAATACTAAAAGGAATTAATCTAGAAATTAATCCAGGCGAAGTTCACGCAATAATGGGACCCAATGGTTCTGGTAAAAGTACGCTGGCTTCTGTAATTGCCGGCAACGAAGATTTTGAAGTTACTCAAGGCGAAATCAATTTTGAAAAAGATGAGATATCTGAAATGTCAGCCGATGAAAGAGCGCATAAAGGAATCTTTTTGTCGTTTCAATATCCTGTAGAAATACCAGGGGTTTCGGTTACTAATTTTATCAAAACTTCGATTAACCAAGTTAGAAAAGCACGCGGACAGGAAGATATGCCGGCCAACGAAATGCTGAAAAAGATTAGAGAAAAGTCGGCTATGCTGGAAATGGATCGTAAATTTTTAGCGCGCTCGCTTAACGAAGGTTTTTCCGGTGGTGAGAAAAAACGAAACGAAATATTTCAAATGGCAATGCTCGAGCCAAAATTGGCTATTCTAGACGAAACCGATTCAGGTTTAGATATCGATGCATTGCGTGTGGTTGCTAATGGAGTCAACAAACTCAAAACCAACGAAAATGCCACGCTAGTTATTACACACTACCAACGTTTGCTCGATTATATCGTGCCAGATGTTGTACACGTATTGCTCGACGGAAAAATTGTTAAAACAGGTGACAAAAATTTAGCTAAAGAGCTCGAAAAACACGGTTACGATTGGCTAAAACAAGAAGTAGCTAAGGCTTAATACTTCAAAAAAATTGATATGGAATTAAAAGAAAAATTGATTTCTTCATTTTTTGCTTTTGAAGAGCAAATAGATTTAGAAAACGATATACACAACTTGCGTAGCGAGGCAATCAAACTTTTTGAAGAAAAAGGCTTCCCTACCAAAAAAGAAGAAGCGTGGAAATACACTTCGCTTAATTCAATACTAAAAGAGAATTATAGTATTTTTCCTAAAAAGGAAGATACCATCGATTATAAAGACATCAAAAAATACTGTATTCACGAAATAGATACGTACCAAATCGTGTTTATTGATGGTATTTATTCGTCTCATTTATCTTCAACGACCCACGATAAATTTGATGCTTGCTTGATGTCTTCGGCGCTTAACAACACCAAGTATAAACCAATTATCGAAAAATATTTTAATAAAGTAGCTCCTAAAGAAAGCCTAACTTCATTAAATACGGCTTTTTCTAGAGAAGGAGCTTTTATACGTGTACCAAAATCTGTTGCTGCCGAAAAACCAGTACAAGTCTTGCATTTTTCTACTGGAAATGAAAGCGCTTTAATGCTTCAACCAAGAAACTTGATTGTTGCCGAAGAAAACGCTCAACTTCAAGTTATAGAAAGGCATCAAAGTTTGAACGATAATGCCGTTTTAACGAATTCAGTAACCGAAATTTTTGCAGAAAAAAATGCTATTATCGATTACTATAAAATTCAAAACGACAAAACCACTTCTTCTTTAATCGATAATACCTACGTTCATCAAGAATCAAATAGTAATTGCTCGGTTCATACGTTTTCTTTTGGTGGGAAATTAACCCGAAACAATTTGAATTTTTATCAATATGGAGAACATATCGATTCAACTTTAAATGGAATTACGATTTTAGAAGATAAACAACACGTAGACCACAATACACTGGTGCATCACACTCAACCAAATTGTGAAAGCCACCAAGATTATAAAGGTGTTTTTTCTGATAAATCTACCGGTGTTTTCAACGGAAAAGTTTTGGTCGATAAAATCGCTCAAAAAACCGATGCATTTCAGAGCAACAACAATATTTTGTTAGATGATAAAGCGACCATTAACTCAAAACCACAGCTAGAAATTTTTGCTGATGATGTAAAATGTAGTCACGGTTGTACCATCGGGCAATTAGATACCGAAGCGCTTTATTATTTAAAATCAAGAGGAATTCCAGATAAAGAAGCCAAAGCATTATTGATGTTTGCTTTTGCAAATAAAGTTTTAACTGGGGTAAAAATTCCTGCGATTAAAAAACGAATCACCAAGCAGATTGCCTTAAAAATTGGCGTCGAACTTGGGTTTGATTTATAATTAATTGAAACCGCCAGAAGCAGATAACAATGACAGCAGAATCAAAACTTAATTCAGCTTTAGATGTGCAGCAGATACGAGCCGACTTTCCGATTTTAAATCGAAAAGTTAACGGCCAACCGCTAGTGTATTTTGATAATGCAGCAACTTCGCAAACGCCACAACAAGTTATTGATTGTATTGTAGATTACTACCAAAATTACAACGCAAACATTCACCGTGGTGTGCATTCTTTGTCGCAAGAAGCAACCGAAGCTTACGAAGCTGCTCGCGAAAAAATTAGAGCACATTTTAATGCTAAAAAAGCGCACGAAATTATCTTTACTTCTGGGACAACACAAGCTATTAATTTAGTTGCTAGCGCATACACTTCACAAATTAAAAAAACAGATGAAATAATTGTTTCAGCCCTAGAACATCATTCCAATATTGTTCCTTGGCAAATGCTTTGCGAACGAACAGGAGCCAAGCTGCGCGTTATTCCAATGGAGGAAAACGGCAAACTCAATATGGAAGTTTACCGGGAATTGTTGAATGAAAATACCAAATTGGTTTTTGTAAATCACGTTTCCAATGCTTTAGGAACGATTAATCCAATTAAAGAAATTATCGATTTAGCGCATCAAAATCAAGCCAAAGTCTTGGTTGATGGTGCTCAAGCTGCACCACACATTCAAGCTGATGTGCAGGCTTTAGATGTTGATTTCTATACGGTTTCCGCGCATAAAATGTGCGGGCCAACTGGTGTTGGAGTGCTTTATGGAAAAGAAGAATTGCTAGAATCTTTGCCGCCTTATCAAGGTGGTGGTGAGATGATTGCTGAAGTAAGTTTTGAAAAAACAACTTATGCAGGATTGCCGCATAAATTTGAAGCAGGTACACCAAACATTTCTGGTGGAATAGCTTTTGGTGCCGCAATCGATTACATGCATAAAATTGGTTTCAAGGCGATTGAAGCCTATGAAATGGAATTGTTACAATATGCCACAAACGCGCTTCAAAAAATTGATGACGTCATAATTTATGGTGCTCAAGCAGCAGAAAAAACAGCTGTACTGTCGTTTAATTTTGAAGGTATTCATTCTTATGATGTCGGAACTATTCTAGATAAACTTGGCATCGCCGTTAGAACAGGACACCACTGCGCGCAACCAATTATGGATTTTTATAAAATTCCAGGTACTATTCGTGCATCGTTCTCGTTTTATAACACAAAAGAAGAAATAGACTTATTTATAGAAGGCCTAAAAAAGGCAAAAAACATGTTATCATGAAAAAAATAAATTTCATTTTTAGTATTTCAGTAGTTTTGGTTTTGGGTCTTTTGATAGGATGTAAAAGCACAAAACAGGCTTCCAAAACGTTTTCAGAAAAGCTAGAAACAGCCGACTATATATTGGTCAAAATTGCTGATAAAGATGTTGAAGATATGAATTTGGAAATGCACGTTGACACTGAAGAACAATCGATTTCTGGCGATGCAGGTTGTAACTCGTATCGGTTTGAATACAAACTAGAAGAAGGAAATCTTGATCTTGGTTATGGCGTTGCTACAAAAATGTACTGCGAAGATACAATGGAAATAGAACGTTTGTTTTTTACACAAAGTGGAAAAGTGACAAAATTTACCCAAACTGAAAAGGAATTGCATTTCAAAAATGATGAGGGTAAAATATTGATAAAAGCAAAAAAACAATAACCTTATAAACTGATTTTGTTTTGAGTAAAATACAAGAAATTCAAGCCGAAATAGTAGATGAGTTTTCTATGTTTGAAGACTGGATGCAGCGCTATGAATATATGATTGAACTAGGAAAATCCTTACCTACATTAGACGAAAAACATAAAGTAGACGAAAATATCATCAAAGGCTGCCAAAGTCGTGTTTGGTTATATGCTGAGCTAGACGGAGATAAAGTAAAATATACAGCCGATAGCGATGCCATTATTACTAAAGGAATTATTGCTGTGCTAATTCGTGCCTTCTCAAACCAAAAACCAAAAGATATTTTGGAAGCCGATACGCAGTTCATCGATGAAATTGGTCTGAAAGAACATTTGTCGCCTACGCGCGCAAACGGATTAGTAAGTATGATGAAACAAATCAAGAATTACGCATTAGCTTACCAAGCTAAACTTTCTTAAAACAAAAAAAATATGGCTACAGAAATTAATACAGAAGAATTAGGAGATAAAATTGTCCGCGTGCTTAAAACCATTTACGACCCGGAAATTCCTGTTGATATTTATGAACTCGGATTAATTTACGATGTTTTTGTAAATGAAGATAATGAGGTTAAAATTATCATGACGCTTACTTCTCCTAATTGCCCAGTAGCAGAATCTTTACCTCAAGAAGTAAAAGAAAAAGTAAAAACACTTGAAATGGTTAAAGACTGCGAAATAGAAATGACTTTTGACCCACCTTGGTCGAAAGATAATATGAGCGAAGAAGCTAAATTAGAACTAGGAATGCTTTAATTGATATGGCTGAAATTGTAAATCGTGTTGCTAAAAGTAAACTTCAAACACTTGATTTAGAAGACCTCTATCAGGAAGGCAAGCGGGTTTCTCTTGATATTAGTCAATGGCTAGACCAAGGTTTTATTTTGAAGGAACAAGAGTTTAGAGAGCAGCTTAAAAATCACCCGTGGAAAGATTACCAAGATTGCTTCGTGGCGCTACATTGCGCTACCGATGCTATTGTGCCTTCTTGGGCGTATTTGCTGGTTAGTACACATCTTAATCCTTTTGCGAAAAAAATCGTCAAAGGCAATTTTGAAGATTTAGAATTGGTATTATATACCGAGGAAATCAATCGTTTGGATGTTTCAGAATACCAAGATTTGCCTGTAATCATTAAAGGTTGTAGCAATAAGCCAGTGCCAGAATCAGCTTATCTATTGGTGCTACAAAAACTTCAAAAAGTTGCCAAATCAATAATGTATGGAGAGGCTTGTTCTTCAGTTCCGCTTTTCAAGAAAACTAAAAAATCAAACTAAATTTCTTACTTAAATTTTAATCATAATTTAAAAAACTATGAAAAAAATCTACTTGCTATTTATGCTACTTTTTGTGAGCACACTTGCTTATTCACAAGATGAAGAGTCTGAAGAGAAAGAAGAAAAACCTTGGAAAATGGGTGGCGAGGTTAGTTTCTTAATCAATCAAGCTACGTTTAATGAGGATTGGCTAGGTGGAGGAACTTCTAACTATTCTGCCAACTTGCAGGTAAATTACGACATCAATCATAAAAAAGATCGCCTAACTTGGGATACCAAATTCTTAGGAGATTATGGAATTACAAAAACCAAAGATCAAGACTTTAACCGAAAAACAAACGACCGTTTAGAACTAAACTCGGTACTTGGTTACAAAATGGCAAAAGACTCAAAATGGAGCTACTCAGGAATGCTTAATTTTAGAACGCAATTTGCCAAAGGCTATGAGTTTAGCGAAGATGAAGAAGGCAACGAAATTAGAACCGAAGAAACCGACTTTATGTCGCCTGCTTTTTTACAATTTGGTTTTGGTGCTTTATGGAAAGAAAGCGATAATTTTAGAGTAAATTTATCGCCAGCTACGGGAAGAGTTATTCTAGCAGACTCTAGGTTTACCACTACTCCAGGTTATGAAGATGGCGATTTTTTTGGCTTGGATCAAGGTAAATCTGCTCGATATGAATTTGGTGCGGCAATAAATGCTTATGGCAAGTTTGAAATTATTGAAAATGTTACTATCGAAAATATTTTGAACCTCTATTCAAATTATATTGAAGATCCACAAAACGTAGACATCGATTATACGCTAAATTTAGTTTTGAAAGTAAATGATTGGATAAAAACGAATTTTACTTTCCAAGGTATTTATGATGATAATGCTGCAACAGGTTGGCAAGTTAGACAGTTGTTAGGAGTTGGAATAGGCTTTAAAATATAAAGTTCCAAGAATTAAATAGAATCATCAAAAAAACCGAAGTTTTGTGCATAGATTTTGGCATACAACTTCGGTTTTTTTGATTGAAAAGGTATTTTTTAATAGAACTATTTCCCGCCGTTTGCTTGCAAATCTTGTTTACAGTTAGCATCTAATTCGGGAATTTGTGTAGAAAATAAGATGCTGAAAAAATCAGTTGTTTCAACAGCAAAATACATCAAACAATCCTCGTTGTCGCAATGATTTCCATTAGCTGCGTGGTCTTCTACCATAGGAGTTCCAACGTCAACTAAACCTAGCAGGTGACCTAATTCGTGCATCAAAATACTTGCCTCGATGCTGGTTTTAGAAGGTTGATTAAATCCACCAGCATTTTCTGAAATAGTCTTTCCCATTAAAGAAGTAGACAAGTTACGATAAGCAACACCAACAACAGATTCGTTTTCGTTATAGCCATCGACGACGCTAATCCAAATCGATATTTCATTTTCTTCAGGAAAAACTTGACGGTAATTTTCTTCTATTTCTACTAAATCTGTAGTGGAATAATTTTCAGCTTCCTCAGCTGGAATTTCAGTTTGAATAATTGCTACACCTTGACTTTTATGCAAGTGTTGTTCTAAAAACTGAGTTACTTCTTGTAAAGCTTCATCGGTAAGTGGAAAGCCTTCCATATAAGCAATTTCTAAAGTCAATTTAGAAAAATGGTCTTCACTAAGCAAATCGTAAGCCGACTCACCTACCGATAAATTGGTTGAAAAGTCTGCGTTGTTGTTGCCTGAAGAGTCATCTTCATCAGTACTACAAGCCTGTAAAATTACTAATGAAAAAAGCAGCAGATAAAAGTTAATTTTGTTACCCATAAGTAAAATGTATTCAGTTTTGCTTTATAAAGGTATGAAAAAAACAGCGCTTTTTTTTGTTGCGATTTTACTAAAAACTGTATTAATGCTAATTTTGATTAAGTTGTTAAAAATATATGTTTAAAATTATTTTATGCATTATTATACGAGCACATATTTAGATAGTGCTGTGGTTTAATCTCTTATGGTCAGCGTGTTTTTACGATTTTTTTAATGCATATTTAACTCGTAAAAAGCCTTATATGTTTTGATATATCAATTTTAGGCTTGTATTATTGATTTTTATGTTTATATTAGCAACCTGTTAACAACCGTTTATTACGTTTAATATGATTAACTTCACTACGCACACACACACACACACACACACAGCATTGCTGGGTTTTTGGTGTATTGTGGTTTTACTTAGTACTGCTCATCTGGATTAATTGGTTAGGGTTTACTTAGATGTTCTTTTTTTTATATAAAAAGAATATTAATTTAAATCCAATAAAAATGTATAATATAAAAAGAATATTACCCATATTGATGCTAATATCAATAGTATTTGTTTTTTCGTCTTGTGATGAAGAATTAGATAATAAAGAATCTTTAGATTCATATAATAAATCATCAAATCCTTATGATAAATTAGGTAAGTTAGGTGATAACCCTGAAGAGATTATGCGAAATGCTATACTTGAGTTTACAGATATGCTAAAGCTTTTAGATAATACTGATGATGCCTACATAGAAATGTTCTATTTATTCCAAAACAATTATTATGTTGACTCCTATATTGCTTTAGAAGACTTGTTGAATCCAAGTTCTTCAGAAATTTATAATAAAGTTGATGATTCTAAATTTACTAAAGGGAGTTTCAAGATTTTTTTTAATAACAGTATTGATTCTGACCCTGATTCGTATCAAAATTTAAATTATGTTGTAAATAACAGAAATATCCCAAGTTCAGAATTGTCAGATGAAGAAAAAATGGAACAGTTTTATGAAGTAGCAGATATAACGTTATATTCCCCATATATAGTTAATGAAAGTACTTCGTCTTTATTCGTTGAAAGTGATGATTTCACTTTAGTTCCTGGTGTCATTGATGCTGATAGTGGTTTAGGTTACTCTTATAATAGTTCTAGTGTTAAATGGAGTGAAATACAAGCTGATGATGATTATTCAGCTAATAATTTTTCAATAATAATAGAACCCAATCACCATTGTGCAGACTCGGCAATACCCGTACTAGCAGAGTTTGACGCTGAGCCAACACCTTGTACCATGAATTCAGGCGGATTTTCAGGAGGTGAGATAGAAGACGGTAATTCAGGTGCCGATCCAGGAAATAACCAATATTCAGGTGACTGCGATCAGATTAAAGAAGGAGATTACGTTAGACAAGTATTCATAGGTAGTATTAAATGTACTAAGCAATATGATAAATATATTTCATTTACAGGTAACGGTGGTGGTAGTGAATTACAATTTACACGAACAGATAGCAAAGACTATTTAGAAGGTTTGCCAAATGATTCTGACATAACAAGACATAGCTTTACAGATGAATTTCAAGTTCATGTAACAAGACACGCAATCAGGAAAAAACGGGAGCGTTGGTATGCTGTGCCGTGGGATTTTAATTGGGAGTGTGCAGAGCCTAAATATGAACAATTGCTCATGATTTATGAAAAAGATAATACCTCGCCAATTGATTTTGACTTTTCTGGGATTGAATGGGAAGGTGAAACTTACGGGGCAGTGAGTTTAGAATATCAGGTAAGAACAAAAAATGAAATTATTAGAACTTGGAAGCGTGATGCGGCAGAATTTTTTGTTACAAATATGTTGAGTGATTATGGTTGCGGATGTAAGTATGGTCAAAATAGTTTTTCTGACCGTTGTTGGCCTAGGTATGATTGTGGTGCTAATGTAATTTATACGATGCCACATAGATGGGTACCTACAAATTAATTAACCTAAGACACCTCTATACACATAGAGGTGTCTTTTTAAACAATTATAATATGATAATAAAGAAAATATTGCTTAGCTTTTGTCTATTTTATAGCCTTTTATGTTTTGGACAAACAGAAAATAGTTCTAAAAATGAGGGCGAAAAATTATTCTCACGTTTTGAAATATCAGCTAATTATGGTCCTGCAGCCAATTTTTTTGTAGATTATGATCGCCCTATGGTAAGAAGTGGAGGTAGCATAGAGCCACTTTACAGTGAGGTATTTGATGAGTTTAATTTGCATCAAAAAAATATGATTGGAACTTCGGGTGGCATTAGCATAACTTATAATTTTAATGAAAAGAATGGCATTAGCTTTTCTTATGACAGAACATTAAATCACGGAAAATATAATGGATCGCCTGTATTAGATAATGGAACCCCCATATTTATTAGAGATTTTAAACTTAGGCACCTAAATCAGTTTTTTAGTTTAAGTTATAGAAGAAGTTTAGATAAAAAAAATACTTTTTACGCAAGTATAGGAATACAATATTTACGTCATAATCAGGCGGAAATTGATATAGCAATGTCAGATAATTATGTGGTTATTGAGGAGCGAAATTATGATAACTCTGGTTTTGAAGAAGGTGGCTTTGTGTTAGGTTTAGAGAAATATTTTTATAAAAGCGGACAATTTGAGTTAGGTATTCAATCTAAATTCTTTATACTCACATCTGGTCCAGGACCTGAAACTTTAACTTTTACACCTGTTTTAAAATATAGTTTTTAAAAAATAAATTTATAAACAAAAGAAAACTGTCGCAAACGCATAATGTATTTTATTTCTAAAACCTACCCTGCAAGATTTGGGAAACCTTGCAGGTTTTTAGTTCAAGAATCCGCTAGTTTCGTACAAGCTTCTTTTTGCTGAAATTTTATTCCTTTTAAAAATAATTGTATTTTTATCGGATAAACTTAAAAAGCAGCATCCTTATAATTGCTTTTAAAAACACAAGCGGATGAAATTATTAGCCAAGCTAACTTATTTTTGGACTGCCACTTTTCTTTTAATGTTGTGCTCGTGCAACTTAGAAAGCAAACAATCAATTCCAGTAAAAAACCAACAACAAGAAGTAGAAGAACTACAAACAAATCAATCAAAAAGCAATCAGTTTGGAATTGCTTTACACGGTGGCGCTGGAACAATTCAGCCTGAAATGATGAGCGATTCGATCCAAAAAGCTTACGAAAATAAACTTACAGAAGCCATACAACTAGGACATCAAATCTTAGAAAATGGAGGAAATGCCGAAACAGCAGTAGTAAAAGTAATTCAAATACTAGAAGATTCTCCTTTGTTTAATGCCGGAAAAGGAGCGGTAATGACAGCCGAACACACACATGAACTCGATGCTTCTATTATGAACGGAAGCGATCTTTCGGCGGGAGCTGTTGCAGGCGTAAAAAGCATCAAAAACCCAATTTTGCTGGCCCAAGAAATTATGCATAATTCCAATCACGTTTTGCTTACAGGCAAAGGAGCCGAAGAATTTGCTCAAGCGCAAGGCTTAGAAATGATAGACAACGATTATTTTTTTACTCAAAAAGCCGAACGTGCTTTAAAAAATGCTCAAGATAAGGAAAACAAAGCAAGAGTTGCTTACTACGAAGAACTGATTCAAAATCAAAAGTTTGGCACCGTTGGCTGTGTTGCACTCGATAAAAACGGAAATTTATCTGCCGGAACTTCTACTGGCGGAATGACCAATAAAAAATACGGTAGAATTGGCGATTCGCCAATTATTGGAGCCGGAAATTATGCCAACAATCAAACTTGCGCAGTCTCGGCAACTGGTCACGGCGAATATTTTATCAAAAATGTAGTAGCGCACGATATTTCAGCTATGATGAGTTATGCTGAATTTACCTTAGAGCAAGCTACGCAAATTGTAATTCAAGAAAAACTAAAATCCCAACAAGCAGATGGCGGTGTAATTGCCATCGATCACCAAGGAAATATTTCGATGGAATTTAACACACCAGGAATGTTTCGTGCCCAGATGGATGCTAAAGGAAATTTGAAAGTAGCAATGTTTAAAGATTAACTTAATGCTCGTTATTAAGTAATTTTCGGGCTTCGGCTATCGTTGTGGTGGGTTGCAAACAGGTTTTGTTTTCGCATACATAAATTAAAGTTTGGTCGTCTTGTTTTTTGCCTTCTAATAATGCTAAATTTTCCGCTTTTCCACCTAAAAAAATAGCATTTGGGAAATAATCCTTTTGAAGTGCTAAACTAATTTTGTTAGCATTTTCTCCGACAATAGCAACTTCTTTTATAGAAAAAGCCAACCAACCTGCTAGCTGTGACCAGTTGGCAAAATAAGGACCAGATTTAAACATTTTTCGCTCCACTTGACTCAGCATTTTCTGAGAAATTTGACGGTATGATTCCTCATCAAAAAAATGACCTAATAGATACAAAGCTTTTGCTAATACCGAGTTAGAAGCAGGAATAACATTATCGTTAATTTCCATTTTTCGAGCAATGAGTAATTCACTTCTAACCGAAGTATAGAAAAACATTCCCGATGTTTCGTCGTAAAAATCAGTTAAGCAAATTTCTACCAATTGCTTTGCCCAGTCTAGGTAATCTTTATTGAAATTCACTTGATACAATTCAATTAAAGCTTCAATAAGTAAGGCATAATCGTCTAAAAAAGCCGCTATACTTGCTTTATTATTTTTGAAATTTCGATACAAAGCCCCTTTTTCATTACATAAATTTTCTTTGATAAAATCGGCGGTTTTTGCAGCTTGATCAATCCATTTTTCTTCTTGAAGTGCTTTTGCCGCTTCTACATAAGCACGAATCATCATAGCATTCCAAGATGTTAGTATTTTGTCATCTAGACCAGGATGTGTTCTTTTCCAGCGAATGTTATGTAGTTTTTGACGGTAAATAGTCAGTTTTTCTTGAAGCGTTTCAAAAGGAATTTCTTGCTGCTTGGCAAAATCAACAGGCAATTGTTTAAGGTGAAAAATGTTTTTTTGGTCTTCCCAGTTTCCGTTAGCTTGAATTTGATACAAAGTTGTGAACCAATTCCAATCTTCTTCAGCAATTAGTTGTTTCAATTCGTTGTAAGTCCAAACATAATAAGTTCCTTCTTCGCCATCGCTATCGGCGTCTAAGGAAGCATAAAAAGCTTGTTTGTTGTAGAAAAGTTCGCGTTCCACAAATTCAATTGTCTGATTGATAATTTGCCGATAGAAATCTTTGGGAAATAAACGATAGGCTTTTGCGTATAGTGAAATTAACTGCGCATTATCGTATAACATTTTTTCAAAATGCGGAACGTGCCAGCTATCGTCAACCGAATAGCGGGCAAAGCCACCACCAATATGGTCAAAAATACCGCCTTTTCCAATTTCGTTGAGATTGGTCAGGCTTGCTTCTAGGGCAAATGAATCTGCTGTAAAAGCATAATATTGCAACAAAAACTCCCAAGAATTTGGCATCGGAAATTTTGGAGCGCCTTTAAATCCACCTTTTTCTATATCTACAAACTTTTGCCAGCTAGCAATTAAATCTTTGTAATCATTTGGTTTAAAATCGCTAAGCGTTTCAGGTTCAAATTCAGCGATATCATTCAGTTGAATACCCTGAGTTAGTTTTTCTGCGGTTTCTTCCAACTGTTCCAATTGATTTTGATACGCTTGATGAATGTTTTGTAAGACCTTGATCCAATTATGTTTCGGGAAATAGGTAGCTGCGTAAAACGGTTTTCCGTTAGGAAGCGCAAAAGCATTTAAAGGCCAACCAGCGCGACCGGTTAAAATTTGAGCTGCATCCATATAAATCTGGTCGATGTCGGGGCGTTCTTCTCGGTCAACTTTTATGCAAATAAAGTGAGTATTCATAATGTCTGCAACTTGCTCGTCTTCAAAAGATTCGTGCGCCATAACATGGCACCAATGGCAAGCAGCATAACCAACACTAATTAAAATAGGTTTGTTTTCTGATTTTGCTTTTTCTAGCGCTTCATCGCTCCATTCGTACCAATTAACAGGGTTGTTTTGGTGTTGCAATAAATATGGACTGGAAGCTTGTGCTAATCGGTTTTTGTTTGCCTTCATAATTTCTGATTTTGAAAATATAAAAGAAGAATAAAATCATTAAGTATACAACTTTTAAATGAACTTCAATGCTGTAAATAATATGATTTTTAGCGGTTTTTAACCAACGTCTAATATTATTGATTTATTTTTGCCAACTTTAAATACTAAAGTTTAGGTATTTGAGTTATGAGGTTACAGTAAAATTATGATGCGCAGAAGCCAGTTTTATTTATTTTTTTTAATCGCAACAACCTTGTTTTCGATTTGGGCTTGTTCTACTCAAAAAAACAAGTTTGTTAACCGAAACTGGCACGCCATGACTACCTACTACAACATATTGTACCACGGCAATATAGAAATTGATTCGGCGCTAAGCACGATAAAACGACAACACCACGACCATTATTTTGATATTCTTCCAATAGAGCGAATGGCAACAGTGCCAGATGAACGAGTAGATACCGTCCCGTTGAATGAATATTTAGGGAATGCTGAAATGAAAGCCACCAAAGGAATTCAGAAGCATTCAATGTTTATGGGCGGAAAAGAATACAATTTTCAAATCGATGAAGCTTATTTGCTGCTAGGAAAAGCACGCTATTACGATCAGCGTTTTATTCCAGCTAAAGATGCGTTTAATTATATTTTAAACCATTATCCAGATTCTGAAATTATTACCAAGGCGAAAATTTGGATGGAAAAAACCAATATGCAATTAGATTTAGAAGAATTGGCTATTGAAAACCTGTACAATATCGCTTCCAAAAATCAAGAAATGACACAAGAGGACTTGGCAGAAATTTATTCTACCATTGCTCAAGTTCACCTTAATTTAGATGAAAAAGAAAAAGCGATAGATCCGTTGCGACTGGCGATTGAAAATGCTCGTAATTTTGATGAAAGAGCACGTTGGACATTTATAAAAGGTCAGCTTTTTGATAGCATCGGGAATACCGATTCGGCTAATGCCAATTTTAAAAAAGTAATCGAGCTAAAACGTCGTCCACCGCGCGATTATATGGTGCATTCAATGATGGAAATTTTTAAGAATAAAGATTTTAAAGCTCAAGATTCTATTTATGTAAACGAATATTTTACACGTATTGAAGAAAATTGGGAAAACAGAAATCACTTAGACTATTTCTATTTTGAATTTGCTCAACACTTTTTAAAAATAGATTCTATTGATTTGGCGATTGCCAATTATAACAAGTCGTTACGACAAAACCCTAAAAGTGATTATTTGATTTCTCGCGATTACTTAAATTTAGCTGATATTTACTTTGATAGAACAACCTATAAAACAGCAGAAAAATACTACGATTCTACGCTTAATCACCTCGATGATAGCAAGCGAGAATTTAGATTAATTCGTAAAAAACGCGATAATTTAGCAGAAGTAATTCGATTTGAAGATATCAAAGAAGAAACCGATAGTATTTTGACTTTGGTAAACATGTCTGAAGAAGATCGGCTAAGCTATTTTCAAAACCATACCGATGAGTTAAGAAAAGAAGCCGAAGCGCTTTTTGCTGAACAAGAACGAGAGAGCCGATTGGCAAACCAAGCAATGCCTGATTTTGGTAGCGGTGGGGGAATGCCAGGTCAAGCTCAAGAATTTTATTTCTATAATCAAAACCAGGTTCAAAAAGGAGAAAAACAATTCAAGAGTAAATGGGGAGATATAGAATTAACAGATAACTGGCGTTTTGATTCTGAGCGTAGCAAAAATGAGGAAGAAGAAGTTGAAGAAGAAACAGAAACCGATGTTTATAGCGACCCTCGATTCGACCCACAAACCTATATCAGTCAGATTCCAGAAGATGAAACGGTAATTGATAGCTTATCTGAAGAAAGAAATTATGCTTATTTTCAGTTAGGCGTAATTTATAAGGAAAAGTTTAAAGAAATTGAACTAGCAATCGATCACTTTACCAAATTACTTGATTTTAATCCAGTTGAAAAATTGGTGCTGCCAACAAAATACAATTTGTACTTAATTTACAGAGATTTAGACGATCAGGAAAATATGAAAGTCTGGAAAGATAACATCATCAGTAACCATCCCGATTCTCGTTATGCTGATATTTTGAAAAATCCACGTAGTTTGCGTGATGCCGAAAACAGTCCTAACAAGATTTACAACAGACTTTATACTAAATTTAAACAACAATACTTGCAAGAAGTAATTGAAGAATGCGATTTTTACGCAAAAGAATTTACAGGAACTCCGCTAGTTCCAAAATTTGAATTACTAAAAGCGCTGGCTATAGGACGATTAAATGGTTTAAATGCGTATAAAAAAGCGCTGGAAAAAGTTGCTTTAGACTACCCGCAGACTAGTGAAGGAAAAAAAGCGCAAGAATTGTACGACAAAATTGCTCAAAAAACAACTAGCAAAAATTTTGTTTCTGACGAAGATCAGGAAAATTTCAAATTGGTTTATGTTTTTGATAATAAAGAGCATACATTTGATGAGTTAAAAGATTTTGCTGAAAGCCTAATGTCTCAGTTAGAAGAAATTGACTATGGCTACCTAAAAATTTCTGTAGATGTTTATAGCAATGACAAAACTTTTTTGTTAATTCACGGTCTGACAAGCAAACTAGGAGCTGAAGGTTTGGGAGAAGTTTTAAACAATGAAGAACTAACACTATCTGATTGGGAATATTTTGGTATCTCTAGAAAAAACTACACTATCCTGCAAATTCATAAAAATCTAGAAAAATACATAGAAAATCAATAGGAGACATGTTTAAAAATAAAGAAACAAACTCAATGGATAACTTAGTTAAGGAGCAAAATAAAATCGCTCAAGGTACTGTTATTAAAGGAGATATCGAATCTAAAGGAAGCTTTAGAATTGAAGGGAAAGTAGAAGGAAGTATAAAAACTTTAGGAAAAGTAGTAATCGGAAAAACAGGATATGTAGAAGGATCGATTCAATGTGAAAACGCTGATTTTGAAGGTAAATTTTCTGGAGAAATCAATGTAAATTCAACCTTGAGTCTAAAATCTACTGCTACTGTAGAAGGCGATGTGTCGGTAGATAAACTATCGATAGAACCTGGCGCTGTTTTTAATGCAACTTGTAAAATGAAAGGAGCTGTAAAGTCGTTGAATGAAGAATCAAAATCAAAAAGAAAAGGAAAAAAAGAACAAACTGCTTAAAAACTGGGCGTTTTTTACTGGCATTGCATTGCAAATGATGATTGTAATCGGCGGTAGTGTCTGGTTAGGCATTTGGCTTGATGAGAAATTTAATAACGAATTTCCTTTACTTACTGTTATCTTGTCGCTTCTCGGTGTGTTTGCTGCTTTGGCTCAAGTTTTAATTGCATTAAAAAAATACTTGAATTAAATGAATAAAAAACACCCTATAAGTCAACATTTTATTAGGTTATTGGTGTTGAATCTAATATTGTTTGCTGCACATACCGCAACCTTACATCTTGCTGAAATGACGTCCTACTATCCATTGTGGGCAATTTATTTGTTTTTCTTTTTTAGCACGTTTGCACTTATCAGCCTACTAGAATTTATCGGCAAAAGTTTTCCTGATAAAACAGGATTTGCATTTATGGGCTTAGTTATGCTCAAAGGCTTGGCTTGTGTTCTGTTTTTAGTACCAAGTTTTTTGTCAGAACCTAAACCAGATTTTACCGATGTTATCTATTTCTTTATTCCGTATTTTGTTATGCTGACCTATGAAGCCTATGCGGCTGTCAAAATGCTTAACAGTTAATTTGACTAAAATCCCATAAAACTTTCTTTACGTTGATTTTTGTTTAAAATCTTACTTTTTTAATGATGAAAATTGACAATCAACAAAACAATTATTTTTTTGTAATTTCTATCTTTTATTAATTTTTATTGGAGTACATTTGCACGAAATTTTGAGCATTAAATTTAAGTAGCTGTTAACTATGTCAGTATTAAAAACTTTGAAGTATTTCGCTATAATAGCAGTTGCGCTGCTAACATCTTCAAAAGCTGTAGCCGCTAAGTCTGATTCTGAGGGAGGTTTTAATCCTACCGATATGATTATGCATCATATAAATGATGCGCACGGTTGGCATTTTATGGATATTAATGAAACTTCTTACACTTTGCCGCTTCCGGTAATTTTATATACTGACCATGGTTTAGTAACTTTTATGTCGAGTGAATTTCATCACGACACTGAAGGTGAAGTTGTGGTTGAAAGAGACGGACAAAAATTTGTTAACTACCACGAAAATATTTACTTACTAGAAGACGGTGTCGAAGCTGTTGCTTTTGATGAAGAACACCTTGTTACAAATGCTGTTAAACCACTTGATTTTTCGATTACCAAAAACGTAGCTTCTATGTTTCTTACGGTAATTGTAATGTTAGTTCTGTTTTTAGGTTTAGCAAAACATTATAAGAAGTCTAAAAAAGCACCAAAAGGATTCAATAATATTTTAGAAACATTAGTAATTTTTGTGCGAGATGAAATCGCCAAACCGCAAATTGGAAATAAGAAGTACGCTAAGTTCATGCCTTTCTTATTAACGGTTTTCTTTTTTATATGGATTACCAATTTATTAGGTTTGTTGCCAGGTGCTGCAAATGTTACAGGAAATATCTCGGTAACGGTAGCTCTAGGTTTAATTACTTTGATTTTGATGTTAACAAACGGAACAAAAGATTATTGGAAACATATCTTTTGGATGCCTGGCGTACCAGTGCCAGTTAAGTTGTTATTAGCGCCAATTGAATTGATAGGTATGTTTATCAAACCTATTGCGTTAATGATTCGTTTGTTTGCAAACATCACGGCTGGACACATTATTGTGTTAAGCTTATTAGGATTGATATTTATACTTTCAAGTGCAGGAGTTGCATTTATTTCTGTGCCTTTTGCCTTGTTTATAAATGTGCTTGAATTGCTTGTAGCGTTTTTGCAAGCGTTTATATTTACAATGCTGTCTGCTTTATTTATTGGTATGGCAGTGGAAGAACATGAACATCATTAATTTTAATTTTTTTAACTATGGAAATGTTACACGTAGGATTAGCAGCTCTTGGAGCTGGACTAGCAGTAGTAGGAGCTGGATTTGGAGTTGGTAAAATTGGAGGTTCTGCAATGGAAGCCATTGCAAGACAACCAGAAGCCGCTTCTAAAATTCAAACTGCAATGATTATTGCTGCTGCACTTGTAGAGGGTGTTGCTCTTTTTGGAGTAGTTGCCGCTTTATTAGGTGTGTTGAAGTAATTAATGTTATTTTCAGCAATCTTGCGGTTGGCAAGATTGCTGAAAATTTTAAAAAAAGATTGAAATTTAAAAATACAATATAGATGGATTTAATTACTCCTGAATTTGGACTGTTTTTTTGGCAACTTGTAGTTATTTTAATATTGATTTTCTTGCTCAAAAAGTTTGCTTGGAAACCAATTATGAAAGCTGTTGCAGAACGAGAAGATTCGATTAACGAAGCGCTCGAATCTGCAGATCGTGCTAAAGAAGAAATGATGTTGCTTAAGCAGGACAACAAAAAAATGCTTCAAGAAGCCAGAGCCGAAAGAGATGAAATGCTTAAACAAGCACAAGATACCAAAAAGAGAATGTTAGCAGAAGCTAGCGAAGAAGCTGCACAAAAATCTGCCGATATCCTTTCAAAAGCGCAAAGCGCTATTGAGTCTGAAAAGAAAGCTGCCTTGTTAGAGATTAAAAATCAAGTAGCTGAACTTTCTATAGAAATTGCTGAGAAAGTAGTGAAACAACAACTAAAAGACGATAAGTCTCAAATGGAGTTGGTAAACAATATGTTGAAAGACGTTAAGCTAAATTAATAAGGTATGGGAAGAAGGGCAGCTCAACGATATGCTAAGGCTTTGTATAGCTTAAGCAAAGAATCTGACAATACAAACGCTGTTTGTGAAGATATGAAGCAAATTGCTTCTGTTCTTGCAGGTAGTAAGGATCTTGCTGCTGTGCTAAAAAGCCCAGTCATCAAAGTAGAATTGAAAGAAAGCGTAGTGCTCGAAATCTTTAAGTCTGCTCAAGAACTTACACACAACACAATTAAAGTACTTGCTGCTAATGGAAGAATCCAATTTTTGAAGTGGTTGGCTGTAGAATATATCGCTATATTTGAAATTGAACATAAAATTCAACGAGCGAAAGTTACAACGGCTACCAAATTAACGCCAGAATTGGAAAAAGAAATTCAGGATAAAGTACAAGAGCTAACTGGAAGTAAAGCAATGCTTTCAACAATAATTGATAATGATATTATCGGAGGTTTTATATTACAAGTTAATGACTTGCAGTATGATGCCAGTATTTCTGGTAGTTTTAGTCATTTGAAACAAGAAATTTTAAGTAAAAGATAAAAAGCAAATCGGTGTTTTCACCCATTTAACATAAATAGTTATGGCAGAAATAAATCCTGCTGAAGTATCAGCAATTTTAAAGAAACAAATCTCAGGTTTTGAATCGGAAGCTTCTCTTAATGAAGTAGGAACAGTTTTAACTGTTGGAGATGGTATTGCAAGTGTTTACGGGCTTACCAACGCTCAGTATGGAGAACTTGTAGAGTTTGAAGGTGGTTTAAGAGGAATGGTGCTTAACCTAGAAAGCGACAGCGTAGGGGTTGTTATTTTAGGTTCATCTACTGGTGTAAACGAAGGAAATGTTGTTAAACGTACCAACCTGATTGCTTCTATTAAAGTTGGTGAAGGTATTACGGGTAGAGTAGTAGATACGCTTGGTAATCCAATCGATGGTAAAGGTCCTATCGAAGGCGAAACTTTTGATATGCCAATTGAAAGAAAAGCGCCTGGTGTTATTTACAGAGAACCAGTTGCTGAACCTATGCAAACGGGAATTAAGTCTATCGATGCAATGGTTCCTGTTGGTCGTGGTCAACGTGAGCTTGTTATTGGTGACCGTCAAACGGGTAAAACTACTGTTTGTATCGATACCATTCTAAATCAAAAAGAATTTTATGATGCAGGGGAACCTGTTCATTGTATATATGTAGCTGTCGGTCAAAAAGCATCTACAGTTGCTGGTATTGCCAAACTTCTTGAAGATAAAGGAGCTATGGCTTATACTACGATCGTTGCAGCTAATGCTTCAGATCCTGCGCCAATGCAGGTGTACGCTCCATTAGCGGGTGCTGCAATTGGTGAATATTTTAGAGATACCGGTCGTCCTGCACTTATTGTTTATGATGATTTATCTAAACAAGCAGTAGCTTATCGTGAGGTTTCTCTTCTTCTTCGTCGACCACCAGGTCGTGAAGCTTATCCTGGGGATGTGTTCTATCTTCACTCTAGATTATTAGAGCGTTCTGCAAAAGTTATCAATGATGATACTATTGCAGCTGAAATGAATGACCTTCCTGAATCATTGAAAGGTAAAGTAAAAGGTGGTGGATCGCTAACGGCATTGCCAATTATCGAAACACAAGCAGGCGATGTTTCTGCTTATATTCCTACCAACGTAATTTCGATTACCGATGGTCAGATTTTCTTAACATCAGATTTATTTAACTCAGGAGTTCGTCCAGCAATCGACGTTGGTATTTCTGTATCACGTGTTGGTGGTTCTGCACAAATTAAATCAATGAAGAAAGTTGCGGGAACGCTTAAATTGGATCAAGCCCAGTATAGAGAACTTGAAGCCTTTGCTAAATTTGGTTCTGATTTAGATAAATCTACGCTCAATACTATTGAAAAGGGGAAGCGTAACGTTGAAATTCTTAAACAAGCTGAATCTGATCCTTATCCAGTAGAAAACCAAATTGCTATCATTTTTGCAGGTACTCAAAACCTAATGCGTAGCGTACCGATTGATAACATCAAAGAGTTTGAAAATGACTATTTAAGCTTACTGAATGCGCAGCATAAAGATACATTAGATGTGTTGAAGTCTGGAAAGATTAATGATGAAATTAAAGCTACTCTTACAAAAGCAGCTAAAGAAGTAGCCAGTAAGTATAATGACTAAATAATAATTTATTGCCTTAAAGGAATTTAACTATGGCAAACTTAAAGGAATTAAGAAGTAGAATTAGCTCGGTAAGCTCAACGATGCAGATTACCAGTGCCATGAAAATGGTATCTGCTGCTAAGTTGAGTAAGGCCCAGGACGCTATTACAAAAATGCGTCCTTATGCCGAAAAACTTACTGCCTTACTTCAAGACTTAAGTGCTTCTATGGACGGTGAAGCTGAATCAAAATTAACTGAACAACGCGAGGTTAAAAGTGTTTTGATTGTTGCTGTTACCTCTAACAAAGGTCTTGCAGGAGCTTTTAATTCTAATATTGTAAAACAAGTTAAGCATCTTGCTACTGGTGAATTTAAAGACGCTAGTATTGCACTGGCAACTTTTGGTAAAAAAGGACACGAGGTTTTAAACGCTAAAAGTTATTTGATAGATTATAATGATAACGAATTAGTCAACAAGCCTAAATATGCTGATGCAGCCAAAATGCTTGATAAGTTTATAGCAGATTTTAAAGCAGAAACTTACGATAAAGTTGTTTTGGTTTACAATCACTTTAGAAATGCTGGAACGCAAATTGTAACAACCGAACAGCTTTTACCGATTCTTCCTCCTGAAGATAACGAAGAAAAATTAAATCAAACAGAATACATTTTTGAACCTAATCAAGAAGATATCGTTTCAGATTTGATGCCTAAAGCACTAAAAATGCAATTTTTTAAAGCTTTATGCGATTCGGCTGCAGGAGAACACGGTGCGCGTATGACGGCTATGCACAAAGCTACCGATAACGCCAAAGAGCTTAGAGATGATCTTAAATTATCATACAACAAAGCTCGACAAGCTGCCATTACCAATGAAATTCTCGAAATTGTTGCTGGTGCAGAAGCTTTGAATAACTAATAATTATCACATAGATTTACTTTTTATAAACCGCCTTTTTTAAAGGCGGTTTTTTATTCTTGCAATTAAATTGTTTTCTTCTTATGGCTTAAAAACAGTTCTGTAAAATAAATTGTTAATACATTAGTTTTATTGGTATGAAAAAGTGGTTGTTGTGCCTGTTTTTTGCGTTGGCTTCTGTAGCAGTTTTTGCTCAGTCACAAAACCCTATTACCAAAAAAATAGCTACTAAAGATACCGTAAGCATCGATTCAGTTAGTATTAGTAAACAAGATTTTAAGCTTTATAATCTTCAAAATCAGCTGGTCGATTCTACGCTTTATGAAGTCGATTTTTCGAAAGCTGAAATTTATTTCCAAAGAGAAACAATTCAACGTTATGATAGCCTCGAAGTTCAGTTTTCTAAATATCCTGATTTTTTGACCAAAACCTATCAAAATTTAGATGAAAAAATAATCGTTGACAATGATGTCAACGATGCAGAACAATCACGGTATAAAATGAATGATGCTAAAGCTAATCAAGAGTTTGTGCCATTTGATGGATTAGAAACTAGCGGTAGTATTTCTAGAGGCGTACGCGTTGGTAATAATCAAAATGCTGTAGTAAATTCTGAATTAGATTTACTCATTTCTGGAAAACTTTCTGAAGATGTCACGCTGCGTGCTTCCATTCAAGACAATAATGTGCCTACGCAAGATGCTGGCTATTCGCAACGATTAAATGAATTTGACCAGGTTTTTATCGAATTAGAAGGTAAAAATTGGGGCATTCGTGCGGGAGATATCGACCTTATAGAAGACCAATCATTCTTTGCTTCGTACACCAAAAAAGTTCAGGGACTTTTGGTTTCTGGCACCTTTAATCAAGATAAAAATCCAATCGAAACATTTGCTTCGGGTGCTTTGGTTAGAGGTGTTTTTACTAGAAGTGAGTTAACCGGTCAAGAAGGAAATCAAGGACCCTACAAACTTAGAGGGCCAAACGGCGAACTGTTTGTGTTAATTATTTCTGGAAGTGAATCGGTTTTTGTTAATGGAAAACGATTGCAGCGTGGAGAAGACAAAGATTACATTATAGATTACAATGCTGGCGAAATTATTTTCAACGCTACTTTTCCTATTACTTCTGAAATGCGAATTGTTGTCGAGTATCAATATGCCGATCAAAACTATTCTAGAATTATTGCTACTGCTGGAGCGCGCTACACCACAGATAAGTTTTGGATAAGCAGTTTTGTGTACAACGAAAATGATCTAAAAAACCAGCCTTTGCGACAAGATTTAACCGACGAGCAAGTAGAAACTTTGCAGCAAGCTGGCGATGATCCAAATGAAATGTTTGCGCCAAGTGCTGTTCCTACCGAATTTTCTGAAAATAGAGTCTTATACAAAAAAGAATTTATTAATGGAGAAGAAATTTTTGTGTACTCCAATAATCCTGACGATGAATTATACAGCGTTCGCTTTACGGATGTAGGTGCAAATCAAGGAAATTATGTTGTTAGCTCAAATACTTCCATCAGTCGAATTTATGAGTATGTACCACCAATAAATGGCGAACCACAAGGTAACTATGAACCAGTAACTCGGGTTTTTGCACCAACACAACTTCAAGTTGGAGTAGTTCAAGGCGCCTATCAAAACGGAGAAAATTCACACGTTAATTTTGAAGTAGCTGCCAGTAACAACGACCAAAATATGTTTTCTGAAATTGATAATGACGACAATCAAGGTGCCGCTGCAAAACTGGAAACACGTCAACGTCTTATTGATGTTAAAGAATCTTGGAAACTCGATCTCTACGGAAATGTTGACTATATCGATGATAATTTTACAAGCATCGAACGATTATATAATGTAGAGTTTCAACGGGACTGGAATTTGTTTGAGCCAACAGGAAATCAATTGTTTTTGGATGCTGGCGCAGAACTAAATCACTTAGAAAAAGGAAACATTGGTTATAATTTTCAGCACCTCGAATTCTCCGAAAGCTTTTTAGGAAATCGACAGGTATTTAATGCCAATATGAAACTTGGAAAATTACGATTGAATACTTCGGCGAGCTATCTAAAATCGGATGGAAGTGTGCTGGATTCTGAATTTGCTCGTGGTCGTGGAGAAGCGATTTACGATTTCGAAACTTTTTGGACCGGTGCACGATTCGATTTTGAAGACAACCAAGAAGAAAATGTCGAAAATCAAGAATTTACCATCAATACACAACGTTTCAAAAGTTATGAGGTTTTTACTGGCGTAGGCGATAGCACCGAAGTTTATGCCGAAATAGGTTATCGCTACCGCGAAAATGATAGTTTAAGGAACAATTCGCTTCAACGCGTCAATCAATCCAATAATTTTTATTTAAAATCAACTTTGGTTAATTCACAACAAACGCAACTATCGGTTTTTGCCAATTATAGAAATTTGCAAAATCAAGATGAAAACCTTCCGGACGAAAACTCGATTAATTCCCGAATTTTGTACAATCAATTTTTATGGGATCGTGTGTTAAATCTTACAACTTCCTACGAAACCAACAGCGGAAGTATTGCTCAACAAGAATTTACTTATGTAGAAGTAAACCCGGGCGAAGGGCAATATGTTTGGATTGATTATAACGAAAACGGCGTTCAAGAACTCGATGAATTTGAAATCGCACAATTTCCTGGCGAGGCAAATTATGTACGGGTTTTGTTGCCCAACCAATTATTTATCAGAATCAATCAAAATCGATTTAGCCAGCAAGTTACTTTCAATTTTAAATCATGGTCGTCCAAAGATGGATGGAAAAAATTCTTATCAAAATTCTACAATCAAACATCATTTTTAGTCGATAGAAAATTAAGCAGAGACGGAAACAACTTCAATTTGAATCCATTTTCTGCAGGCGATTCTGAAGAATTGGGTTTAAATATGAATGTTAGAAATTCCCTGTTTTTTAATAGAGGTAAGCAGCGTTATACAACGTCTTATAATTATGTTTCCTCGCAATCTAGGAACTTGTTAGCGATTGGTTTTCAAGACAACAATACGGAAAGCCATCAACTTAGCTTTGTACATAAGATTAAAAAAATGTGGTTAGTTACGCTTCAGAATCAATTGACAACCTCAGAAAGTATTTCAGAAAATTTTGAAAATAGAAACTATTTGCTTGAAGGCTACAGTTTTAATCCTAAAATTTCTTATTTATTTTCTGGAAACACGCGTTTTGATGCTTTTGTAGAATATAAAACGCAGACCAATCAAATAGGGGGTGAAGAACAATTAGAACAACAACGGTTGGGCGCTTCGTTTACACTAAATAAAGGACAGGAATACTCTATAAATGGCGAATTCAATTTCATAAAAAACGATTTTATAGGCAGCGCTTCAACGCCTGTTGCTTATCAAATGATGGAAGGTTTGCAACCGGATAATAATTTTACGTGGACACTTTTTGTTCAAAAGAAAATTACCAAATTTTTAGATTTAAATGTTTCATATTTTGGTAGAAAGAGCGAGAATACCCAAGCTATTCATACTGGAAATGTGCAGCTGAGAGCTTATTTTTAAAACCAATGATTTGAAATACCTAAAAAATTAATACATTTGAGGTATGAAAGTATTAGTTCAATTAGTTGTTACCGCCATTTTTGTGGTTATGTTAGCCAACATTTTACCTGGCGTAAATGTAGATGGTTTCTTAACGTCGCTAGTAGTTGCGGCTTTATTAGCTTTGCTCAATATTTTTGTGAAACCCATTCTAATTATTTTTACACTTCCAGTAACCCTTATAACTTTTGGATTATTTTTGTTGGTTGTAAATGCCATCATCATTTTAATGTGCGATGGTTTGGTGCAAGGTTTTGATGTGGACGGTTTTTGGTGGGCACTTATTTTTAGTGTGTTACTGTCTGTTATTCAGTCTGTTTTACGACGAGTTGTCGAAGGAGAACATCCACAGCGATAAAAAAAAACAAGCACTTTTTAGATTGAATTGAACACGGCTCAATACGTATAACTTCTTAAGATACGATTTTTAGGTAACCAAATAGTATCCAGTGTTTTAAAAACTTGCTAGACAGTAAAATAAATTGTACTTTTGCACTCTCAAAATTAGAAAATTAAGCATGAACATAACAAGAGAGAACAAAGACGAGTTGAACGCTGTAGTAAAGGTTGAAGTAGAAAAAAACGACTACAGTCCTAAAGTTGAAAAAATCCTAAAAGATTACCGTAAAAACGCCAATATACCTGGTTTTAGAAAAGGTCACGTTCCTATGGGAATGATCAAAAGACAGTATGGTCAAGCGGTTTTAGTAGACGAAGTAAACAAACTCTTGCAAGAATCGCTTAACAACTACATCAACGAAGAAAAATTAGATGTTTTAGGTAACCCAATTCCAAAACAACAAGATGATTTTGATTGGGATAAAGACAACTATACGTTTGAATTTGAAGTTGGTTTAGCACCAGAAATCAAAGTAAATTTTGATAATAAAAAGCCAATTACGCATTACAACATTCAGCCAGAGGACGAAATGATTGATGATCAGATTAAATTGATTCAGCGTCAATTCGGTAAATTGGTTTCTCAAAATGAAGTAAAAGAGGCTTATACCGTTTCTGGAAAGTTTATAAACGAAGACCAAGCAATCGAAAACGAAACTTCGTTTAAGTTAGACAAAATTAAAGGAAAGAAAAACAAAGAAAGTTTTATTGGTTCTAAAGTAGGCGATACGCTTCAACTAAAATCTAAAAACCTATTTGAAGAAACTACAGATGTAGCTACTCATCTAGGAATCGATCAGGAAAAAGCGGAAGGCTTAGCAGTAGATTTGGTCTTCGAAATTACAGAAGTAAACGAAGAAATCCCAGCTGAATTGAACCAAGAATTGTTTGATAAATACACTAGAGAAGAAGGTAAAGTTACTTCTGAAGAAGAGCTTAAAAACCTCATAAAAGAACAAGCTGCAGAACAATTTAAGCAACAAAGCGATCAGCAATTGCTAAACGATGTAACCGAATACTTAATTGAAAGTACTTCGTTTGAATTGCCTGCAGAATTCCTACAAAAATGGATGCAAGTTTCTGGAGAAAACGAACTTTCTAAAGATGCTGCAAAAGAAGAGTACGAAAAAAGCGAAAAAGGAATTCGTTACCAGTTGATAGAAAGTAATTTGGCAAAAGAACACAATATTGAAGTAACTGCTGAAGAGGTAAAAAGCGCTATGAAAGATCGCTTAAAAATGCAGATGGCTCAATACGGTGGCGGCTCATTGCCAGACGAACAACTCGAGCAATTTGCAGCACAAATGCTTTCTAACGAAGAAGAAGCAAGAAAAGTTTCGCAGCAAGTAATCAGCGAAAAATTGTTAGACCTTTATAAGGAAAAGCTGAACTTAGAAGAAAAAACGGTTAGCTTCAAAGAATTTGCAGACGAAGTTTATAACTAAAACCTAGTATTTCAAAAACTTTTGTTGAGCTTGGTCAAAACTAAGTTTAGCAAAAGTTTTTGAGTTTTAGAAAACGCAACTTCCTATATTCGTAATCGATTCAGTTTAAAACAACGCTACATGAACATAGAAAAAGAATTTCAAAAGTTTGCTACCAAAGATCAGGGCATCAATAGCAACTACTACGATAAAATAATCAACAGCATGTATCCTGTTGGTATGACACCAAATATTATCGAAGAACGTCAGATGAATGCGGTTGCAATGGATGTTTTTTCACGTTTAATGATGGATAGAATCATCTTTTTGGGTACGCCAATCAACGACCAAGTAGCTAATATTATTCAAGCACAATTGTTGTTTTTAGAAAGTACCGATTCAACCAAAGATATTCAGATTTATATCAATTCTCCCGGCGGAAGTGTTTATGCCGGATTAGGAATTTACGATACTATGCAATTCATCAAACCTGATGTAGCCACCATAAATACCGGAATGGCAGCGTCTATGGGTGCTGTTTTACTTTGTGCCGGACAAGACGGAAAACGAAGTGGTTTGCCACATTCACGCGTTATGATTCACCAACCAATGGGAGGTGCGCAAGGACAAGCCGATGATATTGAAATTACGGCTAATCAAATTCTTATTCTTAAAGAAGAGCTCTATAAAATTATTGCTAAACACTCCAAAAAATCTTACGATGAAGTCTATAAAGACGGCGATAGAGATTTTTGGATGAATGCAGATGCCGCTCTTGAATATGGAATGATTGACGAAATATTGAAACGAGAAGAATAGAAAGATAAATGGCGAAGGAAAATTTACAATGCTCTTTTTGTGGGCGAAAAAAAGCTGAAACGAGCTTGCTAATAGCGGGCTTAGATGCACATATTTGTGATAAGTGTATCGAGCAAGCTCACGGAATTGTATTAGAAGAAGCAAAGCAAGAATCTAAAAAGGAATTGAGTTCAGAATTGGTTCTTAGAAAACCAAAATCAATTAAATCTTTTTTAGATGAATATGTTATTGGGCAAGACCAAACCAAAAAAGTAATGTCGGTGGCGGTTTACAATCACTACAAACGATTGTTGCAACCTAAATCTAACGACGATATCGAAATTCAAAAATCGAATATCGTAATGGTTGGGCAAACCGGAACCGGAAAAACCTTGGTCGCAAAAACCATTGCTCGTATGCTCAATGTGCCTTTGGCTATCGTAGATGCAACCGTCTTAACCGAAGCAGGTTATGTAGGTGAAGATGTTGAAACGATCTTGACTAAACTTCTCGCAGCAGCCGATTATAACGTCGAAAAAGCACAACACGGAATTGTGTTTATCGATGAAATTGATAAAATTGCACGTAAAAGCGATAACCCATCCATTACAAGAGATGTAAGTGGCGAAGGAGTTCAACAAGCTTTATTGAAACTCTTGGAAGGAACTACTGTAAACGTTCCGCCTAAAGGAGGAAGAAAACATCCCGATCAGAAATTTATAGAAGTCAACACCGAAAACATTTTGTTTATAGCTGGTGGTGCTTTTGATGGCATTGATCGTACGATCTCAAAACGATTAAACATGCAAGCGGTTGGTTATGGCGCTTCCAAAATGGGCGAAGGTTTAGATAAGGAAAATATATTGAAGTATATCATTCCAAAAGACTTAAAAGATTATGGACTTATTCCTGAAATTATAGGTCGTCTGCCGGTTTTAACACACATGAATCCGTTGGATCGAGAAACGCTAAAGCGAATTTTAACCGAACCCAAAAACGCCATTGTCAAGCAATACGAGAAATTGTTCGAAATGGATGATATTGAGTTAAAAATAACCAGCGGCGCTTTAGATTTTATCGTTGAAAAAGCCTTAGAGTATAAATTAGGAGCAAGAGGCTTGCGATCGCTCTGCGAAGCGATATTAACCGATGCCATGTTTGAAATGCCTGACAGCGATAATAAAAAACTAAAAGTAGACAAAGCTTACGCTGAAAAAACGCTAGAAAAATCTGCTATCAATAAACTAAAAGCGGTTTCTTAAAACCTGCTTTTTTTTAAAGATAAACTAAGACTCAATCTCAAAGTTGGGTCTTTTTTGTTACTAGAAGTCACTACTGTCCGGTTATAAGTTGAACAAATTCAACTGTTTAGAATCTCCCTCGGTTATGCTTTTGTATTTACTGTTTTTAAACAACTCATTTACAGGAACTTTCTCAAAAATACAGACACTTAAAATCTGTAGAATTGTGTAAAGCTCTTGTTTCAATTTTAATTTTTTCTTCATTATAGCTACGAGTAAATATACACAGACAGCTATCCAAATTTGAGTATAAACAGCATTCAAACTTGTTCCAAAAAACTTTTTGATTCTTAAGTGTTGTTTAATCCACTTGAAAAATAGTTCGATTTTCCATCTTTCTTTGTACAAGTCAGCTATAACTTCCGCACTATAAACAAAGTTGTTTGTTAAAAGTATTATAGTTTTGTCTTTTTCTTTATCATAAAACTTAATTCGTCTTAGTTTTTCAGGATAGTTCTTTGAAGAATAAAACCCTGTAAGCTTAATAGTTTGGTCGCATTTAAATCCTTTAGATTTATCCACTTTGCGAGAGTAGACTCTCCGATATTTAAAGTTGCACTTTTCTCTAAGTACAAAATAACATTGATGTTGGTGCATTTTATAAAGTCTCTCAAAATCAAGATATGCTCTATCCATTATATAAAATGCATTTGGCTCTAAAATAAGTAAATCTAATATGTTTACATCGTGAACTTTTCCATCAGTAATTTCTATAAAAGTTGGTACGGATCCTCTTAAATCTAATTGCGTATGCATCTTGACAGCTCCTTTCTTCTTTCTAAACTTCGCCCAAGGAAAAAGGGAAAGACATAGGTCAATAGTGCTACTATCTAATGCGTATGCAATTTCATTTATTTCTACAGAAAATGAATTTTCGTCTTTGTATAATTCTCTTGCTTCTTCTATGAGTATTTGAGAAAATTCAGCATAAATACGCCAATCTCTATTCGTGTTTGCTTCTGATAATGTCGAACGTTTAACCTTACTTTTTAAACCTGAATGATACAATCGTTTTGGTATAGCACCTAAGCAAGCTTCAATATCTCTAAGGCTTTCTCTAGAAGTAAGTTGTGCGAAACACATAACTATAAATTGTTCCCAACAGGTAAATGTTTTAACCCGATAATTGCCATTGTACTTGTAAACAAACTTGTTGAACTCATATTTTGGAATAAAATCCAATAACTGTGATAAAATTGTTCTGCCTATGTTCATAAGACAAAACTGAATCAACTTTTTTTAACATTGATTTCAAATCGAAAAATATTTCAACGAACGTTAGGCCAATAAAAACAAGGCTTAACAAGTTTTTAATTTATCTTTACCGGACAGTAGTGACTAGAAGTTTAAATTAAGTTACACGTTGTTAACTTTTTAATAAAAATAAATTTGTTACTTTTGGAATAGAAACCAATATTTTTACACAAAACTTTATCCTATGAAAACAAATTTATTTTTGCGAGCACGCAGCTCCCTGCTCGTTTTATGCTTTACTTTTTTAGCCACAACAATGGCTTGGGGGCAGATTATTAGCCAATATGTGGAGACCAATTCTGGTACATCACCTAAAGGCATTGAAATATGGAACAATACCGGAGCTACTCTGGATTTTTCAACTAACAATTTAGAAATCCAGCAAGGAACCAATGGTGGAACTCCAACAACCCTCGTAACTGTCAGTAGTGGAACCTTAGCTTCGGGCGAAGTAATGGTTATTGGAACTTCTGATATGGGAACCTATTTGACCAACCAAAGTCTAACGAGCGTTGCTTATGAAGATTACACTTTTTCATTCAACGGAGATGATGCTTTAGTGGTAGAATACGGTGGTGTTGTTACCGATGTGTTCGGTAATCCGGGCAGCGACCCGGGCTCGAGTTGGGATGGTAATGGTGTTTCAACGGCCGATCAAAACATCCAACTCTTAGACGGTATCACGACCGGTGATACTAACGGTTGGACAGACCCGAGTTCAAGATTTGAAACAGTAAGTACAGATCCGACTAATGATTTAACAGGATTTGGTGTTGCGCCAGAGCTAACCGCTTCACCATTGCTAAGTGTTGCTACAACTACCCTCACTGGCTTTGAGTACATAGAAGGCTCTGGACCTTCAGCCTCGCAAAGTTTTGATGTAAGTGGAACCAACTTGGATGGAAGTGATGTGATATTGCTTGCTGGCACAGGTTTTGAAATTTCTGAAAGCGAGAGTAGTGGTTATTCGGACGAAATCACACTTGCTAATTACGATGGTGATCCAGCCACTATATATGTACGCTTGGCAGCTGGAGAAGCAATAGGAAACTATAATGATATTGTCTTGATTTCTGGCGGCGATGCTCCCGATATTGAAGTTGACTTAAGCGGTGAAGTAACTCCGGTGCCACAACCTGAACTCAATATAGATGCAACATCACTTACCGGTATTAACTATATGGAGGGCAACGGTCCTTCAGCTGCACAAACCGTAACCCTTACTGGTGCGAACCTCGACGGCACACAAGACGTCACCGTGGAACTGCTGATGGAAGCTGCGTCCAACTTTGAAATTTCTCAAGACGATGTAACCTATAGCGATAGCTTTACGCTTACCAATTACGACGGCTCAGCAACTGATATTTATGTGCGATTAAAAGCTGGTCTAACGGAATATACCTATGATGACTTTATACTTATCAACGGTTATGATGTTACTGAAGTCGAAGTAGAACTGAGTGGTGAAGTGACACCATTTATTGACCAGTATAGCGGAGAAGGAGAGTTTGAGTTGGTAACATCATTAGCTGATTTAGAAGATGGGTATTATGTGGTAGCTAATGAAACTAGCGAGTATTTAATGACAAATGAAAATTCAGGTTATTTTCTATCCGAGGATTTGATACTTGACTCTAGTAATAACGTAGTTAACCCTGCAACAGATAGAGTTTGGTATATTGAAGCAGATGGGGATGGTTACACCATTTACAATGAAGTTACTGAAAAATATGTAGGTTGGTTCTCAGGGAATAGCGCATCAGAAGAAGATAATGTAACAGACAATACACGTTGGACATTTAATTATCAAGATGATAAATTCACTGTAAATAATGTTGCTACTCCTGACAGACAATTATCATATAACGCAGGAGCACCAAGATTTGCTGCTTATGGGAATAATTTTCAACAAGAGTTACAACTTTATAAATATTCAATTACCACCGCTGACTTCACTTGGGAAGATGGTGTCTGGTCACCACAAACTCCAATAGGCAATGCCACAGCAACCGACGATATCCTGATTGTGAATGGTTCAGCAGCATTCAACGGTGATGTGGAACTGAACAACCTCTACGTGCAAAATGGTGCAACGCTAGAAGTTGAAAACGTCTTAAAAGTAAATGGCGATATTGAAAATAATGGAAGTATTGTTTTTAAAAGTACTTCGGTAGCCAATACAGCACAGTTTGATGTGTTTAATGGAACGATTTCAGGAAATGGGAGCTTTACTGCGGAACGATATTTTCCAGCTAATCGAGCGTTTAGGTTAATTGCTTCTTCTATCGATGGCGGATCTATTTACGAAAACTGGCAAGAAAATGGGAATTACCAAGCAGCAATAGGAACTCATATAACTGGTGGCGATCTAACAGACGGATTTGACCAATCTGGCTCCGATAACCCTTCTTTGTTTACCTACGACAATACGTTAGAAGATCAAACAGGTCAAGCGGCTTGGAATGCAGTTGCTAATACCAATGCAACCAATATTGATGCTGGAACTCCATACCGATTGTTTGTTCGTGGAGATCGAGATATTGATCTTACAAGCAACGATTCACCTGCTAATCAAACTATTATTAGAACTACAGGAAGTTTGCATACGGGAGATTTTTCGCCTAGCATTTCTGCTGTTGGTGGTAATTTCAGTTTTATAGGAAATCCATACCAAGCTATTGTAGATGCTACTCAACTTCAGTTTACAGGCGATATCAACAACAATTTTATGTACGTTTGGGATGCTTCAGTAAACGATAACGGTGCTTATGTTACAGTAGATTTGTCAGATAATTCCAACGATGGATCAACTTCAGATGCTAGCCAATTTATACAACCTGGCCAGGCGGTGTTTTTTAGGAATAACGAAACGTTTTCAACTGCACCATCAGTAACTTTTACCGAATCAGCAAAAGCAACTTCCGAATCGCTGACTACAATTTTTAACCAAGAGGATACAAATCGTTTAAATATTCGACTATATGCTGCAGAAGATCATCAAGATGAAGAACGGGAAATCGATGCGGTGAGCATGCGTTTCTCTGAAACTTTTTCAAATGAAGTAAACGATTTTGATGCGGCAAAACTGGGTAATATCGATGAAAATTTAGCCTTGTTTACCGATAATAATTTATTAGCTATCGAACGACGAGAAATTCCTATGCACGAGGAAGAAATGCAGTTAGTGGTCGTAAATTATCGTTCTGATGAGTATGTGCTCGAATTTTTAATCGATGAGCTTCCTGAAGACGCAAATCTTTCTGTTTATGACGAATACCTTGATACAACAACTGAAATTACCTCAGCTGAAAACACGTATGCATACTCAGTAGATCAAAGCATTTCAGAAAGTACCAATCCATTTCGATTTAAACTGATGTTTGATATGGAAACCTTTAGTACAGAAACGGTTCAGCATCAAGAATTGAGTTTTTATCCAAATCCAGTTAATCAAAAAGCGAGCTTATACTTGCCAAACAATACAGCAAATTATGAAATAGCTGTTTTTGATATCCTTGGAAATCGACTCAACATCGATTTACCGAACTTGGAGGAAAGTCGTACACAATTAGACTTTTCTACTTTATCATCGGGAGTTTATATTTTGAAACTCTACGGTGAAGAAAACCAACATCAAATCAAATTTATCAAAAACTAAGGCCATGAAATTTAATAATAAACATACCTACATATTGGCAGTATTACTGATTTTTTTTACTGTTCAAGTTACAATAGCTCAATCATCTCAATCTGATATTGAAGACTTGGTTGGGTTTGATAATACAGTTGATGATACAGCTGAAGCACCAATTCATTTTTTGATTCCCTTTTTTATGCTAATCGGAGCTTATTTAGGAATTAAGAAATTAAAAAAATAGCGTAAA
This sequence comes from Bacteroidota bacterium, assembly GCA_051748125.1. Taxonomy (GTDB): domain Bacteria; phylum Bacteroidota; class Bacteroidia; order Flavobacteriales; family Flavobacteriaceae; genus Psychroflexus. The sequence goes on from JBNJHC010000002.1 coordinate 90,132, forward strand.
TAATGCTAAAATTAAAAGGCCTTCTATTTCAGAAGGTCTTTTTTATTTTACTTTTGATTTTATTTTAATCAGGAAATTCATGTATAGAAGTTTCATAAAACCTTGCTTCGATTTTTTAGCAGCCATCATTCTTTTGGTGATTTTGTTTCCGTTGTTAGTTGTTTTAGGACTAATATTGATTTTGCTACACGGTGGATCTCCTTTTTTTACACAAAAACGAATTGGGCAAAAAGCAACAACTTTTATAATTTATAAATTCAAAACCATAGCAGCTAATCAAAAACCTCATTATTTTTTGAAATTTCTTCGCAAAACTAAACTAGACGAACTCCCACAATTAATAAATGTTCTTAAAGGTGAAATGAGCTTTGTAGGACCGCGACCAGATATTCCTGGCTATTACGATTTTTTGCAAGGCGAAAACCGAAAAATATTAGCATTAAAACCAGGATTGACTGGTTATGCATCTTTAATTTATTCGCAGGAAGAAGAAGTTTTAAAAAAACAACCCAACCCAAAACAGTATAATGATGAAATTATTTTTCCGCATAAAGTCAAATTGAACTTGTGGTACTACCAGCATATTTCATTTTTATTGGATCTTAAAATCCTTTTGAAAACCTTATTTTTACCTTTTACAAACACGACTAAAAATGACTAAACTTTCTAAAATATGGCTTTCTTCACCACACATGGGGGGAACCGAACAAAAATTTGTAAACCAAGCTTTTGAAGATAATTGGGTGGCGCCATTGGGACCTAATGTAAATGGTTTTGAAGCTGATTTGGAAGATTACCTAAACCGACAAAAACCAGTAGCGGTTTTGGCAAGTGGAACGGCAGCCTTGCATTTAGCGTTAATTCAGCTGGGTGTAACGCACGGCGATGAGGTTATTTGTCAAAGTTTTACTTTTTCGGCGTCTGCTAATCCTATTACTTATCAAGGAGCAACACCGATTTTTGTAGACAGCGAATCAGAAACTTGGAATATTTGTCCAAATGCTTTGGAAGAAGCCATTTCAGATCGCATCAAAAAAGGGAAAAAACCAAAAGCCATCATTGCTGTTCATTTATATGGAATGCCGTATCAAGTTGATGCAGTCCATCAACTAGCAGAAAAATATGAAATTCCTGTAATCGAAGATGCAGCTGAGGCCTTGGGATCAACTTACAAGCAGCAAAAATGTGGGACTTTCGGTGAATTTGCTGCGCTTTCATTCAATGGAAATAAAATTATAACCACTTCTGGTGGCGGAGCTTTGGTTTGTTCACATCAAAAAGATAAAGAAAAAAGTGTTTTTTTAGCCACACAAGCGCGCGATAATGCGCCACATTACCAGCACAGTCATATAGGATATAATTATAGAATGAGCAATATTGTTGCCGGAATTGGACGTGGACAAATGGAGGTTTTGGATGCGCACATTGCTTTGCGTCAACAAATGAATGTATTTTATAAAGCCGCTTTTAAAGATTGTACTGGTGTGAATGTGTTTTCAGAACCTAATGCCGATTTTCGTTCTAATCATTGGTTATCGGCAATTACACTTACCAAAAATGCCAAGTTAAACCGAGAAGAATTGCGTTTAGCTTTTGAGAAAGAAAACATCGAAAGTCGACCGCTATGGAAACCCATGCACTTACAGCCTGTTTTTAAAGATGCGCCTTATTATGGCGGAACTGTAGCGGAAAATTTATTTGAAATAGGTTTGTGTTTGCCTTCTGGTTCCAACCTAACGGATGTAGATCGAGAGCGAATTTTAGAAGTAATTAATCAACAATTTTAAGCAATACAAGAAGTATGGATGTTTTTGAAGCGATTAAAAGCAGAAGATCAGTTTACCCGAATCAATATAACGATAAAGAAATTTCAAAATCAGCGATTGAAAAAATCTTAGCAACAGCGAATTGGGCTCCAAACCACCGAAAAACTGAACCTTGGCGTTTTAAGGTTTTGCAAGGAAAAGCAAAATCAAACCTAGCTGATTTTCTAGTGGAAAAACAAACGTCAAAAGAAGGTGAATTGTCTAGTTTTAAAGAGCGAAAAATTCGTTCAAAATTTGAAGATTCCTCTGCTGTGATAGCTATTTGTATGCAGCGAGATTTAAACGAAAGATTACCAGAATGGGAAGAGATTGCCGCTGTTGCTATGGCGGTTCAAAATATGTGGTTAGCTTGTACAGCCGAAAATATTGGCTCTTATTGGAGCTCTCCCGCTTTGATTTCTGAGCTAGCCGATTTTTTTGATTTTGCTCAAGGCGAGTATTGTTTAGGCTTTTTTTATATGGGATATTTTGATGAAAACTTACCAATAGGCGAGCGAAAATCATCTGTAGAAGAAAAAGTAACTTGGTTGAAATAATCGGTTTAGCAAATAGTATAATATCAGCAAAAAAAGCTCCTATTGTTATGAATAGGAGCTTTTTTTGTAATATAAGTTAAGGAGATTTACTCTACTTCAACCTCTTCTTCACTGTTGTCGATTAAAACATGACCTCTATAGTAAAGTTTACCTTCGTGCCAGTGAGCTCTGTGGTACAAGTGCGCCTCGCCAGTAGTTGGGTCGATACCAACTTGAGGAGATTTAGCTTTGTAGTGAGTTCTTCTCTTGTCTCTTCTTGTTTTGGATATTTTTCTCTTTGGATGTGCCATTGCTCAAGTTATTATTAATCTTTTAGTAAATCTTTTAATTTATTCCATCGAGGATCAATTTCATCATCCTCGCTTTGACTTTCATTATTTTGTGGTTCTAACTCTTCTAATTTATCCAGGATAACAGAATCTAATGTTCCGTCTTCTACACCAGGATGAACGCGTTTTGCTGGAAGAGCCAAAACAATTCCTTCATAAATATATTGTTGTACTTCAATTTGATGTTCACCAAACGGAAGTATAATCAACTCTTCGTTTACTTCTTCATAAGCTTCGCCAAACTTAGCAACAACTTTTAGGCTATTGTCTATTTCTTGTTGGTAAGGCTCCATTGTAACATCGCAATTGATGTTTACATTTCCTTTGAAGTTAAACGTTAATTCCAATAAATTAGCTTTTTTAATCAACTCCATTTCTACAGCAATATTGGCTGCATTAAATTCTTCGTAATCAAAAAGCGTAAAGAACGTATTATCTATGTCGAAATTAAACTGGTGCTTTCCTAGCTTTAATCCAATAAATGGAATTGCAAATTCTTTAAAATCCTTCATCACAACATCAGTTTCGAGCGTGCAAATATATAAAATTAAAACGAACTACAAATAGATGATTTACAATTTATTATTTGCTTTGTATATTTCTAAAAACATAGTTTCAATCAAATCTAATTTGAACTAAAACCTGCAGCTTCAATTATTTTTTAATTGATTTTTTATCTGTTTCTAAAGGATTTTTGGTCAATTCAATATACTCCATTCGATTCCTGAAAATCTCCATAGCAGTGTAAACAGCTTCGGTGAAAGAACTGTGGTCGGCTTGATTTTTTCCAGCAATGTCAAAAGCTGTGCCGTGGTCTGGCGAGGTTCTAATTCGGTTCATTCCGGCGGTATAATTTACGCCTTTTCCAAAAGCTAGTGTCTTAAAAGGAATTAGACCTTGATCGTGGTAAGCTGCTAGAACGGCATCGAAGTTTTCGTGATTTTTTGATCCAAAAAAGCTGTCAGCAGCGTAAGGGCCGTAAACAATTTCACCTTCTAAATCATTAATTTTATGAATGGCTGGTTTTAAAACGCGCTGGTCTTCATCGCCGATTACACCATTGTCGCCAGAATGCGGATTAATACCGAGCACCGCAATTTTTGGTCTTCTTATTTTGAAATCCTTACGCAACGAAGCGTTCATTATTTGTACTTTTTTCTGAATGAGTTCTGGTGTTATGTGCTGAGCAACATCTTTTACAGGAACATGATCGGTTAAGAGTCCAACACGAATGCTTTCTGAAACCATAAACATCATGTTATCGCCTTTTAGTTTTTCGGCAAAATAATCGGTATGTCCTGGGAAATTAAAATCTTCTGATTGGATGCTGTTTTTGTTGATTGGCGCAGTCACCAAAACATCTACATCCTTTTCAATTAAAGCTCTAGTAGCCACTTCAATCGATCGAAAAGCATATTTTCCTGCGACTTTATCCTCTTCACCAAAAGCAATTTTGAAGTTAGATTTCCAAGCATTAACCACATTTATTTTTCCATCTACCGCTTTGCTGGCGTGTGGTATTCCGTTTATTTTCAGCGATAAATTAAAATGTTTTTTAAAAAAAGAAAGCATCTTTGTGTTTGCAAAAATAACTGGAGTGCATAACTCTAACATTCGGCTATCTTCAAAGGTTTTGAGCACAATTTCAGGGCCAATACCATTTAAGTCTCCTATACTTATACCTACTTTTATTTTAGCTGCTTCTTTCATACGGTTAACCTATCGGTGATTTTTTATGTTAGAAGAATACAAATGCAATCGTCTTCTAACAGATTTAGTCTATTTTTGTATGGCAAAGGTAATTAAATATTCTGCAATTATGTTTACAGGAATTATAGAGGAAGTCGGTAAAGTTGTCGATTTAAAAAAAGAAGGGGGAAACTTACATATTAGCGTGCAAGCTCAAATGACTTCTGAACTAAAAATCGACCAAAGTGTTGCCCACAATGGAGTGTGTTTAACGGTTGTAGAAACTAGTGCAAACAATTATAAAGTTACAGCTATTGAAGAAACTTTGCAGAAATCTAATATTGGAAATTTATCTGTTGGTAGTGCCGTAAATTTAGAACGTGGAATGAAGATGAATGCGCATTTAGATGGACATATTGTTCAAGGACACGTCGATCAAACAGCAGTTTGTAAACAAATAAGCGAACAAGACGGTAGCTGGATTTTTACTTTTGAATATGATGCCAGCCTGCAGAATGTTACCATCGAAAAAGGTAGTATTACCATAAATGGAGTTAGCCTAACGGTGGTAAACAGTAAATTGAATGAGTTTAGCGTAGCAATTATTCCATTTACGTATCAACACACCAATTTCAATCAGCTTAAAGCTGGCGATGTAGTGAACTTAGAATTTGACGTAATCGGGAAATACGTAAAACGATTAATGGAAATTCAAAATCAATAGGATTTTAAAAACCATGCTTATAGTTGAAATTATTCGTTTTCAACAATAATATCGTTAGCAAGTAAATTAAATAAATCTGCTTTAGATTCAAATAGTTTTGCACGAGCTTTTATGCGTTTCAACTTAGCATCTATAAGTTGTTGTTCTCTGGCATTAATCAAAAATACAGAGCTTTCACCAACGAAAAATTTGCGTTCTTCGGCAGTAAGTAGATCGCTATAATTTTCCGCAATTTCACTAACCGTGTTTAACTGTTTTATAAATGAATTAATTTCTTGTTGAGCAGATTTGATACGGTTTTCTAGTTCTAAACTTTGAAAATCATATTCCATTTCAGCATCTTGAATTTTGAGTTTAGTTAGTTTTAAATCTCCGCGTTCTTTTCTTAAAAATAGCGGCATACTAAAACTTATTCCAGCTTTATAATTATTGGTGTTGAATTGTTCAAATTCATTTGGCTCTCTACTTAATAAATTATATTGAAGATCGAGCGTAGGTTTGAGCTGTTCGGCTGCTAATTTTCGTTCTACTTCAAGCGAGTTGATGCTGTAAGAAAGCGCTTTTATTGCGGGATGATTTTCGGTGTTGTAATCTTCTAGTTGCAATAGATTTGTTCCTAAAATATCATCGACATCATCGGTTTCAATTTTTTCGGCTTGCATTTCTGATTGGACTTCAAGCGGCGTATTGTTTTCGTACCATAAATAGTTAGAAAGTTGAAGTCGTTTTTGGGTAAGCTTTAACTCCGATTGTTCTAAGCTTAGCTCTCTATTTTGAACAATAATTTTTGCTTCAAGTGTATCAATACTAGGTATATCGCCAGCTTGAGCACTTTTCTTTATTCCGTCGAACCTGATCTTGGCATTTTCTACAAACTCATCAAATAAGGCTACTTCTTGTTGTGCAAGATACCAATCTATATAAGCCAAAACAGCATCATATAAAATTTGGTTCACTCGTAAATCACGTTCAACTTGGTTAAGATTTTGGAATATTTTGGCTTGTTTTAGCGTGGCCATTCGATCGTTTATAAACAAGCCACGACCTATAGGTAAACTCACTCCAGCTTTATACAGGCCATTGTCTGGAACATTTCGTTCTGGATTAAGATATTCTCCTTCGTTTTGTTCAAAACCTGCATTAATATCTAGACCAAACCAAACAGGGATGCTAAATCCAGCATTTAGTATCTCATAATAATCGCTTCCTTCAAAATCTTTTTCTTTATAATTCCCGTAAACTTTTGGGTCGAATGCACCTCTGGATTTCATCAATTTAGCTTGTGCTTTGTCGATGCGTAATTCAGCTTGTCTAGCTACAGGATGGTATCGCTTGACATAGCCTAAATACTCTTTTAGCGACAAGGACAAGCCTAGGTTTTCCTCTTGCGCTTGGAGCGGAAGAAATAAACAACACAAAAGACAGACAAATAATAACCGCATAACTTATTTAGTGTTGGTTTTGGTAGAATTTGTAAAGCTATCTTCTGGAGTGTAATAATCTGGCGGGAAACCATTTATTTGTCGCCAAATCTCATACCAAACAGGTACGTTGTTAAGCAAGGCAAAAGTTCGCGCTCCAGTTCCTGCACGTAAAGCTTCAGGCCAATCTTGCTCATCGGGATCGGGAGCAACAAGCACTCTATATTTTCCGTTTTTACTGATATAACGCTCAACAGCAACAATCTCACCACCAAAAGTACCGTAAGATAGATTAGGCCAACCAGAAAAGAAAATATATGGCCAACCATCAAAAATAATTCTAACCTTTTCACCGGTATGAATTAGTGGTAAATCGATTGGGTCAACAAAGGTTTCTACAGCCAAATCTGCGTTAGAAGGCATAATGCTGGCAATTTCGGCGCCTTCTTGAAAAGTTTCTCCAAGCCCACGCTGAATAGCTCTATTGATGTAGCCATCTTGCGGTGCTACGATGTAATTTAGTCCTTTTCGAACTTCAAAATTGGTGAATTGATTTTGAAGTTGATTGAGTTGGGCTTCTGCTTCAAATTGACCCGAAAGTGCAGAAAAACGATCGCTTTCTGCTTTTGCAATTTTATCTCGATAACTTGCTTTAATGCTTGAAATTTCTAGCTGCGCATTAATAACTTTATTACGACTGCCTAACAAGTTGTTTTCTTGTGAAATAACGCGTGCTAAGCTTTCTTGGTATTTCATCTTTTTTTCCTCAACATCTGCAACTGATTTTAAGCCTTCTTCTTCCAATCCACTTATTCGTTCAAATTGACGTTCAGCAATGGCTACTTGTGTTTTTGCTGCTTCTAAATCTATACTGTCGCTTTTAACTAATAGCGTGGCTTGTGTAAGTTTGTTTTTGGCTTGCTCTAGCTTTAGTTCTTGCTCGTCTTTTAGCGCTTGAATTTGATAATCAAGCGAATTTACTTTGTTTTTGTATGACTCAAACGAAAAGCTTTTTGCTTGAACTCTAGTAGCAGTTCGTTCGAGTAAATTTGGATCAAAGAAATTATCTTTTATCTCTGAGATAAACATAATGGTATCTCCTTTTTCAACAAAATCTCCTTCTTGCACATACCATTTTTCAACTTTACCAGCAATGGTAGAGTGAATGGTTTGTGGACGTTGATCAGGGCGTAAAGTAGTAATGTTTCCTTTTCCGTTGATGAATTGCGTCCATGGCAAAAACAAAATAATGAAAATGACTATTGTTAGTGTTATGATGAACTTATTCATACTGAAAAAACGACGATTGCCAGAGGAAAACCGTACGGACTTAAACTTGTCGTAATTATCGCTAATTTTTATTTTATTTTTCGATATATCCAGCATTGGTCTTAATCGTTTTTTAGGCTACCGTTAGATAAAAACACTCGATTTTTACAATATTCCTTCCAGATAGGATTTCTACTCGCAACTAAAATCGTCCATGGATTTTCTGGATTAAATAAAAAAGAGACAATTCTTTTTATTTCTACTTCATTAAACTCTGCTAATGGGTCTTTTAAAATTAATAGCTTTGGTTTAGTAACAATCGCCCGAGCTAACATTATTTTCTTGGCAACTGTATAAGGAATGTCTCTACCGTTAGTAGCTATGACCGAATGAATTCCTTTGGCATTATATTTTATAAAATCTCCTAGGTCTAACTGATCAATAACCCAATCAATATCAGATCGTTTTACTTGTGGGTTATTGAATGCAATGTTTTCGTAAATAGTTCCTTCAAACGGAAGATTGCTTAGCAATGAATGCCCAACAAAAGAACGATAATGATCAATTTGTACATTGCTTAAAGAACTTTCATCTACATAAAAATCTCCTTTTGTAGGAATTACTAAACCTGCAATAACTTTTAGTAAGGATGTTTTACCTGAGCCACTTTCTCCATCGATAAACAGGTGTTCTTTAGGACGAATATTGAGGTTGAGATCTTTCAGTGCATAATTATCATTTAGATTGTACTTAAGGCTGATATCATGCAATTCTATGTTGAATTTATTTTCAGAATTAAACGGAGTATGCCCTTCAAATTTCTCTTGTTCTAAATCGGTTACTTGACCAATTTTTTCTAAACCTGTTAATACATCATACACATCTTCTAAACCAATAATTAGTTTTTCAACTGAGTTAACCATCATTAAAACAATCACTTCAGAAGCCACAAACTGACCGATATTCATTTGTTGATTTATAACCAACAATCCACCCATAATGAGTAAAGCAGCTACAACTAAAACTTTAAAACCAATCATTTTAAAAAACTGTAATCTTAAGATACCAAAGTGTCGCTCTCTAGCATCTAGGTAGTTCATTACAATATCATCATTTTTGGTAGAAGCTATTTTGGAACTTCCAGAAACTTTAAAACTATCTGAGTTTCGAGCAACTTCTTCAATCCAATGCGCTGTTTTGTATTTATGATTAGATTGAACTAGGCTAGTACGCAAGCCTTCTGGTGCAGAGAACTTAAATACTACGTAGAACAAAACCAATAGTAATAGGCCGAATAGGATGAAAAATGGATGATAAAACGACAACAGAATTAAGCCAAACAGAATTTGCAAACCTGCGGTAGAAAAATCAATCAATATTTTTGGAATCCCTTTTTGAATAATCATCGTATCAAAAAAACGATTGGCTAATTCTGGCGGATAATTTTTACCAAAAGCAGTATTTTTTATTCTAGGAAAACGATAGATGAACTCAAAAGAAGTATGTGTGAAAATACGCTGCTGAAGGTCTTCTGCAATTCGCATCTGCATATAACTTAAAATACCTGCAAAAATAACTCCGATAAGCACAACTGCCACCAAAACAATCATCGTAACTCTAAATTCTCCTGCTTGAATAAAGTTTATAATAGCTTGAATGCCAAGCGGCAAAGAAAGACTGACAATTCCCGCGAAAGCTGCGTAACCTAAAATTAAATAGATAGCTTTGAGCTCAAGCTTCAATACTTTAAAGAGTCGATGTAAAGGTGTTATTACGTTCTCTTCTTTCATATAATTAATTTAGTTTAAGTTGAGCAATGACCGCATCTGTATAAAAATCGCAAGGTTTTTTTTCATCTTTACAATCGGTTATAGACGAAAAGTGTGCCGCTAAATAATGTTGATGTAAGCTACCATTTACAATAGAAGACGCCAAACTGCGTGCGTAAGGATATTGATTGTTAGCCGTATTTATCAGTTTTACTAATTTCAAAACCAGTTGCTTATAAGGCTGAAAATAGCCTTTGCTAATTTCGTCATTTACGCTTTTTATATGGTAAGCCTTTGTGAACTCTTCAATAATAATGTTTCTTAAAGAAATTAAATCTAATTTTGATTCAAAATCGATATTTTTTGGTGTTCCCGTTACAATTTCAACAGCTTTAAGAAGCCGATGAGTTGCATTTTTAATCGGCTGTATAGCAGCTTCTAACCTGTAATCTAAAATTCCCCAGTACAAGGCTGAAATATATACCAAAAAATTATGCTTGTTTTCAAAGTAGCGATAAATCGAACTTTCTGTCGAATGAATACGTGCTGCTAAACGTTTAAAATTAAACTGCTCAAAACCTAATTCATCCATAAGCAAAACTCCTTGGGTAATAATTTTATTTCCCAGTTTTGAGCTTTCAGGATTTTTTAAATACAACGAATCGCTAATCGGTGTATTTATTTTTTCAAGTAAAGTTTCCAAAGCATAATTTTTTTGACAAAACTAATAGTAAAACTATCAACTTGAATTTTAGTAGCAAAACTTTAACGCTAACTAATCGCCTTTTAATTAAATTTCAAAACTAGTTGAGCCTCCAAATTTCAAAATTGAGAGCCGTGGCATACAACACCCAAAGCAAATAGGGTATGAGCAAATACGCAGCGAGGTTGTTTACGACTTTAAACCATTTTATGGTAAGTACGATAAAAACAAGTAATCCCAAAATCACCAAAAGCGCCCAAAATGGTTCTCGTAAGCCAAAAAACACTACCGACCAACTCAAATTCAACAACAACTGAAACGAAAAATGATACATCGCCGTTTTTACCCACGCATGATGCAAGCCTCTACTCCAGACAACTCCCGCAGCAACGCCCATCAAAACATATAAAATCGACCAAACCGGTGCAAAAACATAATTCGGCGGATTAAAAACCGGTTTCTCCAGCATTTCGTACCAATCGCCAACACTGCTTTGAGTAGCAATAGAACTTAAAAAACCAACCATTAAACAAACCGCTACACTTATTATAATCCTAAACATCGTATTACCTCGCATAAGCAAATAGTATTAATTTGGCGTTAAATTATAAAAATATTATTAATAGCAAAAGCTATTCTTGATTAAAATTATATTTCATTTTGAAGCTAAAACCTGCCTTTTCTTCAAGTCCGCAAAACAAAACCAACAAAAACTACATTAGGAAGGAGCTCCAAAGTCGCTCTTTTTAATCTATTTTTTGTAAGTTTTTGTTTTTTACGGGCTTTCCGTGCAGTCAGGGCTAGGAATTCAGCCTTGGTTCTATAGTTCGCCATTTATTTAAAAATTTCGGTATTACACTAACTAAAAAAACATTAATTTAGCCTAAAACAATCAAGCTTCAATGATGACCGAAAAAGACTTTGTTTTTCAGCAACCTAAGACATTTCCAAAAAGTGGAATGTGTTCTGCAAAAGCACCTAGCAATATTGCACTCGTAAAATATTGGGGAAAAAAAGAAATCCAAATCCCTAAAAACACTTCGTTGAGTTTTACATTAGCGAATTGCTACACCCAAACAGAACTTCATTTTGAAGAAAAGAAAACCAACCAACAAGACATTCAAGTTAGCGTTTTCCTAGATCAGCAACCAGCACCAGATTTTGAACCTAAAATAATTCAGTTTTTCGAACGAATTGAAGAATATTTTCCGCTCATAAGAACCTATCATTTTACCATCAAAACCAAAAACACCTTTCCGCATAGTAGCGGTATAGCTTCTTCAGCAAGTGGAATGAGTGCTTTGGCTATGTGTTTGGTACAACTCGAACAGCAAATTCAACCAACAAAAGTAAATGAAGATTACCTCCGAAAAAAAGCTTCTTTTTTAGCTCGATTGGGTTCTGGGAGCGCTTGTAGAAGTATCGATGGCGGTTTAGTGCTTTGGGGAAAACATACCGATATTCAAGATTCTTCAGATTTGTACGGAATTGAATTCAACCAAAACGTACAGTCGGTCTTTAGAGATTTTTGTGATACTATTTTAATTGTTGACAAAGGACAAAAAAAAGTCAGCAGTTCTTTGGGACATAGTTTAATGAACGGACATCCGTATGCCGAAAGTCGGTTTTTGCAAGCGCAAGATAACATCAAAAAACTACAAGAAATTTTAACATTAGGCGACCTCAAACAATTTATCCGTTTGGTAGAGTCTGAAGCACTAACGCTCCACGCAATGATGATGACTAGCCGGCCTTACTTTTTGTTGATGAGCGCACAAACCCTCGAGATTTTAAACAAAATTTGGGCGTATCGCGATGAAACCAAAATTCCGTTGTGTTTTACACTCGATGCAGGCGCAAATGTACATTTGTTGTATCCTAATCAATATCAAAAAGAAGTACGTTCTTTTATTGATGAACGACTAAAACAACATTGCGAAAATGGTCAGTTTATACACGATCAAGTAGGAAATGGAGCTAGTTTTGGTGCTTCGCAGTTCAATTAAATCAGTCGTCTAAAGCAGCTTCAAAATCCGATAATTGCAAGGCATTATCAACCGAAAAGTCACCAATTTTGGTGCGGCGCAATGCGCTTAAATGTGCGCCAGAATCTAAGGCTTTTCCAAAATCGTGTGCCAAGCTTCTAATGTAAGTTCCTTTGCTGCAAGCAACCTCAAATTTTATTTTAGGCAAATCGATTTCGGTAATGTTGAAATAACGAATTTGCACTTTTCGTGTGGGAATTTCTACATCCTCTCCTTTTCGGGCATATTCATACAGCCGCTTTCCTTCTTTTTTTAAGGCAGAAAAAACAGGTGGCTGTTGGTCTATTTCACCTTCAAATAAACCAGTTTTTTGCTGAATCATTTCAGAATTGATGTGTTGAACAGGAAATGTTTGGTCGATTTCGGTTTCTAAATCATAAGAAGGAGTAGTGGCGCCTAAAGTAATTTCTCCAGTATATACTTTTTCTTGCCCCATAAATTCTTCAATTTTTTTGGTGAATTTTCCAGTACATAAAATGACCAATCCTGTGGCAAGCGGATCTAAAGTGCCGGCGTGACCTACTTTGATTTTCTTGATTTTAAACTTTCGTTTAATAAGCCAACGGACTTTGTTTACCAATTGAAAGGAAGTCCAATGCAAGGGTTTGTCAAACAACAAAACTTGGCCGTCTTTGTATTCTTCTAAGCTTTTTGGAAGCTGTTGATTCATCTAAAAAAAATTACAAGCTTATTTTTTCGAATGTGGATTGAGCAAAATCGCGTAAATTTCTACGGCAAACCCAATAATGATAAGTGTTGGCGCTAACCGAATTCTTCGCCAACTAAAAATTTCTGGATTGAAAACATTTGGGTCGTCGCTGCCACCGCCTGCCATTAAAATAAATCCAAGAGCAATAATGGCAAGACCGATAAACATAAAGAGGTAGTTTTTTCTTTCAAAAATAAACTCTTTTTGAACTTCGGTATCTTTTTCTTTTTTATTTGTTGCCATTTGATTAAAATTAATCGGTTAATAATACAATTCGTCGGTTTTTAAATTTAAGAAACGTTGGGTAGCAAAAAAGGTGCTTATCCAAGTAATAAGAATTCCTAAAATAAAAATTCCGCCAAAAATTGCCGCCAAAATCAGTTCATCGCTAAGCAATTGTAACTCCGGAAAACTCTGGTTGAGGTAATACAAAACAACCGCCATTCCAACAAGCGAAACAACAGAACCTAGCATTCCTAATTTTACACTTTTCCATATAAATGGCCTGCGAATAAATCCTTTTGTAGCGCCAACCATTTGCATGGTCTTAATAATAAATCGCTTGGAATAAACCGAAAGCCGAATCGAACTATTGATAAGCAAAACGGCAATAAAAGTAAATATGCCGCTAATAACTAAAATCCAAAAACTCAGTTTTTTGATGTTGTCATTTAGCAAAGCGATTAAAGGTTTATCGTAATCTACATCATCTACAAAATCGTTTTCTAAAATGTCGCGTTTAATTTCAGCAACTTTTACTTCTGAAACATAATCGGCGTTGAAATAAATATCTATGGCGTTTTGAAGCGGGTTGTAGCCTAAAAACTCCATAAAATCTTCACCGATTTCTTCGCTGTATTTTTTAGCCGCATCTTCTTTTGAAATAAATTGAGTCGACTTGGTGTACTCGGCAAGCGAAAGGGTTTTTTCCAGCTGATTGATTTCTACTTCTTTGGCTGAATCTTTAAAATATACCGTAAGCGCAATTTGCTCTTTGAAATGATCGGCTACTTTTTTGGTGTTAAGCACCAAAAGGCTGAGCAAACCTAGTAAAAATAATACTAGCGAAATACTGATAACCACAGAAAAATACGACGATATTAAGCGCCTACGCTGATACTTTTCAAAAGAGGTAGCCATTTCTAAAATTTTGGTAAAAATATAAAACTCTATCGGTATAACGTACTTTAGCAGAATTAATTTTATAAGCGATAAATTATACGCTTTGTTGAAACCTGTTTTTATTTATTGATTCAAGCAAAACACAGAGTTATTTTAAAAAAAAATGAATTTATTTGGAAATGATTATTTTTTTTTTTTTGATTTGCACCATCATAATAATGAATTTTCAATGTTAAGAGGTAAAATTCCATTTCTAAAAAATAAATCGTACAATTCAATTTTACTAACGGGAATGTTTACCGTTCTCGTTAGTATTTTGTGTTTATTGATTGCAAGCGTTTTAGGCTTTTCTACAGAAATTCAACCTCGTTTTGGTAAGATGAGTTTTTTAATGTATGCTTTATTAGCAGTAATATTAGCACCACTTTTTGAAGAAATTAGTTTTAGAGGCTGGTTCCTCCGTCAACGTAAATACCGAATTGTAAGTTATGTGCTTTTTGCAGTGTTGTGTTTTGCCCTTTTTTATTCAGTTAGTTGGATGGCTTTTGCTATTGTAATTAGTGCAGGCTTACTTATTTTTTGGCGGGAGAAAGGCAAACTGCTGTTACCTGTAATTATTGGGAATAGTTTGATTTTTTCGTTGTTTCATTTCCCTTCAGTACAAAATATTGAGATATATCATGTGTTTTCATTTTTGTCTCGTTTTGGTATGGGACTAATTTTATGTTGGACGGTTATAAACTTCAGTATAAAAAAATCTATTCTGGTTCATTTTGCTTTTAATGCAACGCTAATCGCATTTTTATTTCTAGGAATTCAAGTTGTGGATACCAGTCAAAAAAAAGTTGAAGTAGGTTCGGTAGAATTGCGTTATCAAGCAAAACCCTATTTTTATTCAAACAAGACAAAATTTCATACTGAAGAAGATCGGTTTCATTATGAAAATATGAAATCAGATTTAATTGTTCATTTTACACTTTTTGAATTAGAATTACCAGAAAAAATTGCTGATGAAGTCACACCAGTTTCACATTTTAGCAAGTATGATATAGAACTGATATTTAAGCCAACTGAAGATGAAGCTGCAAAAAAGATCGATGCGATTATGGCATTGAAAAAAGCCGGCATTATAAAATTACCGCAACTTTCAAAACTCCTTGCCTCTAAGCGCCAATAACTTTAAAAGGCGTCATTAAAATTTTAGAACAGAAGTTCGCATCAAATGTTAGGAGGAAAGCGGCTTATTTTAGTGCAAAATAGTACTTTTGCCAAAACTGAATTTCAAGCTAGCGTTATGGCATATAATTTTAAAGATATCGAATCTAAATGGCAGAAGAAATGGGCGAAAGAACAGCCTTTTAAAGCACTTCAGCCAAATGAAATGACCGAAAAAAAACCGCCTTTCTATGTATTGGATATGTTTCCGTATCCGTCTGGCGCTGGATTGCACGTCGGGCATCCTTTAGGTTATATTGCAAGCGATATCTATGCACGCTACAAGCGCCATCAAGGTTATAATGTTTTGCATCCGCAAGGCTATGATTCGTTTGGATTGCCAGCGGAACAATACGCCATTCAAACGGGTCAACATCCAGCAAAAACTACACAAACCAACATCAAAAGATACCGAGAGCAACTCGATAAAATCGGTTTTTCATTCGATTGGAATCGCGAAGTAAGAACCAGCAATGCGGATTATTACAAATGGACGCAATGGATTTTTATTCAACTATTCGAATCTTATTATTGCAAGGATAGCAAACAAGCAAGACCGATTGAGGAATTAAAAGAAGTTTTTGCTGCAGAAGGAAATGCAAAAATCAATGCTGCTTGCGACGAAGACACACCAGATTTTGATAAGCAAGAATGGAATTCGTTTACAGCAACGAAGCAGGATGAAATTCTTTTAAAATATAGATTGACTTATTTAGCTGAAACCGAAGTAAATTGGTGTCCTGCTTTAGGAACTGTTTTGGCAAATGATGAAGTGATTAATGGCCGCTCTGAAAGAGGTGGTCATCCGGTGGAACGAAAAAAAATGAAACAGTGGAGCATGCGTATTTCTGCTTATGCAGAGCGCTTGCTGCAAGATTTAAATGAGCTAGACTGGACCGACAGTCTAAAAGAATTTCAACGAAATTGGATTGGTAAATCGGTGGGTGCTCAAGTTCGTTTTCAGTTAGAAAATCACCCACAACAAATTGAAGTTTTCACCACCAGACCCGATACTATTTTTGGCGTTTCGTTTATGACATTGGCGCCAGAACACGAATTGGTAAGTCAGGTTACGACCGAAGACCAAAAAGAAGCGGTTGAAGATTACATCAAAAAATCGGCTCAACGAAGCGAAAGAGACCGAATGGCAGATGTTAAAAATATTTCTGGTGTATTTACGGGAGCTTATGCAATTCATCCCTTCACCAAAAAACCAATTCCGATTTGGATTGGCGATTACGTTTTGGCGGGTTACGGCACAGGAGCCGTAATGGCCGTTCCTTGTGGCGATCAACGTGATTTTGATTTTGCCAAACATTTTGATATTGAAATCCCAAATGTTTTTGAAGGTGTCGATATTTCTAAACAAGCTTTTGCGGATACCGATCAAACTGTTTTAGCCAATTCTGATTTTTTAAATGGATTGCCGGCTAAAAAAGCAATTCAAAAAGCCATAGAAGCGCTTGAAAAAATAAATGCAGGAAAAGGAAAAACCAATTATCGTTTGCGTGATGCTGTTTTTTCTCGACAGCGCTATTGGGGAGAACCATTTCCAGTCTATTACAAAAATGGTTTGCCAGAAATGATAGACAAAAAATATTTGCCGCTACAACTTCCTGAAATAGACGAATATTTACCGACTGAAGATGGTGCTCCGCCACTCGGGCGTGCACAAAAATGGGCTTGGAATACGCAAACCAATCAAGTGGTAAGCAACGATGCTATCGACCACAAAAATGTGTTTCCGCTCGAGCTCAACACAATGCCTGGTTGGGCAGGAAGTTCTTGGTACATGTTCCGTTATATGGACAACAAAAACACTGATGAAATCGCCAGTCAAGAAACGCTTGAATATTGGAAAAACGTCGATTTGTACATCGGTGGTAGCGAACACGCAACGGGACATTTGCTGTATGCGCGTTTTTGGACGAAGTTTTTAAACGACAGAGGAATTATACCTGTAAATGAACCTTTCAAAAAACTGATAAACCAAGGAATGATTTTAGGGGAAAGTGCTTTTGTTCACCGAATTGAAGATAGCAATCAATTTGTTTCTGAAGAATTAAAAGAAAAATATACTACGCAAGCCATTCACGTTGATGTTAGTTTGGTAAACACTTCTAATGAATTGAATATAGAAGGTTTTAGAAATTGGCGTTCAGATTTCAAAAACGCTGAATTTATCACCAACGATCAAGACAAATTCATTGTTTCTCGCGAAGTGGAAAAAATGTCTAAGTCAAAATTCAATGTCGTAAATCCAGATGATATTTGCGATGAATTTGGAGCGGATACTTTGCGTTTATATGAAATGTTTTTAGGACCAATCGATCAGGCAAAACCTTGGAATACAGCCGGCTTAGTTGGTGTGCATAATTTCTTGAAAAAGCTATGGAAATTATACCACAACGGCGATGATTTTGCCGTAACAAATCAATCAGCAGATAAAGAAGCACTTAAAATTTTACATAAAACCATTAAAAAAGTAACCGAAGATATCGAGCAATTCAGTTTCAATACTTCCGTTTCAACTTTTATGATTTGTGTGAACGAATTGAGTAAGCTCAAATGTACTTCAGAAGAAGTTTTGGCACCTTTAGCAGTGCTAATTTCGCCTTTTGCGCCACATATTGCAGAAGAATTATGGCAAAAAATGGGACATCAAGAAAGTATTTCTACGGCAACTTATCCAAAATGGGAAGAAAAGTATTTGGTAGAAGACAACAAAACGTATCCGATTTCTTTTAATGGGAAAACGCGTTTTACTTTAGATTTGTCTTTAGATTTATCGAAAGATGAAATTCAAGAAATTGTAATGGCAGATGAACGCACTCAAAAACAACTTGCTGGTCGTGAACCCAAAAAAGTAATTGTAGTGCCGGGTAAAATTGTCAATATTGTAGGATAAATTAGCTTGTTGGCGAAGTACAATTTCACATAAAATGAGATTTGATGACAAACTAACAGTCGTGAAAAATGGCTAGGTTTTTGCTTATCAAAAGATGATAGAATTTATAAAACAATAGACTTATGATGGGATATTATATACTTATCGGTGCAATTATGCTGGTAAGTTGGTATGTAAGCAGTACGCTGAAAAAGAAATTCAAAAAATATTCTGAACAGCGCTTACAAAACGGAATGAGTGGCGCCGAAATTGCCGAACAAATGTTGCGCGATAATGGGATTTATGATGTAAAGGTAATTTCTACACCAGGAAGATTAACCGATCATTATAACCCAAAAGACAAAACGATAAATTTAAGCGAATCGGTTTACAACCAACGAAATGCTGCTGCAGCAGCTGTTGCAGCACACGAATGCGGACACGCGGTTCAACACGCAAAAGCCTATTCTTGGTTAGAAATGCGAAGTCAATTAGTTCCTGTAGTTCAAGTTGCGTCGAGTTATAGCCAATGGGTTATTTTTGGTGGTTTAATTTTATATGGAATGGTTGGAGCTGGTGTAGGTCAAACGGTCTTACTAATCGGAATTATTATGTTTGGATTAGGAACGCTGTTTAGCTTTGTAACTTTACCCGTAGAATACGATGCAAGTAACCGCGCTTTAGCTTGGCTTAAAAACCATAATATTGTTACGCCACAAGAATATAAAGATTCTGAAGACTCTTTAAAATGGGCAGCGCGAACCTATGTAGTTGCAGCTGTAGGATCTTTAGCAACCCTGCTTTATTTTATAATGATTTATTTAGGAAGGGAATAGGGAATAAGGAGTTTTGTACTCTTTTTAATTAAGTTTTTAGAAGCAACTCAATTCTTTTTTAGAGGCTAGAGTCATTAGCTATACGTTTGTAAAAACAGAAAAAATGTAAAAAGGAATCAGTATATTTCGGTTAAAAACTATCTTGTTAGAGCAGGGTTTAATTTTTTTGATATCAATTTAGTAGCTTGTTATGTGTGTTTTTTACAGTAGTTTTTAATTTTTAATATATTTGTTATTCCTAATAGTTTATTTGATATGTCAAAGTTACGCATTAGAGCAGATTTGGGTTTCGACAATGGTAAGTACCATGTGGGTTTGTCATTAATTGAATTTCAGGAAGATAATGTTACTATAATTTATTCTCCAGCTTTAGATTTAAGTGGTTATGGATATAGTCAGGAAGAAGCTAAAAAATCTTTTTCTGAAGCACTTCACGAATTTTTCAGATATACCACTAACAAAAAAACAATTGGAGAAGTTTTAAAAGACTTAGGCTGGTCAATTAGAGGTTCTAAGAAAAAACCAAAGTATAATCCGCCTAAAGACTCCGATTTAGTGCATACCAATCCATTGTACAATGAAATCGTGAATAACAAGAGTTATAAAGTGTCTAGAGAAGATGTCGAATTTGCCTTTTAATCTTATGCTTTATGTCTACCAAACATCTTCGAAATGTTCCTTTAAAGCTATATCGAGATTTTTTAAAAGACCAAGGATGTAAGTGTAATCGAAAAAGTGGTGGTCACGAGCATTGGACACGTAAAGATTTATTAAGACCAATAACACTTCAAAGCCACGTAGACCCCGTTCCTGAATTTATTATTAAAAACGGATTGAAACAGCTTGGTTTATCTATAAAAGATTTTTTGGATTGGATCTAACTCAAATTGAACTATAGAATCATCAGGGTAATAACAATTTAATTCGGTAGGCTGACTTCTTCAGAGGTATCCCAATTAGCTCTTATTTTGATAAGTTTATGCAGGTAATCTGAAGTTTCTGGCTGAATGTTTTTAAGGTAATTACCAGTATCCCATTCTTGATTTCCGTTTTCGTCGTAGATAACACGCAGGAAATATTCGCCAGGTTCTAATAGGTTAAATTCAAAAATCAGCTTGTTTTCTTCGCTGTATTGCTCATATTTTACTTTATTGTCTTTATCAACTAACTGAACAATGGCAGGAAACTGCTTGATGTTTCTAATCGTAAGCGCAATATTTCCGTAATCGCTGTATTTTTTTGTCGATACTTTGTAGGATAAACTATCGTTTTCTTCTTCAAAGAAACTGGTAATTCCGCCAGGTAAAACTTCGATTTCGTAACTTTTTTCTTCTTCTTTTTCAAAATCAAAAATCAGTTGATTTTTATATGAATCAAAGTTGATTTTGAAATCTACTTCTACAGAATCTTTGATGTTAAAAACACTTATTTTTTCAGGGTCATAAGTTTCAAAAGGCACTTTTGCTGAAAGCTTAAAAGTTTCTTCAAAGTTGATGTTTCCTTTTGGTGCAGCTTCAACCACTAGCGAATCTTTTTCAATTTGTTTCGGATTGACTTGTAGCGTATCAATTTTTTTTCCATCGCTAAAAGTAAAGAGCAAACTGTCTTTTTCTACATAAGGATCGAACCAATAATTGAGCGTATCGGCATCTTTTTCTTTGGTAATTCGACTTCTGAAATTTTCAGGAACATCGCTTAAAATATTGATTTCGTGATTTTCTTCAGTAATTTTTCCGCTGTAACCAAAAATGATATGTTGGCGTGAAACTTGACTCGGTCGTTGTGGTTTGAGTGCTAAATCTTCTTTGAAAACCTGTAATTGAAATGAATTTTTGTTTTCCTCTGGTAAGTTGATTTCTTCTTCTAAAAAACCAATTTTATCTTGCTTAGGATCAAAAATATAATTGTTCATCTTGTCGGATAAAGCAATAATTTTATAGCTTCCTTCTTTGATGTTTTCTAAAGTGAAATTACCCAGAGAGTCACGCGTGTAGGCAATATAAGTTGGCTTGGATTGATAGACCGTAGAATCGGAGTAATGCTCATCTTTTGGGTATAACATTACCGAAATATTTTCGTCCGCAATGCGTTGCAAGGGATCAAAAACTTGGCCGTTTATTTTTAGTGAATCTAGGTAATCTCCAGTTGAAAAAACGTATTTGTAATACGGAAATTTATTCCCTTCATTATTATCCTCAATGCTTGTTCCAAAATTGACGGTATAAGTTGTGTTAGGTAACAACGAATCGCGATCAAATTCGATGGTAACATTTTTTGAAGCTAAACCCATCGGTGAAATAGTAGGTCTTGGCTCGATAGGCGGCGAAAAAATAATTTGATTGCGCGGGTCTTCTAATTTGATAAATTCATTAAAATCAATTACAATTTTATCTCTTTTAAATAAGGTAGAATAATTGACAGGACTTTCCTTCATTACTTTTGGCGGTTCTTCATCAATGGGGCCGCCATCGGGTCTGCTGCGCTGCGCGCAACTGTAAACCAGCAGCGCTCCAAATATAATTGCCAAAAAAGCCTGTAACCGCTTCATATATTTTTAATTGATGAGGTCGAAACCAGTGTAAGGAACTAATACTTCTGGTATTTTGATGCCTTCAGGTGTTTGATTATTTTCTAGAATACCAGCAATTACTCTTGGTAATGCAAGCGAGCTACCATTTAGCGTATGCACCAAAGCTTTTTTGTTTTGGGCATTTTTATAACGAATTTTCATTCGGTTGGATTGAAAAGTTTCAAAATTTGAAACTGAAGAAATTTCTAGCCAGCGATCTTGTGCAGTCGAAAAAACTTCAAAATCGTATGTAAGTGCTGAGGTAAAACCTAAATCGCCACCACACAAACGCAGCACGCGATAAGGCAATTTCAACTCTTTTAAAATGCTTTCTACGTGCTTGACCATTTCGTCTAAAACTTGGTAAGAATTTTCTGGTTTTACGACGTTTACCAATTCCACTTTATCAAATTGATGCAAGCGATTTAAACCGCGAACGTGTGCACCGTAAGAACCGGCTTCTCTTCTAAAACAAGGCGTGAAACCTGTACATTTTTTGGGCAAGTCTTTTTCAGCTAACAAATCGTTTCTGAATAAGTTGGTCATCGGAACTTCGGCAGTAGGAATTAGGTACAAATCGTCGCCAGTAACGTGATACATTTGTCCTTCTTTATCGGGTAATTGTCCTGTGCCAAAACCAGATTCTTCATTTACAAGCAGCGGAACTTGGTATTCTTCATAACCAGCTTCGGTGTTTTTATCGAGAAAATAAGTAATTAGCGCGCGTTGTAATCGGGCACCTTTTCCTTTATAAACAGGGAACCCAGCACCGGTAATTTTGGTTCCTAATTCAAAATCGATGAGGCCGTATTTTTTGGCAAGTTCCCAATGTGGTAAAGCGTTTTTCTGTAATTGAGGAACAGCACCATTTCGGTATAATTCTTCATTTTCTTCATCAGAATCTCCAAATGGAACGCTAGGATGCGGAATGTTAGGAATCGTGTACAACAATTCTTGCAATTGCTGAGAAACTTGCTCTTTGGTTTCAGCCAGTTTTTTGCTTTCTTCCTTTAGTCCAGCAGTTTTGCTTTTTATTTCGTTGGCCTTTTCGGCTTGACCATTTTTATACAAAGCGCCAATTTCTTTAGAAAGGTGATTGGATTCAGCCAAAATTTGATCGAGTTTCGTTTGCGTAGCTTTTCGTTTTTCGTCAAGGTTCAACACTTGGTCAAAAAGTTCTTTAGCATCAAACTTTCTTTTTTTTAAAGCTTCGATGTAGGCTTCTTTGTTAGCTTCAATATTTTTTACTTCTAACATAATTTTTGCTTTGTTGGGTCAATTTAATAAGCCGCAAAGTTAAGAAAAGGCTTGAACTTCGAGTTTGTTTTTTTGTAATAAGTGATTTGGTGTACAGAAATAGAATTTGTTTAGGGTTATATGATGGACATAACTTAAAAGCACTCACAAAATTTTTCGTGAGTGCTTTTTGGATAAACAAGTTTTTTCATCTAGGATTTTACCTCGCACTTTATTTGTCAAGTGTTATTTTGCTTATCTTTCTTTTTGAAATAAACTAAATAAACGGGATAGATTAAACCGATAGTCACAGCTAAGCAACCCCTAAATAAATAATGCATTGTAAAAATATCTTTGTCAGTATCAGTACTATTATAAAATAAACTCATAGCGCCGAAATAGGCGAGCACTCCAAGAACAAAGATTAAGATAAATATAATGTCTACGTAAGTTTTTTTATTTTTCATAACTAGACTTTTAAGAATTAATTATTTTATTGGGCAGGGCGTAAAATTATGCATTAAATAAACCTACAATTTTAGACCAAAACCAACCTGCATAGCGTAACTTCCTTTTATTCTAATAGATTCCTCTTCAGTAACAAAGGAGTCTTCAAAATCTCGATTTACTCGTAATGCAACCAACGCATAAAACCTGTCGCTTACATCAAACGTAAGTTGAAGGTTGATTTGCATCCCGAGTGAAGAACTAGTGCTAAAATCTGAAAGTGAACTATTATTAGAAGTTCTTACACCTCTGTAATACGGACCAATTTCAGCAAAAATTTTAGTAGGTGACTTTTTATTGCTGTTCCCAAAAAGTATATTTGAACCAAAAAGTATAGGGAACTGATAGGTGTCATACGAAAAGTCATAAAGTGAAACTGTGCTAGCAGCGTCTACCCCAACCTTAACATAAGTGAACTTAGAAGTTCTAAATCCTGCTTGTAAACTTGAACTGTAAGAAACTAAGTTAGTTAAATGATTTCCATTTGATTCTAATAACTGAGTGTACGAACCTCCGCTTAAGTTAAGCATAATAGACTTGTAGCCTTGATTATCAGAATCTTCTTGAGCGTAGATAGAACAACTCGCTAGTAGAAAGATAAAAATTAATTTTTTCATTTTTGTTATTTTATAGCAGTAGTATTACTAATCCAACTATTGCAGCTGTTGTAGCGACTGTCGATGCTAGAACTTGACCATTGGTCATACCACCTTCTCCAGGAGCAGGTGTATTCCACCATGTAGATATAGATGATATTACAGAACTTGCATGGCAGCCCAATTGATACCACTTACAGCCATCACTAAAAGTGGTTAAACCTGATTTATCTGTAGTCACACCAAACAAATCAGCAAATATGATATCATAATCATTTTCAGAAATTTCAGTAATATCTAAACCAAACATATCTTCATTATATTGTATAGCAGCAAAAAATGCTTCTGAAAATAAGTCGCCAGACATATTAGGTTTTTCAACATCATTTTTAATATATATAAATGCTTGCTCTAAAAGTTGATCACCTTCTCGTTTTATGTTAATTAAGCCATCATCTGGACTCAAATTATTCTTAAAATCAGTATAGCTCATACCGTCTTGATAATAAGGTCTTAATGACTCAACAAAATTAGACATTGCATAAGTAAAATCTTCTGACAAATCGGGAAACTCTGTAAGCCGGTCTTCAATGTTACTTTTATTATGAAATTCTAAATCTTCATTGTTATCACTACATGATACAGAAACAAACGCCAATAATAATATAAATAAATTTTTCATTTTAAAATTATTTAAACTATCAGTTTTAAATCTTAATAAGGATTTAATCTTCTTAAAAGAAGTTGAGGTCTAATGAAAAAACTTATCTTTGTACTTCACGATGTGAGATGAGTTTTTCAACGCATTTCTATGAGAAGCCGCTACCTAGTAGGGGCTTTCTCTTTTTTAATTAATTAGAAGAATACTAGCATATTTTATTATTTTGCTTCAAACATATATAAAAAAAATAAACTCGGCAAATATTGCTTGTTAAAACTCGTTTTTGTGTAAATATGTGAACAATTATGCGGCACTTAAATAAATTTGTATTCAATAGAAAATAAATAGCTTAAAAATTAATCTGACTTAGATAATGCACTACGGGTTAAATTAAATAAACCTGCAAGATTTATAAATCTTGCAGGTTTTCAGTTCTAAAGTTTAGCTCATAAAATATCTATATGTACAATCTGAAATTATTTTGAGCTATTTTTTAGGTCATTCATACTTTTTGTTCTATAAAATAAATTAACCTGTGTTCTGCCATCTTTCAAGCTTTTTAATTTTTTATCTTTTAATTCAGATTTCAGATTTAAATTTTGAAGCGCAGCTTTATTTTTATCTTCAAAAGTTTTAATCAGGTTTTCAGCTTTGTCAATTTCAACTTCTTCGTTTTTAAGTATATAAACAATGATTTCATAAAAATGATCGATATTAGGAAGTGCATTCTCCATTTTTACAAGTTCATTAATTAAAAACAACCTTTCTTCTGGGCTTGACTTTTCAATAAAAGAATCAATTTCAAAAATCTTAAACAAACAGATGTGTTTGAAATTTGTGAAATAATGATTATTTGATTCTTCTGTTAAGGCATAATTATACAAGTCAAGTAATTGGTTATAGTCAAATACTTTATATACTTGATGATCACTAGGGATTTTGCCTAATTCTTTATCTGTTGAAATTTCATCTGAGACTTCCTCATTATTTAAATTATCTATTTCGTCTGAACATCCTGCTATAATAATTAACAAAAATGCCATCATCGCTTTTTTATAATTTTTCATATCTATAAAAATTTTAACTGTTATTTGGACAACATCTTGTTTGGGCGGTTTCTGGATTAACTCCAGTTATTTCTCTCATCTCCCAAACACCTTCATTTAGTGTGTAGGTAACAAGGTATGCTTCGTTTTTATCATTCACTCCGGCAGGGAAACCAGAACAGCACCCTCCAGTATTTTCAACTATATTGTATTCGTATATGCCAGTTTCAAACGAGCCACATGAACAATGCTGAATAGCATTTGCTTGAATTGCAAATATTAAGCTTAAAATTATTAAAACTTTTTTCATTTTAAAATTATTTAAAAAGTTAAACTATCAGTTTTAAATCTTAATAAGGATTTAATCTTCTTAAAAGAAGTTGAGGTCTAATGAAAAAACTTATCTTTGCATTTCAGATGTGAGATGAGTTTTTTTCAACGCATTTCTATGAGAAGCCGCTACCTAGTAGGGGCTTTCTCTTTTTTAATTAATTAGAAGAATACTCGCATAATTTTCTATTTTGTTCCAAACCTATAAATAAAAATAAAATTCAGCAAAGATTACTTGTTAAAACTCGTTTTTGTGTAATTTTTTGAGTTACTATTTTTGATACTATCAATTTTTTTGTTTTCAATATGTTGGTAGGTGCTTCTTTGTTAGCTTTGTAAATTCATAGTGTATTTATGAATCAAGCCTCGCAACATAAACTCAGTAAGTGGTTTTTGGTTATTCAACGTTGGAAAACCAAGCACTTAACCAATCAACAGTTTTTGGTGATTCTAAGTGCTATCATTGGCTTTACAGCCGGGTTGGTTGCTGTTTTGCTCAAAAACTTAAGTTTTTTTATACAGTCGCTGCTAGAAGGAAAATATGTGGTAACGTATCACAATTCCTTTTACTTTGTTTTTCCGTTAATTGGATTAATACTTGTTTTTTTAATTACCAATTATATTTATAAGAAAAAAATAGGACAAGGTATTGTAGTTACTTTGTACGCTATTTCTCGAAAAAAAGGAATTATAGATAAATTTCAACGCTATGCATCTGTTATAACAGCACCAATAACTATTGGTTTTGGTGGATCGGTTGGGTTGGAGGCGCCGACAGTTGTTACGGGAGCTTCAATCGGTAGCCAGATTTCACGTTCCTTCAAACTCAGTCAAGCTGCAAGAACCTTATTAATTGGCTGTGCTGCAGCTGGAGCTATGTCGAGTATTTTCAAAGCGCCAATTGCTGGAATTATTTTTGCTATCGAAATTTTTAGCCTCGATCTTACAATGGCGTCTATGATTCCGTTATTAACGGCTTCTATTTCTGCTATTTTAACTTCCTATTTCTTTTTTGGAAATGATATCATTTTGCATACTGTTCTTCAGGATGATTTTGAAATTGGCGATGTACCTTATTATATTCTTCTAGGTGTTTTTGCTGCTTTCGTTTCAATTTACTTCACTAAAATACACTTTTTTATTATGCGCCTTTTTCAGCGTATTTCATCACAATTTTATAGAGTTTTAATTGGCGGATTAGGAATGAGTCTACTTATTTTCTTTATGCCGCCACTTTATGGTGAAGGTTATGAAGTAATCAATAATTTGTTGCAAGGAAATTATTTAGAGGCACTTGGGAATAATTTTTTCAATCAATACCTTCATCACATTTGGGCAGTTGTAGGCGCATTATTTGTTCTGGTGGTATTCAAAATTATAGCCACTTCGCTAACCATTTCTGCAGGTGGAGTAGGCGGAATTTTTGCTCCGGTTTTGTTTATGGGAAGCGCAATGGGACATTGTTTTGCATTAATTGTTAATCAATTGAATTGGTGGCACCGCGATATATCTATTACCAACTTTACACTAGTAGGAATGGCAGGATTAATGGCTGGCGTAATGCACGCACCGCTTACCGCAATTTTCTTGATTGCTGAAATTACTAGCGGATACGGCTTGTTTATTCCTTTAATGATTACTGCTGCCATATCCTTTTTTATTACGGCTCAATATCAACCACATTCGGTGTATACGCTGGAGTTGGCAAGAAGCGGCGATTTGTTAACGCACAATAAAGACCAAGCTGTGTTGACTTTAATGGATATCGATCAGGTAATCGAACGAAATTTTGTCAAACTAAATATTTCAATGACTTTGCGTGATGTGGTTAGCGAAGGCGTTATAAAATCCTCTAGAAATATTTTTCCTGTAGTTAATGACAAAGGTGATTTTAAAGGCGTCCTGTTTTTAGATGATATCCGAACAATTATGTTTGATCAAAAATTATATGACGAAGCTAAAGTTGTTGACTTAATGCAACAAGCACCAGAAATAATTGAACTTGAAAAATGCAAGATGAAAGATATCATGCAAAAATTTCAATCGAGCAACGCATGGAATCTTCCAGTAGTAAAAAATGGCAAATATGAAGGTTTTGTTTCAAAGTCTAAACTACTTACCGCTTACCGGCAAAAACTAATAGAAGTAACCGTATGATACAACATCAATTCAACTTAGAAGCCGCTAATTTCTACGCCAAAAAATTGCCAGAAAAATGGATACAATACTTAATTTCAAATAAATATTTCAAATTATTTGTACCAAAATCTTTGGGCGGACTCGAGTGTAATTTGCCTCAAGCAGCCAAAAAGCTAGAAGAAACTGCACGATTTCACGGTAGTTTGGGGTGGATTCATAACCTTGGCGCAGGAGCTAATTATTTTTGTGGCTTTTTTGAACCCGAAACAGCTCAAGAACTTTTTCATAGCTCAAGCGTAATTACCAGTGGAAGCGGAATGGTTGCTGGTAGTTTTGAGCAAAAAGAAAATCACTTGTACATTTCTGGCGAATGGCAAAAATGTACAGGCGCACAGTATGCTACATTGTTTACAGGGAATGCGCTGGGAAACAACGAAGAAGTAAAAACTTTTATACTTCCAGCTCAGCAAGCAAAAGTCCATTCTACCTGGACAAGTTTTGGGCTGAAAGCTTCTTCTTCAGATAGTTTTGTAGCTACCAAAGCTAAAATTCCAAACCGATATACATTTGAAATTGGACACGTAAAATCGTTTTCCGACTATTTTGTTTATCACCTCCCGTTCGAGTTGTTTGCTCGCTACTGTTTATCGGCTTCATTCTGCGGAATTGCACAAGGTTTTGTAGATCAATTGCAAGCATTTTTACCTGAAAAAGAATATTTGAAATCCAGCTGCCAACAACTGCAACATCAACTCGATGAGTTGAAAAGTTTTTTGAAAGAAACCGGCTGTTCTATTGAAGATAAAATGAAACGCAACAATACAATTTCGATTGAAGATCAGCGAACAATAGCCAATCAACTAGCCGAAAGACACTTCGCTGTTTATATTACCTGCAACAAGTTATATTACGATGGCGGAATTTTGTTATCAGACGAAACCAAAATTGTCCATTGGATGTATAGAGATTTGCTGACCGCAATTCAACATTACATGCTCAAACCTAAACGAGATTAATCAGTTTGTCTACTCTTTTGATAATGTGTAACTTTGCTTAGTTCAAAAACTTGAAATTTAATTGCTATGAAGACAATCATCAAAATACTTTTTTTTGCCATTCTAATTGCAATCGGTGTAGGGTTTTATTTTAAAATCGATGGAGAAACTATCATTGGCGATCGAATTATAGGTGTTTCAGTTTTAGCGACTACTTTTATTCTAATGCCCATTTTTTTAGCACATCGCTGGAAAGGAAAACAGCTAAAAGACTATATGCTGACCAAGGAAAATTTCGATAAAATGCGAGACAAAGGGCTGGATTAGGTTTTTACTTCTCCTAAAAATAGCTTTTTTAAGCTGATAAGATTTCAAAAACGAAAGGCTATAATTGACAAGTAAGAAAATTTACAAAAAAAATAATAAATTTACTTCAATCTAATTTTAATCTGTATCTTTGCCTCATATTTAATTTTTTATTTTTATTATTATTATGGAAGGTACAGTAAAATTTTTCAACGAGTCAAAAGGTTACGGATTCATTACAAATGAAGACACCGGACAAGACATTTTTGTTCACGTAACAGGACTTAATGGTGAGACAATCGCCGAAGGAGACCGCGTTGAATACAACGAGCAAGAAGGAAGAAAAGGAATGAACGCAACTGATGTTCGCGTTGTTCTTGAATAATATATAAGTTATTTTATTTCAAGCCTTAACGCTTCTCATTAATTTGAGAAGCGTTTTTTTAGATATATACTTTAAATAATTACATTTGCGCTATGTTTCAAATTGGAAAAACACTCGTATCTGGCGAACTAATAGAAAGCGATTTTGCTTGCAACCTCAAAGCTTGCAAAGGCGAATGCTGTGTGGCTGGAGATGCTGGCGCTCCGCTTGAAGAAAACGAGGTTCAAAAATTAGAAGATGCTTTTCAACACGTCAAACCTTTTATGCGGCAAGAAGGAATCGATGCTGTCAACAAACAAGGAAAATACGTAACTTCAGAGTTTGATGAAAACGAACTAGAGACAACGCTTGTTGAAGGAAAAGAGTGTGCCTATGTTTTTTTTAACGATCAAGGAATGGCGCTTTGTAGTATAGAAGCCGCTTACCGAGCAGGAAAAATAGATTGGAAAAAACCTATTTCTTGCGAATTGTATCCCGTTCGTGTTCAGAAATATTCAGAATTTGAAGCTGTTAACTACGATAAATGGGATATTTGTGATGATGCTTGTACGTTGGGGAAAGAGTTGCAAATGCCGATTTATAAATTCACAAAAGAGGCGTTGATAAAAAAATTTGGCGAAGATTGGTACAGCGAACTAGAACTAATTGCCGACAATTATCCCGCTTACAAAAAGTAAATCAGTTTCAAAACCTTTGTATTCATTAAGTTTTATAAGCAAAGAACTACCTTATGCTTATTTCTTAATAAAGTCGAAAAATTATGTTTACATAAATTCGGCTAAAGTTTCCTTATATAAATGAATTATCTTATTTTCGCCCACTATATTTTAAACGATTACTCAAAATGGCGATACTTAGTAAAATTCGAGAAAAAACGGTTTTCCTTATTATCATAATTGCATTAGCACTATTTTCTTTCGTGCTAGCAGATGTTATTAATCAAGGAGGTTTTAGTGGAGAAAAAACTCAAAATGTAATTGGTAGCGTTGGCGATCAAGAAATTGATAGACAATTATTTTCTAGACAAGTAGAAAGTGCTGTCCAAAATTCTGGTGGTCAGGTTTCAACTCTGCAAGCCGTAAATCGTGTTTGGGATGCCGAAATTAGAAGATCTATGCTGAAGCAGGAGTTTAAAGCTTTAGGACTTCAAGCTAGCTCAGAAGAAATTATCGATTACATGGCGCAACAACTTGATGGCGATCCAAGATTTTCTGACCAAGAAGGTTTTTTCGATGAAAATAAAATGATAGAAACCGTGGCTAATATGAAAGCAAATTCGCCACAGGAATACGAAGCTTGGAAAAACTACGAAAACAACGTAGAGATTGAAGTGCTTACTCAAATGTACTTCAATATGATAAAAGCTGGAATGGGTGTTACTGAATTTGAAGCACGCCAGTTATACAAAAAACGAAACGATAATTTGACTTTCGAATTTGTGCAAATTCCATACAGCCAAGGTGGAGAAGTGGAAGTTTCTAAATCTGATATCAGAACCTACATAAACAACAATAAAGATCAGTTTGAACAAAAAGCTGAACGCGATATTCAGTATGTTCATTTCAGTGAAAAACCATCTGCACAAGATGAAAAAAATGCCAAAACTGAAATCGAATCTCGTATTAAAGAATTTAAATCAGCTGAAGATAACGAAGATTATGTAAATGCATATTCAGATGAAAGTTATAACGCAAACTTCCGTTTTGAATATGAAATGGATAAAGATTTCGATACCGAATTAATCAAACTTAATGTAGGTGAAGTGTACGGTCCATACAAAGACAAAGAAAGCTGGAAAATCAGCAAAATGGAGGCAATTGAAACCGTTTCTGATTCTGCTTCAGTAAATCATATTTTGATTACCGAAACTGAAAACAGATCGCTAGAAGAAGCGCAAAAATTAGCCGATAGTTTATTGACTGAAATCAACAATAACAAGGATAAGTTTAGCGAATTAGCAGCTGAGTTTTCAGACGATCAACAAACCGCT
Source organism: Bacteroidota bacterium (assembly GCA_051748125.1). Classification (GTDB taxonomy): domain Bacteria; phylum Bacteroidota; class Bacteroidia; order Flavobacteriales; family Flavobacteriaceae; genus Psychroflexus. The sequence continues at coordinate 121,972 of JBNJHC010000002.1, forward strand.
GAAGAAGGTGGTGAGTTAGGAGAGTTTAAATATGGCTCGCTTCCAGATGAATTAAACAAGCCTATTTTTGAAGCTAACGAAGGCGATTTCAAAATTGTTGAAATGGAATACGGTTACCACATTTTCCATATTTCAAGATTAACCGAACCTAAAAAAGCTTATAAAGTAGCTACAATTGCCCATAATATAGAAGCTTCTGAAGAAACCTTAAACGAATTATACCGAAAAGCTTCTAACTTTACTTTAGCTGCACGAGATAGCGATTTTGTTGATGCTGCAGAAAATGAAGATTTGGAAGTGAAACCGGTAAACAATATTCAAGAGCTGGACGAAAGAATTTCAGGAATTGGCAATCAACGAAACATTATTCGTTGGGCATTCGAAAATGAAACACAAGTTGGCGAAACAAAAATGTTTGATACCAACGACGGTCACGTGGTAGCGCAATTAGTTGAATCGCGTGATGAAGGCGTGATGTCGGCAGAAGAAGCGGCTTCAAAAGTTAATCCTATTCTTAAAAAGCGTCAACAAGCTAAAAAGATCATGGCTAAAATCTCATCAACTGATATCGATGAAATTGCTACTTCTTTTAGTGTTTCAAAAGAACGAGCCTCTTCGGTAAATATTGAAAATCCAATATTGCCAGGTGTTGGCGAAGAACCTGCAGTGGTAGGAGCTGGATTTGCGCTTAATATCAACGATGTTAGCAGTCCGATTGAAGGAAATAAAGGTGTTTTTGTTGTAAAATTGCTAAAAAAAGAAGAAGCAACCGATTTGCCTAGTTATGCTGGAGTTGCTAAAGAAGAAACCAACAAGCGAACAAGAAATCTTACAGGTAACAATTCACCTGTAATTGAAGCTTTAAAATCAGTTAAAGAAATTCAAGATAATAGAGCTGATTTCTATTAATCAATTCAACTTATAATTCATTTTAAACTCTCATCGAAAATAATTTTTGATGGGAGTTTTTGTTTGTACTTTTATACCCGCTTTCAAAAGCTTTTTTTAGTTGATTTTTTAATAAAGAAACCAAAATAGTATGGATAATAAAGTAAGAGTAAGATTTGCACCAAGCCCAACAGGACCACTTCATATTGGCGGATTACGAACTGCCTTGTACAATTATTTGTTTGCCAAAAAACACCAAGGTGATTTTATTTTAAGAATTGAAGATACCGACCAAAAACGCTATGTAGATAAAGCTGAAGACTATATTGTTGAAAGCCTTAATTGGTGCGGAATTTCTTATGATGAAGGCCCTGGAAAGGATAGCGATTTTGGACCATACAGACAAAGTCAACGCAAAGAATTATACCAGAAATACGCCGATGAATTAATTCAAAACGGAAATGCTTATTACGCTTTTGATACACCACAAGAGCTAGCTGATTTAAGAACTTTTGCCGAAAAAAAAGGGGCTAAATTTAGCTACGGACCAGAAACACGAAATCAACTCAATAATTCACTTACCATAAGCGAGAAAGAAGTCAAGAATAGAATTGATAGTGGCGAAGATTATGTGGTCAGGTTCAAAACACCAGCCAACGAACACGTAAGTATAAAAGATGAAGTTAGAGGATTTGTAAGTGTAGACACCATCAACCTTGATGATAAAATTCTTTTTAAAAGCGATGGGATGCCAACCTACCATTTAGCAAATATTGTTGACGATCATTTAATGCAAATCTCGCACGTTATTCGCGGAGAAGAATGGCTGCCATCTCTGCCTTTGCACGTGTTGTTGTACCGTGCTTTTGGTTGGGAAGAACCTAAATTTGCTCATTTACCTTTAATTTTAAAACCTTCTGGAAAAGGAAAATTGAGTAAACGTGATGGCGATAAACACGGATTTCCTGTTTTTCCATTAAACTGGACCGACCCCAATACGCAAGAAATTGCCAAAGGTTATCGAGAAGAAAAATACTTGCCAGAAACTTTAATCAACGTGTTGGCATTTTTAGGATGGAATCCTGGAACAGAACAAGAATTATTTACGCTTGAAGAATTAATTCAAGCTTTCGATTTGTCTAAAGTGAATAAAGCCGGAGCCAAATTTGATCCTGAAAAAACCAAATGGTTTCAGCAGCAATATTTGCAAAAAACACCAATTGGATATTTAATTGAAGAGTTTGAAAATGTTTTGCGCTCTCAAGAAATTGAAGTTTCTACAGCCTACGTTGAAAAAGTAATCGAAGCGGTAAAAGAACGCGCTGTTTTTGCATCTGATTTGTGGAACTTAAGTTATTTCTATTTTGTAGCTCCTCGTGAATTTGATCAAAAAGCTGCTAAAAAAGCTTGGAAAGACGATACGCCAGCTATTATGAAGCAACTTATGCAACAATTAGATTCGCTAGAAAATTTTGAAGAAGAAGAACTAAAAAACAAAATTAAACCTTGGATTGGCGAACTTGGTGTTGGTTTTGGAAAAGTAATGCAACCATTCCGTTTAGCTTTAGTTGGTGAAATGAAAGGAACAGATGTGTTTCATATTGCCTCATCAATTGGCAAAGATGAATGCATTAAACGAATTCAATTTGCGCTGAAGGAATTGAGTTAATCTAGAAAACTTGTTTTATCAGGCTGCTTCAAAAAAACTTTTTTGAAGCAGCTTTTTTTTTGATAGCAAGTTCAGGTTCAGAATCTATATTTATTTGTGTAAAATCAAAAAATAATTCAGTACTTTTAGAGCTAAATATATAATTTATGATGTCTGTTTTTTCTTACACTTTATTAATCGTAGTAGCTGTTTTGCTGATTTTTGCCGCTGTTTTCGTTGTAAAACAACAAACTTCTGCTATTATTGAACGCTTCGGGAAGTTTAGTAGCGTTCGCAGCTCTGGATTGCAATTCAAAATTCCTGTTTTTGATCGTATTGCGGGAAGAATCAATCTTAAAGTTCAACAACTAGATGTAATTGTAGAAACCAAAACCAAAGATGATGTGTTTGTTGGTTTAAAAGTTTCGGTACAATACCAAGTTGTGAAGGACCGTGTTTATGATGCTTTTTATAAACTTGAAAGTCCAAGCGCCCAAATTACGTCCTATGTTTTTGACGTTGTTCGTGCCGAAGTTCCCAAAATGAAACTCGATGATGTTTTTGAACGAAAAGACGATGTGGCTAATGCTGTAAAAGCTGAACTTAACGATGCCATGCAGGATTATGGTTACGATATAATCAAAACATTGGTAACGGATATCGATCCAGATGAACAAGTGAAAGGAGCGATGAACAGAATTAATGCTTCGGAAAGAGAAAAAGTAGCTGCCGAATTTGAAGCGGAAGCAGAACGGATCAAAATTGTTGCTAAAGCTAGAGCCGAAGCAGAAAGCAAACGCTTGCAAGGACAAGGTATTGCCGACCAACGTAGAGAAATTGCTCGTGGACTAGAAGAAAGTGTGGATGTGCTAAATAACGTCGGAATCAACTCGCAAGAAGCTTCTGCTTTAATTGTGGTTACCCAGCATTACGACACCTTACAATCCATTGGAGAAGAAACCGATACCAACCTTATTTTGATGCCAAATTCTCCACAAGCGGGTAGCGATATGCTCAATAATATGATTACTTCTTTTACTGCTTCAAGCCAAATTGGTGAAGCAATGAAAGCTAAAAATGAAAAAAAGAAAGCTTCAGATTCTTAAGGAAGCCAACCTAAAAACTTCTTTGGTTACTTTTATATGAGGTAACAAAGAAGTTTTTGTGTTAAGATTTATCCGTTAGCTGAGATAATTTTTAATTTAGCGATATGCAAAAATTACTTACTTTTTTATTGCTATTAGTGTCTTCTATGCTATGGTCTCAGTCTAGCGATTTGGCTGAAAATTATATGGATCAAGGGGAATATGAAAAAGCAAATTCAGTATATCAAAAACTCTACGAACGCCAACCTCGGAGTCAGAAATATTTGTTGGGTTTGGCACAGTCTTACGTTGAACTCGAACAGATTGATAAAGCTATTCAATTGCTAGAAGATTATTTGGGCGGTACTGATAAATACCCAAATATCAACGTTGAGCTGGGGCAACTTTATAAACGTCAAAATAACGAACAAAAAGCCCAAACCGAATTCAATAAAGCTATTGAAAAAGCGAAAACGGAATCGCGATATGCCTATGCTGTTGGAAGTGCTTTTCAGAAGAATAGTTTGCTCGACGAAGCGGTACAAGTCTATGAAAATGCTGAAGCCGAAAATCCTAAAATCAATTATAAAATTCAATTGGCTAAAATCTATGGTGAGAAAGGAAACCTCAGCCAAATGTTTAGTAAATATATCGATTTGATTCAATCAAATCCCAACTATTACAATGTAGTAAGTCGAAATTTTAATGAATATATCTCACCTGATAAAGATAACGAGGCCAACCAAGTTTTGCGTAAAATATTACTAAAAGAGCTTCAAAAGAACCCTGATGTATTGTATAATCAATTGTTGAGCTGGCTGTTCGTGCAACAAAAAGAATACGATAAATCTTTCACGCAAGAAAAAGCAATTCTAAAACGCTCAGAAACGCCACGATTTAATCGTTTACAAGATTTGGCTGAAGTAGCAATAGAAAACGAAGATTACCTAGTCGCTGAAGAAGTTTATCGTTATATCATTGAGGAAACAAAAGAGGAAAGAGTCGAGTTAAAAACTGTAGAGAGCTTGCTTCAAATGTTAAGTAATTCTACTTCATCAGAAAATTATTCAAATCTTAAAAAAGAGTTTGAAAAGCACCTTTCAACGTATGGAAAAACTGCTCAAACAGCAGGATTGCAACTGATTTATGCCGATTTTTTAGCGTTTCAATTAGAAGATAAAGAAGCTGCTAAAACTTTGCTCAAAGCCTTGTTAGCAGAAGTAAACAATCGCTTTTTGGAAGCACGTACCAAAATGTTATTGGCAGATATTTATGTGTTAGAAGAACGTTTCAACCAAGCTTTATTGTTTTACACGCAAATAGAAAAACTACTAAAAAACAATGAATTAGCACAAGAATCGCGTTTTAAAGTAGCCAAAACCAGCTATTATAAAGGAGATTTTGACTGGGCGTTGACTCAATTAGATGTCTTAAAAAAAGCCACTTCGCAACAAATTGCTAACGATGCAATGGAATTGGCGCGACATATTAAAGACAATTCGTTTCAAGATTCTATTCAAACTGCCTTAAAAAAAGTAGCCAAAGCTGATTTGTTGACTTTTCAAAAGAACCCTGATGAAGCTTTACAAATTTTTGAAGCGGTAATTGCTGAGTTTGAACAAGAACCTATAGCCGATGAAGTCTTGTATAGAATGGCTAAAATTTATGAAGAAAAAGGCGATTATGAGGCTGCTATAGAAGCGTATAAACAGATTGTTAAATACCACGGAGACGATATTTTAGCCGACAATGCTTTTTTTGCGCTAGGAGCGATTTATGAAAACCAGTTAGACGACCCACAAAAAGCACAAGAATATTACGAGCAAATTATATTTAATTTTCAAGATAGTATTTACTTTGTAGCCGCACAGAAATCGTATCGAAAATTGCGAGGTGATTTTCAACACAATCAATAATATTACTTATGTATATTTACAATGTAACCATCAACATACAAGAAGAAGTACATCATTCTTGGATCAAATGGATGAAAGAAGAACACATTCCTGATATGCTAGCTACAGGAAAATTCACAAAAGCACTAATGACAAAAGTCAATGTGCAAGAACCAATGGGAGGAATTACTTACTCGATACAATACCGAACAAAAAATAAAGCGACTTTAGAAAAATATTACCAAGAAGACGCCGATCAGTTAAGAGAAAAGAGCAAGAAATTTGAAGGGAAATTTGTAGCTTTTAGAACCGAATTAGAAATTGTAGACGAACAATAGATGGCAAAAAATAAAAAGAAATATGCTCGTCAGGCTTCCAAAAAACCAACCGAAAAAACGGCGGTTCGTGCTAAAAAACACCTCGGACAACATTTTTTGAATGATGAAGAAATCGCGCAGCAAATAGCCGAAACATTACAGCAAAAAAACTACCAATCGGTGTTAGAAATCGGGCCAGGAATGGGCGTTTTAACCCAGTTTTTGGTCGGAAAATATCCTGAATTTGTAGCAATGGATCTCGATACCGAATCTATCGAATACCTCAAAACTACTTTTTTAGATCAAATGAGTTTAAAAAATGCTGCCGATGGATTTAAAGTAGTAGAAGCCGATTTTTTAAAAACCGATTTAACACAATATTTTGGCGATAAGCAATTTGCCATAATCGGCAATTTTCCTTATAATATTTCCTCGCAAATTGTATTTAAAGCCATAGCACAAAGAAACCAGATTCCAGAATTTGCCGGGATGTTTCAAAAAGAAGTGGCCCTGCGGATTTGTGCTTCAGAAGGCAGTAAAACCTACGGAATTTTATCGGTATTAACCCAAGCTTTTTATGAAGCCGAATATTTATTTACTGTAGCACCAGAAGCTTTTTCGCCACCTCCAAAAGTGCAAAGCGGCGTATTGCGACTTACTCGAAAAGAAGACTTTGGCTTGCCGTGCGACGAGCAACTTTTCTTTAGAGTGGTAAAAACAGCTTTTCAACAACGAAGAAAAACACTCCGAAATAGCCTGAAAATTTTCAACTTGTCTGATCAATTAAAAGAAGATGTTATCTTTGCCCAGCGACCTGAACAATTATCAGTAGATGAATTTATTAGCTTAACTCAAAAAATTAACAAGGATGCAATTTCAACTCAATAAAGAGTTTATTGAAAAAATCGAATTCTTGATTGAAGAAAAAAACAATCAAGAGTTATTGTTGCACCTGGAAGATTTACACCACGCCGACTTAGCCGAAGTTTTAGGAGAACTCGATTTAGACGAAGCCACTTACATCATCAAACTTCTTGATAGCGATAAAACCGCCGAAGTCTTGATGGAACTCGATGAAGATGATCGAGAAAAAGTTTTAAACAATCTTAACGCCAAAGAAATTGCCGACGAAATCCAAGAAATGGATACCGATGATGCGGCAGATATTATAGCAGAACTTTCTGAAGATGTTAAAAACAAAGTAATTGATAACCTAGAAGATGATCAGTTTGCTAAAGACATTCAGGAATTATTGCGTTACGACGAAAATTCTGCCGGTGGTTTAATGGCAAAAGAGCTTATAAAAGTCAACGAAAATTGGAGCGTAACAGGCTGTATGGCTGAAATGCGCGCGCAAGCTGAAAATGTTACTCGTGTACATTCTATTTATGTAGTTGATAATAGAGGCCGATTAAAAGGAAGATTATCGCTTAAAGATTTAATAACAGCTCCCAATAAAGCTCACATCAGCGATGTGTACATCGATAAAGTAGATTATGTAAACGTACACACCGAAGGTGAAGAAGTGGCTCGAATTATGCAAAAATATGATTTAGAAGCCATTCCCGTTGTAGATGAATTAAAACGATTAGTAGGGAGAATTACTGTTGATGATATCATCGATTTTATTAAAGAAGAAGCCGATAAAGATTACCAAATGGCTGCCGGTATTTCTGAAGATGTCGATCCTGATGCAAGCTTGTTTAAAATGACAAAAGCACGATTGCCCTGGCTGCTTATTGGAATGTTTGGCGGATTAGGAGCAGCAAGTATCATCAATGGTTTTGAAGTAATTTTTGAAACCTTTCCAAAACTTTTGCTTTTTGTTCCTTTAATTCAAGCAACGGCTGGTAATGTTGGTGTACAATCTAGTGCGATTGTGGTGCAAGGTCTTGCCAACGATACACTTAAAGGTGAAATTATACCGAGATTGCTTAAAGAAGCTTCGCTAGCTATTATTAATGGAATTGCTATTGGCGGAATTGTGTTGCTCTTAAGCCATTTTTATTTTGGCACCGATTATACGCAATCAATAAGTATTGCCGTTGCATTAGTAGTTGTGATTTTGATGGCAGCTATCGTCGGAACTTTTATCCCGATTATTCTCAACAAAAACAAAATTGACCCTGCTGTAGCAACGGGGCCTTTTATTACTACTAGTAACGATATTTTAGGAATTTTCATGTACTTTATCATCGCTAAAATCATTTTAGGGTTTTAAACACAAATCGAATTTTATATTTTTCTATGAAACCTATACCGTACTTTCTAACAATCGAGGTTACACAAGATGATATCGATGACTTAAACCACGTAAACAATATAGCTTACATCGATTGGATGTTGCAAATTGCAGAAAAACATTGGATTGAAAAAACGCCTAAAACTGTGCGTGATAAATACGGTTGGGTGGTGTTAGAACATCATATTTTTTATAAAAAACCTGCGTTTTTAAATGAGGTTTTGGAAATTAAAACGTGGATTGAAAATTACAAGGGCGTAAAATCTAAACGCTGTTTTGAAATCTGTAGAAAATCAGATCAAAAATTGATCGTAGAAGCGCACACCAATTGGTGTTTTATCGATTTAAATAATCAAAAACCTTATCGAATTTCAGAACAAATTGTGGCACCTTATTTTGAAAGCGAATGAAAATCTTACACTTAGATACCAATCATCAACTAATGATCCAGCAACTTGCTCAAGCTGGTTTTATCAACGAGGAAGATTATGTTTCTACCAAAACAGAAATTGAATCAAAAATCGCCAATTACGATGGTATTATTATCCGCAGTAGATTTACCATCGACAAAGAATTTCTAGATAAAGCTAAACGCTTAAAATTTATTGGTCGAGTAGGAGCTGGTCTCGAAAATATCGATACTGCTTATGCGGAAAAGAAAAATATAAAACTTTATAATGCTCCAGAAGGAAATAGAAACGCGGTTGGCGAACACGCTTTAGGAATGTTGCTTTCTTTGTTCAATAAACTGAGAACGGCTCACCAAGAAGTTTGTAAAGGAACTTGGAAACGGGAGGAAAATAGAGGGGTTGAACTCAAAGGAAAAACAGTAGGAATTATTGGTTACGGCAATATGGGAAAAGCTTTTGCAAAAAAGTTAAGCGGAATGGAATGCCGAGTAATTTGCTACGACATTCAACCTAATCTAGGTGATGAAAACGCTGACCAAGTAAGTTTAACTGAATTTAAAAATGAAGCTGAAATCGTCAGTTTGCATACGCCGCTCACGCCAGCAACCAAAAATATGGTCAACCAAGAATTTATCGATAGTTTTCAGCATAACTTTTGGTTCATCAACACGGCTAGAGGAACAAGCGTGCTTACAAAAGATTTGGTGAAAGCGCTGCAATCGGGTAAAATTTTGGGAGCTGGATTAGATGTGTTAGAATACGAAAAATCTTCTTTCGAAAATTTATTTCACCTTCAAAACCAACTTCCAGCAGATTTTAAATTTCTAACACAAGCGCCAAATGTCTTACTGTCGCCACATATTGCGGGATGGACCATAGAAAGTAAAGAAAAACTTGCGCAAACTATTGTCGATAAAATTTTAGCTGATTTTGGAACTTAATAACCGATTTTTGATGGTTTTCCTGAGCTTATTTTTAAGCGGAAGTTGGGTTTTGAATGCACAAGAAATGCGCAAACAAATCATTGATAACAACCAAATCAAGACCGTTTATTTAGAATTGAATCAGGTGCAATTAATAGAACTAGAAACGCATTCAACTACCAAAATTGAAATACAATCAACAGCAGAAGGCGAGTATCAAAATGATATTCATTTCCAAATAGAAGAAAATGAGGAGGAGCTAAAAATCAGCTCCATTTTTCCTGAAAAATGGGTAGGCGGTTACGACAAACTAAGTGCTCATAAAGTTTTTGCTTCTAGCATAAAAATTATGTTACCTGAAAATATGCGCGTTTATATTTCTGCTGATGTAGCTCACTTGAGAGTGAAAGGCAACTATGAAAATCTAGAGGCAAACCTTAAATATGGCAATTGCTACCTAAACCCCTTTACGGGAAATGCATTTGTAAACACCTATCGAGGCAACATTTTGGTGTCAACAAACGATGCCAAAGTAATAGCAGACACACGTTTAGGAAGCCAAGAAATCCATCAATTTGATTATGAAAAATATGTGTTAGAGCTAAAAAGTATTGAAGGAGACTTATTTGTAGAAAAACTAAATTAAAAAACTTATTTTTGTCAATCTAATACCAATTCGATGAATATCAAAAAAACGGGAATTTTAATTGTAGTCATTCTATTAATCGATCAGATTTCTAAATTTTATATCAAAACCAATTTTCAACTCGGTGAAGAAATTAAAGTTTTTGAATGGTTCAGAATTCTTTTTATTGAAAACGAAGGAATGGCTTGGGGTGCAAAAATTCCAGGGCAATACGGAAAAGTAATCTTGACCAGTTTTCGCTTAGTGGCTATTGTTGCTATAGGGTATTGGCTGTGGACCAGCATAAAGAAAAATGCACCCAAAGTTTTAATTTTATCGGTAGCTTTAATTTTTGCGGGAGCCTTGGGCAACATCATCGATTCGGTTTTTTATGGCGTAATTTTTAGCGATAGCTTGGGGCAAGTGGCAAGTCTTTTTCCTGAAGAGGCTTACGGCTCTTTGATGAAAGGAAAAGTTGTTGATATGCTTTATTTCCCACTTTATAATGACTTTTTACCCGAATGGGTGCCGATTTGGGGCGGAGAACATTTTGTGTTTTTTGAACCGGTTTTTAATATAGCCGATTCGGCGATTAGCGTTGGCTTTGTGTTGTTATTGATTTTTAATAAAAAAGCTTTTCCGAAAGAAGAGAACAACTAATTAAGATTTTTTAGCAAATAAAAAAGGAACCTGTCTCAAATAGGCTCCTTTTTTTATGACTTTTTTTAAGGGCTAAAAGGGTAAATCGTCTTCAGCATCGTCATTTAAGTCATCGGCTGGCTCAAACTGATCCATTGGTGGTACTGGAGGTGCTTCACCATTTTGCGGTTGCTGGTCCAAACGCTCGATTCGCCAACCCGTAATCGAATTAAAATACTTGGTTTCTCCTTGTGGACTTACCCATTCTCTTCCGCGTAAATTAATACCGATTTTTACATTTTGTCCTACTTGATAGGCGTCTAATAAATTCGTTTTATCCTGTACAAATTCTACCAGTAAATGCTGTGGGTATTGCTCTTCGGTTGTTATAACAACTTCGCGTTTTCTAAAACCGTTCTTACCGAATTCTTTAGTGTCTCCTAAGACTTTTATTTTACCTTGTATTTCCATTATTGAATTATTTTTTTGCTAATAAAATTTTCCACGCTGCAGAAACATCATCTTTATTGAGGTATTCTTGAGCGATTAAATGTATTTTTTCTTCGTTTGCTTCTTCTAAATAATGCTGCAACTCGTTTTCTTCTATAAACGAGAGCACTTCATTTTCGTCGGGAAGTTGAGCAATATTGCCCAATTTCCCTAAATCATTCCCCGTTAATGTTATGCTTTGACGAATATGCTGAGGAATTTGGTCAACGCCTATTCCTAGAGAAGATAATGGCTTTGGCACTTCAAACATTCCTTTGTTAGCTCGAGTGTACCAATTCCCTCCCATTCGTGCAACCAAATCAATTTTATGCTGATCGATTTTTAGGTTTTCATCTATCAACGTTTCATCTACATGAACTTTTACAACTTCTGCTACAATTAGATTGCCTGCGCCGCCTTCTTTTCCTAAATGAACTATTTCTTTTACTTTACACTCGTATTGTACGGGCGATTCTTTTACGCGAGGCGGCTTAACCAAATCAGATTCAAGCATAGTTAAACCTGATTTTTCAAACTCATTTACTCCTTCTTTATATTCGGTACTCGATAACGACATTTGTTGTACAATAGCAAAATTGACTACATTGATGACCACTTCTTTGGTGAGTTCAACATTTTCTAAAGTATGTTTTGTCGTGTTGTTTCGAACGCGTCTCGCCGGCGAAAAAATCATAATTGGCGGATTTGCACTAAAAACATTAAAAAAACTGTATGGCGATAAGTTGACTGCGCCAGATTCATTTACCGTACTGGCAAATGCAATTGGTCGTGGTCCTATCGAACCCAACAAAATACCATGTAACTCGGGAGTTTTTAAATCCGAAGGAAGAAAACTTTTCATAAACTTGATAATTTTCAACAAAGGTAACCAATCCTATTGCCATAGAAAAATACTTTTCAGACACAAGTTAATTTTGATATCGCTCAATATTAAAATCAGTAAGTTATTCAACTTTATTGATAGCTACGTTTATAATATGAGCTCAAGTTTTTCGTTAGTGTAATTAAAATTATTTCAGCATCTTTACCTCATAATCATGCGTATGGAATTTACTAAAAACAAAGATTTTGCTCGTTGGTTTATCGTTATTGCATCACTCACCATTGTAAGTCTTATTTCGTGGAATGTATGGGTGTTTTATGACCGGATAAAGGAAGATGAGCGTTCTAAAATGTTGGTTTGGACCGCAGCAATGGAATCCCTAAATAAAGCCGACGACGATAGCAATTTAGATTTAGAACTTGCTATCATGAGCAGTAATGAAACCATTCCGATGATTAATGTCGATGAGGAAGGAAAAATAATGGAAACAGATAATATTCCAGAAAACATACTTGAAGACGAAAAAAAACTTCAAACCTACCTGCAGAAAATTAAAAATGAAAATAAACCCATCCCCATTAAAATGGTTTTTGATGATGGTCAAGAAGTTACTCATTTGGTATATTATGGCAATTCTCCGGTGCTTAACAAAATCAAATATTATCCGTTTATTCTGATTTTGTTGATTGCCTTGTTCGCAATATTGATATTTTTCTTTTACAACACATCCAAATCGAGCGAGCAAAACAAACTTTGGGCAGGGATGGCAAAAGAGACAGCTCATCAAATTGGTACACCTTTATCATCGCTTTTTGGTTGGGTGGAAATTCTAAAATCAGAAAAGCATATCGATGAATCCTACCTGATTGAAATTGAAAAAGATATCGATCGATTAAAAACAATTACCGAGCGTTTTTCAAAAGTAGGATCAAACCTTAAACTGAAAAAAATCGATTTAAATCAAGCAACCAAAAACTCCCTAGAATACCTACAATCAAGAAGCTCTAAATTAATTGAATTTTCAATGGATTTGCCAAACGAACCTGTTTTGGTAATGCTAAATGAACCGCTTTTTTCCTGGACCATCGAGAATTTGACTAAAAATGCCATCGATGCTATGAAAGGGAAAGGAAAACTTGAAATTGAGTTGGTACGAAGTGGAAAATGGGTGCGCATCCTTTTTACCGATACTGGAAAAGGAATTGCTGCCAATAAGTTTAAAAAGATTTTTGAACCCGGTTATAGTACCAAAAAGAGAGGTTGGGGCCTCGGGCTTTCGCTAGCTAAACGTATTGTTGAAGATTACCACCACGGGAAAATTAGCGTACTTAAAAGCACGCTGAATCATGGAACTACTTTCGAAATAAAATTGCGCAGAATGGATTGATATCCAACAATCAAACTCTAAAGATTTGCTGAAATTCGCTGAGCCAAATTGTTCAATTCCTGTTGACTCATTTCAAGGTTTTGACTAAAATCCATATCCTGCATTTGGTTAAGCGGAATCAAGTGTACGTGTACATGTGGGACTTCTAAGCCAACTACTGCCATACCAACTCGCTTACAAGCAACTGTTTTTTCTAGTGCTATAGCTACTTTTCGAGAAAAAGTCATTAAATTTTGATATGTGGTTTCGTCTAAGTCAAAAATTTTGTCAACTTCCTTCTTGGGAATGCATAAAGTGTGTCCTTCGGCGTTTGGATTTACATCTAAAAATGCTAAAAAATCATCGGTTTCTGCTATTTTATGAGCGGGTAATTCGCCTTCAACTATTTTTGAAAAGATACTTGCCATATATTATTTTTTACAAATTGATTTTGCTCCCTAAAAGTACAAATTTATGTATAATACCAAACAGAATTATAATATAAAATCCTTGATATTGATTGTGTAAACACAATACTTCTATATAATGTAAACTTTCTGTAAAGCTTTACAAGGCATTAGGTTAGAAAATATTTTAGACTTACTTTTGCCTCCAAAATTAAAATTATGTTTAAAAATACCCTACTCGTAATTCTTGTTGCTTTGCTTGGTCTTACAACAAATGCTCAAGAAAATGAATTGACTTATCCCGTTTTTGAAAACTGCGGAAATGATGATCAAGAAATCGAATATTGTTTTCAAAAACAAGTAACGAAACTTATTGAAGAAAACTATAAGGAAAATGAAATTGCTACAGATGAAACTTATAAAAGAACACTAAAGGCAACGGTAAAAGTAGATCAAAAAGGAAATTTCTCCATGACGGATGTCGATTCTGCCGAAAGTAGAATTTTTGTAGCACTAAAAAGAGCTATCGAGCAATTACCACAAGTAGAAGCGGCCAAAAACAATACTGGTGAAACGATTGACTTTAGCTTTACAATAAAAACCGATATTAGTAGAGATATTCCTGGTCCAGCAGGTATCGTTGAGGTAAAAACTGAATTAGGTTTCGATTCTGAATCAGAAGAGGAAAAAAACTAAAAAATTTTTAAAAAAAATTAACCTGAAAAAGCAGATTCTTAGGATTCTGCTTTTTCGTTTTTAGCCATAAACGATTCTGCTTTTTCTACCATTTTTGTGCTTCCACAGAAAAACGGAACGCGCTCGTGTAATTCTGTAGGTTTAATGTCTAAAATGCGCTGAAAACCATCGCTTGCTTTTCCGCCAGCTTGCTCAGCAATAAATGCCATTGGATTGCATTCGTACAACAAACGTAATTTTCCTTTTGCAGCTTTAGAACTTTTCGGATAAATATATATTCCGCCTTTAATCATATTTCGATGAAAATCGGAAACCAACGAACCGATGTAACGAGCTGTATATGGTCGGTCATCTTCTTCTGCTTGGCAGTACTTGATGTAATCTTTTACACCCTGCGGAAAGTGAATGTAATTTCCTTCATTAATGGAATAAATGCGTCCGCTCTCTGGAAATTTCATGTTCGGGTGACTTAAATAATAAGTTCCAATTGCAGGGTTCAACGTAAAACCATTTACACCGTGTCCTGTAGTGTAAACCAACATAGTAGACGTGCCGTAGACAATGTATCCGGCTGCAACTTGTTGATTTCCAGATTGCAAAAAATCTTCTTCGGTAACAGGTGTTCCAATTGGTGTAACGCGGCGATAAATCGAAAATATTGTTCCAACCGATACATTTACATCTATATTAGAACTGCCATCTAACGGATCCATCAACACGACATATTTGTTGTTGTGTTTTTCATTTTGACCTTGGATGGTAATATAGCTGTCGTTTTCTTCGGAAGCAATTCCGCAAACAATTTCACGGTTAATAAGCGTTTGAATAAACTTTTCGTTGGCATAAACATCTAGTTTTTTTTGATCTTCACCTTGAATGTTTTGACCGCCAACATCACCTAAAATATCAACCAAACCTGCTTTGTTAACTTCGTGATTAACCACTTTTGCAGCTAAGCGAATCGAGTTGATTAGACGAGATAACTCGCCTGATGAATATTGAAATGAAGATTGATTTTCAATAATAAATTCGCCTAAAGTCTGGTTAGTTTTATGCATAGCTTATTCGTTTTCGTTTGCACAAAAATAACAAAAAATACGATGTAAGCTGGCAATTCTGTGTTTTGCTATGCGCTAAATTGAATTTGTTTATTGTGTGCGTTTTCAGCATTTAAAAACAAGAGGATTTTGTACTTTAGTCTTCAGAAAACAGACTATGGATTATACGATTCGACCTTTCAACAAAACGGATGTTACAGGTATTCTAAAATTGATAAATGAGCTGGCTGCTTTTGAAAACGCAAGTAAGGAAGTAGAGATAACCACCGATACCTTATTAAAATACGGTTTTGGCCCGCACGCTTTTTTTGATTGTTTTGTGGCTGAACATAATAATGAATTAGTGGGAATGGCATTGTTTTACCATCGATTTTCTACTTGGAAAGGAAAAACAATTCACTTAGAAGATCTAATTGTTACCCAAAAATATAGAGGTAACGGAATCGGAAAAGCCTTGCTAACTGAGGTAATTCATACCGCAAAAAAACAAGGATTGAAGCGGGTAGAATGGGCAGTGCTCGATTGGAACGATTCGGCGATACGCTTTTATGAAGATTGTGGCGCGCTCGTCGATCGCGAATGGAATACCGTTCAGTTAAACGAAAATCAAATCAATAATTTTTAATCGAATAAAATGCAAGTTTTTAAGTTTGGAGGCGCATCGGTAAAAGATGCTGCGGGCGTAAAAAACCTCGCCAGAGTACTGGAGTTTACAGGAACAAATGATAAAGTAATCATTGTTTCGGCAATGGGGAAAACCACCAATGCCCTAGAAAAAATCCTTAAATTGTATGTGGCGAAAAAAACCAAACAGGTCGACCAAGCTTTACTCGATTTAAAAAATTATCACCTTCAGATTTTAAGCGAATTGTTTGATACCAATCAACATCCTGCTTACACCAAAATGAATTACTTTTTTGATGAATTGAGTATTTTCTTGGAGCGTAACAAATCACCTAATTACGATTATGTGTACGATCAAGTTGTGAGTTTTGGTGAATTGATTTCAACTTCAATAGTAAGTCAATATTTAAAAACTGTAGGAATTAATAACGCCTGGCTCGACTGTAGAAATTTAATCGATACAGACGATACCTACCGCGATGCAAAAGTAAATTGGGAGCAAACTCAAACCAAAATAAATGCACATATCAACCGCGATGAATTATGCATTACGCAAGGATTTATCGCTTCAGATCAAAACAATTTTACCACTACTTTAGGACGAGAAGGGAGCGATTATACCGCTGCTATTTTTGCGTATTGCTTAAATGCTAAAAATGTTTGTATTTGGAAGGACGTTCCTGGCGTGCTAAACGGCGACCCAAATGTGTTTGAAAACACGGTCTTGCTCGAACAAATTTCCTATGAAGAAGCAATCGAGTTGGCATTTTATGGTGCATCGGTAATTCACCCAAAAACTTTGCAACCACTACAGAAAAAAGAAATACCACTTTTTGTAAAATCTTTTATGCACCCAGAAAATCCTGGAACTGCTGTACAACAAGGCAATCAATTGCAACCGCTAACGCCGTGTTTTATCGTTAAGAAAAACTTGGTGTTACTCTCGCTTTCTTCCCTCGATTTTTCCTTTTTTGTGGAAGAAAACATCAGCGAAATTTTTGCCTTATTTCATAAATATCAAATCAAAGTAGATTTAATTCAAAATTCGGCGATTAGTTTTTCGGTTTGTGTCGATAATAAATTCAATAATATCGATAAGCTAATCGATTTCTTAAAAGCGAAATTCAAAGTTACTTACAACAAAAATGTAGCCTTATACACCATTCGTCATTTTGATCAAAAAGCGATTGATAGCATTGAAAAAAACCGAGAAATTTTACTAAAACAAACCACGCGAGAAACAATTCAGTTTGTAGTGAAAGATTAAATTTTTCACTTAAGTTGTATTCAATTTGTTTTTTCAGTTTTACGGGAAGTAGACTTGCTTTGATTGCAGAAAGCAGTTTATTTTATACCTTTATGCAATCATCAATCCTTGAAAAAATATGACTTTTACCAAAGCTGTTATTCGTCAAGTTGGGCGAGATTTAGGAAAAGTAATTAGCAATAGCGTTTTTAAAGACCGCCATTCTACGCCCTATCGTCGCGTAGGAAGCAAGCAATATTCAGCTAATCAATCTAAAAGTCAAAAAGTTGAAGTTGTTCAGCAGCAAAGTATTTCTAGCTCAGATTTTGATCAAGCTATTGGTTTTTCAACTACTTTTACACCGCCAACAATGGTTAGGAAATTGGCAGGTGTTTATGAAGTCATTAAGTCTGAACTGCGAAAAGCTACAGATGATGGCTACCTAGACGCCGATGAAGCCAAGTTGATTTTGCAAATGGAAAGCGATTTTCAGCATAAATCGGAAGTAATAGCAGATTTACTTCAACTCGATGAAGCAGCAAATGAAAAGGCACTCGATGAATTAGATAAATTGGTTCATTTAACCAACCAACTTTTTATCGAAACGCTTCAATTGGCCATTGAAGGAACAAAAGTGCAAGAAAAATATTACCTAGATTTAGTTCAACAAGTAAAAAACCTCAGTTTTTTAAACTGTGTGGGCTTGCACGCTGTTTGGATGGGAAAATTTGCTAAAACAGGAAAACATAACTGGTTGGCAACCGTGGTGGGGAATTTTATTTCGCTAATATTGCTGCTTGTTTTTTGGATTCCTGTCGGCCATATTTTTGGCGCTTTTATTGGAATGGTTGTTTATTTTCAAGAAGTGAAAAGACGTAATCAATTACGGTTACACTATAAAAAGGAAGCAGATTTAGAACGCAAACGAAGAGAATTGTTTCTGTCGGTCATACAACCCGAAGAACACTAATTAGATATAATATTAAATACCTGAGATTTGGATTCAAAGCACTATGATGTTGTAGTAATAGGAGGTGGAGCAGCTGGTTTTTTTGCTGCAATTAACGCAAAACTGAAAAAACCTGATTTAAAGATAACTATCCTGGAAAAAGGAGAATCGGTTTTGCAGAAAGTTAAAATTTCTGGCGGAGGGCGTTGCAATGTTACCCACGCTGAATTTGATCCGAAGGAATTAGCAAGCAAATACCCACGTGGTCATAAAGAATTGCTCGGACCTTTCCACCAATTTATGACAGGCGATATGATGGCTTGGCTTGAAGAAAGAGGCATCCCGCTAAAAATTGAAGAAGATGGTCGCATTTTTCCTACAACTGATTCTTCACAAACCATAATCGATTGCTTCTTAAGACTTACTGATCAACTTCAAATACCTGTACAAACCAAATGTGGTGTGCAAGAAATTCAATATCAAAATGATGCTGAATTTCAATGGAATATACATACTAAAAAAGAAGCATTTTCAGCTAAAAACTTGGTCATAACTTCTGGAAGTAGTCCAAATATGTGGCGACAAGTTGAAGCTTTAGGGCATCAAATTATTCCCCCTGTTCCTTCACTTTTCACTTTTGATATTCAAGATACTAGAATTAAAGATTTGGCTGGAATTACAGTTGATGCGGTTGAATTGCAAGTGTTTACTAAACGCGATAGAGGCGTGACAAGAAAGACTTTAAGTGAATTGCAGACCAATGGAAGTTTGCTAATTACACATTGGGGTTTTAGCGGTCCTTCCGTGTTAAAATTATCGGCTTGGGGAGCTAGAGCTTTTCATCAATTGAATTATCAATTTCAGTTGCAAGTAAATTGGTTGCCTGGAACTAATCAAGAACAAATCCTAAACGAGTTATCCGAACTCAAAAAATCGGTAGCCAAACAACAGGTCAACACGCATACACAATTTGATTTGCCCAAACGACTATGGCAAAAATTAGTAGATGCTGCTGGTATTGCTGCCGATACAAAATGGGCAGATGTAAGTAATACCCAGCTTAATTTATTGACCAAGGAGTTAACTACAGGTGTGTTTCAAGTAAATAGTAAAAGCACGTTTAAAGAAGAGTTTGTAACTGCTGGCGGAATAGATTTAAAAGAAATCAATTTCAAGCATTTTTCAAGCAAAAAATATGAGGGATTGTATTTTGCTGGCGAAGTGCTAAACATCGATGCTGTTACAGGCGGATTTAATTTTCAGAATGCTTGGACAGGCGCTTATATTATTGCTACGTCAATAGCCAATCAATAAAAAAAGCGACCTCAATTAGGTCGCTTTTTGTTAGTATATAAAATCTATCAGTGATTGGATTAGTCAGCTTTTGGTGCGCCTGCCATAATTTCATCATTGGCATAATCTTCAAATTTCTTGAAGTTATCTTTAAATGAATTTGCCAAATGCTTAGCTTTAGCATCATACGCGTCTTGATCAGCCCAAGTTTGCTTTGGATCTAAAACTTCGTTAGGTACATTTTCGCAATTGGTTGGCATTGCCAGGCCAAAAACTTCGTGTGTTTTAAATTCAACGTGCTCTAAATTGCCTTTTAGGGCTTCTGTAATCATTGCACGTGTATACTTCAACTTCATTCGGTTTCCTGTTCCGTAAGGACCGCCAGTCCAACCTGTATTGACTAACCATACATTTACACCAGCATCTTTCATTTTTTTACTAAGCATTTCGGCATAACGAGTTGGGTGCAAGGGCATAAATGGTGCGCCAAAACAAGCAGAAAAACTTGGTAATGGTTCATCGATTCCAGCTTCTGTTCCTGCTACTTTTGCTGTATAGCCGCTAATAAAATGATAAGCAGCTTGTCCAGGCGTTAGTTTGCTTATCGGAGGTAAAACACCAAAAGCATCTGCAGTTAAGAAAAAGATATTAGTTGGGTTTTCACCAACAGAAGAAGGTTGGATGTTGTCGATGTGATGAATTGGATAACTAACACGCGTGTTTTGCGTAATGCTATCGTCTTCAAAATCAACTTCCCCATTTTTAATAATAACATTTTCAAGTAAAGCGCCCGGTTTAATAGCTTTGTATATATCGGGCTCTTTTTCGGAAGTTAAGTCGATTACTTTTGCGTAACAACCGCCTTCAAAATTGAAGATAGAATCTTCTTTCGTCCAGCCGTGTTCATCATCGCCAATCAAACGGCGATTAGGGTCGGCAGAAAGTGTTGTTTTTCCAGTTCCTGATAATCCGAAGAAAATAGCCGTATCATCATTCTCGCCAACATTTGCAGAACAGTGCATTGGCAAGGTGTTTTTCTGAGTTGGAAGGATAAAGTTTAAGGCAGAAAAAATACCTTTTTTCATTTCGCCAGTATAACCGGTTCCTCCAATTAAAGCTATTTTACGTTTAAAGTTTAAAATCGAAAAATTATGAGAACGCGTTCCGTCTATTTCTGGGTTAGCTTTAAATCCAGGAGCGTTTACAATTCGCCAATCTTCTTTAAAGTTTGCCAATTCGCTTTCCGTTGGTCGTAAAAACATGTTGTAGCAAAACAAGTTGCTCCACGGGTATTCATTAACCACTCGAATATTCAATCGGTAGTTATCATCGGCACATACGTAGCCGTCACGAGCAAAAACTTCTTTGTTAGAAAGATAGTCTACTACTTTGTTGTATAATGCATCAAATTTGTCTGAGTCAAAAGGCTTGTTGATGGTTCCCCACCAAACATCTTCTTTGGTAACTTCATCTTGAACGATAAAACGATCTTGTGGCGCTCTACCAGTAAATTCACCAGTATTAATTGCTAAAGCTCCAGAATTTACTTCTACACCTTGTCCTTTTTCAATGGTGATCTTATGAAGTTCTTCAGGAGATAGTTGGTACCTTACGTTTGCATTCTTAATTCCGAAATCTTCTAACGAAATTGTGTTTGTGTTGCTAATATTGTCCATTGTAATTTGTTAGATGTAATTAGGCAAACAAATTTACGACTTTTATCAAAATAGCCACTTTATAATTCAATTATTTCCGTTTCAATTCTATAAAGCCAATTATCATTTTTACCCATGTCGCTATCAAAACAGTACCGCCAGTAGGTGTTATGAGTGCAATTCGCTTAAAATTTATTGAAGTTAAATCATTGGTGGCAAGCAAATAAATAGAAAAGGAAAATAAAACAATTCCACTGCTAAATCCAATTCCTAACCAACGCTTCTGTTTGTTAGGAAGGTCGACTACGCCTATAAATAATAAAACCAAAGCATGATAGAGCTGATAGCGGATGCCGGTTTCAAAAGAGGCTAACTGATTGGCATTGAGCGATGACTCAAGTAAATGCGCACCCATTGCGCCTAAAACGACGGCAATAAAAGCAAAACTACTGCCAATTATAAATAGACTTTTGTTCATAATTCCTTATTTTCGTGCATCAACAAAGTTAATTATTAATTCTGAAGATGTATTCTTATGAAAAACATATTGATTATTGGAGCAGGTAAATCTACCTCTTCACTTATTCGTTACTTGTCTAATCATGCTGAACAACAACAATTTCAACTTAAAATTGGTGACCTTTCACTAGAAAATGCACAACGTATGGCGGGCGATTTTCCGCATACTTCCGCTTTCGAATTTGATGTTTTTGATCAAAATCAACGTGAAGAAGAAATCAAAAAAGCAGATTTAGTCGTTTCTATGCTTCCGGCTCGTTTTCATATTGAAGTCGCTAAAGATTGTGTGCGGTTTTCTAAAAATATGGCAACAGC
Organism: Bacteroidota bacterium; assembly: GCA_051748125.1. GTDB lineage: Bacteria > Bacteroidota > Bacteroidia > Flavobacteriales > Flavobacteriaceae > Psychroflexus. Next base: position 144,105 of record JBNJHC010000002.1, read on the forward strand.
TTCTTATGTTTCTCCTGAAATGCAAGAATTGGATACAGATGTTAAGCAACAAGGACTCACTTTTATGAATGAAATTGGTGTAGATCCAGGAATCGACCACATGAGTGCCATGCAGGTAATTGATAGAATTCGTGAAAAAGGTGGAAAAATGCTGATGTTCGAATCGTTTACAGGTGGCTTAGTTGCTCCCGAAAGCGATGATAATTTATGGCATTACAAGTTTACTTGGAATCCTAGAAATGTGGTTGTTGCTGGTCAAGGTGGTGCAGCCGAATTTATGCAAGAAGGTAAGTATAAATATATTCCTTATCAGCGCCTATTCCGTAGAACTGAATTTTTAGAAGTGCCTGGCTACGGACGTTTTGAAGGTTTAGCTAATAGAAATTCGTTGGCTTATCGTTCGGTTTATGGGCTGGAAAATATTCCGACTATTTATCGTGGAACCTTGCGTAGAGTTGGCTTTAGTAGAGCTTGGAATGTGTTTGTTCAATTAGGAATGACCGATGATACGTATCACATGCAGGAAACTGAAAATATGACATATCGCGATTTTGTAAACTCTTTCTTACCGTATTCGCCTACCGATTCGGTTGAATTGAAATTGCGCCATAGTACAAAAATCGATCAAGATGATTTGCTATGGGATAAACTCTTAGAGCTCGATATTTTCAATCCTAATAAGAAAATAGGAATAAAAAATGCTACTCCAGCACAAGCGCTTCAGAAAATATTAGAAGAGAAATGGATGTTGAAACCAGATGATAAAGATATGATTGTAATGTATCATAAATTTGGTTATGAGCTCAATGGAAAGAAAAATCAGATCGATTCCACTATGGTGAGTATCGGCGAAGATCAAAAATATACCGCAATGGCAAAAACAGTTGGCTTGCCACTCGGAATTGCCATCGTTAAAATATTGAATGGAGAAATTACTAAAAAAGGTGTGCTTAGACCAATTCATAAAGAAATTTATGAACCGATTTTAAAAGAATTAGAAGCCCACGATATTCGTTTTAACGAGGAAGAAAAACCTTATACCGGATATAATGCCGATCATATTTAATCGCATTTACGGATTAAAATTTACTAGCCGCCTCATTACTGGGGGGGCTTTTTTAATTGAATTAATTGCGAATTGTAATACCTGCTATCACCCGTAACTTCCTTGCCCAACCATTCTGGTTTTTCAAAATCTTCGTCAGCATCTTTTAATTCAATTTCTGCAATGATTAAACCTTGGTGTTGCTCTTCAAAAACATCTATTTCCCAAAGGTGATTATCGTGTTTTACTTCATACCGTACTTTCTTAATTTTTCCTGGCTCGCATAATTGGAGTAATTGCATAGCTTCTTTGATATCGATTGGTTGTTCCCATTCAAACCGACTTCGGCCATCTTCTGAAGATTTTCCTTTGATAGTTAAAAAAGCCAATTCGTTTTTAATACGAATCCTAACTGTTCTGTTTGGATGACTGTTGAGGTAGGCTTGTGTAATTTTGTATTGATTTGTAGTGTTCGATTTAAACCCCTCACTTTTCACTAAAAATTTACGTTCGATTTCTTTCATAAATGGAATTTATTGGAGATAAATGTAGGAAGAATACAGCTTTTAAAGTCCAATACCTTTACTGAATTTTGCAACTAAAAAAAGCTGCCTAAATTAATAGACAGCTTTTTGGTATTATTTATAGTGTTAAAAAGAATTATTTTACTTGAAAAGTAACTCTTCTAACAATGTTTCTAGCTTCTCTAGATTCTTTATCTACAGAATCATCAACGCCACCACCTCTAAATTCAAGACGGTCTTCGCTAATTCCAGAAGCAATTAAGATATCATAAACTTTTTTAGCTCTACGCTCAGAAAGTTGATCGTTGTATTCAGAATTACCAATCTGATCTGCATAACCGATTAACTCAGCACTTGCTTCAGGATTGCTCTTCATATAACGAACAGCATAATTAATAGCATCAAAAGAATAAGTTTCTGGTTGAGTACTGTCAAATCTGAAGTAAACATTTACATAACCATCATTAAGTAAGTTTTTAGCCATTGTAGATCCAGCACCGCCTTCACCATCGCCAGACATAATCATACCTTTTTCTTTAGCTTTTTCTTCTGTAACAAAACGCTTATCCAAACTTTCTTCTAAATCATCAGGAATACCGTTGTCATTAGTATCTAAAGCTCTTCCTTTTGGATCGGTACGAACACCAGCTGGTGTGTTTGGTTCTTCGTCTAAATAGTTTGGAACACCGTCGCGATCATCGTCTTGAAGGTCTTCTTCTACTCGAGCTAAACGCTTTTCAACCATATCTAACTCGTCTTCCAACTGTTTAGCGTTAGAAGCGTTTACAAAGTCAGCGTGCTGATCATTTCCGCCTAAATATACAGAAAGCCCTACAGAAACAGTAGAAAACAATCCATTGAATCCACGATTACTAGGCTCGCCAGGAACACCTCTACCGTCCCAGTTTATATCATGATTAAGTGTACCTGCCATTGTAAGGTCAGCATGTAATGAGAAACGATCGCTTAATCTAACCTGAGGAGTTAAACCAACCATAATCATATCCATGCTATCATCTCCTTCTAATGAAGGCGCATCATCATCAAAACTCATGAAGCCCATTCCGTATCCAGCGTGACCTAAAAGATTGAACCAATCAGCAGAGCCTTCGCGGAACCCGAAAATGGTACCTAGGTTTACAACAGCTTCTAAAGAAACGTTGTACATTTCAGTTTCAAAAGGAAGACTATTATCTCCTTCAATCATCGAGTGATATCCAGCTCCTAACTTTAAACCGAATTTATCATTAAACATATGTCTTACACCTAAATTGAATGAAGTGTTGTCAAAAGCAAAAGTACCTGAATAAAAACCAGGCGTCATAGGGCGGGTAGCCTTGTTAAGACCTGCACCTAAGTCAACAGACCATTTGTTGTATTCAATTTCTTCTTGTGCGTACATTCCAAGACTTAGAAAAAACAACAACAATACTAAAGTATTCTTTTTCATGATTGATAAATTTATATATACTAATCTGCAAATATACTATTGGTTTTCCAATTACCAAACATTTAAGTCAATTTAGTTGGTAATGAAATTGTTATCTTTTTTGATACTTACTTAAAGTAGATGTTTCTAGCGTCTGAGCAGGGGTGTTCTCGCAACTAGTTGTAAAATAGTTTTTTATAATATATTTTCTGGTGTAGGTTTTGCTAGTCCTTGTTTTGAAAAGCATAACGATTTTCTAAAAATAGTAAAAAAAACACATATAATGCTAGTTAGTGAGCATCAGCCTACAATCATATACAATTTTATCAAACCTAAACATTGAACTGCCGAAATAAAGTTAATGCAGGGTGTCTTTTAGATTCTACTTCAACCTTGATTAACAAACTTCCGGCTCAAAGCATTCAATAGATAACCGTATGTGGTTAAGAGCGCACGAACGCAAATAAATGAAAGATAATTTACATATTTCAAAACCTTGGTGGCTTAAAACAATTGTTAATACAGATAAAGGAGAGCTGTTTTTCTATAATTAATTGTAATTTGTGGGCGAAAATTAATTCAAATGAAAAATATAGTTATTCTAGCAATATTTGCTGTAGCCCTGGTTGCTTGCGATAAAAATTCAGAAAAAAGCAATTCAAGCAAAACTGAGAAACAAACTGTAGAAGGACAGTGGGTGAAAGGAGATGATCAAAAGCGAGTTGAAATTATTGAAGAACAATTTCAAGGATTTGGTCGAGCTATGTGGGAAATAAGTTATCGCTACAAAGAACTTTATGCAGCTGGTAAAGATGAGAATTGGGGATATGCAAATCACCACTTAGAAGAAATGGAAGAAGCTTTAGAATTAGGATTGCAACGACGACCAGAGCATGCTTCTGCAGCCGAACAATTCCTCGATGAAGCCATGCCTCAACTCAAAAAAGCTATCGAAACAAAAGATAAAGAGTTGTATTTCGAGAAATATGAAGAAATGCGAGTAAGTTGTAACGCTTGTCATCAACTACGAGAACACCAATACATTCAAATTACAACTCCTGAAAACTACGAGTCAGTCGTTAAGCTTCAATAAACACAGAGTCATAAATCAATTTGTTTAGGTTCGAGCGAAGTCGAGAATACCAAATACACGAATACACGAATAAACGAAAAATCCGAAATCAAAAATTCAATCTCATTAGCACTAAGTAAAGTAGAAGTGTCGAGAACAACAGAAAACAGACTCTTGACCCTCGACTACAGAATGGTCCCTGAAGGCTGATGTTCGCCACAGGCGAATGTACCGAAGGGTTGAATCCCTATAGCCGAAATTACTTGCTGAAAATTTGTAAAAAAGAAAATTAATCGTATAATTTGCACACTCAAAACTAACCCACGAATGCTAAACGACTTGATTTCGACTAACTCTTTTATTAAATACCGATTTCAAGGTAAGTCACTCACTAAAATTGATGGTAAAATCATTGCAGTAAATCCTTTGTTTTTTCAAAGGATAGGTTAGTTTTGCATTTTTGTTAACTGGTTTATAATCAAAGCATCCCGGCTTAAAATGGGACTCGCTGTGGCGAAGCCGTGCTAAAAAAGCAGTAACCGATTATGAATTCTAAATACCGAACATCGAATAAAGAATAACAAATAAGCAAATCAGTAAATAGGCAGATACGCGAATAAGCGAATAATCGAAAAATCCGACATCAAAAAATCAATCTAATTTGTTTCAAGTTCGAGCTTGCCAACACTGAGTGAAAACGAAGTGTCGAGAATACACAATCACAATTCACAATTTAATCTAATTTGTTTAGGTTCGAGCGAAGTCGAGAACAACCGACAACCGAAAAATCCCTGAGCCTGCCCGCCACAGGCGAATGTACCGAAGGGCCGCACCAAATAGCCAAAAAATAAATAAAAAATGAAAATAACACTCATAGCTGGAGCAAGACCCAATTTTATGAAAATAGCTCCCATCATACACGCCATCAAAAAAGCACAGGGTAAAGGAGCTACTATTTCGTATCGCTTGGTACATACCGGCCAGCATTACGACGAAAAGATGAGTGAAACATTCTTTAAACAACTCAATATTCCGCAACCTGATGTCAATTTAGCTTGTGGAGGAGGAAGTCAAGCGCAACAAACGGCAGCTATTATTCTAGCATTTGAAAAGGAAGTGGAAAAGAATCCTTGCGATTTGTTAATGGTTGTGGGAGATGTTACTTCAACAATGGCTTGTAGTATTGTTGCAAAAAAACTCGATATAAAAGTAGCTCATGTAGAAGCGGGAATCCGTTCTTGGGATAGAACTATGCCGGAAGAAATCAACCGCATGCTGACCGATAGTATTACCGATGAATTTTTTACTACATCAACTTTAGCGGGTAAAAACCTGCTAAAAGAAGGACACAAAGAAAACCAAATCCACTTTGTCGGTAATGTGATGATCGATACACTTCGTGCAAATGAAAATCGATTTCAACAACCAGAAGTGTGGAATCAGCTTGACTTAAAAGAAAAAGAATATCTGGTGATGACAATGCATCGACCAGCAAATGTTGATGAAGAACAAAAACTCAAAGCATTTATTGAAAGTATCGATCAAAATACAAACGGAATGCCAGTGGTTTTTCCTATTCATCCGCGAACAAAAATCATTTTGGAAAAAGCAGGAATCAAAATGAACAACATTCACTTGGTAGATCCTCTAGGGTATTTAGAGTTTAACTACTTGGTGAAATTTGCTAAAGGAGTGTTGACAGATTCTGGCGGAATAACAGAAGAAACTACCGTAATGAATGTGCCTTGTATTACCTTACGAGATAATACCGAGCGACCAGAAACAATTGAGATTGGTACCAATGAATTGATAGGAACACAACCCGATAAAATAAAACCAGCACTCAAAAAATTACTAGCAGGAAACTGGAAACAAGGACAAATACCAGAAAAATGGGACGGAAAAGCAGCAGAGCGCATTGTAGAAGTGCTCTTAACGCTTACCTAACCAAACCAAAACCACCGCTGAGAAAAACAAAGACTTGACAACAGATAATTCAATCTAATTTATTTCAAGTTCCAGCTTGTCAGCACTGAGCGAAGTCGAAGTGTCGAGAACACTAAATATTGAATACTGAACACCAAATAATAAATATCGAATAGTCGAATACACAAAAAAAATCCGACATTCGACATCAAAAATTCAATAAAATTTGTTTCAAGTTCGAGCGGAGTCGAGAACATCGAAAACCGAATAATCGAATAGTTGAATAAACGGAAATCGCAAAAATGGCCTATCGAGAAGAATCTTGAAAAACAAGAAAGCAAAGTATGACTGAAAAAATTGATCTACAAAGTGTAAACCGACTAATTTCCAGAAATAATTGTGGTATTTGCGGAAGTGCATCACGTAGTGATAAGCATGGAGCAAAAATACCAGCAATGGTTTTGCAGAGCCCAGCGGCGCAAAAATTTCCTTAAATTAGTCTTGACCTTTTGGTTCTCCCGATGTTTCGGGATTGTGTCAAGACAAAATGAACAAGAATAAGCTTAAATGAATGGAAACAAAGTTAAATAGTATCTGTTTAAGTTCCAGCTTGTCAGCACTGAGCAAAGTCGAAGTGTCGAGCATACTAAATACTGAACACCAAATAATAAACATCGAATAGTCGAACACACAAAAAATCCGACATTCGACATCAAAAATTCAATGAAATTTGTTTCAAGTTCGAGCTTGCCAGCACTGAGCGAAGCCGAAGTGTCGAGAACAACAGACTCTTGACTCAAGACCAACAAAAAACCAAGGTGGCCGAGTGTTTGCTATAAGCGAACGTATCGAAGTCCCATAACAGCCAACGAACAAACACACTAGAATATGAATACAAGTATAAAAAAAATAGCCTGCATCGGAGCTGGATACGTAGGCGGACCGACAATGGCTGTAATAGCCGATAAAAACCCACACATCCAAGTTACAGTAGTCGATATCAACGAACAACGAATTGCCGATTGGAATGATGATAACCTTGACAACCTACCGGTATATGAGCCTGGATTAGCAGAAGTGGTAGGAAGAGCAAGAGGCAAAAATCTTTTCTTTTCAACCGCTGTAGACCAAGCTATCGACGAAGCTGAAATGATTTTTATTTCTGTAAATACGCCAACCAAAACCTATGGTGTTGGAAAAGGAAAAGCTGCAGATTTAAAATACATTGAACTCTGTGCGCGTCAAATTGCGCGGGTAGCTAAAGATGACAAAATTGTAGTTGAAAAGTCAACCTTGCCAGTGCGTACGGCGCAGGCACTGAAAAGCATTTTGCACAACACAGGCAATGGCGTTAACTATCATATTCTTTCCAACCCCGAATTTTTAGCGGAAGGAACAGCTATTAATGACTTGCTTCATCCAGATCGTATTTTAATCGGAGGCGACAACGACACCGAAGCAGCAAAAAAAGCTATGCAAGCTTTAGTTAGTGTGTATCAATCGTGGTTGACCGATGAACAGATTTTAACGACCAACGTGTGGTCGTCCGAACTGTCTAAACTAACTGCAAATGCGTTTTTAGCTCAGCGAATTTCGAGCATCAACGCCATAAGTGAGCTGTGTGAAAAAACCGAAGCAGATGTTGAAGAGGTAGCAAAAGCTATCGGAATGGATTCCCGTATCGGACCAAAATTCCTGAAAGCTTCAGTTGGATTTGGCGGTTCTTGTTTTCAAAAAGACATTCTGAACCTGGTTTATATTGCGCAATCACTTGGATTACCAGAGGTAGCCGATTATTGGGAGCAAGTAATTTTGATGAACGACCACCAAAAACGCCGATTTGCACGAAATATAGTTCGCACATTATACAACACCGTATCAGGAAAAAAAATTGCTTTATTGGGATGGGCATTCAAAAAAGACACTAATGATACACGCGAATCAGCAGCGATTTATGTAGCAGACGATTTGCTCAACGAACAAGCCAATATCGTTGTTTATGATCCAAAAGTAAAAACCGAACAAGTGTATGCTGATTTAGAACACCTTGGCACACACGATAGCGATTATATAAGAGAAAAAGTAATAGTTGTAAACGATCCAGCACTTGCTTGTCAAGAAGCCCACGCCGTAGCAATTATGACGGAATGGGACGAGTTTAAAGACTATGATTGGAAGGCTTTTTATAGTCAAATGATGAAACCAGCATTCCTATTCGACGGAAGAAATATTCTAGACCGAAAAGCAATGAACAAAATCGGTTTTGAAGTCTATTCCATTGGAAAAGGCTAAAGAACACCGAACACCGAATAAAGAATAACAAATATCGAATAGTCGAATACACAAATACACGATTAAACGAATAATTGAATAATTGAATAATCGAAGTGTCAAGAATACAAAATGATAAATCAATTTGTTTTAAGTTTGAGCGGAGTCGAGAACAACTGAATAATCGAATACACGAACAAACGAAATCCTTATCCTTGTAGAGGTACATACCGAAGCGCGGAAAACACACAACATATGAGTTTAAAACAGTTCAAAAAGTTAGAAAACAAAAAAATCCTAGTTACCGGAGGAGCCGGGTTCATCGGGAGTAACCTCTGCGAAGCACTACTCCAAATTGGTGCTATCGTAACCTGCCTCGATAATTTTGCAACAGGACATCGACACAATATCGAAGCTTTTTTAACTAATACAAATTTCACCCTTATTGAAGGCGATATTCGCAACTTAGAAACCTGCCGACAAGCCTGCAACAACCAAGATTTTGTCTTGCATCAAGCAGCTTTAGGCTCAGTTCCGCGCTCCATCAACGATCCCATTACGTCTAATGAAGTAAACGTAAACGGGTTTTTGAACATGTTGGTAGCAGCTCGCGATGCTGAGGTTGAACGGTTTGTCTATGCAGCGAGTAGTTCTACTTACGGCGACTCAACCAAATTACCAAAAATAGAAGACGAAATAGGAAAACCGCTTTCGCCTTATGCCATCACCAAATATGTAAATGAACTGTACGCCGATATTTTTCAGAAAAACTACGGTTTAAATAGTATCGGACTCCGGTATTTCAATGTTTTTGGAAGACGGCAAGACCCTAACGGAGCTTATGCAGCAGTAATCCCAAAGTTTGTGATGCAATTCATGAAACACGAGAGTCCAGTAATTAATGGCGATGGAACCTTTTCACGTGATTTTACCTACATCGATAATGTAGTACAAATGAATTTGAGAGCGATAACATCAACGCATAAAGACGCTCTCAATCAGGTGTATAATACAGCAGTAGGCGATCGCACAACCATCAAAAATATGGCTGAATTACTGCGAGAATACCTTGCAGCCTATGATTCAAAAATAGCCGATATAACAATCAAACACGGTCCAAACCGTCAAGGAGATGTACCACATTCATTAGCATCCATACAAAAAGCTCAAGAAAAACTCAACTACCAACCCACCCACCTTTTCTCAAATGGACTTAAAGAAGCAGTGGATTGGTATTGGAAAAATCTTAGAGAATAAAAAAAGACCCTTCGATAGTTCTGCTGAGCTTAGTCAAAGTGTCGAGAACAACCGAATATCGAATAAAGAATAACAAATATCGAATACCGAATAAACGAATAATTGAATAACCGAATAATCGAAAACCGAATAAACAAAAAATCCGACATCTGAAATCAAAAAATCCAATTGAATTTGTTTCAAGTTCGAGCTTGCCAGCATTAAACAAAGCCGAAGTGTCGAGAACAGACAACTGGCAACGACCAAAAAACAACGAATAAACGAGCCAATATGCAAGATTTTGGGTTAACAGTTAACTTTTTTTAATATACTTTAAAATTATATTTAGCGATTATGAAGCTTTTTTTATACCAATTGCTGGCGGTAGTTTTTTAATCAGTTAAATTTGTATTTTAGATTAAACAAGTGGAAGAACAAGGTTACATAGAAATAAGAGTGACAAACAGGGATAACTCTCTGTCTCCTAAAGATGTCGATATAAACGAAATTAAAGACTTTATATCAGATGTAGAAACGTTCTTGTACCCTAATAGAAAAGAAAAGCGTAATCGACCACATATTTCTTATGATATTGATGAGGGTTCTGCAAAACATAAATTTTTCTTACCTATAACAGCAGTAATCCTATTCAATGGTCTCACCAGTGAAATAAATAATAGAAGCAATTTAGATTTTTTGGATTATAAGAGGCAATCAATCATTGATAAATTTCAAAAAAGAGCTTTAAAAGAAGGATATAAAATTGAGTTTAACAATTCGATGTCTAATAAGCCTACTTTAATCATTGATGAAACAACAAACTATGAAATGATAGCTCCTACCTATTTTGAAAGTGAATTTTATCTGTATGGAGAAATTTATCAAGAAGGTGGAAAAAATCCGAACCTTCACATAAGTACCAACAAATATGGTAATATTACAGTTTCAGCCACAAAGGAACAGATTATGAATGGCGAGAAAAAAACGTATAAACCTTACGGTATTAAAGTACGAGGTAAAAAAAACCTAGAAGATAATAGTTTATCTGATTTAGTTCTTTTAGAATTTATACAATATAAACCTGTTTTTAATAAGTCACTTTTAGATAAAGTAATAGTTAAAGCTTCAGAAAATCTAAATAAGATAACTAATGTCGATACGTGGTTAAACGACATAAAAGCTGAAGGAGTATGAATGGAATAACTAGTGTTCTATTAGATTGTTCCTTTTGTATTCGTTTACTCAAAAGAGATGATGAATATCATCAAAATTGTGTTGATTATTTTAAATATTTCATTGAAAATAATATTGAAAATGTATTTATCTACAATTGTTGTAAGCGAATACTCAGTTGGTGATAATCCTGAAAATTTACTTTCTTTAAATTCATTTAGACTATTAGAATTTGATTTTAGTGACGCTAAATTTTCTGGAGAATTTTTAGCCTTACTCAAAGATATAGGCAAGTTTGGTGATTTTGGGGAGAGAAAGGTTGTTATTAATGATATAAAACTTTTTGCTCAAATCCATAATAGAAAAATTGATGCATACATTACAAAAGATAGAAAGTCGTTTAAGAAGATGATTGAACCTTTAAAACAAGAGTTTAACTTAAAGTTTGAAGCCATTGACTTAACTACTGCATTAAACTCTAAACTAGGACGCTTGTTTTAAATTAGCATTAATAACGAACATCTGAAATCAAAAAATCCAATTGAATCTGTTTCAAGTTCGAGCTTGCCAACACTAACCAAAGCAGAAGTGTCGAAATTCACCAGATTAAATTAAATCACATATAATATTTTCGTAAATTTGAAAAAATGAACGTTATGGATTTACAAACAAGAAAACTGAATCTGATATCTTACCTTGCCCAGATGCAAGATGAGAAATTCATTGAAAAAATTGAAAAGTTTATTTTAAGAAAGCAAAAAGGTAAAGCTGATTTTAAACCATTTACAGTTGATGAGTTAATTCATAGAATTGAAAAATCTGAAAATGATTTTATAAATGGAAATTTCAAAACTCAAGACGAGTTAGAAAAATTATCTGCAAACTGGTAATAAATGAGAATAGTTTGGACTGATTTTGCAATCGAAAATCTGAAAAATATTTTTGACTATTACTCCGATAAAGTATCTAAAAAGACTGCCCATAAAATAAGAAAACAGATACTTAGCTCAACAAAACAACTTTTAGATAATCCTGAATCTGGTCAACTAGAGTCTAATCTAGAAAAAATAAAACAAAACCACAGATATTTGGTGTGTGGAAATTATAAAATAATTTATCGTATAAATGATAACCAAATAATCATTAACGATGTTTTTGACACTAGACAAAACCCAGCTAAAATAAACGATGAAAATCGTAATAAATAAAGAACACCAAATAAAAAATAAAGAATACTGAACACCGAACACCGAATACCGAACACCGAATAAACGAATAGTTGAATAAACGAATAATCGAAAAACCCGACATCTGAAATCAAAAATTCATCCTAACTTGTTTCAAGTTCGAGCTTGCCAGCACTGAGCGAAGCCGAAGTGTCGAGAACACCGATTAAACGAACCAACGATTAATAAATAGTAGCTATATTTACACTAATTATAGATCAAACAATACAACATAATATACAAGCAATCATAGACGTTTGCAAAAAAACATCAAGTGAAGTCAATAGCTTTTTTGGCTCTGCAGCTAAAGGCGTTATGAATGCAAAAAGTGATATTGATTTATAAGTAGAGTTTTCTTCAGAAATAGAAATTATTGATTACATCGATAATTATTTTTTACTACTCGAAGAACTTGAGAGGAACGTTGATTTAGTATCGGTTAAATCATTAAAAAACCCCGTGCTCTTAGAAGATTTAAATAAATATAAAATAAACTTGTATGCAGCCTAAGCTCAAAAAGTATATACTTGACATAGAGTCTATCATCCAAGAAATTAAATTAATAAAAACACAGCCAATACCTAATGACTGAAAATAACCGAGTAGAATTCAAAGCGCAACTAACTTTACATTTAGAAAGAGAAGTGGTGGCTTTTTTGAATTATTTAGGCGGAGGTGTTATTTATATAGGAATTAATGATCAAGGTGAAGTACAGGGGGTTGAAAACTCAGATCAATTACAATTGCAAATCAAGGACAGAATTAAAAATAATATAGCTCCATCTTGTATGGGTCTGTTTGATGTAGTAGAAGAAGTAAGAGAGGGAAAACCAACTATTAAAATAATTGTTGCCAGCGGACAAGAGCGCCCCTATTACCTTAAGAAATACGGAATGTCTTCAAAAGGAGCATTCATGAGAAACGGGAGCGCTTCAGAACCAATGACCACAAAAATGATTGAGGAATTGTTCGCTAAACGTACTCGTAAATCAATTGCTGCAATCAAAGCACCCAAACAAGAATTGAAGTTTGGGCAACTACAAATTTACTATGACGTTTTAGACAAAACATTAAACGAAAATTTTGCAACAAATCTTGAGCTTTTAAACGAAGACAAAGTCTTTAATTACGTTGGTTATTTGTTGGCTGATAATAATACAGTCTCTATTAAAGTTGCAAAGTATAGTGGTATTGATAGAGTTGACTTGGTACAAAGTAATGAATATGGTTTTTGCTCTTTAATTAAAGCAACAAAACAAGTTTTAGACAGGTTTGAAGTTGAAAAATAGAACTTTTACGAAAATAACTTCAAAAGAACGCTTGGAAAAAAGACAATGGGATACTGTAGCCCTGAGAGAAGCAGTTATTAATGCTTTTGTACACAATGATTACTCAAGAGAAATTGCACCGAAGTTTGAGATTTTTCAGGATAGACTTGAGATTACATCCTATGGTGGAATCCCTGAAGGATTAGGAGAAGAAGAATTCTTTGAAGGCTATTCCATTCCTAGAAATAAAGAAATTATGAGAATATACAGAGATCTAGACCTTGTTGAACAACTTGGTTCTGGTCTACCTCGTATTTTAAAATCTTATGATAAATCATGTTTCTATTTTACCGAAAATCACATAAGAACGACTCTTCCAATGGAACAAGTCACCGAACAAGTCACCGAACAAGTCACCGAACAAGTCACTGAACAAATTGAAAAGTTAGTTTCAGTTCTTAATGATGATATGACACTAAGTGAGCTTATGACCAAATGCGAAATTAAACATAGACCCACATTTCTATATAATTACATTCAGCCCGCATTAGAAATTGGTTTAATTGAAATGACCATACCTGAAAAACCAAAAAGCAGAAACCAAAAATATAAGCTAACAGCACTTGGTAGAAAATATAAAAATAGAACAGAATAAAATTGAAAAAGAATTCTTTGAGGGATGAAGGCTGAGAGTAAATTTTGTAAAAAGGAAAAGTAGAAATACTACGCTCTTTGCTTATCGCACCTCGCCAACTTAAAACCAAAACAGAGATCTCTGACTGTTCCGTCAAAGGCAAATAACCGAAGTGTCGATAACAACCGAATAAACGAATAGTCGAATAACCGAAGTGTCGATAACACAAAGTTAAATAGCATTTGTTTAAGTTCGAGCTTGCCAGCACTGAGCGAAGCCAAATTATCAATTTGTTTAGGTTCGAGCGAAGTCGAGAACAACCGAAAACTGAATAGTTGAATAGTTGAATAGTCGAATAACCGAACAAACGAAATCCCTTTCTCTGTTGACGTACATCCCGAATCTTCGGAAGTATCGTGCGCCACACCCGGGTCGAACGTTAAGAAAATGTCCTGAGGACATTTTTAGTGAAGGAGCCAGCTTGCCGCGCAGGAATAAAGGTCGGGGAAATAGCGCATAACGAATAATCGAATAATCGAAAATAGACTCAAGACCACAGACTATCGACTAAACGCCAAAAAACTATAACTATACTTATAACTTTCATTATATTTACACAAAACTAAAATCACAGTGAAAACAAATGACATAAGTATACCGAACAATATTCGCAAACGCCCAGCGTATTTGGATAAGATTAAACCATTTATTGGGAAACCGATAATAAAAGTCTTAACTGGGCAACGGCGCGTGGGTAAAAGTTATTTGCTTTATCAAATTATTCAGTTGGTTGTAGAGCAAGATCAGAATGCTGAAATTCTTTACATTAACAAAGAAGATTTAGCCTTTTCTTTTTTAAAGACAGCTTCAGATTTAAATGAATATGTGCTAGAAAAAGCTGCTGAATCTAGAAAAACCTATGTGTTTATTGATGAAATTCAGGATATAGAAAACTTTGGAGATGCACTTCGCTCGCTTTTACTTCAAGAGAATTTAGATATATATTGTACGGGGAGCAATGCAAATTTATTATCAGGAGATATAGCGGGGCATTTAAGTGGGAGATACATTGCTATAGAGATATTTAGCCTCTCTTATCCTGAGTTTTTAGCCTTTCATGAGCTTACAGAAAATGAAGCGAGTTTATACAAATATTTGAAATATGGAGGTCTTCCGTACTTGATTCATTTAGAGTTAAAGGATGAAATTGTTTTTGAATATTTGAAAAATATCTACCAAAGTATTGTCTATAGAGATATCATCAATAGATACGCAATCCGAAATGTGAATTTCCTGGAACAATTGGTACTGTTTTTAGCGGCACATACTGGAAGTTTATTCTCTGCTAAAAAGATTAGTGACTTTTTAAAATCTCAACAAATAAAAATGGCGCCTAACCAAGTTCAAAACTATATTCAGCACCTTGTCAATGCATTTTTAGTACATAAGGTCGGGCGTTACGATCTGGTAGGAAAACGACTCTTTGAAATTGGTGAAAAATATTATTTCGAAAATTTAGGAATTAGAAATGGTCTTTGGGGATACCGATTAGAAGACCGTGGAAAGATCATGGAGAATGTGGTGTACAATCACCTCGTTTTTAAAGGATACAAAGTGCTAGTTGGCACCTTAGGAACGAAAGAAATTGATTTTGTTGCTGAGAAAGATGGTGAAAAGCTATACCTGCAAGTGGCACTTAGTTTAAACGATGAGGCTACTTTAGCACGTGAATTTGGCAACCTCAAACAAATAAAAGACAACTATCCTAAAAAAGTGATTACATTAGAAAGCTTTTCAGGAAATACGGTAGAAGGTATCCAAAATGAAAGTTTACGCGAGTTTTTAATGAGTTAAATAACCACCCGGCCCTTCGATAGTTCTGCTGAGTAAAACCGAATTATCAATTTGTTTAAGTTCCAGCTTGCCAGCACTGAGTGAAGTCGAAGTGTCGAGAACAGAGAGTCATAAATCAATTTGTTTAGGTTCGAGCGAAGTCGAGAACATCGAATAAACTACTACTCAACCAATCAACAAAAGCTTAAATAATGTTAATATATTTTAAATAAATGAAAAAAACATTAAAAAATATTTTTCTTATTTTAAAAGGAGATTTCTTTCTCAGAAAGTTAAACAGTACCCCTCGAATACTATTCTGGCACGGAGTAGATCAAATTGTAGACCAGAACGTTGAAGCAGAGTCTTTTGATATTTTTACTTTTAAAAGACAAATTGCCTATTTGAATAAATACTATGAAATCATTTCTTTAGATGAATTTTATAATAGATACCAGAGTAAAAAGTTTACTAACAGAGAGGCAGTGCTTACTTTTGACGACGGTTATTTAAACAATTTAAATGTGGTTTATCCAATTCTAAATGAGCTTAATTTACCTTTTACCGTATTTGTATCAACTGAACATATTGAAACGGGTGAGTTGTTTCCTACTTCTATTGCTAGACTGATTGTTTATGGTGCAGATTTAAAGAAAATTAATGTCCCTTTTTTGAAAATTGATAATGAAGATATTTTAGATATTGAGAATAGAAATATTATTTACAGCAAAGTAATTAATGCTTTAAAAAGTAAGCCACTAGAAGAGGTTAGAAGAATTGTTAGTGAACTAAAAACAAATTTATCTGATCAAGATTACATTACCTTGGTTGAAAAATTTAAATCTGTTAAACCAATGAACTGGGAAGAGGTCAAAAAGCTTCACAGTTTAGGTGTAACGATTGGGTCACATTGTAAATACCATATTTGTTGTCACAGCAATCAAGACGAGCAAGAAGTAAAAGCACAAATTATAGATAGTAAAAAAATAATTGAACAAAAACTTCAAACGGAATGTAAGTATTTTGCTTATCCAAATGGAGATTATACGGAGGTATCCAATGATTTTGTAAAAACTGCCAATTATAAAATGGGATTTTCCACTGAAAAAAGCATAAAAATAGAAAACGCACACGACACATCAATTATTCCTCGCATTGGAGTTCCTTTAAACCTTAACACGTTTAAAATATTTATTAACCTCTATCCAAAAAAATGAAACGATTACTAACTATTACTCTAAAATTACCAAAATACATATATATACAGTTTAGTCTATATATAAAGTGGTTGATTTTTAAAATAGCTAAAAACTGGGTCGTGCTAAACCGTATTCATCCAAGAGTAAGACCTTGGCTTTGGAAACTGACCGGAGTAAATATTCAAGGTAAGGTGTCTATTGGTTATGATGTGTATTACGATGTAGGAAATGCAAAATTGATTAACATAGAAGATGGTGTTTGGGTGGCGAGTAGATGCTTGTTGCTTTGTCATAAACGTATTTTAGATGAATATTATGTGGGTGATGATTACAATAAACTACCATATAATAAGGAACCTATACATTTAAAAAAAGGCTGTGTTATTGGTATGAATACAATTGTAATGCCTGGCGTAACAATTGGTGAAGGTGCCATAATAGGGGCTGGGTCATTAGTGGTAAAAGATATACCGGCTTGGACAATTGCAGTGGGCAACCCTTGTAAAGTGGTGAAACAAATTGAAAAAAGAAACAGGTGAAAAGATTAAAATATTATAACAAGATTAAAGCTTTACTATCTATTATTAAAGGATTAATTTTTAAGTTTTTATTTCTTTCTAATAATTCTGGAACAAAATTAAGAATTGGAAGAAATGTTGTCTTAAGAGGAAAGTTAAGCATAGGAAATAATGTGCGATTAGAATCTAATGTTAAAATTTACAATTATACATTCATAGGAGATAATGTTATAATTGGTGACAACGTAGAATTGCGAAGTAATGGAACTTCAAAAGTTGTAATTGGTGAAAATACAAGTATTAATCGTAATTCTATGATAATGGGGTTAGTGACTATAGGAAATAATTGCGCAATTGCACCTGGATGCGTTATAGTTGGTTCTAATCATAGTTTTGATAACAGCAAAGAAAACATTAAAGACCAAGGATTAAGCAGAAAAGGAATTATTGTAGAAGATGATGTATGGTTTGGAGCAAATGTAGTTGTATTAGATGGCGTTAAAATAGGTAAAGGTTGTGTAATAGGAGCTGGTTCAGTGGTCACAAAGTCAATACCTGAATACAGTATAGCTGTCGGTAATCCTTGTAAGGTAATTAAACAAAGAAATTAATGGGTCTCAAAAATGCTACACTTAAAGGTGTTGCTTGGAATTCAATAGGAACCATAGGAGCAGGTTTGGTAAATATCATCATAACAATGATATTAGCAAGGTTGCTTACACCTTATGATTTTGGGATATTGGAATTGTTAATTGTGTTTTCCGTTTTATCTGAAGCATTTGTTGATAGTGGCTTTAGTCAGGCAGTTATTCGGGATAACAAAGCTACCAGCACAGATTTGACATCTGTTTTTTATTTAAATGTGGGAATTGCATTTGTATTGTATTTACTGCTTTTTACATTATCGCCCTACATCGCACAATTTTATGATGAATCCAGCCTGGTTAATTTATCGAGGTTTGTATTTCTTACTATACTTTTTAACGCTTTTGCCATCATTCAAAATGCCAACTATAGTAGAAATATCAACTTTAAAACACCGGCAATTTCTGCTTTAGCCGCTATGATTATAGCGGGTGTTACTGCAGTTGTTATGGCATACAATGGTTTTGGTGTATGGGCATTAGCCACTAACTTGGTACTGTATTCTTTTTTAAAAACTTTACTGTTGTGGTTCCAGAGTAACTGGAGACCGAAAGGTTGGGTGGATATTAATTCTTTAAAAAAGTACATCGGTTTTAGTAGTAATTTATTATTTAAAGGACTGGCAGATAAAATTGTTACTAACCTAGAGCCTCTTTTGATTGGTAGAGTCTATACTAAAGCAGATTTAGGTTTATTTTCTCAAGGTAGAAAATTAAATTCTTATATCACATTAACCTCAACAAGTGTAATTCAGAGAGTGACCTACCCGGTTTTATCCAAATTTCAAGATGATAAAATTAAATTAAAAGAAAACTATAGAAAAATTATTGGGCTTACAATGTTTGTAATTATCCCGGTAATGCTTGGGGTTTATGCTTCAGCTGATAATATGATAGTGGTCGCCTTTGGTGGACAATGGCTTGAAGCAGCACCCTATCTGCGTATGTGGGCTCTAGTAGGTTTATTTGTGGCTTTGTATTCGTTTTTTACAAATATATTTTTAGTACTCGGTAAAAGTAGACAGTTATTATACATTTCATTAATCCGTCAAGGAGTCCGTCTGTTAGCCATTGTGTTATTAATAAACGTTAGTATAATGGCATTGATGTGGGGTATTGTTATTGTTACCATGCTCTCGAGTATCTCATATATATATTTTGGAGGAAAGTATATTAATTACTCCCTTTTGGAAGTAGGTAAAGATTTGTCCCAGATAACTATAGCGGCATCACTCGGTGCAGCTATCATCTATTTTGGTGAGCTATATGTAGATATAGGAAGTATTTTTTTAGCATTTTGCATTCAAGCTTTGGTGATGCTTATAGTTTATTATTCAACGTTAAAACTATTGAAGAACGAATATTTAATGGAATTTGAGAGTATTGTTAAAAATTTAATTCAGAAGAGAAAATGATTTGGAATATTCTTTTCGCTATTTCTTTAATATCTATAGCTGTAGTTGTAGATATGCAAACAATGTTATTTTTTTTATTTGTATATGTGATAGGAATGACAGTTAATAATGTTTTTAATAGAGGTCAGGAAGCTAAACTATCTTCTAAGGTTTTTAATAGAGTTTTTACTTTAGGTGGTATTTATATGCTGATATCATTTTTTTTTATGACAATTAATAATTTTGATTTTTTATTAGCTTATGATCCTTACTACTACTTCATACCTACCACAAAAGAATACTTGCTTTCCGGTAGCTATTGGAGTGCATTAGAAGCTATTTGGAGTACATATGATTTTTTTAATCGATTCCAATCAGGATATTTTACTTATGCTGCTTTATTTGGATACTTGAGTGATTTTTTTGGTGCTAATTTTTATTTAGGTCAACAAATTTCTGTACTTCTTTTATTTTCATTTGTAGGTGTAGTTATTTTTAAGTTGTTAAAGACTAATAATTTTACGGTAAACAAATCATATAAATATACGCTACTTATTTGTGTATTTTCTATTCTGTTCTTTTACTCATCTCAAATCTTAAGAGATACCCATATTTTATTGATGTATCTTTTAGGGATATACTTTACATTTAAAAAAGAGTTTTCTTTATTCAATCTATTGAAGATTATATTAGTAATCTATATATGTACTACACTGCGATTGGAATCTGGATTGTTTATGATGATTTTGATACCAACATATTTACTTTTGTCTTTACAGCATTCAAAGAAGAAAATTATTGTTGTGATATTTTCCGGTCTTATTGCTGTGAGTGGAGTCGCACTGTCAATGAACTATTTACCCCAATTCACAGAAGTTACTGAAGCCAATCAAGAAGCTTATGGAGGAGATAAGGGTGCCGGGATTATAGGAACCTTACAAAAAGTTCCAATTGCAGGTGATTTTACTGCTATTATTTATAACGCTGCACAACCACTTCCATTTTGGAGCCGACTATCTACAAGTAGTACTAATAGAGAAGATCAGGCGGTTTATAATGCAATGAACTTTCCTAGATCCTTTGCTTCTTTCTTTAACTGGTTGGTTATTGTGTACATTGTCTTTTGGTTGTTAAACAAGAAAATTCGCAAAAGAGTAAAACCTTTTATTTCTAAACCACTGACATATCAATTATGGATTGGACTACTATTTTTATTTCTACAAGCCGATGTCATCTCACAACGTAGGTTAATGCCTTACTATGTGATGTTTTATATTCTATTCTTTATCATTTACAGTAACTTGCAAATGGAAAAAAGAAAACAAATTAATTTTGTTGTGGTAGTTAGTTTTGTTTTAGTACAGGGTGTAGGTTATATATATTTAAGCTAAAATAATATAAATGAAAATATTAATTATTGATAACTCTTCAATAAACAAAATTGGTCCTGCCTATTGCACAAACTCTTTAAACGGCCTTTTTATTAAAGATTTAAACCAATGCAATAATCAGCTTACTTATTTTCAATTTGCTTCGACTAACAATGAAAGTATAAGCGCTTTTGACCTTGAGGCAAACAATGTTAAAGTTTATCCTTTAGATATAAAAAAAAATAAAGTACTTAATTATTTAATTGCTTATTTGAAGATCATTCCATTAATACTAAAAAATGATTTTATTTACTTTTATTATCCTTCTTCCTTTAAGTATGCACCGGTTTTATCTTGGCTGTTTCGAAAAAAATTTGGTTTATATGTACGGGGTATGAATGGCATCAATGATGAGATAGCTAGTTGGAATTATAAAAAGGCCTATACAATCTTTACGGTTTCAGATTTTTTCACAACTATGATTAATGAAAAAACAAAAAGCAAAAAAGCCCACACCATAAAACCAATGATCCCATTTTCTGAAAAAGATGTGTTAGTTAATAGACCATACAAGTTAAAAGATAAAGCAAGTATCTTGTATTTAGGAAGAATAACACACGACAAAGGAATTGCAGAATTACTAAAAGCTGTTCAGGTTTTAAAGCATAAAGGTTATAAATTTGAACTAAATTTGGTAGGAAGTGGTGAGTTTTTGCAAAAGGCAAAAACTTTAATACAAGAGTATCAAATTGAAGATATAGTTTTTGTAAGAGGTGCTGTTTTTGAGCCTGAACAAGTAAAGTCCTATTACGTCAATGCAGACCTGTATATTCTGCCTACTTATCACGAAGGATTTCCACGTACACTTTATGAGGCAATGATTTTTGGAACGCCAATCATCACCACTTTTGTAGGAGGGATTCCTGCGCTTATGAAAGATGGGGAGAACTGTAAGGAAATCAAACCTAAGTCTGTTGATAGCGTTGTACAAGCCTTAGGATTTGCAATGAACAATCAAGAAAAGATGGTTCAACTTGCAAAAAATGGCGCAACATTAGTTTCAAAAATTGTGGATAGTAAAAGAATGACGCACGCGCAGCACTTGAATAAAATTATAAAAGATTAATTGATATGCTAAAAAAGTTTTGGAATGGGAAAAATCCATTAGGTTTTGTGATTGCTATTATTGTTTTAATTAGCTCTGTTAGTTGTAGAATTTTGGATTTTTTAAGTACACTTTTATGGAGGTTTAATTTAAAAAAAATTGGCAAAAACAGTAAAATTTTATTTAATACTTCAATAAGATATCCTGGTAATATTCAAATAGGTTCTAATTCGATTATTGCCAGAGGTGCTTCTTTATCAACAGAAATTAGTAATGCAACTTTAGTTATAGGTGATAATTCACAAATTAATAGAGATGTTTTAATTGATTATACTGGAAATGTTGAAATTGGTTCAAATGTTGTGATCTCGTCAAATACGATAGTTTATTCCCATTCACATAGCTACAATCCAAAATCTAAACCAATACCTAAATCAATTCGTGTTGAAGATAATGTATGGATTGGTTCTGGATGCTATATTATGGATAGTGTTGAAACCATTGGAAATGGGGCGCTTATTGCATCAGGCTCAATAGTTACAAAAAATGTGGAACCAAATACGATAGTTGGCGGTTGCCCTGCGAAATTTATTAAAAATAAATAGTTAATTAATTTACTGTTTCTATCAAGAAAATGAAAATCCTTTTCCCATTAGGTGCATTTTATCCCTCACAAATTGGGGGACCATGCAATACGTTGTATTGGCATACCTGTGCCTTAAAAACTATGAGATTTCAACCACGTATCCTTACCACAAACACAGGAATTAAACAAAACACCGTAAATTTAAACAAATGGTCTCAGAAAAAATGTGGTAGCGTTTATTATGTGGATAATGGCTCGTTTTCAAAATTAAGGTACTTTAAAGAGCTTTTTAAGGAAGTAAAAAATGCTGATCTAATTCATCTAAATAGCTTATTCAGCTATTATTCTATAGTGTGTTTTTTATATACTAAGTTATTCTATAAAAATAAAAGTATAGTCTGGTCAGTAAGAGGGGAGTTAAATCCAAATGCTTTAAAATACAGTAATTGGAAAAAAAAGCCTGTTTTAGCACTCTATAAAAGGCTTAATAAAAATATTACTTACCACAGCACTTCAAAGGAAGAAACATTAGGCATACAAACATTTTTCCCAAACAATACTGTTGTAGAGCTGCCAAACTATATAGAGCCTGAAGAAAGACTTAAGCTACATATTGAAAAGCAATTACTTTATTTAGGAAGAATACACCCAATTAAGGGTTTAGAAAAACTGATTGAAACTTTAAGTCTTAGTGATAGTTTTATATCTTCCGATTTTAAGATGATCATAGCAGGAAAGCACGAGGAAAGACATGAGTCTTATTTTTTAAAATTAAAAAAACAAATTAACCTTTTAAATCTTACTGATAAAGTCATCTTTAAAGGGCAAGTTGAAGGTAAGGAAAAAGAAAAATTGTATGCAACCTCATACTTTTTTATATTACCAAGTGAAACTGAAAATTTTGGAAATGTTGTAATTGAATCATTAAACCAAGGAACTCCAGTATTGGCTTCATTAGGCACACCCTGGAGCGTGCTTGAAGATTATAATGCCGGTTACCATATTTCAAACAAGCCTGAAAATCTATCAACAACAATTGATAGGATTATTCAATTGAAACCAGACGATTACAATCAAATGCGTGAAAATGCTTATAATTTAGTTGACAATAATTTTAATGTTCTTACTCAAATAACAAACTGGGTATCTATTTACAAAAATCTAAACAATGAAAATCAAAAATAAAACCCTTCTCATCACTGGTGGTACAGGCTCGTTTGGCAATGCAGTGTTGCAGCGTTTTTTGCATACAGAACATTTCAGTGAAATCCGTATTTTTTCACGAGATGAAAAAAAGCAAGACGATATGCGTACTACTTTGAAAAGTGAGAAGCTTAAATTCTACATTGGTGATGTAAGAAACTATGACAGCATTGAAAGAGCCATGCGAGGGGTCGATTATGTATTTCATGCTGCTGCCCTAAAGCAAGTGCCTTCCTGTGAGTTTTTTCCATTAGAAGCTACCAGAACCAATGTTTTGGGTACACAAAATGTCATCGACGCGGCCGCTTTTAATAAAGTGAAAAAAGTGATTTGCTTAAGTACAGACAAAGCTGCTTATCCCATTAACGCAATGGGAATCTCTAAAGCATTAATGGAGAAAGTAGCAGTTGCTGCATCCCGGAATTTAAAGGACACTACGGTTTGCTTGACCCGTTATGGAAATGTGATGGCTTCAAGAGGCTCTGTGATTCCGCTATTTTTAAACCAAATTAAAGTAGGGAAAGAACTTACTATTACCGACCCCAATATGACACGTTTTTTAATGTCACTAAATGAAGCTGTAGAGCTGGTATTATTTGCCTTCGAAAAAGGAGAAGCGGGAGACTTATTTGTAAACAAAGCACCGGCTGGGACTATTGGTGATTTAGCAAAAGCACTTCTAGAGTTGACGGGTTCAAAAAATCAAACAAAAATTATAGGAACTAGACACGGTGAAAAATTATTTGAAACCTTGTGTACCCGGGAAGAGATGATTAAAGCAGAAGATATGGGTGATTTTTATAGAATCCCTGCGGATAATAGAGATCTTAACTATGATAAATATTTCTCTAAAGGAAACGAGTCCATCTCTGAAATTGAAGACTACAACTCTTCAAACACGGAACAGCAAGATGTTGAAGGCATGAAAAAACTCCTCAAAAGTTTACCAATCGTTCAAGAAATGATGAAATAAACACCAAACGTATTAAAAAACTAAAACGTAATTAAGCTATGAAAATACTCATCACAGGGGCAAGAGGCTTTATCGGGAAAAATCTTGTAACGGAACTCCATAACATAAAAGAAGGGAAAACAAAGCACAAACACCTTCAAACTAGCCTTAGCATTTTAGAGTTTGATAAAGATACTGCCCCAAATTTGTTAGACGAATATTGCAAGGAAGCCGACTTCGTTTTTCATTTGGCAGGAGTGAACAGACCCAAAGAGCAAAGCGAGTTTATGGAGGGGAATTTTGGGTTTACAAACGAACTGCTTTCACTACTGAAAAAACACAAGAACACCTGTCCGATAATGATTGCCTCCTCCATTCAGGCTGAACTTGAAAACCCGTATGGCAAATCAAAAAAAGCTGGCGAAGAGTTGCTGCTAAAATACAGCAAAGAAACAGGAGCTAAGGTGTTGATTTATCGGTTCCCTAATGTGTTTGGTAAATGGTGTAAGCCTAACTACAACAGTGCTGTGGCTACTTTTTGTCATAACATTGTCCACGGTTTGCCCATAGAAATTAATGACCCTAATGTTGATATGACCTTGGTTTATATTGATGATGTCATACAGGAGCTCCTAAATTCTTTAGTTGGCCGTGCGAATCAGCATGGCGATTATTATTGCAAAGTTTCAACTGAACATTCCATAAAATTAGGGGAAATAGTTGCATTAATTGAATCATTCAAAGAAAGTAGGGATACACTTCAAGTTCCTGATCTTTCAGATTCGTTTACTAAAAAACTTTATTCAACCTACTTGAGTTACTTGCCGGAAGATCAATTTTCTTATCCGCTAAAAATGAATGTAGATGACAGAGGTTCTTTTACTGAATTCCTTAAATCACCAGATCGTGGTCAAGTTTCAGTTAATATTTCAAAACCTGGAATAACAAAAGGGAATCACTGGCACCACACCAAAAATGAAAAGTTTTTAGTGGTATCAGGAAAAGGGGCAATTCGGTTCAGACGAGTAGATAGACCTTCTGAAGTAATCGAATACCTGGTTTCAGGTGAGAAATTAGAAGTTTTGGATATTCCCGTTGGATACACTCATAATATTGAAAATCTGGGGGATACTGATATGGTGACTGTGATGTGGGTCAATGAAATATTCGACTCTGAGCGACCAGATACCTATTTTGATGTGGTGTAAATCAAACAAAGATGCGTATACAACCGAAACTAATCAAAGGAGGAAAACATAAAGACGAACGGGGTAAAATTCAATTCAATAACGAATTCGATGCTACCGAAATAAAACGCATATACACCATTGAAAATGTGGATACATCCTTTGTGAGAGCGTGGCAAGGGCATTCCATCGAAAAAAGGTGGTTTTCTGCGCTTCAAGGACGATTTCAAATAAAACTGATTCAAATTGACGATTGGAAAAATCCCGATACCAAATCAAAAGTGCTTACATTTGAACTTAATGATGAAGGACTCAATATTTTGTATGTGCCTCCCGGATATATTAGTAGTATTCAGGCATTGGTAAAAGACTCCAGACTCCTAGCTATGTCAGATTATCAATTGGGAGAAGTGAATGACGAATACAGATTTGATAAACATTATTTTACAAGTTAAAAACTCATGAAAAAATTAAAAGTGATTACTGTTGTGGGTACACGCCCGGAGATAATCAGACTCTCAAGAGTGTTGTGTGCACTAGATCAATCCAAAGCAATTGAACATATTTTAGTCCATACAGGTCAAAATTACGACTATGAACTCAATGAAGTCTTTTTTGAAGACTTAGGCATTCGTAAACCCGACCATTTTTTAAATGCTGCAGGCACCAATGCAACAGCAACTGCTGGTCAAATATTAATTAACATTGACCCCATTTTAGAAAAAGAGCATCCTGATGCTTTTTTAGTATTAGGGGATACAAATTCGTGTTTGTGCGCCATAGCTGCTAAGAAAAGAAAAATCCCGATTTTTCATATGGAAGCCGGAAACAGGTGTTTTGACCAACGCGTACCGGAAGAAACCAATCGTAAAATTGTAGACCATGTAAGCGATATCAATTTAACTTACAGCAGTATTGCAAGGGAATACTTGCTTCGCGAAGGTTTATCGGCAGACCGCGTTATTAAAACCGGCTCGCCTATGTTTGAGGTATTGAATCACTATTTACCTGAAATTAAAAAATCACAGGTGTTGCAAAAACTCAAGCTCGAAAAAGGAAAGTACTTTGTCGTTTCTGCGCATCGTGAAGAAAATATTAGTTCAGATATGAATTTTAAGAACATGATGGAAAGCCTGAATCAAATTGCTGAAAAATATGAGTATCCCGTTATTGTATCTACACATCCGCGAACGCGCAATATGATAGATAAGAAAAAGATACAAGCCCATACAAACATCCAATTCCTAAAACCCTTGGGGTTTCATGATTACAATGCGCTACAGTTAAACGCCTTTGCGGTTTTATCAGACAGCGGCACCATATCGGAAGAATCATCCATTTTAAACTTTAGAGCGTTAAATATTAGAGAAGCACATGAGCGACCGGAGGCGATGGAAGAAGCCTCCGTAATGATGGTGGGCTTATCCCCAGAACGAATTTTACAGGGGCTTACGCAAGTACAAGTTCAAAGCATTCATGATGAACGTAACTTTAGACCCGTCGCCGATTACAGTATGCCCAATGTTGCTGAAAAAGTGGTAAGGATTATTTTGAGTTATACGGATTATATCAATAGAGTAGTGTGGCAAAATCAAAATTGAGCAAAACTATGAACATTTTATTTCTAACAATGTCATCGAGTATAAACCTTAACAGTAGAGGAATTTACAATGATTTAATAAATGACTTAGCTAGTAGGGGAAATACTATATATGTTGTTGCTCCTACTGAAAGAAGAGAAAAACTAAATACATATCTTTCTGATCATAATGAAATTAAAATACTAAAGGTGAAGACTCTAAACCTTACAAAGTCTACTAAAATCGAAAAAGGTATTGGACAAGTCTTAATGGAAAAACAATACTTAAAAGCAATTAAGAGGTATTTTTCAAACATTAAATTTGATTTAGTTTTATATTCCACACCCCCAATTACCTTTACTAAAGTTATAAATTTTATAAAAAAGAGAGACAATGCTTATACTTATTTGTTACTAAAAGACATTTTCCCCCAAAATGCAGTTGACTTGGGGTTTATTAAAAAAAATAGTCTATTACATCGTTATTTTGTAAAAAAAGAAAAGAATCTTTATTTGATATCTGACACAATTGGATGTATGTCAGAGGCAAACAGAAAGTATATTATAGATCACAACCCTGAAATTCAGGAAATGAAAGTAGAAGTTAATCCTAATTCTATATTACCAAATCATATTTCATATTCAGATTATCAAAAAAATGAAGTGAGAGATAAATATAATTTACCACTAAACAAGAAAATTTTTGTTTACGGTGGTAATTTAGGAGTTCCTCAAGGTTTAGATTTCCTTATAGAAACAATAAAAAAGATTAAAAATGCAGAGGTATTTTTTTTAATTGTTGGAGCTGGCACTCAGTTTAGTAAGCTTAAATTATTTTTTGAACAAGAACAACCTGAAAATGCGGTTTTATTAAATAAATTGCCTAAAGCAGATTATGATTTATTATTAGCTTCGTGTGATGTAGGTATGATTTTTCTTGATAAAAGGTTTACGATTCCAAATTTTCCATCTAGATTATTAGCATATCTCGAAATGAAAAAACCTATATTAGCTGCTACAGATAAGAACACAGATATAGGAAAAGTAATTGAGGGTAATAAGTGTGGTTATTGGGTTGAATCGGGAGATTTAAGATCTATGGAAGAGAAGATAAAAAAAATATGCTCTGACAATTTTCAGCAATTACAAGAAAATTGTTGGGAATTATTACAAAGAGATTATTTAGTTGGCAGATCAAGTCGACTTATTGAAAGTAAAATACAATGTACAAATCAACTATAAAACCCATACTCGATTTCCTTGCAGCCCTAATCGGCTTGCTATTACTCAGTCCAATTTTACTTACTGTCATTGTGTTAGTTTTAATAAAACTCGGGTATCCAGTACTATACAAACAAGAACGTCCCGGGATAAACGGTAAACCTTTTATGATGTATAAGTTTCGTTCTATGACAAACGAAGCAGATGCACAAGGCAACTTATTGCCAAATAATAAAAGGCTCACTATATTTGGTAAAAAACTGCGTTCCACCAGTTTAGACGAATTGCCAAGTTTATTAAATGTATTGAAAGGCGAAATAAGTATAGTGGGACCAAGACCACTTCGTATGCGTTATTTACCATTATTTACGGATGAACAAAACAAAAGACATGAAGTCAAACCCGGCATTACGGGTTATGCACAGGTCAACGGGAGGAGTAATATATCTTGGGATGAAAAATTTGAAATGGATGTATATTATGTAAAACATCTTAGCTTTTGGCTGGATATAAAAATTATATTTAAAACATTTTGGAACGTAATTTCTAAAAAAGATACCAATCCCGAAGGATTAAATTTTGAAATTCCTTTTGATGACTATATAAAACAAAAACACAATGCGTGAAGATCAAAAGCTTTCAGATCAGTACAAAAAAAATCAACGATTTGAAAAGGTAATCACTTCTTTAAATCAACAGCTTGAAAAATCACAGCCTGATTTATTAGAAAATCTGGAAGAAATATATCCAACAATTCATATTTTGGGAGCACCACGCTCCGGAACTACTTTGGTGTCTCAGTTAGTACCTTCCTATCTTGAGGTAGCACATATCAATAATTTTATAGCGGCATTTTGGAAAGCACCCCTTTATGGAATTGAACTTTCTAAAAAATTGATTGGTGAAACATACAAAAGTAGTTTTTCTTCAGATTTTGGAAGAACAAATAACATAAATGAACCGCACGAGTTTGGGTATTTTTGGAACTACCATTTAAAATATGATGGATTATATCAAAAACCTGAAACTCACGAAAAGGAAATTGATTGGAATCAGCTTGCATTACTCTTGAAAAATATGACAGCAGCATTTGGAAAACCAATTATTTTTAAATCTTTTCTATTGGGTTTTCATGCCAAAGCATTTTATAACAAACTTCCAAAGTCAAAGTTTATTTATATAAAAAGAAATTTAGTTGATAATGTACTTTCTATATTAAAACTACGAAAACAATTGAATGGGGATATAGATACTTGGGGTTCTATAAAGCCTATACAGTATGAGCAGCTAAAAGAGTTAAATGTTTATGAGCAGGTGGTTGGTCAAATAGTGTGTTTGGAACACGAATACTTAAATCAACTGGAGTCCATCTCGGAATCTAATAAGCTTATTTATAGTTATGAAAGCTTATGTGAGCGTCCAAATTCATTTCTAGAAACAATCAACTTTAAACTGTTAGATAAAGAAATACAACTCAATGATATTGCCCCTTTTGAGGTCCATAAAAGAAAAATTGATATTGACGAAGAACAGAAAATACTAAATGCCTCAGAAAAAATTAAAAAGCTATTTCCAAACCTTAAATCTATATAGATTGATGATTAATTTTAAAGTTATAAAGTTGGAGGATACCTTGTGGGACATTTATATAAATTCCTCTCATATTTATGATTTCTACCATACCTCCTGTTACCACAATATTGAACAAAATGAGAATGAAACCTCTGTTATGTTGGTGGCATACTCAGAAAATGACCATGTGTGCTTGCCAATAATTACCAAATCAATACCTGATACAAATCATTTTGATGCCACCTCTGTTTATGGCTATTGTGGTCCCATTGCATCAAAACCTTTTAACAAATTACCTCCGGAACTTATTGATTTTTTCAAAACAAAATTTATAGAGTATTGCAACCAAAACAAGATTATAAGTGTGTTTTCGCGTTTGCATTCCCTAATCCCACAAAGAGAATTTTTTCAAAACTTTGGAGTAGTCATAGACCTCAATAAAACGGTAGCAATAGATTTAACCCTGCCGCTGGATGAACAACGCAGGGCCTTCAGAAAATCAAACAAATCAGAAATCAACCAACTCAAAGGAAAAAAAGGCTATGTATTTCAACAAGTTGACAATAAAGACGATGAAAGCATCCGGGAGTTTGTGAATATATATCACGACACGATGAAAAGGGTAGAAGCCAAGCCCTACTATTTTTTTGATTTTGATTATTTCAAACAGCTGCTATCCAACCCTTGTTTTGAATGTGATTTATTGGTAACCAAAAAAGAAGACACTATGGCTGCCGGTGCTATTTTTACCAGAACCAATTCCATCATGCAATACCATTTAGCAGGCACAAAAGAAGCTTACATACAAGACACCCCAATGAAACTCATCCTAGATGAAGCCCGTAAAATTGGGACAGAGAAAGGATTAAAATACCTTCATCTCGGCGGTGGTGTAGGCGGCAGTGATGATGATTCCTTATTTCGTTTTAAATCCGGTTTTTCTAAAAACTTTTTTCAATTTAGCGTTTGGAATTTGATTGTAAATCAAGAAGAGTATGACAAGCTTGTTAAGAAAAAAGGAGTGAAGCAAGAAGACTATCCTAACTTTTTTCCACTATACAGAGCAGGTAGTTAAATCTACAGCACTATAAAATACTTTTAAAAAACCAACCTCCCCACCACAGGAGGTTTTTTTATACCCACCAAAAACGAACACCGAATAAAAAACACCAAATATCAAATAATGAATAACGAATAAAGCTTGAATTCAACACATAAATGCTATAATACCTCTACAAATTCGGACCACTTGTTAAGTTGAAAATTTATTAACTTTAAACAATGGAAAAAATGCGAAAATCACGACGAAAATTCACTTCAGAATTTAAGACAAAGGTAGCTATTGAGGCTTTAAAGGAGCGCTATAGTTTATCCGAATTAGCTGAACGTTTTGAGTTACATCCTAATCAAATCAGTCAGTGGAAACAGGAATTTTTAGAGAAATCTAGCGATGTTTTTGACAAAAAATCATCTAAGCCAAAAGAGCAGGAAGTTGATTTAGATAAGCTTTATGCAAAAATCGGTAAGCTTGAAGTAGAGCGAGACTATTTAAAAAAAAGCTTGAAGAAATTGGATCTACTGCAATGAAAAAGGAATTGATTTTAAATCTAAAGAATACTTCTTTAAGTATCAGAAACCAATGCGAGCTTCTAAATGTATCCAGAAGTAGTTTATATTATAAACCCATCGGGGAAAAACCTGAAAATTTAGAAATAATGCAAATTATGGATAAGCATATTTTAGAAGAACCAACAGCTGGTGTTTTAACTATGCAATCTATGTTAGAAGATAAAGGTATTATGGCAAGCTATGAGCGTGTAAGACGCTTAATGCGCAAGGCAAACATTCGTCCTATTTATCCTAGAAGACACTTAACAGTGCTGGGGGAAAAGAAGTATGTTCATCCATATCTTTTGAAGAACTTGAAAATAGAACGTCCAAATCAAGTATGGGAAATAGATATCACGTATGTGCCGATGCATAAAGGATTTATGTATCTTACAGCTATCATAGATGTGTACAGTCGAGCAATTATGGCTTGGGGATTATCTAATACCTTAGACGCACAAGCAAGCTTAGAAGTAGTCAAACAAGCCATAAAAACCAAAGGCAAGCCTGAGATATTAAACTCTGATCAAGGGAGTCAATTCACTTGTTTAGCTTATGTCGAACTCTTAAAAAAAGAGGGGATAAAAATCAGTATGGACGGTAAGGGAAGAGCTTTAGATAATATTTATATAGAGCGATTCTGGAGGACAATAAAGTATCAGCTCATCTTTTTAAACCCTGCTGATGATGGCATAACTTTGTACAAAGGAATAAAAAAATGGATGGATAAATATCATAACAAAAACCATCAAGGTATAAATCAAAAACCAATTGAAAAATATAAAAATGCAGCCTGAAAATTCAACTAAGAAACAACTAAAAATGGTCTAAAGAAATGAGGGTATTATATGCAACTTTCAGATTTGAAGTTTTTAATTAATTATTAAGCTAATTTTTACTAAATAGTTTTAGCTTTTTATCTTGATAAATAGTCACCATCTACAAGATAAACTACCCAAACTTATGATAAGCTTGAGCTATCTTATGATAAGTTTACTGATACTTATCATAAGTTGAGGGAAAGATATCATAAGTTTTAGCAGTTAATCAAATTGATTAGTGCAATTTGTCTAGATAAAAGTCGTGGTTTAAAGTATAAAACAGTGTTTTTTTTCAGTTTAGTTTCGAACATCGAGGGCGTCTCTTAGCGCATTTCCGATAAGCATAAACGACATTACTAATAACATAATCGCTACACCTGGAATAATAGCTAAATAGGGTTTTCCTAAAACAATATAACTGTAGTGATCTTTTATCATTGCTCCCCAGCTGGGTGTCGGTGGTTGTGCGCCAATTCCTAAAAAACTCAATCCGCTTTCTACTAGAATAGCTGCTGCAAAATTAGCAGCAGAAATCACAATTACCGGAGCTAATACATTTGGTAAAATATGTTGTGCTATGATTTTAAAATTTTTATACCCCAAGGCTCTAGCAGCGGTTACATACTGCATTTCTTTTACGCTTATAATTTGTCCGCGCACTACCCGCGCAACCTCTACCCACATCGTTAAACCAACAGCAATAAAAACTTGCCAAAATCCTTTTCCTAAAGCTAAAGTAATGGCAATTACGAGCAATAAAGTAGGAATAGACCAGGTAACATTGATGAGCCACATAATAACAGCGTCTATTTTTCCGCCAAAATATCCAGCAATTGCTCCTAAACTCAATCCGATTACGAGTGAAATAAACACCGCTACAAATCCGATAGAAAGTGAAACTCTGATACCAATTAGCATTCTACTAAGCAAATCGCGACCATATTTATCGGTTCCTAGCCAATAGGTTTTTTGATAGATGTGCTGTTTTTTTATTTCTGAAGGACTGGAATCGGTAAATTGATGCAGGGCGATTTCTTGCTGAATAAGCGCTACACCATCAGCGTTATAAGGATTGTAGACCAAACTATCTGATTGTATTTTCCAGTCTAAAACGGGAATTATTTCAGCATGTTTTTCTTTTCCTACAAACCAACTTTTAAAAGAAGTAGATTCTTCTGAATTTGGAACTTCAATCACTTCAACCTGAAATCCGGGAGGTTGTGAATGAATTGATAAGTTCATTTGATTGGCATTTTGCGATTTATCGGGAGCTAAAACATAAGCAAAAATACCCATAAATGTAAAGGCTACCACTAACCAAAAACTCAAAACGCCCCAGAAATTCTTTTTGAATTCTTGGAGCGCTAATTGATTGAGTGATTGTCCTTTGGTTGACATAAAGAGCCTTATTTAGCTTTCACTAATTTACTGCTCTTGGTTTGTTTACGCAAGTCTTCTAACACATAGATTGCCTCTTCAACATAAACATCTTTTTTGAGGTTTTTATGCCAGCGATTTCGCTTATCTAACAAAGTTGTATCGCTTTCAAATAATTCCTTTTCGTATGGAAGCGATTTGTACGTCAGCGGCGATTCGTATTCATTTATAGCTTTATATTTTTCTGACTTCTTTTCCATTTCTTTGTTTCTGTTTAAGTAATCATCATACTTAAGCGAATGAAGGTTGATATCGCGTTGGGTTTTAATCCACTTTGCATTATCATCAATAAGCGCTAATTGCTGATTTCTTTTCATTCGTCTATTGCTAGCCGAAATCACTTTGTCTAGGTTTTTATACCCATTCCATTTTTTGTACTTGGCAGGTTCTATCTGATCCCAAGGCATTGGATTGTCGTAATCTCTTTCGCCAATATCGATGTATGAATAACGATCGGGAACAGCTACATCGCTTTCAACACCTTTAACTTGAGTCGATCCACCATTAATTCGGTAAAACTTTTGGGTAGTTACTTTGAGTGCGCCCATGTCGCCCATCGAGCTGTTGCGCATCCAACGATTGAGGTCGATTAGATTCTGAACGGTTCCTTTTCCGTAAGTTTGTTTGCTTCCAATAATGATAGCACGTTCATAATCTTGCATTGCAGCGGCTAAAATTTCTGAAGCCGAAGCCGAAATTTCATTCACTAAAATTACAAGCGGCCCGTCCCAAACTGTTTTGCTGTCTTTATCTTTTAGAATATCTATACCGTCAGATTTGCTTCTTACCTGTACGATGGGTCCTTTATCGATAAACAACCCTGCAATATCAACAACTGTTGTTAGCGATCCCCCGCCATTGTTACGCAAATCAATGACCAAACCTTCAGCTTGCGATTCTTTTAAACGCTCGATTTCTTTTCGAACATCGGAAGCTGCATTTCGGTTGTTGTAATCTTCCATATCGAAGTAAAACTTAGGCAGGTTGATTACCCCATATTTTACTTGGTCTTTTTCAACAATAGAAGTTTTGGCGTAGGTTTCTTCAATTTCAACTACATCGCGCGTAAGCGTAATTTCTTCAATGGTACCATCTACTTTTTTAACGGTAAGGATTACTTGCGTTCCTTTAGGTCCTTTGATTAAATCTACCGCATCATCAAGGCGCATTCCGCCAATATTTACAGACTCTTCTTCATCTTCTTGCTGAACTTTCTGAATGATATCGCCTACTTCTAATTCACCACCACGCCAAGCTGGTCCGCCCGAAATAACTTCCATTATTTTAACTTGTTCGCGTTCTTTCTGAAGTCGCGCCCCAATTCCTTCTAATTTTCCAGACATCGACACATCAAATCGCTCTTTGTCTTTAGGTGCAAAATAATTGGTGTGCGGATCGAATTGCGATACAATTGAATTGATATACAGCCCAAACCAATCTTTTCTTTCGAGTTCTTTACTATTCGAAAAATAAGTTTCCATCGATTCTTTTGTGGTTTTGCGTGCTGCTTCTTCTAGTTCTTTTTCAGATTTTACTTCAACATCTTCTTCACCCTCTTCGAGTTGTTTGTTTTGCGTGTCTAAGCGATCGTAATATGCTCCTAAAGCTGAAAATTTCAGTTGTTTTCTCCAGCGTTCTTTTAGCTCGTTGATGGAGCTTGCATAATCCATATTTTCATAATCCGTATTTATTTCTTCATCTACGGTAAAATTGAAAGGTTGGTCGAGCAATTCTGGGTAAAAATTCTCGGCATCGTTTATGCGCTCTTGAAAACGCTTGTACACTAAATCAAAAAATGAAATGTCTTTATTTTTAATTTGATCATCAATTTTTGTCTTGTAAGCTTCAAATTCTTTGATATCAGATTGCAAGAAATGACGTTTTAAGGGGTCTAAACTTTGGATAAAATCTTCATAAACGTGTTCAGAAAATTCATCGTCAATTGGTTTTAGGTCGTAATGTCCTTGCTCCAACACATAGGTTATCAACTCGATAAGCACTTTGTCTTTATCGCTATCTTCATCAAAACTTTTGGTTGTAAAACTACAAGAGGTAACAGCCAATAAAACTGCTAGGAATAATACTTTAAAATTCTTTTTTAACATAAAATCGCTCCTATTAAATTCAATTATAAATTATGAAAGTAAATTATTTCTCTACAAAGTAAAGCGAAAATAGGTTTAAAATAATGGCTTTAACGCAACTTTTTCGTTTCTGTCGTTATTTTTAAATTTTCCTTGTTGATTTTATGGGCTGCAAGGGTTTTGTGTTTGGTTTGTTACGAGCAAAGTATGCGACTAACTTTTTCTTTATGATTTTGATTTTCTAGTAATACAATGAATTTTGTTGAAGCAGGAAGAATCGGTCTAAATTTAAGTGTTGTTGGATGTTAGTTGTTTTCTGCTCTTTTCATTTTAAGTAGTTTTAAAAAAACCAAAGTCTAAAATTTCAATTAAAGGGTTTCCGTTTCAACTTAATTAATGCATTTTTGCACTAATCTTAAGATTTATCTCTGTATTATGAGTTCAAAAAAACCGTTGATTTTAGTCACAAATGACGATGGCATTACCGCGCCAGGAATTCGTCACCTTATAACTGTTATGAAAACAATTGGCGAAGTTGTGGTAGTTGCACCCGACCGCCCACAAAGTGGAATGGGGCACGCCATTACCGTTAATGATAATTTGTATTGCGATGAAGTTGATGTCGAAAAAGACAGCAATGTACGCGAATACAGTTGTTCGGGGACGCCGGCAGATTGCGTAAAAATAGCTACCCAAGAAATATTGCGCCGCAAACCAGATATTTGCGTTAGTGGTGTCAATCACGGTTCAAATTCTTCAATAAATGTAATCTATTCAGGAACGATGAGTGCTGCTGTAGAAGCTGGAACTAGCGATATTCCTGCTATCGGATTTTCACTTTTAGATTATTCGATGAATGCCGATTTTTCACATACTACAGAATTGATAACTTACATCACCAAAAAAGTATTGACAGACGGTTTGCCTACAGGAACAGTTTTGAATGTAAACTTTCCTGCGAAGAGTGAAAACGAGTTAAAAGGAATTCGTTTGTGCCGACAAGCAAAAGCCAATTGGGTGGAAACTTTCGACAAACGTCAGACACCAAATGGAAGAGATTACTATTGGCTTACGGGCGAATTTGTAAATCACGATAGTGGCAAAGACACCGATGAATGGGCTTTGGCAAATAATTATGTTTCGGTAGTTCCTGTTCAATTTGATTTGACAGCCTACCACGCTTTAAAAGAATTTAAAAACTGGAATTTTGAAGATTAATATTAAGAAAGAAATCAGCATTGGCATTGCTATAGGTATTATAGCTAACCTAATAGGTATGTTTTTATACGTTGCCATTTTTACAGATTATGCTTTTGAAAGAGCATTGGAAACCGCCGTTAAATTTAATGTTTTAGGAAAAATAATTGCTTTAGGAGCTGCCATTAACTTCCTGCCGTTTTTCTGGTTCTTAAAAAAGAACCTTGTTTATCGAGCTCGGGGCGTTTTTATTGCAACCATAGCGGCTGCAGTACTTACCTTAATTCTAAAATTTATTTAATTTAGGCAAGGATGGAATATCATAAAACCTTTGAAATCCGTTGGTCTGATTTAGACCCCAATCGGCATTTGGCAAATTCTTCTTATCAGAATTTTATGAGCCATACCCGCATGAGTTTTTTAATTGAAAACGGATTTAGCCAATCAGCATTAAGTAAACTGAATTTAGGACCGGTTGTGTTTCACGAACACATTCATTATT
The DNA here is from genome assembly GCA_051748125.1 of Bacteroidota bacterium. GTDB lineage: Bacteria > Bacteroidota > Bacteroidia > Flavobacteriales > Flavobacteriaceae > Psychroflexus. The sequence goes on from JBNJHC010000002.1 coordinate 181,921, forward strand.
TCAAAGAATTGCTTCCAGAAGACCGAGTAATTGTAAGCTTGGAATTAAGCGGAATTTCTAAAGACGGAATGTTTTTTGAGTTTGTACACAATCTTTACAATCAAAAAGGAAAGCATTGTGCACAATGTGAAATGTTTGGAGCTTGGATAGATTTATCTACCCGAAAACTAACCAAATTACCTGATGAACTAACACAGCGATTATTGGCACTCAATAAATCTGACAACTTTCGTTATTTAACCAAAGCTGATAGCCGCAAACATCAAGTTGTTCCGAAAAATATTGAATTGTAAATACTAGTCGGCAGCTAAATAATCCTTTAAACTTTGAACTGTTTTTTTGGCATTCCCTACAAAAATGGCGTCATCAAAAGTGAAAACAGGGCGTTTTAAAAACGTATAATGCTCGAGTAACAAGGCTTTAAAATCGCTTTCGCTTAAGTTTTTTTCCTTGAGGTTTCGTTTTTTGTATAGTTGCGCACGCTTGTTGAACAAGGCTTCATAGGAATTTGTATGTTGATGTAGTTCTGCCAATTGCTGCTCAGAAATAGCTTCCTTTTTAAGGTCTTGCAATTGCATTTTTTCAGGAAGTTGTATTTCCTTTAAAATCCGTTTGCAAGTATCGCAAGTAGATAAGTAGAATACGGTGTTCATCTTATTTGGATTTTTTGCTTCTGTAGTTTCTATAAATATAAACGCCTAATCCGCCCATTAGCATATAAGGAAATGCCATTAAGTACACAATTCCGTTGTTAATGCCTTCAGCGGCACTTTTATCTCCTTCGCTTTCCAGGACCGCTCGACACATCGAACATTGAGCTGTAGCTGTTTCAGTAGTAAAAAGAAACAACAAGAGCAGGCTAAGCAACATCCACTGTAATTTATTTTTTTTCATCATCATCATTTTCAAAATTTAGTAATAAGGCATCATAAACAAATATACCAAAACGCCGGTTATTGCCACATACATCCAGATTGGAAAAGTCCACTTTGCCCATTTTTTATGACTTTTGTATTCTCCTGTCAATCCGCGATACATCGTAAATAAAACCAGTGGAACAATAATTCCAGAAAGCACAATATGACTTACTAAAATAAAAAAGTACACATAGCGCAAGATTCCTTCGCCTCCATAAGGAACGGGGTCGTGACTAATTTTAGACAACACATAACTCACCAAAAAAATTACTGATAAGCCAAAAGCCGTTATCATTACTTTCTTATGCAATTGCGGTTTATCTTTTTTGATTAAACCAAAACCTGTGAGTAACAATATAGCCGTTGAAGCATTGATTACCGCGTGAAAAAACGGAAAGCTGCCTAAATCTGCGCCCAATAAATTATAGCGCGTATCTAGATTCATTAGCAGGACTACAATAGCTGGCACCGCAATAGAAAGCACAATAATTAGTGGAACTGCCCAACGATCGGAAGTTGATTTTGCCATTAGTTATAAGAGTTTTTGAATATCTTCAATTAATATATCAATTTGGGGTTCGTTACCATCTTGGGTATCTTTTTCATCAAAAGGAATCGATCCTTGGTAATAGAGAATCGGATTCCCAAATTCATCGATTCTAGAGCGCAAATAACCTTCTTTATCGACTAATGCAAAAAAGCCAGAATGTTCAAATCCGCCAGGAGCATTATCATCTTGCGCAGCATAGGCATTAAATCCTTTTCTTGCTAGTTGATAAATTTCATCCTTATCGCCGGTAAGCAAATGCCAGTTAGCGTGTTTAATTCCGTGTTCTTGCGCATATTCTTTTAAAACTTCTGGTGTATCGTGCGAGGGATTGATGGTAAAAGAAGCTATTCCAAAATCCATATTGCTATAGAAGTTGTTTTGCACTTCAACCAAATTTTCATTCATAATCGGACAAATCGTAGGGCAAGTAGCAAAGAAAAACTCAACTACATAAACTTTCCCTTCAAAATCATCTTGGGTAATGGTCTTTCCATTTTGATTGGTAAAACTGAAATCGGGTACTTTTTGTTTGACCATTTCACCGTTTTCATCTTCCACTTCTAAGTAAGCCATTTCATTAGCATCGGACTGGTCTTGCAGTTGTTTTACTACCCAAACTCCGAAGACTAGGACGACCAACGAAATTCCTATATAAGAATATTTTTTATTCATTGCTTTTTGTTGCTTTATCGATTCCTTTATTAAATTTTTTAAGTGACAAGCGGTATTCGGCTAATATAACCTTTACATCGTCTACCATTTTGTTGTTGAGTTCTGCTACAGATTGGCTATTGTAGCCGTACAACAAACCATCTTTTTCATCTTCATCATCGGTTCTACCGCGTAAACTTCCTTGCTTATCGATAATAAACACATAAGGAGATGCCGATTTTTGATTGAGTGAATGTTTGCTTTTAAGCCTCTGAAAAAGTTCTTCAGCTTTAGCATTGGGCAGACTAGCTATTTTCCAAGCTGTATCGCTAGAAGTTTTATTGAGTTCATATAGAAATTTTTCAGCTTCTTTAGTTTGGTTTGGTGCAATAACACTCACTACCTGAAAATCGTTAAACTCTTTATTTCGATCGTAAACCTTTTCTTTTAGATTGAACGCAAACACACTCATTTTTTCGACGTCTTCGCCCATAAAATGCAGCAGGGTAATTTTATCATCAAACTGAATAGGTTCTTCTTCAAAAACCGCAGGAAGTTTGGTGTTTTGAAGCACCTTTTCTTGAAGTGTTGGTAATTTCACAAAATTATTTACCCCTCTTGAAAAGAAAAGATAAGCCACCAATGGCAGCACAAAAAGCACAGTGAGTACGGTATATTTTTTCAGGTTTTTCATCATTGCAAAATTAAAAAAGGCGGCTTAATTACAGCCGCCTTTTGTTAAGTTTTAACCATCGTTATAAGGAATTAAAAATCCCAAGAGATATAACCGTTTTCATATACGTCATAAACATATGCTCCTTCAATAAGCAGGATTGCTACCAAGTAACAAATCAAAAAGACAGCAGTCCAGACAACGGTACGTCTTAGCCCAGCTTTTTCGTGTTCCATGTGCATAAAAGCCCAAACGATGTAGTATGCTTTGACTATGGTAAGGATAATAAAAATCCAATTAAGCAAAGACATTGTAATAAGTTCGGTATGAACCAAGGAATCTGGTTTAAAAATACCGAGAACGACCTCTACTATTGTTAATATCGAAAGAATAACAAATACGGTCCAAATTCTTTTGATTGCTCCTTCGTGATGTGATGCATCTTGTGCCATAATATTGTTTACTTAATTGATTATACCAAATAGAAAAATGTAAATACAAATACCCATACTAAGTCAACAAAGTGCCAGTAGAGTCCTACTTTTTCTACCATTTCATAGGATTTTCTTTTCTCGTAAGTACCGATTAACACGTTGAAGAATACAATGATAAGCAATAAAACTCCTGTAAAAACGTGGAATCCGTGGAAACCCGTAATAAAGAAAAAGAAGCCTCCAAATAAAGGCGCTCCATATTCATTTTTAGAAAGGTTAGCTCCTTGAATGATGCCCACTCCTCTTTCTTCTAGAAATGTAATGGACTCTTCGCGAGAAAGCACTGTCTTTTCACCTTCCTCATTAATTCGCATTGTTCTAACGCGTAAGTTTTCGTCTTGTTTGAAAGCTGTATTAACATCTTCTAATTCAAACGGAATTAATTTTTTCTCTGATGTGAACCAAACTCCTTTGTTAGCTTCATGCTGTTGTCTTTCACGATCCGCTAAGGGAACAAAATCCTGTAATCCAACTCGTTTGCCATCGGCATCAACAAATTGTAGGATTTTACCAGATTTAGTTTCAATAGCACCGTAAGTACCATTAATGAAATTTTTCCATTCCCAAGCTTGAGAGCCTAAGAAAACGGCACCACCAAGAATTGTAAGTGCCATATAGGTAATTACTTTTCCTTTTTGTAGTTTATGTCCTGCATCAACTGCAAGCACCATTGTTACTGAAGAAAAAATCAAAATAAAGGTCATTAACGCCACGTAGTACATTGGTGCATCTACACCATGTAAAAAAGGAAAGTGATTAAACACTTCGTCAGCGATTGGCCATTCTTCAATAAATTTAAAACGAGAAAAACCGTAAACGGCTAAGAAACCGGAAAAGGTTAATGCATCTGAGGTGATAAAGAACCACATCATTAGCTTACCGTAACTAGCTTGAAGCGGCTTGTCTCCTCCACCCCAAGTTTTCCCTTCCGTTCCTGTTTGTGCAACAGCAGTAGAATCCATAAATTTAAATATTAATTATTACGCAAAAATATACATTTTATTTATCCAAAAAAATATAAAAAGAAAAACAAATATAACCATAATATATCAACGAAGTGCCAAAACGTGGCACCTAGCTCAAAACCAAGCATTTTATTAGGCTGGTAGCGCTTTTTAAAATGGTTATAAATTACAACAAGCAGAACAATAAGCCCTGCCGCCAAGTGTACCAAGTGCGCCACAACAAGTACATAAATATACGAAGTCGTAATACTACTTTCGGCTCCTGTGAAATAATAGCCTTGTTCTACAATTTGATCAAAGCCCTCTAACTGCATAACAACAAAAGCAATTCCCAGCACTAAGGTAATCCACATGGCTATATTTGCTGTTGATCTATTGTTGTTTTTAATACTTCTTTTCGCCCAAATAAAACTAAAACTACTCAATACAATTACAACAGACGACCAAGCAAAGATATTAGGCAGGCTAAACTCATCTAACCAATCAGGACGACTAGAACTTACCACATAAGCCGATGTAAGCCCCGCAAAGGTCATTGACAAACTAATAATTCCGAACCAGAGCATCATTTTTCTGGAACGTATAAATTTTTCTTGATACGATTTATTTTCTATACCCATTCTCTAATAATTTTATCAATTACATAAACAACTTGAATCAATGTAATATAAGAAACGCTAGCCAACATCAATTGTTTTGCATTTCGTTCGCCTCGTTCTTTGAATAATTTGATTGCAAAATACAACATGAACAATCCTAGCGCTAAAATAATTCCAGCTGCGTAAACACTCAGGCGCAAATCACCCGTCATTCCAGAAAGCGGAATCAATGAAACCAAGATGGTCCAAATGGTATATAATACGATTTGTAAAGCGGTAGTTCTATCGCGTTTACCAGTTGGCAACATAAAAAAGCCCCCTTTTTTATAATCTTCATACAACCACCAGCCCAAAGCCCAAAAATGTGGGAACTGCCAAAAAAACTGAATCATAAATAAAGTTCCTGCCTCTATACTAAATTCACCGGTTGCCGCTACCCATCCGAGCATAAACGGAATTGCTCCTGGAAATGCTCCTACAAAAACAGAAAGCGGTGTTTTGGTTTTTAATGGTGTGTAGACACTTACATATAGAAAAATTGATAAAGCTCCGAATAAAGCCGTAACTGGATTGATAATATATAACAAAATCAGTCCTAAAACGGTTAAACTAGTTGCAATTACAAAAGCTGTTTTTACCGTAACTCTGCCGGCAGGAATCGGGCGTTTATCAGTTCTGCTCATCAACTGGTCTAAATCGCGTTCTATAATTTGGTTATAAGCATTAGAAGCGCCAACCATAGCATATCCGCCAACTGCCAAGAGTAAAAATGTTAGCCAATCGAAACTTTCAACACCTAAAAAATAGCCTGCTATAGAGGAAAAAACCACACTCATAGCTAGCCTAACTTTAGTTAGCTGTCTGAAATCTTTAAAGCTGATATATTTATGTGTGCTTACCAAAAACTGAGACAAGTTTGTAAAATTTTCGGCAAAGATACTGCTAAAAAGTCGTTTACAAAGCAGTTATAGCCCTTAATCTTATCTGCTAAGAATTGTTTAATTATTTCTAGTTGAAAAGATTTTATGGATTGAATTATTCAACTATTCATAAAAAACAATTCTATCTACAGTTAACACATTCAATTAACAAATTTGATTAATAATCGTAATACCAGTTAAACAAATCCGTTCTGAAACCAAGGTTAATCCACGTGGTGCTTCTATCGAATTGCTGTTCATTTTGATTAGCTATATCAAAATCACGGTGAATGAGGCTCAAGTAAACTTTCAAATTGGTTGTAGGATTAAGCAAATAACCAATTTCTAACTCTCCATAAAGTGAATGTGCGCGATTTCCTTGTCCAATGCGTTGGTTTTCGTCCCCAACTCGGTCACGTTCATCGCCGAACAAATCGCTTCCGTAAAAGGGATTACTATCGGCTTCTGGCTCGAATCCACGTTCGCCAAAAATAAATTTAGCGTGCCCATAATAGCGATCTTTTCGATAGCGAATAATCGCTAACAACTCCCTAAAATTGGCGCCCCACAAATGAGCCATCGACTGATTGTTATGCGTATAATGCAAACTCAAGGTGTTATGCGAATAAGTGTAAGGTCGCACCTGATTGTATTCTAGTTGAAGGAATAAATTATCAACTTTAAATGCGTCGTAATATTTTAATCCGAGTTGCAAACCGAATTTATTTTTCCAACTTTTGTTCATTGCAGCAACATCGCTTACAGACAATTCATCTATCAGCAATTGGCCGTAAGTGTTAAGCTTATCGGACCATTTGTATTTGTAACTCAAGCCTAAAATAGCTTTTCCAGCCTGAGAACCTGTTGCGTATTCAGCTGTATGATAGAGAATTACCGGGTTCATAAAATTCCAGTCAAATCCTCTATTTCCTTCACTTTCAAACAAAACGGTTTCAAAAAGCCCTAAATTTAAGCGTTCAGTTACGTTGTAGCTCAAATAATGTGTTGCCATATATTTGGTGGTATAAGCGCCACCATCGGTTAAGGTGTTAGGGTTGCGAATTGAACTCCAAGTATTGGTATATTTGAATTTCCAAAAGCTCGTATTCATTTTTACATAGGCATTCGGGCTGGCGTTATCACTCATAAAAAGCGAACGGTAACCATCACCAATAAAGTTATTTCCCTTTCCAAATTGTATATCCAAAAAGTCATTAACTTGATAATTCAAATACGCTTCTACAACAGGATAATCATAAGCACTTCCTTTAAAAGGTTCACCCGTTCCTCTGCCTGGAATCATCACTAAACTGCTTCCCTCTCGTCCTAAGTTTTCGGCTAAATCGTTGTAATAACCAGCAAATTTACCTTGGCTTTCAAAAAAAGAAGTATAAAAGGTAAGTTTATCGGTAATTCCGCCTTGAAAAACTACCGCCCGAGTGTTGTTGTAGGTCGTAAAATCTTTTTCAAAATCGCGCCCTGCTTGCAAGTCAGCAGCAATATCAAAAGTAAACCAATAGTTATCTCCTTTAACTCGAGCTGTATTTTCGTTAAAAAACTTTCTTCCAAACCAGGTTTTTTTATCGAACATCAAACGCTGATTTTCTTCTGTAATGTTGTAATAAGGTTTTACTTCTTTATACCTGTAGGGTTTTGAAGCGGTATGTGCATTGGTTCCCACTCGGTTCATTTCTTGATCAAAACGGCTATAGACTTCATGCGAAAACGGAATACTCAATCCGCTATCATCACGATCATTTTGATAGGGATAAGTTTTAATTCCATTCCATTCATTTTTTATTTTTTGCTGTTGTGGTTGAATAATTACTTCCGGTTTTTCCTCTTCTTTAAAGTCGGGTTTTATCGGTATAGGCAACACCATTCTGAACTGAAAATATGTCGGCCTAGCGTTATAAGTTGCCGGCTGAATGGTAGGCAACTGATTGAAAGCTGCTTGCAAAGCTTGTTTGATTTCATCGTAAGCGGCATCGATATACAATATTCCAAAAGCACCGTTCTTATCAACTTCAAAAATAACAGTTGCTTTTCCTTGATAATCTTTTTCAGCGACCAGTTCAGGTTCTTGGTAGTTAGCGTGTAATTTTTGCTGAAGTGTTTGCTGAAAACAAGCAGCTAATTCAGTACCCTTTTGATCGCTACATTCTTCAAAAACAGGATAGGTTTCTTTTGTCGGGTTTTGCTGTTGAGGCATTACCAATAAAGGCAAAAGCAAAGTCACTAGCAAATAACAATAAGACGGCAGTTGTTTCATACTCGGTTCTAGGGTGTTCGTTACGAATCACAAATTAAGTTAAAAATTTGCAAATACAAGTGTTTTTTACTGACGGGTTTTGGTTGGGAGTCGAGAGTCGAAAGGGCGAGGAGGTTTGAATGGTGATTTCGGATTTTTCGTTTATTTGCTTATACGTGTAGTGGTGTAATCGTATAATGGAATAATCGTATAGTGGTAGATGTGGGTTGGCGGTTTTCTATTCTCTGTGAATTGTGAAGTTGGCTGTAGGCAATAGGCTCTAGGCGTTTTTTGCTTACAGCTTTTTTGCAGATTTACGGATTTGCCCATTTACATATTCGTTTAATCGTTTATTCGATATTTGGTGTTCGCTAGGCGCCATTTCCCCGACCCTAAAGGGTGTGGCGCAGGATTCGGAACGTATGTGTAAGGGAAGGGAATTCGTTTATTTGATTATTCGGTGTTTTTTTATTCTTTATTCGGTGTTCTCGACTTCGCTCGAACCTAAACAAATTGATTTATGACTCTCTGTTCTCGACACTTCGGCTTCGCTCAGTACAGGCAAGCTCGAACTTGGAACAATCTTATTTAGCATCGTTCAGTCCAAGCTAGCTTGATATTGAAACAATGGTGATTTGGTTAAACACGTCTTAGATGTCTACATTTTCGATGTAATCTAGCATAGAGGTTTCTTCTGTGCTCAATAAATAGTCTTTTATACTCAGGTTAAGTTGTCGGTTTGCTAGTGTAAAGTTCCTAGAAAAACTTATTAAACTTGAGACTTCTGAAGAACTGAGTTGTTGTTCATTAATCATTTGACTCAATTTCATTACTGAATTCTGATCGCTTAAATTGATTTTATTGTTGTACTTAATGATTTTAGCCAAGTTTTTTTCAGATTCTTTGTCGTTCATCAACTTATACAACACCACATAGCTTTTAGTAATAATTTTTTTAGCCTTTTTCAATTCATCAGAAATGTAAACGCTTTTTCTATCCGCTAAAAAATCTAGCTCATGCACAATATCTTTTATACTTTTAGCTGATGCTGCTGCATACCGTATACTGTGCAAATATTGATTCAGTTTTAAATTTTCTTTATCACTTAACTCATTTGATTTAATTTTTGAGGCAAATAAAAATATTTCAGACTGTAGGTTTTTAATGTGTTGATATAAATTCGATTTTGCTTCTTTCGATAGAATTGTTTGTACGTCATCTTTTTCAAACACTTCTGAAAAGCGCACTTGCAGGCTTTTTAGGTTATGCAGCATCACTAATTGAATCAAAAAGGTGGTTTCCTTATGCAAGGCTTCCAGTCCAGCTTCAGCTACATCGGCAGGTGTCTGATGTATAAATTTTGTTATGTGTTTTTTTTTGTCTTTAATCAACCGCTCTATAAAAGCCGAAAACTGATTTGTAAAGGGTAAAAAAATAAGTATTCCTATAACTTTTATAATGGTATGAAACAATGCTAAGGCTATAACGGGATCGTTTTTTAATGCAATTATTTCTAAAACTAGGTAATGAAGCGGTTTAATAAGTATGAAAGCTACTACCGCTATCACCAAATTAAAAATAACATGTACGGCAGCTACTTGTTTTTTGATGATAATTCCACCTAAACTTCCAATAATAGCAGTAAGCGTTGTCCCTAAATTTGCTCCAATAACCAAAGCCATTGCCGTATAAAAATCTATCACTTCACCAAAAAGTGCTGTTAATATAATTGCCATACTTGCTGAACTAGATTGCATTATAGCAGTAATTATAAAACCGATAAGTACAAAAAATAACAACGGATAATCGGCTATCGTTGAAAGATCGAAAGCTTCAGTAATTTGTTCTACACTGGTTTTCATGTAACTCAGGCCTAAAAACAAGAAGCCAAAACCAACCATCAACTTACTATAATTAGCAGACTTTGAAGTTCTCCCTAAAAAAATAAGTCCAAGTCCTCCAATTCCAATAAAAGGTAAAGAAAGACTTTCAATATCTATTTTAAACCCTAATGAAGCAATGATCCAGCTTGTAAAAGTAGTTCCTAAGTTGGAACCTAAAATAACGCCAAAAGCATTGCTTAGTTGCATAATTCCAGCACCAACAAATGCTAACACCATCAAAATTACTGCTGAGCTACTTTGTAAAACCGAAGTAGCAAAAGCTCCAGTACCAAGGGCTTTGAAACGATTTGAAGTATAACGACGAATAAAATCTTTGAAGGCTTTTCCAGAGATGGCTTTTAAGGATTCTTCCATCAGGTAAATCCCGAAAAGAAAAATTCCAATCCCTGCAATTAACATCCAAAAATCAAATTCCATTTTAAATAGGTTTTCTCAAAAATAAGGAATTAATTGATGTTATCGTTTATTCCGGTAACGGTTTTATTAGTGGTCGGTTTTCTGTTGTCGGGTTGACCAGTCTACTGGTAAACTGGTATATTGGTTGACCGGTATACTAGCCCAATCGTTTACTCGTTTCTAGTGATAGGTTTTATAGTTACTGAATTGTGGATGTTCTCGACTTCGCCCGAACTTGAAACAAGTCAATAATTCGACTTTGGTTAGTGGTGGTGAGCTCGAGATTAGAATAAATGCTATTTAATTTTCTTTTTTGCATTGCCCAAAAAAGAAACAAAAAAGTCTAGGCTTACGAGAAAA
>JBNJHC010000003.1:0-189379 GCA_051748125.1 Bacteroidota bacterium
CGATGGCGTAGCCGCAGAAGCTTTTAATTTAGTCAGCATCGGACAGCAAATCATCGGAAACGAAAACGTAAGCGGCAGCTATTACTTAAGCGAATCCGCCGCTGAAAACCAAACCGAAGCCGAAGAAATCGACGATCCAACCGCTTATGAAAACGACCCAGCGCTGAATGAAATCGATGAAGGCGGACTCGTTACCAATGTACAAATCATATGGCTCAGGTTAGACAGCGATGCCCAAGGGAATTTCTGTTCCACAGTAGTGCCGATAGCATTGGTTGTCGAACCCAACCCAGAGATCAATCCCGAAGGCGATCCGTTTGCTTACACCTTGTGTGAAGACCCAAGTACAACCGATGGCAGCGCAGCGATTCCAAGTCCAGCAGCAATCACCGAAAACTTATTCAGTTTAGATGGCGAAGACTCCTTGGATTTGATACCGATACTAGATCCCAATGCCGATCAATCACAAGACTTGAATGATTATGAAATCACTTATCACTTAAACGAAGAAGACGCCGAAGCCGGCACGAATTCCTTAAATGAAGGCTATGTTGCCCAAGACGGACAAAGCTTGTTTATCCGCGTAGAAGCTGTAGCCACAGGTTGTCATAACATCAACAACATAGCCGAAGTAGTCCTGATCATCGAACCACGACCAGCGATCAATGAGACCGCAGCCAACGAATACGCCTGTGCCAATGAAAGTGATGCACAAGCGCAAGACAACGAAATCGGAAGCTTTGATTTAACCAGCAAAGACGAAGAGATCGATCCAAATGATGACGGAACAACTGAAGTGACCTATTACGCAGGAGTAGAAAACTACGAAAACGGCAATCCAATAGCCGATCCAGCAACCTATGAAACCGAGGAAAGTCCGCAGCTCATCATCGCCGAAGTCACCGACCTAGTCAATGGATGCGCCTCAGCGACAACGGTAAGCTTTGAATTGCGCGTAAATCCGTTACCACTGGTAAACATTAGCGATGAAGCCATTATCTGTATCGGAGAAAACGGAGAAATTACCCAAGCACCGACCTTGGATACCGAGTTAAGCGAAGAAGACTACGAATTTGAATGGACCTACAACGGAGAAGTTATTGGCTTTACAGGCAGTGCTTACACCGCTGAAGAACCAGGAGTGTACGAAGTAACGGTAACCGATGTATCGACCAGTTCCGTAACGAGTTGTGAGGCGACATCAACCGCCGAAGTAATAGAAAGCAGCGGACCAGCCTTTGAGGTAAATGTACTCAGTACCGCATTTGATGGCAATCACAGCATAGAAATCACTAATGTAGAAGGCGATGGCGACTATGAATTTTCATTAGACGGCGGGCCTTGGCAGGTATTAGAAGGCGAAAGTTTAACTTTTACCGATGTACCACCGGGAGACCGAGTAATTATAGGAAGAGACCGCAATGGATGCGGCGAAGTAGCCATACCGGTATCGCTAATCGATTACCCACAATTCTTTACGCCAAACGAAGACGGATATAATGATACGTGGAATATTATCGGATTAGCCGACCAACCCAATGCAAAAATTTATATATTTGACCGATACGGAAAGTTACTAAAACAACTAAGTCCAAGCGGGCAAGGTTGGGACGGAACTTACAACGGCAAGCCAATGCCATCGAATGATTATTGGTTTAGAGTAGAGTATACAGAGCCAAGCAGTGGGGCGCAGGCTTCGTATAAAGCGAATTTCACCTTGAAACGGTAGAATCTCAATTCAACTTAAAAATATATTGGTTTAGAATCATTAAAAAGCACAACTCCTCAATTCACAAAGAAATTGAGGAGTTGTTTTTTAGGGAAACTTATTCTTCAAATAAAGTTAATATTGCTCATTTTCATTAGGGAAATCAGCAGCTTTAACATCTTTATTGTATTGTTTTACTGCATCCGTCATAATCGAGCTCAAATCAGCGTATCGTCTTAGAAACCTTGGACTGAACTCTTGATCCATTCCTAGCATATCGTGAATCACCAAAACCTGACCATCGACTCCTCCCCCTGCTCCAATACCAATGACTGGAATATTAACACTTTCAGCAACCTCTTTAGCTAAATGAGCAGGAACTTTTTCCAATACGATAGAAAAACAACCTATTCTTTCTAACATCAAGGCATCTTCCTTTAATTTTTGTGCTTCGGCTTCTTCTTTGGCGCGCACTGTGTAAGTTCCAAATTTATATATGGATTGAGGAGTAAGTCCCAAATGACCCATTACTGGAATTCCAGCTTTCAAAATACGTTTAATTGAGTCTTTTATTTCTTTACCACCTTCCATTTTTACAGCGTGGGCACCGCTTTCTTTCATAATTCGAATAGAAGACCGCAAAGCTTCTTTAGGGTCACTTTGATAACTTCCAAAAGGTAAATCTACAACTACCAATGAACGATTGACCGCACGAATTACACTCGAAGCGTGATAAATCATTTGGTCGAGTGTTATTGGCAAAGTAGTTTCGTGTCCTGCCATTACATTCGATGCAGAATCGCCTACTAAAACAACATCAATTCCAGCTTTGTCTACAATTTTCGCCATCGTAAAATCATAAGCCGTAAGCATCGAAATTTTTTCTCCATTGGCTTTCATATCTACCAATGACTTAACTGTGACTCGTTTGTATTGTTTTTTTGCAGTTGACATTTTCTTCTAATTAAATTGAATGGTAAAGGTACTAATTTTTAAAACTATGAAACTTTAAAAAAATAAAAATCCACTCTGAAAAACTTGTCAGAGTGGATTTAGAATCACAATAAAAGATTAATCATTGAGTTTTTCTCTAAAATCATTTATAATTCCGCCTTTAAGCAGCACCCTGATTTGACGGTCGCTTAACGTATGTTTTGTTGGTATTTCTATCGTGCCCTCATTTCCTTCAACTATAAGTTGAATTGTTTTTCGGTTTTTAACCAATTCTCTTAAATTAGAAAACTTGATGCTGTCGCCTTGTTTAATCTTCTCATAATCATCATCATTTTCAAACTCCAGTGGTAGAATACCAAAATTAACTAGATTCTGCCATGCAATTCGCGCATAGTTTTTTGCTAAAACAGCCACCTGACCTAAATATTTAGGTGCTAATGCAGCGTGTTCACGGCTGGAACCTTGGGCATAATTTTCTGCAGCAACAACTATATGTCCACCATTTTTTTCTTTGCTTACCATAGCTCTATCATAAAAATTTTGATCGATAACGGTATAAGAATATTTACTAATTTCAGGCAAGTTGCTTCGATAAGGTAAGACTTCAGCGCCTGCTTTTAAAATTTCATCGGTAGAAATATTATCGCCCATTTTCAATAATACTGGTACTTCATATTCATCTTGTAACGGTGGAATTTCAGGTAGTGTTTTAATATTTGGTCCTTTTTGAAGCTCGATATCAGTATTGTTTTCTGGGGGTGCAACAAGCATTTCTTCATTGATGATTTGTTCCTCAGGATAATTGAATTTCGGATAATCCATTTCATATAATTTTACCATATCTCTTGGATCGGTAATTTTTCCTGTTAAAGCAGAAGCGGCAGCTGTTTCTGGACTACACAGATGCACTTTATCATCTTTTGTTCCGCTTCGGTCTGGAAAATTTCTAGGCATTGTTCGCAAGCTTATGCTTCCGCTTGCTGGTGCTTGTCCCATACCGATACAACCCATACAACCAGATTGATGAAATCGTGCACCAGATTGAATTAGGTTAGCAAAAGCCTTATTATCAATCATATTTTGAATGATTTGACGTGATGTAGGATTTACATCAAAACTAACTTCTGGGGCAACAGATTTTCCTTTTACGATTTCTCCAGCAACCCAAAAATCTCGTAAACCAGGATTAGCAGAAGAACCAATTACAACTTGGCTGATTTCCTTGCCGGCAACTTGACTTACAGGCACTACATTTCCTGGACTAGTAGGCAATGCGATTAAGGGTTCTAACTGACTTAAATCTATTTCTTCATATAAGTCGTAAGCACTATTTTCATCGGCTAGTAATTCCTGCCAATCATCTTCTCGCTTTTGAGATTTTAAAAAGCGTTTGGTTTCTTCATCACTCGGAAAAACAGTAGTTGTTGCACCTAACTCAGCACCCATATTAGCAATTACATGTCGATCCATTGCGCTGAGTTCTTTGACGCCATCGCCATAATATTCGATAATTTTTCCAACACCGCCTTTTACATCGTGTCGGCGTAACATTTCTAAAATAACATCTTTGGCGCTTACCCAGTCTGGTAGTTTACCCGTAAGTTTTACGCCCATAACAAGCGGCATTTTAACATAATACGGTTGACCAGCAATGGCAGCAGCAACATCAAGTCCGCCGGTACCAATGGCGAGCATTCCTAACGAACCAGCAGCACAACTATGACTATCTGAACCGACTAAAGTTTTTCCCGGTTTCCCAAATCGTTCCATATGAACTGGGTGACTAACACCATTTCCGGGACGACTGAACCAAAGCCCAAATCGCTGTGCAGCTGATTGCAAAAAATTATGATCATCAGCATTTCTAAAATCAGTTTGAAGTAAATTATGATCTACATATTGTACCGCTACTTCAGTTTTAGCACGGTCTAAACCCATTGCTTCTAATTCTAACTGCACCAAAGTTCCCGTTGCATCTTGTAATAAAGCTTGGTCTATCTTCAACCCGATTTCTGTTTCGGGTTCCATTTCTCCTTCTATTAAGTGATTTTTAATTAGTTTTTGAGTAACATTTAATGCTTCCATAGATAATAATTTTCCCTAAATCTATTAATTATTTATATACTCGTCAAACCATTAACAAGCATTTAAAATGTGTTTTTATAAAAAAGCGGTTTCCTATTTGTAATAGACTTATCTATCTTTGCCAAAAAGATAGCTTCTATGAAAATTTATGATTTTAGCAAAACCAATTCTATTTTGAACGCCTATATATCACAACTTAGAGATATCAACATTCAAAAAGACCGCATGCGTTTCAGACGAAATATAGAACGTATTGGAGAAATTTTAACCTACGAACTGAGCAAAAATCTCGATTATAAATTAGCGACCACCAACACTCCGCTAGATCAAGTAAGTGAACATAAAATAGCAGATGACCTTATTGTATGTTCAATTTTGAGGGCTGGCATTCCTTTGCATCAAGGAATTTTGAATTATTTGGATCAAACTGACAATGCTTTTATTTCGGCTTATCGGAAACCGGTAAAAGCAAATGAAGAAGTAGAAGTTGAAGTAGAATACTTATCTACTCCCGATTTGACTGGCAAAACCTTGATTATAGCCGACCCAATGCTGGCTACTGGCAAATCTATGCTGAATGTGTACGAGGCACTGCTAAAAGTAGGTCAACCTAAACAAATACACATTATGTCGGTAATTGCTGCTCCTGAAGGAGTTGATTATTTGAATAAAAATTTACCCGAAAACATCAGTTTGTGGATTGCACAAATCGACGAATGCTTGAATGAAAAATCATACATTGTTCCCGGTTTGGGCGATGCAGGTGACCTCGCCTATGGTAATAAATTATGATTAAAGTTTTCTAAAACCGATTTTCAGCACAAACAAATTATTAAATTGCAACAAAAACAATAACTATGAGAATTCTACCGATATCCATTTTACTATTTGCTTTTTTGCTAAGCGGATGTGTTTCTAAGAAAAAACTCAATCAATCTGAAAACAAACTAATGCAAACCGAAAGCCGATTGAGCAAAGAAAAAGATGAGAAAAAGGAATGCGAAATTGCAAAAGAAGAATTAGAAGAAACCGTAAAGAGCTACAACGAAAAAATAAATTCGTTGCAACGCGATAACAAAAATAAAATTGAAGTTACAGAAAACGGTACGGCTGTTTCTGAAAAATCGAAAGAAGGAATGCGTCGCGTACTAAAAAATGTTGATCAAGAAAAGTTAGCCCATGCAAAAACTCTTGAAGACTCTATCAATCTTGCTGTTGCTTACAACATCAAACAGAATTTACAAGGCAGTTTTGCTGAAGGCGATGCCGAAAATGGAGAACAATCTGCCAATTTAGATGGTTTAGATGTAGATGTTTCGCATCCTATTGTAAAAATCACAATCAACAATAGCGTGTTGTTTAAAAGCGGAAGTTTCTGGGTAAACGCTAGTGCGCATTCACTAATAGGAAAATTAGCCGATTTGATTAATTCTGAACCAAATATGGAAGTTTTGGTAGAAGGACACACCGATTCGCAAAAGATTGTTAAAGATTCATACTTAGAAAACAACTGGGTTTTAGGTTCGAAAAGAGCGATTTCGGTAGTTAAATTGCTCCAAGAAAAATATGACGTAAGCGGCGAGCAATTGATAGCTTCTAGCAGAAGTTCGCATAAACCTATTGCTGAAAACGATTCTGCTGAGGGACGCAAAAAAAACAGAAGAACTACGATTACTCTAATGCCTAATATGGAAAAATTTATGGCAATGCTAGAAGAATAATTTTAGTTTCTTTTTCACCCAATCAAAAAGCTGTTTCAAAATTCTGAAACAGCTTTTTTTTGTGCAATACTTAAGGATTTTTTAAATTTTGTAAAACTGATTTCAACAAGCAATTAAACTATATTTGGCGCATGGAATTCAACAGAGAAAAAACCTTAGAAGGAATTTTTAAGTCCGTAAGTTTTGGTAGAATCGATTCAACTACTTCAGAAGCTGAACGATTTCAAAACGAAACCCTGCGGCCAATTGCTAAATTTCAGCATCACTTATTGATGGCTGTTTTTCAGCATTATATCAAATTAAGAAAAAATGTATTTCATCAACTCAATCAAGAAAACCAACTTGCTTATATTGAGAAATCCATCAAAAATGATAGTCGCTTGCGGAATCAAATTCAAGGGATTTTTATCGCCCTTTTTACTGAAAAAGAATATCAACTATATATAGAATCTGTTTCTGTTTATAACAAAAGAATCCATCATTTATGCATCGAACGATTGCAAGACAGTTTGCAATTGCTTCAAGATTAATCTTTAGCCGAATAGCGTCTTTTTTCGTTTAGTTTTTCAGCAGCTTCAAGTTCTTCTTTAGGAATTACTTTTAAGAAAGATGGATGTTGTTCTATAGCATACTCTAATTTTTCGGTGATTTCTGCAATGCTATCGTTTTCGTAATCGATATCCAAAGGCTTTTTTATAACCATTGATTGCAAGATCCCACGTTTTTTGATGTTGATTCCTTTTTTGTCGAACGAACGTCTAAATCCGTCTATTACAATAGGTACAACAATAGGCTTGTGCGTTTTAATAATATGAGCCGTTCCTTTTCTAATTGGTTTCCACGGTGTGGTTGTTCCTTGCGGAAACGTAATAACCCAACCATCATCTAAAGCGCGTTTGATATTGGTAATATCGCTCATTTTAACTTGGCGATTAACGTTTTTTCCGTCTGCTCGCCACGTTCTATCAATACTAATAGAACCTGCATACGCCAAAATTTTAGGCAAAAGCCCTTTGCTCATTGTTTCTTTAGCGGCGACATAGTAAATATTGAGTTTGGGATTCCATAAATAACCAACATTTTTGATGTTATCGACCCGCCCGGTTAGACTCGCATTAAAGACGTGAAACATAGCCACAACATCAGCAAAGTAAGTTTGGTGATTAGACACAAACAAGACTTTGTTGTCGGGCAGGTTTTTAATTATTTCTGAACCTTCAATTTGAAGTTGATTAAACCCACGGTAACGCCGATGTGTTAGCGTTCCCATAATTCGAATTAACCATTTCTTCAGGAAAAGATAATGTCCAAATGGATTTTTTTTAAATAACCCCATATTTCTAATTTGAGTATGGCAAATATAGCAAATGCTTTTAATTATAGGTCTTGCAACATTACTTTGATTTCGCTTAAAATCATTGCCGTTGCTCCCCAAACCAAATAGTCGTTCAAATTAAATCCTTGCACAAGAATATCTTTTGCGTAGGAAGTTGATAAACTTTCAGTTACCAGATTATTATCGTTCATTAAATCATCCAAATCGACTTCAATAATTTCTTGTACTTCTTCCTGTTGTGGAATAAATTTCGGGGTTTCATCAATAATTCCCATAAAGGGTTTCACTTGAAAATTGGAAGGAGGAATATACACATCTGTCAATTCTTTTATCACTTCAATTTTAGTTGCATTTACGCCAATCTCCTCTTCCACTTCGCGAAGCGCGGTCGCCGAATAATCGACATCTACTGCTTCTACTCCGCCGCCAGGAAGCGCAATTTGATTGGAGTGTACTCCTTTGTAGGTATTCCTTAGAATCAATGTAAAATGCACGCAATTATTGGTTGCTGGATAAGCCAAAAACATTACCGCAGCATAGCGAGGATCGAGTGTTGAGTAATCTAATTTACGCAAAGCTTTACGTCTATTTTCTGGCGTCATCAATAGTTGCGCTTCTATTCCTGGCAAGGATTTTTTTCTTAAATTAGCGACCAAATTTTGAAAGTATGAAAAAGTCATTTTTGTGGAGTCTAGTTGTTTTATTTGTTCTTGTTAATCTTGCTTGTGAAAGCGAAAGTAAGAGTAAAAAATCTAATCCTACAAATAAAAATGATCGCGAGCGCGTAGAAGAGCGAAATACACCTGAAGTGCGCATTCCTAGCGATGGCAGCGAATCTATTGATGTTTCTCTTATAAAAACCATCAAACAAGAAGATTTAATTCCGTTTTTAGAGCGTTATGAATATGGCAATACAGAAAGTTATGCCACGATTTCTACTGAATTTGGTGATATCAAAATTCAACTTTTTGCCGCTCCTAATTTACACCGAGCTAATTTTGTTCGCTTAGCTAAATTAGGGTATTTTGATACCACAGTTTTTCATCGTGTAGCTGAAGATTTTGTGATTCAAGGTGGGAATTCTGAAAAAAAATCGACGCAACAAATGCGTCAGAAAATCGGAAAAGTTTTAATTCCAAATGAATTTAAACCCATCCACAGGCATACTTACGGCGCTGTTGCTGCAGCAAAATACACCGAAAAAAATCAAAGTAACGCCTCTTCTCCTTTTGAATTTTATATTGTAGCCAATGAAAATGGCGCCAAACATCTTGATGAAGAACACACCGTTTTTGGTCGTGTAATTGAAGGAATGGATGTGGTAGAAAAAATATCAAAAGTTGAAGTAGATGAAAGCGAATGGCCCATTCAAGATATTCCTATGAAAGTTACAGTTTCTAGAAAAAAATAATGATTTTCTCCTTAGTACACGTTAACGGCAAGAGTTAAAAAATTAGCTTTCACAAATCGAAATTATTGAAAAATCACTTTCTGAAAAGCAGAACTGGACAAAGTTTCGCTATCAGCAGAGCGTGTAGCAACATTGTATAATATTGCATATAGATAACAGCTGAACTTTTTTCCTTATCAAAATTTATTGTTTTTTTTAGTAAATGCAAAAGCATACGATAAAAATTGGTCGCACTATTTGCTCGCCATAAGTCATATACAAAACCGTTAAGCGTAATTAGCTTTCAAAAAATAGCTAGGTAAAATCATATTTATTCTACCAATCAATTGAAAATGAAAAATCATGCAAATGAAAAAGTTGTATTTATGACTTGAATCCAGCCTTGATTTCAGCATCACATTTATCAATTAAACAATTTAATTTATTTTTAACAAAAAAAAAAAAATACAAGTCGTAAGTTTGGTTATGTTTAACTTTAAAATTTAATTATCATGAAAACTATAGTATTAAATCTCACAAGTGGTTTAGTAATTATGTTTTTGTTACTCAATCAACTTTTTTCATTCGCCGAAGATTCTTCTCAACAGAATTTCAAGCATAATTCAAAAAAGTTTGCGCCTTCATTCTTTTCCTACAAGATATCTTTTACAGGTGATTTGGGAACAGATATTTCTATGGAAGGAAAAATTAAATCTGCAATTGATAATCTTCAACTAGATTATATAGCTAACTCAAATGTTCTTCTTTTAGATGGTTATTCTTTTCCCAATCTCGAACCCGGTATATCGATGGATATTGAGGGTGAAAATTCCGTGTTCTCATATCGACAAGGAAATTTCAAGAAGGATGCGTCATCTGATGAATGTTACGAATTTGAACCTGTCAACTTCAAAAAAATGCAAAAAACCGATATGTTCAAGCTCAAACCTACAGAAAGCGCATACATTAACGAGGATGGTAATTTTATTATAGTTACCGATACTACTTTGGATTGGAGGATTCAACCTGCTCTCTTTGCAAAACAAATGTTCCCTCATGGCATATCGAAATTTTACGATAAAAAAGAAAAAAAATTAATAAAACTCATTCATGTTGAAAATGCAACATCTGAACAAATCTCTAAATTGGAATTAAATGATTTTAATTCTACCAATTGTACTGAAATTAAGCCATCTTTTTTGTGATGTAAGTTAAAACTGGTTAAATTGAGTGCTTCAAAATTTTGTTCATCTAACTTTAAGATAATGCGGTGTAAAGAAATAAGGGGATTATAGTATTATATTCTATATTTCAAAAAACAATTTTAGCTTTGATTTAATACGATTCCGACCAAAAGTCAAGGCTAAACAATTAACTTTGCAAAAAATTGAAAGATGACTATGAAGAAAACTGCTCTCAATAAAATTCACCACGATTTAGGTGCTAAAATGGTTCCTTATGCTGGTTTTGAAATGCCTGTTTCTTATGAAGGCGTAAATGTGGAACACGAAAATGTTCGAGAAAACATTGGTGTTTTCGATGTTTCGCATATGGGCGAATTTTTTGTTACTGGTCCAGAAGCTTTGGATTTAATTCAGAAAATAACTACCAACGACGCTTCCAAACTAATTGATGGAAAAGCGCAATATACGTGTATGCCAAACGATACTGGCGGTATTGTTGATGATTTGATTATCTACCGATTTAATGCCGAAAAATATTTATTGGTCGTTAACGCTTCTAACATCGAAAAAGATTGGAATTGGATCAGCAAGCACAATAATTTTAATGCAGAGCTTACCGATGAATCTGATGATTACTCGCTTTTGGCCATACAAGGACCAAAAACAATTGAAGCAATGCAAGCCTTGACTGATATTGATTTATCCGCTATCAAATTTTATCATTTTGAAGTAGGTGAATTTGCTGGTTGCGCTGAAGTTATTATTTCTGCTACAGGTTATACCGGTAGTGGCGGATTTGAAATTTATTTTAAAAACGAACACGCCGAAACTATTTGGAATGAAGTTTTTAAAGCAGGAAAAGATTACGGCATCCAACCTGTTGGTTTGGCGGCAAGAGATACGCTACGACTAGAAATGGGCTTCTGTTTGTATGGCAACGATATCGATGAAACAACCTCTCCTATTGAAGCTAAATTGGGCTGGATAACCAAATTTACAAAGGATTTTATCAATTCAGAAAACCTAAAAAAAGAAAAAGAAGAAGGCTCCAAGCGCAAATTGGTTGCCTTTGAACTAAAAGGAAAAGGAATTCCTAGAAAAGATTATCCTATTTTGGATGAAGAAGGCAACGAAATTGGAATTGTTACTTCTGGAACAATGTCACCTTCACTAAAAAAAGCCATTGGTTTGGGTTATGTACAAACAGGTTTTCATAAAGTTGGAACTCCAATTTCCATTCAAATTAGAAAAAAGACTATTGATGCTGAACTTGTAAAACTTCCTTTTTACAAAGCTTAGTCTATTTTGTAACTATTTTGCAGCCATTCTTAATTTCTAAGAGTGGCTGCTATTTTTTATATGAAACAAAAAAAGCAACGCATATTAATTTTTGGAGGAAGTGGTTTTTTGGGCGGAAAGCTTTACAAAGAATTGCAAGCGTTTTTTAATGTACACGCAACTTATGCTACTGCTACCAAAAAATTAAGTCAAAATCAGCGTTTTCATCATTGGGATGCCACGGAAGAATCGGCACAAATACTACTTGAAAATTTACGACCTGATATTATTATATCTGCTTTTAAAAGTCCGACAGACGACTATCTAGCTGCTCATTTTGAAATGATTGAATACGCTAATCAATTCGATAAAAAAATCCTATTTATTTCTTCGAGTAACGTGTTTGATGCTTTTACAAATTTTCCTTCTTACGAATACGACAAAACACTTTCAACAAGCATTTACGGAAAATTTCAAATTAAAATTGAAAATGCGTTGATGCGAATGCCGCTTCATCGATATGCTATTTTGCGTTTACCAATGGTTTTTGGGTACCAATCGCCTCGACTAAAAGAACTTCAGTTTTTATATGAATTGGATTCCCCTATTGAAGTTTTTCCTAACGTTGTTATCAATGCAACCTCGCATCAAAAATTAACGCAACAAGTTCATTTTATCATCAACCAACATTACGCAGGAATTTTTCATTTAGGCAGCAATGATTTAGTTCACCATAGCGAATTAATCGAAAAAATTTGTAGCGATTTAAATTATGAAAATGTGGTTTATAAACGAATTTATCATTCCAACAACGATCGATTTATAGCCGTTTTACCCAAACAAAACAAACTTCCTAAAAATTATCAAATAAGTATAGATGAAGTTATTAATAACTCCATAAAAGTTTGCTGATGATAGCATTATTTACTTACTTTGATAAAAAAGAAGATGGAAAAATTAAGCACAGAAGAAATTCAAAATCAACTAAAGGAAGTAAATCATTGGGTTTTTGAACAAGATAAAATTACGCGTAAAATTGAGTTTAAAGACTTTAAAGATGCTTTTGCAACAATGACGCGCATTGCTTTTGAAGCCGAAAAACAAGTTCATCACCCAGAATGGAAAAACACTTACAATGAATTGGAAATAAGTTTGCGCTCTCACGATGCAGACGGACTGACCCAAAAGGATTTTGATTTAGCTCAAGCCATTGATAAAATTATTGATTAGTTCAATAATTTACTTTTTGTTTTTCATAATGAGATTTTTTAAATTAAAATTAGCTAATATTACTACTAAAAATGATTAAAAATCAAATAAATTTTTAAATGTTACTGAAAAATCAGTTGTTTAAAATTAACAACTGTTTGTTATATTTTTATTTAAATCAAACAAAAAAGCATTATTCTTGATATATTTGCTCGTCATAAACAATTAGCTATGGATAATATTGAGGCTTTGCAATGGCGATATGCCGTAAAAAAATTTGATGACACAAGTATAATTCCGCGTGAACAAGTTGACCAATTAGAAAAAGCCTTTAACCTTACTCCTACTTCTTATGGTTTACAGCCCGTGAAACTAGTAGTTATTCAAAACAAAAAAACACAAGAAACGTTGATGGAGCATAGTTTTAATCAACCTCAAATCGGAACTGCTTCTCACGTCTTGGTGTTTTGTATCGAAAATAAAATTGACGAAAATTTTATCCTTGATAATTTTGAACGCATCAAAAAAATTAGAAATACTTCTGATGAAATTTTAGCGCCTTTTCGCGATTTTTTGATTCAAGATTTTGGCAGAAAAAGTCCTTCTAAAATAGTTGAATGGGCGACAAATCAAGCGTATTTGGCGATGGGAAACCTCCTAACGGTTTGCGCAAATATGAAAATTGATTCTTGTCCGATGGAAGGTTTTTTACCCAATAAATATATTGAAACTTTACAGCTAGAAGAAAAAAACATAACCCCTGTATTGGTTTTACCGATTGGAATTCGATCTGAAAATGATGAATTTGCTGATTTTGCTAAAGTGAGAAAAGATATCAACGAAACCGTAATTCACTTCAATTCTAGCTTTGAAACTAAATAATTTTTGAAGCAATTTTTTTAAGCTTATATTTATCCAAAATTTAAATCCAACAGCATGTCTGACGCAATTCTTGAACTTAGAAATGCCGCAATTTTCCAGCGCGAATCGCTTATTTTATCTGAAGTAAACGTAAGTATCAACAAAGGTGAATTTGTTTACTTAATCGGTAAAACCGGTACAGGTAAAAGTAGTTTTATGAAAACACTTTACGGCGATTTGCCTTTAAAAGAAGGCGAAGGACAAATAGTAGATATGGATTTGCGCAAATTAAAAGAACGACAAATTCCTTTTTTACGAAGAAAATTGGGTGTAGTTTTTCAAGATTTTAAACTTCTAAATGATCGAACCATTGAAGACAACCTCTTTTTTGTTTTAAAAGCAACTGGCTGGAAAGACAAAAGATTAATGAAGCAAAAAACAGAAGAGGTTTTGGATAAAGTTGGAATGAAAACCAAAAGTTTTAAATTTCCGTATCAATTATCGGGTGGTGAGCAGCAACGAGTAGCAATTGCTCGAGCGTTATTAAACGACCCAGAACTAATTCTAGCCGATGAACCTACAGGAAATTTAGATCCACAAACTTCGGTTGAGGTGATGGAGGTCTTGCAACAAATCAACAAGAATGGCAATACCATTTTGATGGCAACTCATGATTATGCTTTGCTATTAAAATATCCTTCTAAAACGCTCAAATGCGACGGTCAAAAAGTGTTTGAAGTGGTTCAAAAAACAACAGCTAAGCAATAAAAAAAGCTCAACATCAATTTTGATAATTGATGTTGAGCTTTAGTAAACAAACTTAATCGCTGGAAAATTAGTCGTTAAAATAGAATCCGTTAGGTCCTAAATCAACTTCAAATTCTTGTAGCAATTCGCCTTCTGTTGTTAGTACTTGAACTGCTCCAGAGGAATCGAAATCTTTAGGATCGGCTATGTAAATTTGATTTTGATGTACTTCAAATCCGTAAAATGTTCCAAAACCTAAACCTTCTTCATAAGTGTAAATAGGTTCGTCAGAAATTTCTGTGCTAGAAATATTTTCTTCGTAAACATTTACTGTTTCACTAAAATACATTTTATCATTGTATATTCTTAAGTTTTCGGTACTGCCCGCTAAACTTTCTGGTAATGCTACTTGCTCTTGAATTTCAAGGCTGTTTAAATTTAATTCATAAATAAAATCGCTTCCAAGAACAAACATCAAGTCATTATAAATCGCCATAGAATTCAGCCCTTCTCCTATTTCTAAAGAAGTTGTTATACTTTGGGTTTCCATATCAAAAACGCTTAACGAATTTCCTTGTCCGTAAGTAGCATTCAATAGGTATAATTGGTTATTATATGCTTGAATAAATTCACCAGTTCCGCCAATTGTAATGGTGTTTTCTACTTCAAGCGTTTCAATATCAATTACACTTAAATAATCATCTTGATCTGTAGTAAAATCACCTTGGTTGGTAACATAGGCTTTGCCATCAACAGCAACTCCATAACGCGGAACATCTAAATCGGTTTCCACTCTTCCAATAAATTCCATCGTGTATCGATTTACAACCGTAATCATATTGCTTCCATTTGAAATAATAAAAGCTTTATCGTCATCAAAAAACATAGATTGCACATAAACACCTAAATCTTCTCCTTCATTATGATTGCTAAAAATCGTGTTTTCTTGAGTAGAAAAATCGTTACTAATAAACGTTAAGCTTCCCACTCCACCTTCATTAAGGACAAAAAAGCCATTTTCATAAGGCATTTCTATGGTGTCGTCGTTATCATCGTTACCATTTTCATCTCCTGAAAAATCGTCATCGCTGCTACAAGAGAACAACAAAAAACTCAATAATGTAAGCGTGTAAAATAAATTTAAGTTGGTTTTCATATTTATAAAATTAAAAATTAATATTCATTAAAAGTTGGTAATACCTACCAGGCATTGGTCTATTTTCTATGGTTTGATAATCGACATTCCAAAGATTGAAAGCTCTAATTCCAGCGTTAATCTTAGGTTGATTGGTTAGTTGATATTCAATTCCGAAATTTTGTAAAGCGTAATCGTTTAATTTGTAATCGGGATTATTATCACTTCTGGTAAATACTTCTCCGTGAAAAATAAATTGCGTGTCAACTTCCCATCGCTTATACGAAACTGCAAATCCGCTTGTAAACTTGTGCTTTGGCACATAAGTAAGTAAATCTCCCGTGTTTAAATTTTCGGCAACGGTGTACGCATAATTTGCATTCACATTAAATTGAAATTCATCAAAACTAAATTGCCAATTCGATTCAGATTCTATTCCGTAAGTTGCAACACGATCGACATTTTCGGGTCTATAAACTCCATTTGCATGGGGCCGCCAACGAATCATATCCTTAATATCGTTATAGAAAACTCCCACCGATATTTGTCCGTTTTTAAAATGATAAGCATTGTTCCATTCAGCTTGTAAACTTGATTCTGGTAACAAATCTAGCTTGCCACTATCTTGCCAAAACAAATCATTAAACGTAGGAATTCTGTAGTTTCTAGAAGCATGAAATTTCATTGCGTATTGCTTGGTTATCTCCCAGTCTACACCAAAAGAAAACAACAACGGACTGTCGTAAATAGTTGATAGTTCTTGCCGAAGCGAAGCTTCTGCATCAATATTTTCAGCAATTTTCCGTTTGGCAAGTAAGGCAAGGGAGCCCACTTTTCGGGTATTACGAACAATATCATCGCCACTACCCTGCGATTGGTTATAATCAGCAATAAAATTGAGTTTCCATATATTGAAACGGTATAAAAAATCATATCGTAAAATATAAGTGTCTGCTAAATTGCTGGTTTTTGAATCTCTATCAATATTCTGAATATAAGAAAAGTCTTCTTGTAGAAAAGCAGTTCTAAAAGTTGATCGGTAATTTTCACCTCGGTTTTCCCACTCCAACAGAGTTCTTAAGTCCTGATTTTCGTAAGCTGATTTGGTATCCGACGGTCGAATTACAGAAAGGTTTTTATCGCCTAAATAGAGCCAAGAATAGAATTTTAACACATTATTTCTGTTGATTTTATGACCAATGTTTGCCGTTACGGATTGATGACTAAACTCACCGTTGATATTGGCTCGGTTTTGACTTGAAATGCGATAATCATTTTCAGATGATAAATGCGATAATCCGAGTTGAAAACTCCATTTTTCGGTGGAAGTATTGAGTTGGTAGCGGCCATCTATAGTCGAAAAACTTCCGTATGTAGCTTGAAAAGAATGCCTTGTCTTGTTTTTGAAATACAATTTATTATTTAGGTGAACACTTCCGCCGATTGCTCCAGTTCCGTAAACCACACTTCCACCACCAGGACGTACCGAAATTTCTTGAAAATTTGGCGTCAACAAAGTATTGAAATCCGATTGACCATTAAATTGAGAATTGATATTAATACCATTCCAAACCACTGCTGTTTGTTGCGCCGTAGTTCCTCTAAAACTCGGCGAAGCAACCATACCATAACCATTCTGACGAAAAGAAATCGGTGTATTGAACTGAAGTAAATCGCTCAAAAAACTTTGGTTGTTGCGAATAACAGAATCCGTTAGCTGAAATTGTTTTTGACCTGTAGAAAAATCATCCAATTGATGATTGGTCAACATCACTTCATCTAAATTCTGCACTTCATCTAAATCGATTTGTGCAAATAAGGTTGTGCTAAATAGCAAAGCAACAACCAACCGCAAGTAGTGGCAAATATGTTTCATTATCCAGCAGTCTTTTATCCCGAAAGACTATTTTATTTGTTAATGAAATTGGCAGGTCTCCTGGCTGGCGTCTTTTTATCGACCTTCCCATTCGCAAGCGAACAGTGGTAATTGAAGTTTTGATAAAAAGCATACGCTCAAGGCGTACTATGCTTACAGTTGCGGGAACAGCTTTCGATTTTAACGAAATTCCCTTTTAATAGATAGCACCGTACAAGTTGCTATCTAACCAAAATCTTTGCAAAGATAATTTTTTTAAAAATGAGTGCCAAGAATTTTGTTAACAAAAAAAGCTGTTTCTTAAAGAAACAGCTTTTTAAAAACTAATTTTGAGTATTTTATTGAAGACTTAATTGATGTTTAATGCTGCTTGAATTTCTTCCGCAGGAATTACAAAGCCAAGCCCTTCTATTCCTAGTCCTTTAACTTTAGCATTTACAACACCTATTAATTCACCATTGGTTGTTATAAGTGGTCCGCCACTATTCCCACTATTAATACTTGCGTCAATTTGAATGTATTTCACTTCTTCATTTTCTCTAATCCCAGAGATAATACCTTTTGTTAAACTCTGACCTAATTCAACAGAAGTTGGCGTACCAATTGCAAAAACTTCAAGCCCTCTTTTGTATTCATTAGCATCTTTTAGCTTAAATGAATTTTCAAATTGATGATCTACTTTTAACAAAGCTAAATCTTTAGACTGGCTATATCTTATAACTTCAGCTTCGTGTTCTAAGCCTTTATCATCAATTACTTTTAGCTCTTTTTTATCTGCTACAACGTGGAAATTAGTCAATACATATCCTTCTTTTCCGATAACAAAACCACTACCGTGCCCGTCTTTGTTTTTAATGGTACAAGAAGCTTTCATTGCTTCATTGATATCGTTAGGGATGATGTTTCCATCAGAAACAGTTAGCAAGTCATAGTCTTCTTCTTCAAACTCATTCCCTTGCAGTATCTCTTTAAATTCATCGTCTTCTAGTAGACTAGCTAGCGAACTTTGTAAAGCATCTTTCACAGATTTACTAGCTGTTTTATCACTAAAGAAGTAAGCAAAATCTCCTGACTTTCCATTAATTTTCTTTTCAAACACAGACTGACCATAGACATCTGAAACTTTCCATATAACACCTAGTTCTACAAAGTGAAGCGGTAACGAATGACCTCTTTTGTACCTAGCTGCATTAAAAACTTCCATGTTTTTAACTTCAGCTTCAAGGTTAACAATACTAGCGCGACTTTTTAACAAGGTTGCTGTGGTATCTACATAATTTGTTTCAGAAAGTAATTCATATATAGCTTTTGAAAAAATAGTGTTTTCCATCTGCAAGCCTTGACCACCAAAACTCTGAGACTGTTTAACATTTATTTTGTCTTTCTTTTTATATGCTCTTCCTGAAATCAAATTCATAGTTGCGTCAGATTTAGAGATATCAAATTTAGTTTTACCAACTACAATCTCTTTCTCATCTTCTTTACGTTCTGGTAATTTAGTACTTCCTCTATCTGCAATAATTTCTTTATCAAAATTCCAGCTTTTAGGCCCCATATCATTAACAAGTGGATATAACAAAACACCAAACGGAACTACAGACATAATATACCATGGTGATTTTTTATATTGATAGGCTACAAAATATTCATCCTTATAACCTTCTTTTTCTATTCTAATTTGATGAGGAATCATGTCCCGTTTTATTTCGCTGGTAACTTTATTACCTTCACCTACTTCTTCTTTATCGATATAAACTTTTGCATTGTTCGAGTCAGTATCAATGACAACAGATTGTTTTTTTCCGTTAAGAATAGAAGCGCAACTGGAAACAAGTATTGTACCTGCTAATAAAAAGGGAATTGTAATTTTTTTGTTCATAAGTGTTGTTTATTAATAATAGTTGGCAGCTAATATATTTAAAAAAAATGCTTTTTAAGAAAGTTTATTTCCTAAGTTTACGCAATAAACCTTCGAGTCCGTTAACTTTCAACTCAAAAACTTCCTGCATTTGTCTGCCTAACTTATTATCAGGAAACCCTTTACGTTGATACCAAACCAAATAATATTCTGGAATATCAGTTAAGTAATAGCCTTTGTATTTTCCGAAATGCATTTTTGCGTGTGCTAATTCTTTTAGGTGATTTTTATCTATTTTCATTTGCTTCTCTGCTATTGTTGGTTGATGATGTAGACTCTTGGTACAAACTTTTATCTGCTTGAAAACCATCAAAATATATTCCTGACAAATCGGAAAGCGTGTGAAAGAAATCGGTTAAATCATAGGATTGGTTTATTTTTGGGACTTTTTTATCAAAGTTATTTCTATATACTATAAAAGGGATTTCAATCATATTCGGAGTTTGATTATCTTCATAATGGCCTGCAAAATCAGTTGTATCATAAACTTCTTCTCCATGATCTGAAAAGTAAATCAGCCATTTATTACCGTTTAGTTTTGAAGTTTTTCCAATCATTTTATCAATTAAAAAATCGTTATAAAAAATAGCATTGTCATATTCGTTTCTTTTTTGAAGGGCTTCTTGATGATTAATTTCTAATTCAAAATCATCTTCAAAAAACTGAAATTCCTTAGGATAACGATCTTTGTATTGCAAATGCGTACCTAGCAAATGTACAACGATAAATTTTTTGTTGGCTGGGTCTTTTAAAGCCGATTCAAAATGAGGCAGCAAAATTTCATCGTGTGGTGTTACCGACCCAGCTATTGCAGTATTGGTGTAAATATATTGATCTGCTGCCCGCGATATCTTTGTTACCAAACTTTCATAAGGACCGATTGGTCGTTGGTTGGATAACCAAAATGTTTTAAAACCAGCTTGATTCATCAATTGAATAATTGAAGTTTCATTTTCCTGTTCTAAATTATTGATTGTAAGTGCTTTTTTTAACGATCCGATGGTGTACGCGTGCGGGCTTTTAACCTTGGTAAAAACATCTAACTCCGATTTTATTGCTGATAGTTTTGGTGTCGTATTCCTCGGATATGAGTAAATTCCCATATGATTTTTGGTTGTAGATTCACCTAAAACCAATACATAAGTGTGTTCTTTTTCTGTAGATTGATGAGCGACATTATTGAGCTTCCCTTCGGGCTGATCGATAGTTAATTCTTTTAGTTTAAAATGCTCGTATTGATAAATAATAATAGATCTACCAACTAAATATGGAAAATTTTGATCAATAAGTTTGGAAAATTTAAAAATAGCTAATAGTAATATAAACCCAAAAAACAATTTCCATCTTCCTCTGAAGGATAGCTCTTTTAGTTTGGTTATCTTATTTTTCACATGAAAAGCAAGAATAAGTAACAAGTAAATCAATAAAAATAAAATTACTTTCCATTCAAAATAAAAAGCCAAAAACTCTCTTGCTTCGGCAGTATTCGTTTCAAAAAGAACAAAAATAGCAGATGCAGAAAAATTAGTTCCAAACCAATTAAAATATATACTTTCTAAAGCACAACTCAAGCTAAAAAGCATATAAAACAGTAACTGCAAATAATGTATTCTTGGTGATTTAAAAAAATGAAAAAAGACAATAATACCAGCTGCAAAGACAATGTTTTCTGCCAAATTAATTAGTCGTTCTGCTCTAAAATCGGTAAAAAATAACTCGAACAAAAAAGCAATGGCAACAGGAACCATCCACCACAAAAGATATTTTATTTTAGCTTTACTCATCCTTGTTTTTCAATTTATTATACTTTTGAATTGCTTTTACACCAGTCTTAAATGCCCAAAAAAATCGGTTTATTGGCAATCGATTTGTACGAACTAAAAACAAAATAAATTTAACTAGCCACAAATAGGTAAAGCTACCATATTTTTTATACTTTACAGCTGTTTTTGCTTGAATAAACAATGCGTTTGATTGATTTGAACCACTGCTTTTTCCTGGATGAAAAGCAATTGTTTTAGGTATAAAAAAGGCGATCAAATTATTTTTAAGAATGGATTGCAAAAACAAGGTTTCTTCTCCTGAATTAAAACTTGCACCCAACCCAAAATCCGTGTCAAAATATAAATTATACTCATAAACATATTTCATTTGAAGCGTAATTTCAGCAGACGATAAATTATGGTGTTTTGTGTTTTTACGTAGGTCTATTTTCTTGAGTGAATAGTTTTTATGCAGCTTTAAGTTTTCATTCATAAGTTGAAATGAAATTAGCGTAGCTGAAGGGTTTTCGTTGTAAGCATTTAGAATTGAAGTTTCAAAACCTGTTTGGTAAACCAAATCATCATCAGCGATAACCACTAATTTTGCGTTGGCATGTTGCAAGGCTAGATTTCTACTTTTTGAAAGTCCTTTTTCAAATGAATTGATGACTCGAATATTTTTATTAGCTGTATTCAACAAAACATTATTACTCGTTTGGTTGATAATTAAAATACGTAATTCTCCAGCCTGATGATGCGGAAACATTGATTTTAAAAAATCTAAATTGCTTCGATTCATCGTTGCAATCAATATTTCAATATCATGAGAAGTAAATTTCATATTTTTTCAGAAAAATTAATCGATTAATTTAGTAAGTAACTGTTTTCTAAACATAAACATAATCAGTATAAAATACAGCATGTAAGTAATAAAATGTCCAAGCACAGCACCTTGAATTCCTATAAATTTAATGAGCAAGCTGCTACTTAAAAACAAGGCTATGGCTAGAAATAAATCGGTTGCTATAAATTTGACTAACATTTTTTTAGCGTGAAATTGATACACCATAATTAGTGTAATTACCCTGAAAAAATCACCTAAAATTTGCCATAAAAACAATTCTGAAGTTGGTAAAAACTCTTTAGAAAAAACGAGTTGCACGATAAAATCTCTTAAAAAATAAACCAAAACCAGTCCAATGCTAAAAATAGGAATTACTCGTTTGTAAAAATCGAATACAATTTTTTTAAAGGCTCTGTTAGTTTTTGCCTCAGCCATTTTAGGTAAAATAAATAAATTCAATACCGACAAAACAAAAACCATATAATAGTTTGAAATCCGATTTATGGCTTCCCAAAATCCAGCTTCATCTTCTCCGATTTGGGTAATAATCAATTTTCGGATTCCTAAAAAAACCAATGGAAATGTGATGCTCGAAATTAAATGCATCAGTGAATATTCCCCTAAATTTTTTAGCATTTTTATTTTAAGGTTGGTGCCTGAAAACTGAAAAAAAATAAGTGCGTACTTTTTGGCTCTTGTAAATGTGTAAAAGAATAATATAGAAGAAATCAAAGCTACTGCTAGTAAAGCTCCATTTAAATCAAAAAAATAGATGCCAACAAAAAATAAGACAAGGTTGAGCAAGTGACTAACAATATTTATCTCAATCACTTTTTTGAACTCACTATTGCCTTTGAGCAAACTTACTAGAAAGATATTAAACGTATGAAAAGGCAGCGCTAACGCAAGTATCTTCCATACAATATCGTAGTTGGAATTTTCAAAAATAAATCGGCTTAACCAACTAGCATTAAACCATAACAATACACCAACTAGCAAACTTCCTAAACTACCAAGTAACAAAAGTGTGGTCGTAAAATAGCGCCTATTTTGAAGTTGATCTTTATATTCTGCCGCATACCGAACAGCCCCTTTTTCGAGGCCTAAGACCGAAAAATTATGTATAACGACCAATGCATTTCGCAAATTACCGATTAAAGCTACTCCAGATGGCCCTAAAAAAAATGCTGTAAGTTTAGAAACAGCAAGCCCTGTAATCATTTTTACAACAACCGAAACAGAATTGAAAGAAGTAACTCTCAATAAAGGGGATTGTATTATCGTTTGTTTAATTTTTTTAAACATTGGCAGCCTTGCTAAGTTTTTCGAAAGTAAGCTTTTTTTATAAAATTTTTGGTTTTAGCTCGAGTCAAAATAACAAAAAAGCCTGAGTTAAGTACTCAGGCTTTTTAAGGGTTAATGAAATTTTAAAGAATAATTGCCTTAAATTTTTTAATTCATCCTATTCTAATTGTCATCTGTTTCTAAAATCTTCTTCTTTTCTTTTTCAAATTCTTCTTCCGTAATTACACCTTCATCAAGTAATTCTTTAAAAGCTCTAAGCTTTTCAACTTTTGATAGTGATTGTTTTTGCTGAGGTAATTCTTTGGTTTCAACAGTTTCAGTAGTTACTTCTTCTTCAACTGGAATCGGTTTCAATTCATAATTTCGTGTTGGTTTATATTTCATTGTCCATAAAAATGGAAACAAAAAGAAAATTCCACCAACTACAGCCCCAGCATCCACTTCTTCATCTTTCGTAAAAGAAGTGTTTAAAGTTTCATATCCTTCTTTTTCTAGCTTTACGCTCGTACTGCTTCCAACTATTTTTGAATCTCGATGTGTATAAGGTGTTGTACCAACCGATTCTCCATTAAGATAAAGCTTGGCTCCATTTGGCACCGAATTAATCGTAGTTGAACTCGCACAACTAGAAAGCAAAATCGACCCCACTAATACAAGTGAAATCGTTTTTAAAAATATTGAAGTATTTTTCATAATCGTTAGGTGTATTAATTACACGATATTAAAAAACTGTATGATTGATTTTTTCTAAAGAATTAACATTGCATCGCCGTAAGAGTAAAACTTGTAATTTTCTTTTACTGCTTCCTTGTATGCTTTTTCCATCAATTCGTGACCCGCAAAAGCAGAAATCATCATCAAAAGCGTAGATTTTGGCATATGAAAATTAGTTACCATACAGTTGGCAATACTAAAATCATAAGGAGGAAAAATAAATTTATTGGTCCATCCTTCGTATTCGTGCAATGTATTGTTCGCATTTACAGCGCTCTCTAAAGTTCGCATAACCGTTGTCCCTACCGCACAAATTTTACGCCGATTCGTAATGGCTTGGTTAACAACTTTGGTAGCTTCTACATCGATAGAAATTTGTTCACTATCCATTTTATGTTTCGACAAATCTTCTACTTCTACCGGATTGAATGTTCCTAATCCAATATGCAGCGTAACTTCAGCAAAATTAACTCCTTTAATTTCAAGTCTTTTCATTAAATGCTTAGAAAAATGTAAGCCAGCCGTTGGTGCAGCTACAGCTCCTTCTTCTTTCGCATAAATTGTTTGATAGCGTTCTTCATCTTCAGGAACCACATCTCTTTTGATGTATTTTGGAAGTGGAGTTTCGCCTAATTCTTTTAATTTTTTTCTAAAATCGGTGTACGAACCATCGTACAAAAAGCGAAGCGTTCTACCTCTAGAAGTGGTGTTATCAATTACTTCAGCAACAAGACTTTCATCTTCGCCAAAATACAGTTTATTTCCGATTCTAATCTTACGAGCAGGATCTACTAAGACGTCCCAAAGCCTAGTATCAGCATTGAGTTCGCGAAGCAAAAACACTTCAATTCTTGCACCCGTTTTTTCTTTGTTTCCATACAATCTAGCAGGAAAAACTTTGGTATTATTAAAGACCATTACATCTTCTTCATCAAAATAATTGATAAGGTCTTTGAACATTTTGTGTTCGATACTTCCATCTTTTCGGTTTAAAACCATTAGACGCGATTCATCTCGGTTGTCTGCCGGATATTCAGCTAACAGTTCTTCTGGCAATTCATAGTCGAATTGCGATAGTTTCATTCCCATAAGATATTTTTAAAATAACGGCAAATATACAATTTGCCAACCCCCTTTGTCAAGTAATTTTGAATAAATTTGTCGATTGCTATCAACTTAAATGAAAATTTTCAATTCGTTTTTCTTTTTAAGTTGAAATTGATGTAAGCTAATTTGGAATAAAAATGATTATATGTTAGAAATTACAGAGGAGAAATTGCATTCAACTTTAAAGAAATATTTTGGTTATGATGAATTTCGCGATCAACAACAAAAGATCATTCAGCATCATATCAAGAAAAAAGACGCTTTAGTAATTATGCCGACTGGTGGTGGAAAATCAATCTGTTATCAATTGCCGGCGATCATCAATCAAAAAGCAACTTTGGTAATTTCGCCACTCATCGCTTTAATGAAAGACCAAGTCGATGGATTAAAAGCCAATGGTATTCCAGCTACGTTTATCAATTCTACGCTCAGCCATACAGAACGAGCTGAAAAAATTGAAGCTATTGCCAAGCAAGAAGTAAAATTGGTTTACCTCGCTCCCGAAAGCCTTGGTTTTATTGCTGATGTATTAAAACCAGCCTATATTGATGCAATTGCTATAGATGAAGCGCATTGTATTTCTTCTTGGGGACACGATTTTAGGCCTTCGTACCAAGAACTCGGTTTTTTGAAAAAACAACTTCCGCAAGTTCCTATTACTGCGCTTACTGCAACCGCTGATAAAGCAACGCGATTAGATATTTTACAGCAACTAAATATTCCTAAAGCCAAAACGTTTATTTCTTCATTCGACCGAAAAAACATTTCGTTAGAAGTAAAACCAGCTCACGATAGAGTGAACAAAATAATCGATTTCATTGAAACTAATCCAAACGAATCGGGTATTATTTATTGTTTAAGCCGAAAACAAACCGAAAAATTAGCCGATAAAATTAGCCAAGCAGGTTTTACTGCAAAAGCTTATCACGCAGGTTTAAGCGCCGAAACTAGAAATCGAGTACAAGAAGATTTTATTTACGACAAAACCAAGATTATTTGCGCAACTGTTGCCTTTGGAATGGGAATCGACAAATCTAATATTCGTTGGGTTATTCATTATAATATGCCCAAAAATATTGAAGGATATTACCAAGAAATTGGTCGAGCAGGCAGAGATGGATTACCTGCAAAAGCAATTATGTATCATTCTTATGCAGATGTTATTCAATTGAAGCGATTTATGGAAGATGCTGGCAATGAGCAACTTCAATTAGCAAAATTGGAGCGCATTAAACAGTTTGCTGAAGCAACCAATTGCCGAAGAAAAATATTGCTTTCATATTTTGGTGAATATTTGGCAGAAGATTGCGGTAATTGTGATGTTTGTAAAAATCCTCCTACATTTTTTGAAGCGACAAAACTGGCACAAAAAGCACTTTCTGCTATTGCGCGAACCAATGAAAAAGAACCTATAAAAACGATTATTGATGTGTTGAGGGGCGCTCAGAATATGAAAATTTTAGAAAAGAAATACACCCAACTAAAAACTTTTGGTGTTGGCAAAGATATTTCTTGGAAAGATTGGCAACATTATATTACGCAACTCATCAATCAAGGGTATTGCGATTTGGCTTTTCATGATCATAACAACTTAAAACTAAACAGCATATCAAAACAAGTTTTGTTTGAAAACAAAGCGGTTTGGTTGAGCAAACCTGTTGAAAAAACAGAACCAGCAACTATTAAATCGACTAAAAAAGCAACTCAAAAAACTAAATTATTCGAACAATTACGCCAATTGCGTCATCAAATTGCACTAGAAGAAAACATTCCTGCTTACTTGGTTTTTAATGATGCTACCTTAAAAGAAATCGAAAAAGAATTACCAGAAACAGAGGCTCAATTTATGAGCATTAACGGTGTAGGGATGCACAAAATGGAAACTTATGGCGAAGAATTTATTCAGTTGGTTAAGTCGTTCAAGAAAAAGAAAAAAACAAAAAAGCATACTACAGCAGTAACTTTTGAATTGCTGCAACAAGGCAAAAATATTTCTGAAATTGCCAATGAGCGACAATTAAAAGAAACGACTATTTTTTCTCATTTGGCACAATTAATTCAAAAAGGTAAACCAATTTTAATCGATGATTATATCGATTCTTACACAATGAAAAAAATACAAAAAGCCCATGCTGAAATTAATGATGCTACCGCTTTAAAACCTTATTTCGATTTTTTGAAAGAGGAGATAGATTATGGAAAAATAAGACTAGCTTTAGCTTATATAGAGAAAAACCAATCTGAGTAAGTTTCAGTAAAAATAAGCAACTATCGCCTAATCATTTTTTTTAACTAAAAAAACTATTGAAATTAGTTGATTTAATTTGTAATAATATATTTTTTTTATAGATTTATCAAAATTAATTTTATGAAAACATATTTAGTAACAATCAGCCTTTTTTTTATTTCACTAAGCTCATTTTCTCAAGCAATTCCTGCAATGCAACAGAATCATCAAATGAATAGAATGGCTCAGAACCAACAACAACAGGTTCTAAAGAGAATGACAAATTCTATTGAACATTATGAAACAAAAATTGAAAGGAATGAAGAAAAGTTAGAAAAGTTAGAAAAAAAGAAAACTAAAGCTTCTGCTAAAAACAAAACACGAAAACTAAAGCGCCTAGATAGACGAATTGAACGCAAAGAAAAAAGAATTAAAAGATACGAAGGAGAAATAGAAAAAAATAATAAAAAGAAAGAAAAAGCTAAGAAAGCAGCTAAAAAAGAAGAGAAAAAGAAAAAGGAATAGAACGATCTATTCAACAAAAAAAGCTTCTAATTATCATTAAATAATTAGAAGCTTTTTGTTATAAAAATAATCTTTTAATTTACTTTTTCAAAAACTTCCTCATCACCATTGGAATAAAAAACTCTGAATCGTTGGGCATTTTGCGTAAACTCAATATCCAAATTTTCTGGCTGATTAGCTCCTATAGGAGATAAGATTAATTCATCATTTTCAATATTCTCCCATTCCCCATTAACAGTTGATGCAACTTCACAATTATCAAGATCCTCGCCTGTAAAATTAGTCTGCGTATAGGTAAAGTTAGAAGTAAAACTGTAGCGAACTTGATCTTCACAAGGAATATCTAGAATTGTTTCTCCATTAATTACCATAAAATCCAACTCCCAAGTTCCAAACAAACTAGTTGATTCTTGTGTTACGCCTCCATCATCATCACTTGAGCAACTTGAAAAGGTAAAAACTGCTGCCAAAATCAAAATTAAATTAAATACTGTGTTCTTTTTCATCTTTAAAAATTTTATGCAAAGTTAAGTTATTAAAACGGTAAACGATAGCCAATAGAAAAGTGATTGTAACTAAACATATTTCTAATGCTGTAGTCAATATACACACGTCCATTAAGCCAATTTAAGTAAGTTCCTACAACGAAGTTATAGTTCATTTTGTGGTTATCATTCAGGTATAAATATCCGCCACCAGTTCCTACATAAGCTTTGAGGTTTTGTTGTTTATCGATAGTAAATGGTAAAATTCCATTGAGCTGCACACCAAAAGCAGATGGATCTGCAAAACCTACAAAAGCTTCAGGCATTAACTCAAATCGGCTATCGGCAATACCATAATGACCTTTTACTCCTAAATTAAAAGTGGTTTGAGAACCAGCATTGAAACCCGTATAAACCGAACTTCCTTTGTATTTTAGCTTATCCCACATCCAAGAATCTTTTTCTTCTTGAATAAAATTATAACCAACTCCAGAAGACTCGGTCTCTGTATTTACCTCAATTTCTGTTTCACTTTCTTCCTCTTTTTTTGTAGATTTTGATTCAGTTTTTTCTGAATCGACAGATTTTTCTTCTGTTGAAGTTTTCTTCTCTTCAGACTTTTTATTGCTCTCTATTGATTTTTGAAAATCTTGCATTTGCTGATTCATTTCTTCCAATCGTTTATTAGTCGATTCTTGAAACTCTTCCTCTTTTTTACGATTTTCCTCAAGAATTTTCAACATTTCATCTTCAGCTTTTTTATCAGCTTCTGTTTTTTCTTCTGAGTCAACAGGCTGTTTTGCTTCTATTTTCTGTGGCTGAGCTTTTTCTTGCTCCTCCTTGATTTGAAGTTGTTGTTCTAACTCTATAATTCGTCGCTGAAGCTCATCAATTTTATTGGTTTCTACAGATTCAGAATTAGCTGATCTTTGCTGATTTTCTTTAGAATCTTCATATTTCTCATCAATTCCTTTTAGAATCCGATCGATTAAATTCTCAAATTCGTCTGGTGTCATTTTAAGGTACTCCCCCTCTTTTTCAGATTTTTGGTAAGTTCCATTAATCCTTTCAGTTCTTCTAATTTCATCTAAAGCTTTTTCTACTTCTTTCTTGCGCTCTAATATTTCTACCGCACGATCGATATCGTTTTCATCTTGCGCTTTTTTGAGTTTACGATTCAATTCATTCAACTCTTTTTTGTATTCATCTTTAAGTCTTTTTAAGCGCTCGTAATTTTCACGATCTTTTATTGGATCATATTTCTTTTTATCACTGGAAGATTTTCTTTCCAGTAATTCTTCATCTTCTTCATCTTTATCAAAATCTTCAGGGCGTTCTGCGCGTTTACCTAATTTGATTTTAAAACCTGCTGTGTACATCAAATTTGTATGCAATACATCAGCGCCTCCAAGATTACCTTGTTCTTGTCCAGAAGTGGCAAAAGCACGAGCACCACCAGTTAACAGAAAGTTTCTTCCCAACGGAATATCTAAACCTAAACCTGCTGAAGCAAATTCAGTACTTTCAACTCCCATACTAGCAGCAACGCCTTCATATCCAGATTGGGCGTTTAAGTAACCTCCTCCGAGTACTAAATATGGGTTAACTCCCTTAGCATCGTTTAAATGAGCTTTAAATTCCAGTCCATACATTTGTAAACGATCCAAATCGGTATTAATATCATCTCCTTCTAAGCTATGAAAATAAAAGGCTCGAATTCCAACATAATCGGTAAAGTCTACGCCAAAATGACCACCAGCCATCCAAGTATCACCAAAAAATGAGTTACTATCAAAATCAACATAACTCAAACTAGGTTCGATAACCCAGCGTAAACCTTGAAAATCGCTTCGGTGTTTTTTCAGGTAAACCTTATCTAACTCAGAAAGTTCGCCAGGTTTTCTTCCACCTAAATAAAATTGCAGGCCTGCCATTGCACTCCAATTAAACAAATCTTGATTTGAAAAATTATCATCGGTAACGCCAAATGCCGTTTTATCCCCATCGGTTAGCAAATCTCTACCAGCATTAAAATTGTAA
Organism: Bacteroidota bacterium; assembly: GCA_051748125.1. Classification (GTDB taxonomy): domain Bacteria; phylum Bacteroidota; class Bacteroidia; order Flavobacteriales; family Flavobacteriaceae; genus Psychroflexus. Next base: position 30,413 of record JBNJHC010000003.1, read on the forward strand.
GCATTGGCTCTACCGGCAAGGGTTAAATTTACACGGTCTGACAAAGCTAACTTTAATCCTAAGCCAAAATTGGCATAAATTTGCTGATGTTTATCGCCACCATCTACATCTAAAGTTTGAATCCCAGTTCCTAAAATTAAAAATGGACTTAAGGTTCCGTCATATAAATTGGCTTTAATTTCTCCTCCCCAACGGGTTAAATTAATATCTTGTTGTGTAAATAATTCCTCTGAATAATTAGGAATTCCAAAGTCAGCAAAACGAGTTTTTATGTTATTGGAAGTTTGAAAAACACCACTTAACTCGAGGTATTCACCAAATCCAAAACCGATCTGACCACCGTAAATATAGTTATCTTCTAGTCCAGCTTGATCATCCCACCAAACATATTCGGCTGTAGGGGAAAAAGTGAAACTCAAATCTTTAACTTGTGCCTCGACAGATAAAGCCAATAAAAACAAAAATAAGGGTAGTAATTTTTTCATAAGAAATGCTTTATATGATATGATTAAAATAAGGAATACCAAAAGTGCAAAAAATAATTGTAAAAATACTTTAATTTTTTAAATTTTAATTTTTTTTATCATAATTTCGTTAATTATAAAACTTTAAAATATGATTTGTGTTTTTTCAAATAGGATTTATGGGATTTTGTTAGTTGCATTCTTGTCTAGTTTCGCGCTATTCAGTCAGGATGAAGGCGAAGTTGTTATTAGTGAAGAGCGACTTCAAGAATTGGCGAACAAACTTTATGAACTCAAAAAGTCACGTTCTGGTTTGTCTGAAAGTAAAAAAAATGCTGCTAGAACGAGAAATTATGATGAAAAAAGTGACCAATCGATTACGTATAAATCTTCATCCTTAGAAAAAAGTAGCAAATCAGCTTCTGTTGAACGACTCGAAATGAAGATTCAAACCCTGCAAGAAAATTTAAATCAAACAGATTTTTCTAGTCAATTTGAAGAATTACAACAATCTATAGCTAATTTAGATTCATCCATCAAATCAAATCAACAAACAATTTCAACTGAAAAAATTAGTGAAGAAATTCTGAAATCGATAACTGTAAATGTTCAACAAGCTGCTCCCAACAACAAAACAAACACGATTATTCAAACCAAACAAGGGCAAACCGACACAACATATTATGCGAAATTACTGAATCGAATCGATTCTTTAGAAAACAATCTGACCAAAAAAGACAGTATTTATGGGTTGAAATCTCAAAATGATTTGGCTAAAAATAAAGACTTAGAAGGCAGTAAACCAAGTAGGGACATCGAAAGTTTAAAAACTCAAATCAATTTATTAGAAACTAAAATCGATCGTTTGATTGCGGCAAAATCTGAAGAAAAAACAAGTTCAGCAACACCAGAAACCCAAACTAAAAAACCAGTTGAAACTGAAGAAGAAAAAAGCGAATATGAACAATTGGCAGAAAGATTTAGCGATTACAAAACGCAATTCTTTTTTGATAATAATAGTAGTGAATTACAAAAAGAGGCTGACACACTGGTAACTGAAATTGCCAATACATTACGCGAAAACATTTACTTGGACGTCTATATAAAAGGCTTTGCTTCGGCATCTGGTAGTCCTGAGTACAACAAGAAAATATCGATGCAACGCGCAGAAAGTTTAAAAACTGCTTTAATTGATAAGGGAATTCATCCAACACGTATTTTGACGCATTATTTTGGAATTGATTCTTCTCAAAAAGAACCGAAAAAAGCAAGGCGTTTGGATGTGAATTTTATAGTAAGAAGGTAGATCTACTCGACTTCTTTAACGACCAAAGCAAAAGCTTTGACGCCAGTTAACAAATTCCAAACATTTTTTGTCATTACATCGCCGTTTTCATCAAAAACGACTAATTCTGCGGTATTAGGTCCTGCATTTCCTTGGTTGAGTGCTATAAATTCAATTTTATTGAAACCTTCTTCAAGTTCAATAACAAAACTTTTAAATTGATTTTCTAACAATACATTTTCAACAATTACTTCGCCATTTAACTTGATTTGAACACGGTCACCATCAAAAGTCATGTGGTCTCGACAAGCAATGGTTATTTTTCCTGATGAAGTTCTGAACTCGCCAAAATCCATATCATTTTTAAATTCATCGCGAACTCTTGGCTCCTTTCCGTTTTCTTCAAATTGTTTATTTAAACGGTCTTCATGCAAATCGCTAGGGTTGGTAAACTCTTTTTCTTCTTCAAAAGTAACTCCTTCATTATCTTCTCGTTCTAATCGATCACCATTATTTCGGTTAGGAATGCCAAGGTTGGTTGAAGGAAAACTCTTCCCAGAGCTTTTACGCATATCTAGGCTTTTACTGGAATTTTTAGCTCCATCTAATTGCGCGTAAATTGATGAAGTCATCAAGGTAGCAATTAGTAAAAAAACAATTTTATTTTTCATTTTGAAACATTTTTCAACATCTATAGTATAGCAGAAACTGTACCAAACAAAAACACACTAATCTTCTTCAATTTCTAAGTAATTTCGTTTCACAAATTCTAAGGCTGTTTTTAAGATGTGTCCCATAGTTTTTGCACGTTTAAATTTTACATCCTTTGTAAAATCAACTAATTCTTTCCGTAACATTTTAACATTTTCTGGAGTAGAAACAGTATCTTTTATCATGGAACGAATCAACATTCTAAAACGTTTTTGCGAAGTAATTAACCGTTTCGCTACTTGCGATCGTTCTTCATCTCTATATTGCTCGATAGAAGATTCTTCTAATCGTTCGGCGACCAATTTCACCATTTCGTAGTTTTCTTTAAAAAACTGCGGTCGGTAGACTTTTAGTTTGCCTTCATAATTTTGTTGGTCAAAATCAATTGCTCGAATTTTATAATCTACGTGGTCAAAATCGTGTGTTGGAATAACCACATAGTTATACGATCGCATATCGCCTAAAAGCCGCAACATACAACGCTCATTAAACTTAACAAACTGTTTTGCGATTTCGGTTTGCGCGCGAGCATCGCAATTTGGTAATTCTTCTTTTATAAAAACATCGCCAGGAATTCCTGCAATATGTTCTTCGATTAACGTGTCTTTGTACACCAAAAAATTGATTCGGTGTGGCGATAAAATATGTTCAAACTCCAATCCATAGATTCGAGAAGCATCGGCTTTTTTGATATAGAAATAGGTGAAATTATCATTGAGTACGTTTCTAACTTTTATTCTAAATGGTTTAGAATTTCCGAACGTACAATAATCAATTGCATCGATACTGAGGTAATTAAGGTGTTGTAATTTACCATCAGAATGCAAAATTAGATAAACTTTTTTTAGGCTAGTATCAATTTCTTCTCTTTCATAATCTGGGTAATAACATCTTACCCAAAGCGTATCTTCATCATTATGATCGTAAACCACAATCGAGCCAGAAAACCGCAATAAATCATCATAAAACACCGGGATTTTGGTCGCTCTATTGAAGGTGCGTAAGTATTTATGAAGCGTTTCGTTTATTGGAAAACTCGGCTTCTTTCGGGACATTAATTTTTGGCTACTTTCTTTCATACGTTTCAAAGGTAAAACAATATCGGCTGTTATGCATAATTGTAGATCTGATATTCCTTATAAAGTGAATTTTGTTTTTCTGCTTCTTATAATTTTTCGGCAATATCGGTTAAGCCTTGCATTTTTGCTTGGTCAGCAGCGGTATGACCGCGTTTATCTGACAAGGATTTGTCGGCTCCATTTTGAAGCAACAAGTCAACCAATCGATTTCGATTAAACGCAGCTGCGTAAATCAAAGGAGTTGCTTCATTGTAATTTCTAGCATTTACATTCGCCCCATTGCTAATTAGCAGTTTTGCAATGTCATAATAGCCTTGAAAACAAACGCCCATTAAAGCGGTATTTCCTGAATTATCTTGTGCATCAATGAGTGGTTTTTTGGACAAAAGATATTTTGTTATTGGTTTCTCCCCATAATATGTTGCCAGCAAGAGCGGTGTCGATCCGCGTTGATCTTTTTCATTGAGTAAGTCTGGTGTTTTTTTAAGTATTTCTTTTACTTCTTCTAATTCTCCAGCTCGAATTGCATTATATAAATCAGCTTGTTTCTCTTTCACCATTTTGATTTTAATTTTATACGTTGAAAAAATTCTTCAAGGAAATAAAACTGCTTCAAAACCAACCTAATATTTAGAATAAATAATTCCAACAATTGATTTTAAAGCAGCTCAGATTAGTAGTAAATTGATTAAGCTTTTCCCAAAGCTTTTCTTACACCATCGCCGTAAGCTTGATCAACTTTATCAAAAAGTTTTAATTGGCGTTCTATGATTTCATCTGAAACTCCTTCCATTGCACGACTGATATTTCCAAACAATCTGTTTTTTTGATCTTCGTCAAACAGGTGAAATAAATCGGCTACTTGTTTGTATTCACCAAAAGTATCGTTTTCTTCATATCGAGCAATATTACCATCTATTTTTAGTGGTGGCTCTTCAAACTGAGCATCTTCAACGGGACCGCCTTTTGTGTTAGGCTCATAATATGCATCGGGATTATGGCTATTGTTATCAAAAAATCGCATTGAGCCATCTTTGTGGTAATGATTAACTTCTGATTTTGGTTGATTAGCTGGCAGCGCTTCGTAATGCGTTCCTAAACGGTAACGATGTGCATCTGCATAAGAAAAAATTCGCGCTTGCAACATTTTATCTGGCGAAAAACCAATTCCAGGAACAATATTAGAAGGCGAATAGGCTGCATTTTCTACATACTGAAAATAATTTGGTGGATTTTCATTAAGCTCTAACTCTCCTACTTCAATTAGTGGATAATCTTTATGTGGCCAGACTTTCGTTAAATCGAATGGATTGTAATCTAATTTTTCTGCATCAGTTTCAGGCATAATTTGAACTTTTAAAGTCCATTTTGGAAAATTTCCTTTTTCAATAGCTCCAAATAATTCTTCTTGGTTTTTTTCTCGAGTTTCACCAACCACTTTAGCCGCTTCTTCATCGGTATAAAAGTCGTGTCCTTGGTGAGTTTTAAAATGAAGTTTTACCCAAAAACGCTCATTGTCTTTATTGAAAAATGAATACGTATGTGAACCGTAACCATTCATATGCATTGGAGTTTTAGGCAAGCCTCTATCAGACATTAAGATAGTAACTTGGTGCAAGCTTTCTGGTGTTTGCGACCAAAAGTCCCACATTGCTTCAGGCGATCTCAAATTAGTTCTAGGATGACGCTTTTGCGTTCGAATAAAGTCAGGAAATTTGAAGCCATCACGGACAAAAAAAACTGGCGTATTGTTACCAACCATATCCCAGTTTCCTTCTTCGGTGTAAAATTTTAATGAAAATCCTCTTACATCTCTTTCTGTATCGGCAGCACCCATTTCGCCAGCCACCGTTGAAAAACGAGAAAGAATTCGGGTTTCTTTTCCAACTTCAGAAAAAACAGCAGCTTTGGTGTACCTGGTAATGTCGTTGGTAACTTTAAAGGTTCCAAAGGCTCCCCAACCTTTTGCATGCACAACTCGTTCTGGTATGCGCTCTCTATTTTGGTGCGCCAATTTTTCTATTAATTGATAATCTTCTAAGGCAACAGGCCCGCGTTGTCCTGCAGTTTTTGATCGTTGATTATTGGAAATAGGATTTCCAGCTGTTGTTGTTAGCTTCTTTTTAGTCATAATTTAATGTTTTAATGTATCACAAATGTAATTGTCAAAAAGCAATTTGAATTTTTATTCAAATTGATAATTGAAATTCAATTATAATTATATAATATCACTAAAAAAGCTAAAGAAAGCCTAAAGAACTAATTTGAATTTGATATAAATAAACGCAAATCCTAAATCTCCACTAATTGAAATTGAAGACTCATTAAATGGAAAGGCATTTTATAGCGTTTTAAAGTAATTCAAAAACTCATCCCCCGAACAATTAGCATTTGTGGACGAAACAATAGAAAAGGAGCAACTGCCATCTTTTTTCACACTTGATTCAAGACCAAGTGAATACGAGAATTTAATATCCTTTTTTGACGCTGATAATAATAACTATGATTTTGCTAAAGAATATAATAGGAGAAATTGATTCAGAAATAGATTATGATGAAATGAATTGGATTAGTGAAATTAGAACATTCTTAGAAAATAACCCAAGCCAACAGCACATAACAAAAATGGCGAATTTTGAGCTTAATCGAGAGTTTTATGTATTTTGAAAATCAAAAGCATAGGGTGAAAATCGGTCGCATTCTCTATAATAGACAGTTAAAATTCGGACATACCAATTCTTCTATACAACATTAAAAAAAATATGTCTTAATCAACACTAATATACGACTGAAAAAATAACAGAAGCTGTAAAAAAGCTTAAGAAAATACGTCACAACAGTTATAAGCTATAGCTTGCTAGCAGGCTATTTACTTTAAATTTCTTTTCTCAAAAAATATTATAAGCTATATTAGCTAAATTTTAATAACAGATTGGTAGATAGCTTAAACTAAAATTAGTTTTTATTAATTATATTGCCAGCAAAATTAAATTGCTTTATTATGCTATAAATCAAATCAATAGTTTGAAAGCAAATTAAAAAAAGAAAAAATTAAATAAAAAAATATGGACATCAAACAAATTTTTAAAAACAATCAGCAATGGGTTCAAGAAAAACTGGACATCGATTCTAATTATTTCAAAAACTTATCTCAAGGACAACAACCTGATATTCTTTATATTGGCTGTTCAGACAGTCGGGTTACTGCAGAGGAACTAATGGGTGTTTCACCTGGTGAAGCGTTCGTTCATAGAAATATTGCCAACATGGTACCGAATACCGATTTAAGCGCAATGTCTGTAATTGATTACGCTTTGCAACACCTGAAAGTAAACCATGTTGTAGTATGCGGTCATTATTATTGCGGCGGGGTAAAAGCAGCTATGGATTCGACAGATTTAGGAATTCTTAATCCTTGGTTACGAAATATTCGTGATGTTTATAGAACTCATCAAGAAGAACTCAACAAAATTGAAGATGAGGACCAACGTTATAAAAGACTGGTCGAATTAAATGTTCAGGAACAGTGCATCAATGTTATTAAAACAGCAGAATATCAACAAGCTTTCCGTGATAGAAACATTACTGTTCATGGTTGGGTTTTTGATATTCATTCAGGAAAATTAATAGATCTGAAAATTGATTTTGAGAAAATCCTAGATAAAGTAATGGAAATTTATCGTCTTGATTAATCAACAATTGAAATCAAATTTCTTTTATTAAGTCTACATTGAAAAATCAATTTGATAATAGTTTGTAAACGGTATCGGTGAAACAATAAATTAAATATTATTTTTATTTGAAATCGTTTACAACTGTTTTAAAAATTAGTTCAATGAAATTTAATACAGAAAAATACAAAGTCTATTCTTGGAAAAACTGGATGATGTTGCATTGGGTTTTAAACCCAGGATTAGCAATAAACGAATTGATTTTAGGACAGCGAGTTCCAAAAATTAGTTTAGAAGATACTACAATCGACAAACCAAGAATTGAGCGAACATTTATTCCTTGTCCACATTGCAAAAAACTTCATGATGGCAGAACTTGGTCATCAGAAAATGCTACTGCTTTTAAAAACTGGTTTGGACTTTATTGTGATAATTGTGGAAAAATAATTCCTTGCTTAACAAACGGGCTTAGTTTTATAATTCTTACAGTAACATTTCCAATTTGGGGTTGGTTCAAAAAAAGCTTGAAAGCAAAATGGTTAAAAAAACAACCCAAAAGATATGAAAATATAACTATTGAAAATTCCAAAAATCAATTTGATAATAAACATTGGATCAAATCGGGATTAAATTGGGGCGCGTTTATGTTTTTATTTATGTCAATTGGTTTTCCATATTTTAACGATCAAGAAATAACTTGGAAAACACTACTATTAGGAGCCGTATTTTGGACAATTGGTGGACTCGGATTTGGCTATAGCATGAAATTATTTATGAATAAAACTGGTATCCAAAAAAGTGAAAATTAGTCTGAATGCTTAATTTTTTAAAATATTTTCTGTTTTTTGCAGCTATTGGATTTATTATTGATTTAATATTTAACCTATTCTTATTTAGATTTATAGGAATGTTGATAGGTTCGTTTTTAGGTACAAGTTCTAGACTAAAAAAATAAACCAAAACAAATCAGCAGCTAAAAGCATATTTAACTGCTGCTTTTATTTATAAGTCGTTAAGAGCTTCTCTATATTTTAACTCTAATCAGCATCTTCTAACTCAAAATATCAGTAATATCAGTCCCGAATATTTTTGCTATTCACAAAGCTAATACTGTTGAAGGAACATATTTTCCTAATTCATAAGACTTACCAACTATGCTTTATTTCTTTTTTCAAAATTTTTGATATATTTACAGATGATTCATAAAAAAATAACGTTACTATGACTCAAATTACTCAACACATTCAACTTTTAGTTTCCATATTTTTGATAATTACATTTTCAACAACAATGCTTGCGCAAGATGAAATAAAGTATTTTGATGAAGATGGAAAAGAAATAAGATCTTCTAAAGTTAAAAAATATCTAAAAAAACGACAAGATTATTTAGTTTTAGCTGGTAATCAAGCTAATCATAAACGAATTATTAAAAGAGAACATTCTGGCACGATTAAAAATCGCGAGGAATTAATTCAAGCATTAGAAAAACAAACACAACAAAAAATTGATGCTGAAAAATTGCTCGTAATTGTATTTTATCCTGGCTTAGATAGTTGTAATTCAGGTGGTTCTGCTACGCCAAAATCAAGAAATAAATGGTATAATGAACTCAATGAACGCCTGATGCGAATCGCAAATACTAAAACTATTCATATTTATAAAAACAAAGAAGGTTTAGAAAAATATGGTGACTACATTTCTTGGCATAAAGACCCAAATCAAATGATTGAGCAACTGTTTTTTAAAGAGCATTATCCCTGCGCTAGTTTTGTTGTCATTGGTGAAAATGGCGATTACATAAGCTATTTTGGAGAGTTCACTCAAAATAAAGTTTGGTCGGCAGCAAAATCACTCCGATAAAAACAAATACATCAGTTTATCCAGATTTATTAATATTTTAGCGAAAATTATCGCTGATTTTATTTACGTAATTATTCTTTAATCAATTTGAATGTTTGCTGGCGATTTTCTAACTCAACCTGCATTAGATAAACACCTTGCGAAAATTCTGATATATTAATTTCCTTGATATTATTAGCTGTTGATTGTTTGACAAGTTTACCTTTAATATCAAAAACTTTCACGCCCGTAATTGGAAATTGCGATTCGATAAAAACAGTTGAGCTAACTGGATTCGGATACACTTCTATACTAACTTTGTTTTCGTCATTTACACTCAAATCACATTGTGGGTTATCGGCTTCCAGAACAATTAAATTAATATCTGTTTCAACGAAACATTCCGTGTTATTTGTATTTGTCACCCGAGCTGTTACAACTTGTGAATCATTAATCATATAATCAGAAAAATCGAACACCTCCTCTCCTGCTTCATCAAAAAATGAAACTGCATAAGAACTAAATTCCTGATTTTCTCCTAACAAATCCTGCTCTATTTCAGTTAAATCGAAAACTGCATTTTCCAACTCAGGATCGATGCATTCTGTTATATCTGAAACTGAATTGATTTCAACTGGATAGCTAATCAATTCAAAAGAATCGATTGCATAACAGCTTTCTGAAGTTGAATTTTCCAATCGTACATAAATAGTTTCTGAAGCTGAATTCACCGTATAATCAGTTATATCTGAAATCTGATTTTCCTTGTTTTCTGCGTCTTGAAATGTGGTAAAATAGTTGATTTCTATTTCAGTATCAGATTGATTTCCAATTGCTTCGGAAGTATTTTCGCTCAAATCAAACGTCGTTTCTAAATCAAAATCGGTACAATTTTCTAAGTCGTTTAAGTTTTGAATTTCGGGTGTAATTTCTATCCATAAATTAAAACTTGTGGTTGCCGTGCAATCTGGATCATCGATATTATTGACCATTATATCAATTGTTTCGTTGGATGTTGCTTCATAATCTGATGGATTATCGATTTCCTCATCGTTTTCATCAACATATTGAATTTCTAATTGACTAACATCCCATTCTGATGAAAATAGTTCGGTTTCAATTTCAGTTAAATCGAAAAATGCAGATTGACTTTCAGTTGTCGTGCATTCTGTTATATCTGAAACTGAATTGATTTCAACTGGATAGCTAATCAATTCAAAAGAATCGATTGCATAACAGCTTTCTGAAGTTGAATTTTCTAAACGTACATAAATAGTTTCTGAAGCTGAATTCACCGTATAATCAGTTATATCTGAAATCTGATTTTCCTTGTTTTCTGCGTCTTGAAATGTGGTAAAATAGTTGATTTCTATTTCAGTATCAGATTGATTTCCAATTGCTTCGGAAGTATTTTCGCTCAAATCAAACGTCGTTTCTAAATCAAAATCGGTACAATTTTCTAAGTCGTTTAAGTTTTGAATTTCGGGTGTAATTTCTATCCATAAATTAAAACTTGTGGTTGCCGTGCAATCTGGATCATCGATATTATTGACCATTATATCAATTGTTTCGTTGGATGTTGCTTCATAATCTGATGGATTATCGATTTCCTCATCGTTTTCATCAACATATTGAATTTCTAATTGACTAACATCCCATTCTGATGAAAATAGTTCGGTTTCAATTTCAGTTAAATCGAAAAATGCAGATTGACTTTCAGTTGTCGTGCATTCTGTTATATCTGAAACTGAATTGATTTCAACTGGATAGCTAATCAATTCAAAAGAATCGATTGCATAACAGCTTTCTGAAGTTGAATTTTCTAAACGTACATAAATAGTTTCTGAAGCTGAATTCACCGTATAATCAGTTATATCTGAAATCTGATTTTCCTTGTTTTCTGCGTCTTGAAATGTGGTAAAATAGTTGATTTCTATTTCAGTAGCAGCTTGATTTCCAATTGCTTCGGAAGTATTCTCACTTAAATCAAACGTCGTTTCTAAATCAAAATCGGTACAATTTTCTAAGTCGTTTAAGTTTTGAATTTCAGGGGTTTGATTTAAAAAAACCTCAAAAGTAACTTCATCTGAGCAATCAGTAAATGAAGAATTTGACAATTCAGCAGTTATCGTTGTTGTTTGATCGGTTAAATTGTATGCTGAAGGATTTTCAATAAGTACTTCATTTTCAAAATACGCAACTTCTAAATCTGCAGCATCTTGATCTCCAATTATTTCAACATCAAATTCACTTAAATCAACATTCAGGTTTGATTCGCCTGGCAATGAGCAAAAATCAGTGTTTTCTGGTTCAAATGCGGTCAAATTTCCAGCATCTTGCAACGTAAAAAAATCAACTGAAAAACAGCTGGGTTCATCAGTATTTTCAATACGCATAAAAATAAATTGCTGGTAATTATCTAAGGTAAATTCAGTTGGGTCTAGACCCGCATCGGTAACCGAATTTATTCCCGCATTAGCTTCAGGCAAGGTAAAATGGTAAGAAATAGTAAAGTTTCCAGTTTGATTTCCTATGGCAGGAACTTCATTTTGTGTAAGGTCGAATGTGATTTCTTCGTCTTCAGGAGAGCAAGAAAGTATATCATCAATATTTTGAATTTGGGGAGTATAAGTTGGGGAAACTGTAAATGTTTCGGTGAATGTACAATTTTCTGATAAAAAACCAGAATTCATATTCACTATATAGCTTATTTGAACTGTGTACGGATTGTAAGTTGTTAATGTTGATTGCGAATTTGAAATTGGTATAAAACCATTTCCACCGTCATCAATAATTTGAAAACCATTAAAACTAATAATCGCATCAATATTATCGTTGTTAACAATAAATGCATCTTCATAATTAACCGTAACTAGCCCAGTGCTGTTGGAACAAACAACTAAATCAACAATTTCAATATCATTTTCATCTTGCTGATAAGTATTTAAATTGAAAGCTACCGTAGCAAAACAATCGTTTGAATTGTTGTAACCAATACGTGCTACTAATGAGTTATTTTGCACAGGGTTATTGTTTTCATCAAGAGTAAAGTTTTCGGGATCTTGTATTGAGTTTTGATTGTTTATTGCATCTGTATTATTTTCAAAATAAGTGATGATAAAGTTGCCATTTTGTGAACCAATAATGTCATTATTTAAGCTAGTAAGATCAAAAGCATTCTCAGCATCACAAATATTTACATAAACATCTCCGTCCAAATTGGTAGGGCCAGGATTATTTGCTATGGGCTCTTGATTACTGATTAACAAAAAAGTAGAATTATCAAAATTTGTTTCATCTGCATCTTCTACCACATTTACCCAAACTTGGTTTAAACCAAAGCTTCCAGTCGAATAGTTAGTTGGGTTTGAAATTGCATTTTCTATGTTGTTGTTATTAGAATCTTGTTGATTATCAAAATAATATACGCTAAAGGATTCTGGAGACAAATCACCAAGAACGATTTCGTCATTAATAGTCAAATCAAATCCATCAGATTCCGATTGAAAACATTCGGTAATATTTTCGGGGTCATTAATATCGATGTTGGAGAAAATCGGTGACGCAGAAGTAATAAATAATCCGATGAGCAGAATTTTAAATTGTAATGTATGTAGCATAGTAGTTAGTTTTAAGAATTGAAATAGTTTGAAAAATCATTATTTTATAGACTTACACTTTGTGTAAAATTCAATATAAACCATTTTTTGAAATCGTTTATAGCTATAATATGAATTAATATCCACTATATTTTATGAATTTTACTGATTTCAATTTTAATTCTTAACAATTTAAAAAGAGCTGACAGATATAAATCGTGTAGCTATTTATTTTAACAACACAATAACATTTGTTAGAGTAATTAACTGTTAATCATTTAACTACTACATCCATCAAATAAATTGAGAGCTAATAAATAAGAGTGTTTAATAAATAAAATCTGCTTTTAGCATTAAAACATTCAATTAAAATCACTCCGCATAAACTTCAATTTCATCAATCATAATCATAGGGTGTTTATGCTGTTTGACTCGCCACTGAGGCAATTTTGGCTGATTGCTTATTTTTAATTCATAACTCGAACCTGCTTTTATTTTTTTACTCGTTATCAGTTTTGAAATAAGCTGAACTTCATAAGTCTCTTTTAGTTCTTCAAGTTCGATTTCAGCTATTAGCCTTTTTCTTTTATTGTTTTTAGTGAATTTGTAAAGCTGAATTTTTGTCGGTCTAAAAATCCAATGCCGTTGATCTTCCAAAAAATTAAGCCTAATCTTATCGACTTTTTCTTTAGTTTCAGCAATTTCAAATTGGATAATCGCATCATTTTTATAAAAACCTATCCAATTGATTTCAAAATTCTTATAACCTCTTACTTTATCTTTTAATGCATACGAACCTTTCCCTTTAAAATCAGGTGAAACTTCGCTCAAGATTTTGAGTTCATCGAGCGCTAAGGTGTTTTCTACATTGGCATAGTTTACAATTTCTAGCCATTCTTTATAATAATTTTCAGGACTCATTCCAGCTTCTGCAAGCAAATCAACTCCCCTATTTTGTAAATTTTCAGCAAAGTTCTTGACCCGTTGATTCAAACTTGATCTCACTTTATAAGCTTGCGTTTCTTCATCAAAAACAAACATTCCGTGCTGATCCTTACCAAAATATTTAGATTGTTCAAAATAGGTGTATTCTAGGCTTAAGCGCAGTAAATTTACACGTTCTTCTATTGCTTTATTTCCAGCTGCTTTAGCCTCTGCCTCTTGAATAATTTCATCGTAAATACTCATTTTTTCAGGACTTAGAAATCGATCTATTTGGCGGATTGGATTATCATAAATTCCTAAATATTGATTTTGCTGAAGCTGATTTTGAGTTAATTCACGATAAAACTGATAAACCGCTGTTGCTGCTTTTCCATAATATTTTTCAAAAAATTCTTGAATTAATTCCTCATCGTCTAACTGCGGTTGATGTAGTAATTGAGTCAGCAAATACTGTTTAACTTCGTAAAAATGTGATTTTTCGTCAGCTGATCCTTGACTAAAAACACCTATGACTCCCATTTCTTTCAAAAATTGATAATTTTCTTGTAGCGTATGAATATTCGGGAAAGCGGAAAAAAAGTGTGTAAACTGAACCGTATAATCCCAAAAATGAAGGTTTGGCGTGATGTCTTTCCACTGTTTTAAATGGTTTCGCAATTGCTTGCTTCTCGGGTCGCTATCAAATGATGCGCCCCGATTAACCGAAATCGGACAATACATCACGTGTAAATTTTCCTTAAAAGCTAAGTTTTCTGGCGGAGCTAAGGTATGCAAATACGCCAAAGTCATTATTTTTTGATCGGGAAAATGATGAGCGATTTCATTCAAAAACACATAATGCGCACCGCGTTTATCACCAAATTTTTTGTTAGCAGCTTCGCATTCATTGCATTGGCAATAGACATCGGTATCATTATGACTTACTGAAATAAATTCCGCTTCAGGATTATTATTTATCGTTTTTTCAATATTTTCTATAAAAATTGATTTTGTTGTTGGATGCGAATAACAAATCGATTCATAACTTCGTTTGCCCTCGTACAAAGCGAACATTTCTGGATGTTTTTCAAAAAAATTGTCGGGTGGTAAAAAACGATGAAAACTATGCCCCCAAACTGCAAAATATTCTTCTATATCGTGTAAATTATAACTGGATTTATACTGTTGAGAAAAGATTCCTGGATAATACAAAAACCGATATTCAAATGCTGGAATATGATGATAATTAAAATTAACTGGAAAGTTTAATTCTGAATTTTCAGGAGCTAAATAGTAAGTATTTTCAGTTAATAAATCATACCCTAAAATATTCAAAAACACAGTAAAAGCTTGATTTAGAGAAGCTTCACTTGAGGCATTTATAGTAATTTTATCTGTATTAGAATTTATTTTAAATTCATCTTTATCAAGCTGCGTATCAATGCTGATTTCAAGTAATACTGCGTTTTTATCATTTCCAAAAACCGCCACAATTCCCCATAAATCAGTCATTTTTTGCTGAAGTTTTTCAGCAACCGAAACACTTGCTGAATCAGCAACTATTTGCAGCTGATTGGTCGTATCAAAATCAATAGTTTGTGCATTAATGTTCGAACTCATAAACAAAAAAGGGAATATAAATAAGGGTTTCCACATAAACTTCAATTTCTGTTTAAACTTAAACAAATCTCAATTGATTAGCATTTTTTATTTCTTAAAAAAACCATATTTTTGAATAAAAAACATGAGTAAATCAGCCCAGCAAGATCAGCGAATTGCAGCCTTAAAGTTTTCTTCTGTTTATCCTCACTACGTCAATAAAGTTGAAAAAAAAGGAAAAACTAAAGCAGAATTACATCAAGTAATTTCTTGGCTAACAAATTTTGATGAGTCAGAAATAGAATCATTAATTAAAGATGAAGTTAGTTATGAAGGTTTTTTTGAGCGAGCTAATTTAAACCCAAACGCCAATCTAATTAAAGGTGTGATTTGTGGTTATCGCGTTGAAGAAATCGAAAATCCATTGACTCAAAAAGTGCGTTACCTCGATAAGTTGGTAGATGAATTGGCAAAAGGTAAAAAAATGGAAAATATTCTACGTAAAGCTAAATAATCGATCTAGTCTCTTTTCATAGAAGCCAATTCTTGTTTTAATTCTTGCATAGATTGCTCCAATTTTTTTAGCATTGAATTTTCAGAGTTTTCATTGACACTAAAGGTCAATTTACTTTTTACTTCCCACATTTCTTGAATTTCAGAAATATGAATTTGATAAGGAGGATAAGCGGTATTACTCGAAATTAACCTCACAATTGAAGGATTGGAAGTTTTTTGTAACTTTTTGACAAGAACGGAATCTTGTAAAACAAAAACATAAACTTTGTACTGAGGCGCTTCTGCAAGATTATCGACGGCTTTGGCTAACACCCAATCGTCTGGTCTAAAATCTGGCAACATCGAATCTCCTTCAATCTGAAATCCTCGATAAGTAGCATTTCTAAATTGCGGAATAGGCATATCGAAAGCAGGAAGTTGCTCGTACCAACTGGTATCGTTAATGTTATGAGGATAACCCGCAGCCGCCTTTTGATTAACCATCAACATATTTTCGTTTTCTTCTTTATCCAAAACAATTACTTTTGGCATCACGTTTACAGCATTCAACTCCAAAGTTTTATTAAAACTTTTTCCATAAAGCCACAAAGGATTGATGTTAAATTGCTGCAACAATTCCATAACAACTTTCCCTGAAAGTTTTGTTTTACCTCTTTCGATATCAGCGGTTGAATTTTTGACGTTTATTTTTTCTGCAAATTCAACTTGAGTCATATATTGCTCTTCACGAATTTGCTTGAAACGCTTTATTTCTATAGGTAGGTTTGTTTTCATAAAACAATATTTTTTATCCTTCCAAATATAAGTTTAATTCGGAAATAATCCTATGCTTAAAGGAAAAAGTCCAGTTAATTTCCCAAGCTTTATTCCGCTTTTTTGAATGAAGTACAAACACGCAATATGTCATTCTTAACTATTGGAGATTCAATCCACCTTTTATATAAAAAACTCTAAGTGCATTAAGTGTACAAAGCAAGTAAATAACAATTGAAACCACCGCTATATGCTTAAAAGTGTAATCAAAATCCAATAAAAAACCAAACAGTAATGGACCAAGTGCGGTGGAAAAAACCATAACTGTTGTAAACAAACTTCGCACCGAACCGATAATTCGCTCGCCGTAAATTTCAGCTAAAGCAACATTTTTTATGGTTGAACCAAATCCGTTTGTAATGCCAATTCCGCTAATCACCGCTATATACACCCATGGATCGCTAGAAACTAATAACATTGCAATTCCGATACTACCAGGAATGAGGTAAATCGGGAAAAGTTTTTTTCCTGTAAATCTATCTGCTAAAAATCCAGCGCTTAAGTTACTTAAAGCATTTCCAATAGCATAAGCTGTAAAACCACCAGCAATAAAAGCTGGCGACCAATTATTGGCTATTCCTAACTTAAGTTTAAACAATAAAAAACCAGTTCCAATAGCAGCTGCAGCGAGACTACTCGGCATTAATAACCAAAATCCTTTCGTTTTTAAAATGGTAAACGGATGAGCATTTTTTTCTTCTTCTTTGGTAAATGGCTTTGGAATGTATTTTCGTAATTGGGAAAAATTGGTATTCTTTCGAAGTAAATAAATTGCATACGGAATACATAGCGCCAGAAAAACCCCTGAAGCCAATAACGTAAAACGCCATCCGATAACATACATTGAACTTACCAACACAATTGGCAAAATAGCTTCTCCAAAAGAATGGCCTAATGCTGCAAAACTTATGGCTTTTCCACGTCCGTCTTCAAAAAAACGCGCCATACTGGTAATTGAAGTGTGTGAAAGCATTCCTTGTCCAAATAACCGCATACCGTACAAAGCAACAAACAAAATCACAACGTGATAAGAAAAAGCTAGGAGTAATAAGAAAAGGATCAAACTGAACATTACCAACTTAGTGAATTTGGTTAATCTCATTTTATCGATGTATCTTCCTAACCAAGTAATAGTAAAAGCACTAAGCAACGTCGCACCAGAATAAACTGAACTAAATTCTCCATCGCT
This sequence comes from Bacteroidota bacterium, assembly GCA_051748125.1. GTDB lineage: Bacteria > Bacteroidota > Bacteroidia > Flavobacteriales > Flavobacteriaceae > Psychroflexus. The sequence goes on from JBNJHC010000003.1 coordinate 48,102, forward strand.
TAAATTAAACGACTCTTGAATATCAGGCAGGTACAATGAAATCACAAAAGTTTGTCCAAAACTGGATAAAAAAGTAAGCAAAAACCCAAAACCAATTAGGAATCTATTCTTTTTCAGATAGTGTATCACACGCAAGTTTATCTAAATTGTTTGATGTAAATTTAGTCCGCAAAACTATGAAAAACTTTAGGAGTTGACCGCTAAACTCTCCAGTTAAAACAAATTTTTTAAACAATGAACAAGCAAGATTTATTAGATCAAATAGCTAAAGAAATTCCACTTTTAGAAAGAAAAATCGAGCGGTATAAAGAGCTAACCAAACCAATAGCTCCTGAAAACTCCATCGGTAGAGTTTCGCGTATGGATGCCATCAACAACAAAAGTGTTATCGAAAACAGTTTGCGAAATGCTGAGCAAAAACTAAGTCAATTAAAGCGATTAGCCGACAGAATTCACGATAAAGAATTTGGGATTTGTGCAAAATGTAAACAGAAAATTCCACTTCAACGAATTCTTATTAAACCAGAAAGTCGATTTTGTGTAAAATGCGCTTCGTAACCGACAATCCTACTATTGAATGAACTTTTAGCGTTTAACAGCTTGATATATAAAACTGATATTGAAATTTTTTTAATCGATTAAATCAATAATTATTATATTTAAAAACTGATTAGATTTACGTTAAATAAAATTAATTCAAACAAGTATGAAATCAAAATTACTTTACCTGTATTTATTTGGTTTATTGGTGAGTTTTTCTGCCTGCCAGGACAACACAAATAACCAACAAGCCAAGAAAGAAACCGATGCTTATTCGGGAGAAACAAAAACAAGTGATTCTAACGAAAAAATCCTTCAAAATGCTGAATGGTGGCCAAATCGCTTAAATTTAGGTCTACTTCGTCAACAATCTGAAATGACAACTCCAATGGACGAGGATTTTAGTTATACCGAAGAATTTAATAATCTTGATTACGACGCTGTAAAAGCAGATATCGAAGATTTATTGACCAATTCTGAAGATTGGTGGCCTGCAGATTTTGGAAATTACGGAGGATTATTCATTAGAATGGCTTGGCATAGTGCCGGAACTTATCGTTCTGGAGATGGTCGTGGCGGTTCTCGCTCAGGAATGCAGCGCTTTGCTCCTATCAACAGTTGGCCTGATAACGCCAACCTGGATAAAGCAAGAAGATTGTTGTGGCCAATTAAAAAGAAATATGGAAATCAATTGTCTTGGGCAGATTTACTAATTCTTACTGGAAATGTTTCCTTAGAATCTATGGGATTTGAAACTATCGGATTTGCTGGCGGTAGAGAAGATCGATACGAGCCAGAATTAGATGTGTATTGGGGTCCTGAAGACAAATGGTTAGAAGACAAACGCCACGACGACGATCGCGACTTAGAACGTCCATTGGCTGCTGTTCAAATGGGACTAATTTATGTGAATCCTGAAGGACCAAACGGAAATCCAGATCCAAAATTAGCTGCTAAAGACATTCGAGAAACGTTTAAACGTATGGGAATGAACGATTACGAAACAGTTGCTTTAATCGCTGGTGGTCACACGTTAGGAAAAACTCACGCTGCATCAGACGATTCGCATTTGGGTGCAGAACCAGAAGCTGCAGGAATTGAAGAACAAGGTCTAGGCTGGAAAAATTCATACAAAACAGGAAAAGGAAAAGATGCCATTACTTCTTCTGTTGAAGTTACTTGGACTTCTACTCCTACGCAATGGAGCCACGATTACTTAACATTCTTATTTGAATATGACTGGGAACTCGACAAAAGTCCTGGAGGTGGTCACCAATGGATTGCAAAAGATGCCGAAAAGATTATTCCTGATGCGTTTGATGATGAAAAAAAGCATCCTCCTTATATGTTAACTACCGATATTGCTCTAATTGAAGATGAAGCTTACCGAAAAGTATCCAAAGACTTTTTAGATAATCCTGAAAAGTTTCAAGAAGCTTTTGCTGAAGCTTGGTTTAAATTAACACACAGAGATATGGGGCCAAAAACTGCTTATTTAGGGCCAGAAATCCCAGAAAAAGATTTTTTATGGCAAGACCCTATTCCTAAAGTTGATCACGATTTAGTTTCTGAAAATGACATCAAACAACTTAAAAAGCAAATTCTTGCTACTGATATTGCCTTAAACGAATGGGTTGAAACGGCTTGGGCTTCGGCTTCTACTTACCGCGATTCTGATCGTCGTGGAGGTGCAAATGGAGCTCGAATTCGATTAGAACCTCAAGTAAATTGGGAAGTCAACAATCCTAATCAGCTCAAAAAAGTCTTGGGCGTGTTAGAAAATATCCAAAGTGATTTTAATGAAAGTAATACTAGCAAAAAGATTTCGATGGCAGATCTTATTGTTTTAGCTGGAAATGCTGCTGTAGAAAAAGCTGCTGATAATGCTGGTGTTGCTATCAATGTTCCTTTCAATCCTGGAAGAATGGACGCTTCGCAAGAAAATACTGATGTTGAATCTTTTGAGCTTTTAGAACCAGAAGCTGATGGATTTAGAAATTACTTAAAGAAACGCTATACCGTCTCTACGGAAGAATTATTGGTTGATAAAGCACAATTACTTACCTTAACTGCTCCAGAAATGACAGTTTTACTCGGTGGAATGAGAAGTCTAAACACCAATTATGACAATTCTAAGCACGGTATTTTTACCGATAATGAAGATGCGCTAAGCAACGATTTCTTTGTAAATTTATTAGATATGGCTACCGTATGGGAAGCTGCTGATGATACCAACGAAACTTTCATCGGAAAAGATCGCGCTTCGGAAGAAGAAAAATACACTGCAACCAGAGCTGATTTAATTTTTGGTTCTCACTCTGAGCTAAGAGCCTTGGCAGAAGTTTATGCGCAAAATAATATGAACGAAAAATTTGTAAAAGATTTTGCCAAAGCTTGGGAAAAAGTAATGAATTTAGATCGCTTTGATTTAAAATATCAAAAGTAAAAAACTCATCAACTTTAAGAATTAACAAGCCGGCAATTGCCGGCTTGTTTGTTTATAAAATACTATTAATGACTGTGTCCGCCACCTTCTTCTTCAATTAAATCAAATCCACCTTGAATCAAAAAACGTTGATTTTCACTCCAATCAAAATCACTTTCTAAAACTCGAAAACCATCGTAACTCATCGATTTTTTCACTTCTATTGGTTTTAAGAAGTAAGCAGAATCGGTTTCTTTTTCAAGCAAAAGCACGTGCCACTCTTCATCAATTTCTATAAATGCAGTTGTTGGTAAAGCCAATTTTTGTACTTTATTTTCATCAAAAAAAGCTTCTACAAACATTCCTACGGAAAAGGAATGTTCTTCAGTTAATGGGTGTGCGTGTATGCGTAAATTTCGGTTTTCGGTAACCTCAGCGCCAACTAATCGAACGTAAGCAGGAAATTCTTTCGAACTCATTTCAGGAATTCTAAAGCGAAGACTATCGCCTTCATTTATTTTAGACAAATCCTTTTCAAATACATCCAATTCTAAATGGATGTGATCGGTATCTACAATTTCCATCAATACATTTTGCTTTTCAACATAACTTCCCGAAGCCACATTTACTTTTGAAATTTTACCATTAATCGGTGCATAAATAGCTATTTCATCTGTAAAATTTCCGTTTAAAACTGAATTTTTATCAATATTCATCATTTTTAATGTCTGTTCCAAAGCAGTTAACTTTGCTTTTGTTTGCTGAAAATCGCTTTTTGTACGCTGAAAAACTTTATCTGAAATTGACTTTTGCTCGTGCAGATTTTGTTTTCGCTCATATTCTTTTTCTTGAAATTCAAACTCACTTGAAGTGCTTAAAAAAGCTTCTTGAATTTGAATAAACTCAGGATTCCTGAGCCGAAAAAGCAGCGCTCCTTTTTGAACAACATCGCCTACCAATAAATTATTTTGACTGATATAACCTGGAAAATACGGACTGATAAAAGCGCGATTATTTGGCGGTACATCTACTTTTCCTGTAACTCGAAATCGATTAGAAAAACTTTGCTCCGAAATACTTCCAAATTCAAAATCTCCAAAATTGAATTGTTTTTTGGTGATTTTAATGCGTTCGTCGTGCTGATGTTCTTCTTCGTTGTGCTGGTGTTCATCGTTTTTTTCTGAAGTGGTTTCTTGACAAGAAACACTTAGTAAAAGCGTGCATAAAACGGCGATAATATAAGTTGATTTTTTCATAGTCTAACGAATAAATAAGTAATTAAATTGAATGATAAACTGATTGTATTTTTGCAATTGCTCTACATAATTGAGTTTTATTTGCATTGCATTATCAATACTTTGAACGTATTCAAAGAAACTGATTTCGCCAATTTCATAGCTAGTTTTGGCTGTTTTTAAAATTTCATCCGCCACAGCTAACTGGCTTTTTTCTAAACTTTCAAGACGCTGTTCTTGATTTTCAATTTGATTAATCAATTTTGTTTGTTGATTTTCAATTTCAATAAGTTGTTGATCTTGATAGGTTTTTGCCACTTCAACGGCTAATTTTTGCTCTTTAATTTTGGAACGATTTCCGAAAAACAACAAAGGAACTTGCAAACCGATTTGATAACCACTAAAATTTTTATCAATTCCTGAGTGACTTCTTACAAAATACTCCGCATAAATTCCCGGTAACAATTCATTTTTAGCCAAACTCAATTGACTTTCTCGCCACTGAATTTGAGTTTCTTGTCGCCTTTTGATAAGTTGCGGCGAAGCTGATTCAAATTGAATTGCAACGCGTTGCAATTTATCGGCTTCTACAACAATACTATCTTCAGATTGAATGATATTTTGCAGCTCTATTTGTGCATTTAGTAATTGATTTTTTGCCGTTCGCTTTTCATTTTTGATTTGTTCTTGTTTCGATTGAGCGGTAATTTTTTCTAAATAAGTCGATTCACCTTCTTCAAATTTATCGGTAGCTTGTCTTGAAAAATCAATATAAACGCTATCGAGGTAACGCAGCATTTTCACTTTTTCTTTGGCTGCAATAACATCTTGATACGCTAGTTCTAATCGCTTAAATTGTTGTTGAATAGACAAATCGTATTCAATGGATTGCAATTTTGTTTGGGCTTTTCTGCTTTTTTTTCGTTTGCCATACACACTTGGAAAATCGAAACTTTGACCGATTCCCCATTGGTACAATGGTTCATTTGCAATCGGGTCCCATTCAGCCTCGTCGTAATTTTGATAGATTTGAGTTTTATCAAATTCAAACGCACGATTTTCTGCCGCTTCAAATTGATTCAAAGTTAATTTTTGAGCATGGACAAGTTTATTGTTTTCTATCAGCTTATCTTTAAGCACTTCAATTTCAGATTCTTGAGCATTTAAACTTGAAAAAACACTTCCCAAAATCAACACTAAAATCAGCGTAGTATTTTTTGGTAATGAATTGATTTTCATTTTATTATTTTTATAGGATTCGACTAAGAAATAAAAAACTGGTAAAACAATTAGTGTTAGGATGGTAGAAGTTACCAATCCACCAATAACAACAGTTGCCAACGGGCGTTGTACTTCTGCACCAGCGCCAGTAGAAATTGCCATTGGTAAAAAGCCTAAAGCAGTAGAACTTGCCGTTAATAAAACTGCTCTAAGTCTTTGTTGACAAGCTTTTATGATGTTTTTGATACTTAATTCTTGATTGTTTCGTTGAAAATTTTTGAAATTTTCTACAAGAATAATTCCGTTAAGTACAGAAACCCCAAATAAAGCAATAAAACCGACACCAGCCGAGATGCTAAATGGCATATCGCGCAACCACAATAAAGCAACGCCACCTACTGCAGAAAACGGAATAGCTGTAAAAATTAACGCAGCATCTTTTACTGACGAAAGCGCGAAATACAATAAGACAAAAATTAAAGCTAAGGCAATCGGTAAGGCAATTTGCAATCGTTTGGAAGCACTTTCTAAATTTTCAAATTGTCCGCCATATTCGATATGGTAACCAGAAGGCAAATCTAAATTATTATTAATCACAACTTTAGCTTCCTCAACAACTGTTTTTAAATCGCGGTTACGAACGTTTACACCAACTACAATTCGTCGTTGTGCTTGATCTCTTGAGATTTTTGCCGGACCCTTGGAATAAGAAATTTCGGCGACTTCGCTTAACGGAATTTTACCGTGATTAGGCGTATCGATAATTAAATTTTCAACATCGCTGATATCTTGGCGTTTATCTTCCTGCAATCTTGCAACCAAATCGAAACGTTTTTCGCCTTCAAAAACAACTCCCGTTTTTAGTCCAGCAAAACCAGCGGTAATTACTTCGTTTACAGATTTTATATCGAGTCCGTAACGAGCGATTTTTGATCGATTAAAGTCAACCGAAATCTGTGGTAACCCAATTATTTTTTCGACGGTAATATCTGCTGCTCCTTCAACATTTTCAATTAGGTTTTTTATTTCGTTTCCTTTGCTACTTAAAATATTTAAGTCTTCCCCATAAATTTTGATTGCTAAATCGGAACGAACACCTGTTAATAATTCATTGAAACGCATTTCGATAGGTTGGGTAAATTCAATTTCCATATTCGGAAAAATGCTGAGTTCATTTTTAATCTTATCGGCTAATTCTTCTTTTGAATCGGCTGAAACCCATTCACCTCGTGGAGCCAATCTGATAATTACATCTGAATCTTGCATCGACATTGGGTCGGTTGGAACTTCAGCTGCGCCAATTCTAGAGACCACTTGTTGAACTTCAGGGAATTTATCTAGTAAAACTTGTTCGATTTTTGTTGTTCGTTCGACCGTACTTTTTAATGATTTTCCTGTTTTTAAAATCGGTTGAATTACAAAATCGCCTTCGTCTAAAGTTGGTACAAATTCGGCTCCCATTTTTGTAAAGGTAAATCCGCCTATCAAAACAGTAAGAATTGCAGCTACTAAGACAGTTTTACTGTTTTTTAGTGACCAAGAAATAAGAGGTTGATACCAAGAATTGATGGCATTGATTAATCGTGAAGAAAAGTTGTTTTTACTAATTTTTGAAGGTTTTAAAAACCAGCTTGCCGCGACAGGTATCCACGTAAAACATAAAATTATAGCTCCAATTAACGCAAAGCAAAATGTTAAAGCCATCGGTGCAAACATTTTACCTTCGACTCCTTGCAAAGAAAAAATTGGTATAAAAACCAACAGAATAATAATTTGCCCAAAAATGGCAGATTTCATCATTTTTGTAGCGCCATTGAAGGTTATTTTATCCTTTAATTCCTGGATTTCAGCTCGCTTTTTATGTTGAAAAGAATGGTGATTTTTCATCATTTTGAAAGCTACAAATTCAACTATAATAACAGCTCCGTCTATAATAATACCAAAATCTAATGCGCCTAAACTCATTAGGTTTGCATCGACATCAAAAATATGCATCAAGCTAATTGCGATTAAAAAACTAAGCGGAATGACAGAAGCAATAATAAGCCCCGAGCGTAAGTCGCCAATGAGTAAAATTACGACAAATGCAACAACTAAAAATCCGAGAATTAGGTTTTCGGCAATAGTTGAAGTTGTTCGGCTAATCAATTCACTACGATCTAAAAACCCGTTGATGTAAACGCCTTCTGGTAAGGAATTTTCGATTTCAGTTAAGCGGTCTTTTACATTAGTAATAACAGAATTAGCATCAGCGTCTTTAAGCATCATTATTTGACCGAGCACCTTCTCTCCTTCTCCATTTCCTGTTATAGCTCCAAAACGTCTAGCGTGTCCAAAACGAACTTCAGCCAAGTCTTTTACCAGGATAGGTTGACCGTTTCTGTTTTCAACTAAAATCTGTTCAATTTCATCAATATTTTTGACCAATCCATCCCCTCGAATGAAGTAACTCTGGTTTTCTTTTTCTATATAACTTCCGCCAGCAATGGTGTTATTGTTTCGTAAAGCAGCAAACAAACGCTGAATACTGATATTTTGCGCTTGCAATTTTTTAGTATCGAAAGCGATTTCATATTCTTTTAAAAATCCGCCCCAGGTATTAATTTCAACGACACCTTCCATACCAGACAATTGCCTTTTTACAATCCAATCCTGAATGCTACGCAATTCGGTAGCATCATATTGATCTTTGTAGGCTGGTTCTACTTCAAGTGTATATTGATAAATTTCACCTAAACCAGTAGTAATTGGTCCCATTTTGGGTTGCCCGAATTCTGGTGGAATATCATCGCTGGCAGATTCTAATTTTTCGGCAATAAGCTGTCTTGGCAAATACGTTCCCATATCGTCTTCAAAAACAACTGTAATTACCGAAAGCCCAAATTTTGAAATTGAACGAATTTCTTCAACTCCAGGCAAATTTGCCATTTCGAGTTCGAGTGGTAAGGTTATAAATTGCTCGACATCGGCGGTAGATAGGTTTCGGGAAGTGGTGATGACTTGCACCTGATTGTTGGTAATATCTGGTACGGCACCGATACTAACTTGCGTTAAGCTATAACTTCCGTAACCAACTACTGCAAGTGTAAAAAGTAAAATGATGAATTTAGACTTTAAGCTAAACTCAATAATTTTTGATAGCATTTGAATTTAATTTTGATGAATAGAATAAGGTTTACTAGACTACATCAAAATTTTTAGGCGGCTGAAATACAGTCGATAATATTAAAGAATCAAAGAGGTTTTTATAATAATGAACTTCTGTGTTTTGTGGGTTTTGTAGCGGAAATTGAATTTTAAAATCGATTTCGTTGACCAACATTACCTGATGAAAAGCGTGCGTACACTCGTGTACTGGAAGATTGTCGTGTTCGCTATGTTCATTTTGATGATCTTTTTGGTGTTTGCCGTAATGCAAATCGATAAATGTCCAAAAACTATCGCCGTATTTTTCTTGGTGAAACTCATAATGCTCGTTGAGTTCTTCCCAATTAGATAAATAATTTATTTCTAATTGAAAAAACTGAAACATCATAATAGAAGCCAATATGTAAGCTAACATTTTTTTCACACAACAAATATAATTATTTGCAACATAGTCCTACGTGTTTTAGGGTTAAAATTTATTTTCTAACATTAAATATGAGTATCATTTTTTTCATTTCAATTGTTGAGAAACGTTCATTTTCTACTTTTTTACTTACATTTAGGCAAAAATCTATTGCAACTCAATTCAACAAAATGGCAGGTAACGAGCGATATTTAGTTTATGATGAAGCAGCTTTCGAACAACTTTCTGAAAAAGAATTAGAGTTATTAGACGAATGTTTTCAACATCAAATTCCGTATGACGAGGATTTTTTAGCCACAATTGCTCCGCCTGCAACTGTCGCGTTTTATTTAAGTGATGATGCATTACACCAAAGCATTTTAGCTGCCAAAGATAAAGATCTAAAGCTAGCTTTCCTTCCACATCCTGAAGCACAAGAAATAGCAAACGGTTTTGGCGTAAATCCTGATTTGCAAAAAGCTTTAGAGGAATTTAAATCGACGGACGAAGTAGTTGAAGCCGATTTGTTGATGTGTAATGGAAAATTAGTCTATAATTATTTGGTTATTGGTGATGTGGTAACCTCATTGACGCAAAAGAAAAGCAACCAAACACCTATTTCTGTTTCAAAACGAGTATGGTCTTTTTTGAAAAAGCTAAGAACCATTAAGCCCAAACACCTCATCATAAAAGCAGATGATAAAGAAGAACTGGATACTGCTGTTTCTGAAATTTTGATTACTCAACACGGAAAAAATTCGGTTATTTCTAGGTTGATTTTAAAAGAATCTTATCTAAATGATGGTCTTTTTCATATTCTAATTTTTTCGCCTAGAAGTATAGTTGAAGTGTTATCGGCTTATTTGAAAGCGAAATTTAACATCAATCAAATAAAAGGGTCTAAGAAATTTGATTTTTTAGGGCATATAAAAACTAATAAAATTGAATTTAGCTTTGATCAAGAAATCAGTTATACCATTGATGGAAAACTTGAAAAAAACAAGCGTTTTGAAATTGAAATTGATGGAAGTTTTCAATTAATTCCAACGAAAGAAATTTTATTTGCTCCAGCAGAAAAAGGTAATCAAAAAATATATAAAGTACACCAATTACCAAAAGGCGATTCCAAAGAGCAAATGTTATCCAAGCGTTTGCCCTTTATTTCGCACGCTTCTACCGATGAATACAAAGAATTGTTTACCACTTTACGCGAAAATGCAAAAACCCAACAATCCTATTTAATACTGATGGTTTTATCGACTGTATTAGCAACTTTTGGATTATTTGCAAACTCGACCCCTGTAATTATCGGAGCTATGATTTTAGCGCCTTTAATTTCGCCTGTAATTTCTTTATCAATGGGAGTTTTACGACAGGATAAACAAATTACTCAAGATAGTTTAATCACAATAGGATCTGGTATATTTTATTCCTATTTAGCTGCTATCTTATTAACATTAATTACTCCGCTATATGCAATTAATAGTGAGATTGGCTCTCGGTTGGAACCCAATTTATTAGATTTAGGAGTTGCCGTTGTTTCAGGAATGGCAGGAGCTTACGCACACGCTAATACGTCGATTGCTAAAACTTTAGCTGGTGTTGCTATTGCTGTTGCGCTTGTTCCGCCTTTAGCAGTTTCTGCTATTGGAGTTGGTTGGGGTGATTGGAATGTGTTTTTTGGCGCTTTTTTATTACTAGTAACCAATTTAACCGGAATGGTACTTGCCGGGTCTTTCACTTTTTTACTAATGGGTTACAGTCCATTTAGAATTGCTAAAAAAGGGCTCTTGATTTCGCTTTTAATTGTCTTGGGAATTAGCGTTCCCTTAGGATATGGTTTTGTTCAAGTAGTAAAAGAAAACAAAATAGTAAATTCTGTTAACGGAAAAGAAATCGAGGGAATAAAGATAAAAAATGTTGAAGTACTTCAGAAAGATCCACTTCGAATTGCTTTAAAATTGGTCGCCGATCATAATCCGAGCGATGAGGAACTTGACTTAATTAAAAAAGAAATTGAAACAATTTTAGATAAGTCAATAGATTTAGAGATCAGTTTTAGTCTTAAAGTTGAATAAAAAACGCTTTAAGTGTGATTTTGTAAAGCAATAAAATCACACTTAAAGCGCCTATGAAAATTCAGGAAAACTTATTTTTTTGGTGGTCTTGATGGTCGAATTTCAACTTTGCTAGGTAAAGCTCTTGGATTCATTTTGAACAAATCGACAACCATTTCACCTATATCTTCTGGTTGAATTTTCCAAGCATCAGATTCGTCTGGTTCATTTCCATTAAAATGAGAAGAAACCGAACCTGGCATAATGGTAGAAACATTTACACCTGCGTGTCTTAAGTCTAGCATAACGGCTTGAGTAAAGCCAGTGACTCCAAACTTACTGGCATTGTATGCGGCTCCTTTTGGGAAAAAATTAGTGCCTGCCAAACTAGAAATCGTAATAAAATATCCCTTATTTTTTTTCAGCTCTGCTACGGAAGATTTTATCGAGTAAAAAACTCCAGTTAAGTTGGTGTCTATAACTTCTTTCCATTGCGTATCGGTTAAATCTTCAATGTTTTCATAATGTCCTAAACCTGCGTTGGCAATCATATAATCTAAACGACCAAAAAGATTAATCGCTTTTTTAACCGCCTCTTCTTGATCGATTAAATAACGAACGTCGGCTTTAAGTCCAAGTGCTTTTGCGTTAAACCCTTTGTTGTTCAACTTTTCTGCAGCATCATCTGCTGATGATTGTGATCTGCTGGTAATAGCAACACTTACACCTTGCTCCATCAAAGCTTCAGCTATGCCAAAACCAATTCCTTTACTTCCGCCTGTTACAAATGCAACTTTATCTTTTAATTCATTCATATCTATTTCTTTTTTGACTAAATTACAAAGCATCTAGCAAGACCTCTATTGATTTTGAAAAGATTTAACGTCGCCTTTTTTAAGTCCAAATCAATCATTCTTAAAACTAATGTTTAGGTTCCCAAATCAATCTAACAAAAGAACTAAACCTTTGATTTTCTCTACTTACAGGGATTCCTGCTACAATACCAACCAATAAGTTCTCTGCAATTCCTAACCGCATTTGCGGTCGTATCGTCATATCGAAATCTTTGTCATCAAATGTCTTATTAAACTCAACTCCAATAAAATTTCGGGTTCCAGAAATCATATAATGAAAGCTTGTATTTACATCATAGGTTGTATGAAAATTGTTCGTACTAAAGTTTTGTTCTATCATTGGGCCAGTATAGATTAACGAATGAAAATTATTCCCCCACCGTTTGGCTATTACAAAAAAGGGGTTGTAAACATTCCCTTTAACAAAAGGCTTTCCAAAATTATTAAAGTTCGATAATTCAAACTCGTTGATGTAACCAATTGCCATCGATGTGGCCATTCGTTCATTGACAAAAAATGACCATTGAGCAGCAACTTTAATACTATTTAATTCATTGGAAGGTACAGAATCTTTAGCTGTGCCACTAACAGGTGAGTAAAAAGTAAACGGAAGTTCAACCTCTAATCCAAGCCTATCAATAGGTGCCCATTCATATTCAACAAGCGCCTCGTAAGAGTCAAAATCTAAATTATCAGTTAGTCCCAAGCCTACATTCCATTCTTTTTCACCTTTTCTTGCTCCTAAATCTCTTATCAAATCTATATATAAAGGTTCAGCATGTAAAACTTTATCAGGCTCTTTTCGATCTTCAACTTGTTTGATATATAAACTGTCCATTTCTGACTTTGTCTCTTGACTAAATGTGTATGTCGAGAATATTGATATGATGCTAAGCATCAAAAATTTTCTTTTATTCATTATTGAATTTGTTTTTACTATTAAAAATAATCCGCCATTTTGTTGGTCGGATGAATCGAGTTGAAAAACAAATTAATTTTCAGGTGGTGGGGTATATCGGTCATAGAAACCGACAGTTGGATAGGAACTAAAATCAGGAAACCTCTGTTTTTTATGCTCAAAAACAAAGTTTTTAAAATTGAAATTAAAAAGAGAACGAGAAATTAAATCGACTTTACTATTGGTTGTTGTATTATGATCTTCAGGATCGTGATCATCATGCTCTTTGATAGCATCTTCATAACCTAATACTTTCTCTACAAAGATTTCAATAATACTTTCTTGATCGTTAATTGATAAATCTTCTGGGATGTGTTGAGGTTTTATATCAGCGGAATCCACACTAATATTTAGGAAATATAAGCTCATTATTCCCCATAGAATTTTTAATGATGTGCTGTTTCCTATTCGACAAAGCATAGTGCAAATTTAATACTATTTAATCGTTTTATACTAGCTTGACTTAGATTTACCTTAACGCCCTAAAAGTAAGTTTAAGTTTACTAATAATCTTTTGTTTTAATTACTTTTATAAACTATGGTTTTAAACAAATAATTGTCTAAAAATAGTCTTAAATTGGTTTTTTAAGTTGTGAAAAATCAATGTATTTTTACTTATGATTTATAAGAATAAAATAAGCATATGAATTGGATCATATTAATAATTGCTGGACTCTTTGAAGTCGCTTTCGCCTTTTGCTTAGGAAAAGCGAAAGAAGCTACAGGTCATGAAATGTACTTTTGGTACATCGGGTTTTTAGTCTGTTTAGGGATTAGTATGATACTTTTAGTAAAAGCAACTTTAGCTTTACCAATAGGGACAGCTTATGCTGTTTGGACAGGGATTGGAGCTATTGGGACTGTTTTAATTGGAATTTTTGTTTTTAAAGAGCCTGCTACTTTTTTTAGGCTTTTATTTATGACTACTCTAATTTTATCGATTGTTGGACTTAAAATTGTTTCAAACTAACTAGGCAAAATAATCGGTCTAAAAAGCCTTCTAACAGTAGCTGTTAGAAGGCTAAATTATATCAGTAAAAAGCAAAATCCTTATTCTTTAAAAACAGGTAAAATTTGCGTACTAACTTCTCCAAAACCAATTCTAACTTCGTGGTTTTGACAAAATCCTCTCATTGTTACGGTATCATAATCTTCAATAAACTTACGTTCCTCCCCACCGTCAAGTTTAAGTGGTTTAGAGCCTTTCCAAGTTAACTCAAGCATAGAACCATAAGAATCCGGTGTTGGGCCAGAAATCGTTCCGCTAGCCATCATATCACCACTGTTTACTGGACAACCATTTACTGTATGATGCGCCAATTGTTGGCTCATATTCCAGTACAAATATTTAAAATTAGACTTACTAATTACAGTTTCTTCACCATCTTTTGGTGTAATTCCTACTTCTAGGTTAATATCAAAACTTTTCTTTCCAGAAGTCTGTAAGTAAGGTAACAACTCTTTTTCTGGTTTAGGTCCTTCAACTCTAAATGGCTCTAAGGCATCTAAGGTTACAATCCAAGGAGAAATAGAAGAAGCAAAACTCTTAGCTAAAAATGGTCCGAGCGGTACATATTCCCATTTCTGAATATCTCTAGCACTCCAATCATTAAAAACCACCATTCCAAAAATTTGATCTTCTGCTTCATCCACAGGTATTGGTTCTCCTAAAGTATTAGCATCTGTTGTAACAAAAGCCATTTCTAACTCAAAATCGAGTAGTCTAGAAGGACCAAAAATAGGTGCATCTGCTCCTTGTGGTAATTTTTGACCTTGTGGTCGATGAACAGGAATTCCGCTTGGTATAATGGAAGAACTTCTTCCATGGTAACCTACAGGAATATGCAACCAGTTTGGCAACAAAGCATTTTCTGGGTCTCTAAATAAAGTTCCTATATTGGTAGCGTGTTCTTTACTTGAATAAAAATCTGTATAGTCTCCTACCTGAACTGGCATTTGCATTTCAATTTCATCTAACCCAAAAAGTACGCGATTTCTATGCTCTTCGTTATTTTTAAGGATTTCATTTTTTACATCAAAAATTTCCGCAATTCGATTTCGAACAGCACGCCATGTTTTTCTACCGTCAGCAATAAAATCATTTAAAGTATCTTGTAGAAAAATATCATCTGTTAACGGTATTCCTTCAAAATAACCTAATTGGTGTAGCGCTCCTAAGTCAATAGCAGTATCTCCTATTCTTGTTCCAATAGTGATAATGTCATCTCTTGTTAAAAAAACACCAAAGGGGATATTTTGTATTGGAAAATCGGTGTTATCTGAAGTTTCCAACCAAGTTTTTCTACTTGGATCATTTGCTGATATCGGCATATAATTATGTTTTTTTAGGTTGTTATACTCATTTTATTAATACCCAAATATATTATTTTATGTGAATATACCGAATACATTTCTTACTTTTGAAACAGATTTAACGTAACAGATTTATGATTAGAGATAAAGAAATATTTGACCTCATAAAAAAGGAAGAAGAGCGTCAAAAAAATGGCTTAGAACTTATTGCTAGCGAAAACTTTGCTAGTCAAGAAGTTATGGATGCTGCTGGCTCTGTTTTAACCAATAAATACGCTGAAGGTTATCCTGGAAAACGCTATTATGGCGGTTGTGAAGTTGTCGATCAAGTTGAAAACCTAGCAATAGATCGCGTAAAAAAACTTTTTGGTGCTACCTATGCCAATGTCCAGCCTCACTCTGGTTCGCAAGCCAATACAGCTGTTTTTTCTATGGTTTTAAAACCTGGCGAAAAAATTTTAGGTTTCGATTTAGCTCATGGTGGGCATTTAACACACGGATCGCCTGTAAACTTTTCTGGTAAACTTTATAATCCTGTTTTTTATGGTGTAGATGACTCAGGTTACATCGATTTTAATCAAGTAGAAAGTCAAGCCAAAAAAGAACAACCTAAATTAATTATTGCTGGCGCATCTGCCTATTCTCGAGAAATTGATTACAAAAAATTTAGAGAAATTGCCGATAGCGTTGGAGCAATCTTACTAGCTGATATGGCTCACCCTGCTGGGTTAATTGCAAAAGGATTATTGAAAGATCCAGTTCCGTATTGTCATGTGGTTACTTCTACTACGCATAAAACCATACGAGGTCCGCGTGGAGGAATAATTTTAATGGGCGAAGATTTTGAAAACCCATTCGGTTTAAAACTGAAGAGCGGAAAGCTTAAAAAAATGTCTTCGTTGATGAATAGCGGTGTATTCCCTGGAAATCAAGGTGGTCCTCTAGAACATATTATTGCTGCTAAGGCTGTTGCTTTTGGAGAAGCTTTAGAAGATGAGTTTTTATACTATCAAATTCAAGTCAAAAAGAACGCTGCTGCAATGGCGAAAGCGTTTATGTATTTAGATTATAAAGTGATTTCTGGCGGAACAGATAACCATATGATGTTAATCGATTTAAGAAACAAAAATATTTCTGGTAAAGAAGCGGAAGATGCACTTGGCAAAGCTGGAATTACTGTAAACAAAAACATGGTTCCATTTGATGATAAATCGCCTTTTGTAACTAGTGGAATTAGAATCGGGACGCCAGCAATAACAACACGAGGAATGTTGGAAGATGATATGAAAGATATCGTTGCTTTGATGGATAAAGCCATTCAAAAACCAAACGATGAAGCACATTTGTCGAATATCAAAAATCAAGTTGAAGAAATGATGAGTGCAAGACCTTTATTTCAAAAAACTCCAAAAACAATTATTTAAATTTTATACAATGAAAAAAGTAATCTTAATTTTATCCTTACTAATTGCTAGTTATGGCTTTGCACAAGAAAATTCAGCTTTTAAAAAAGACGCAGAAAAGTTAGTTGAAATCAATTCAATGGGGCAATTTGAAGCGGCTATAGACCCGTTAGTAAAAATGATTCCTGAAGAAAACAAAGAAGCTTTTATGAAAGAAATCGACAGTGTTTTTGATGAAATGAAAGCTGAAATGGTAACGCTTCAAATGGAATATTTTACCCACAAGGAAATCAAAGAAATTTTAAAATTTTATGACACCAAAGTTGGTAAAAAAATGCGTGAAGTTCAACCTACTTTAACTAAAAAAGGAATGGAAATCGGGCAAAGAATGGCGCCTAAAATGATGCCTATTGTTCAGAAGTATATGGAATAATTTTTTTATTTCCATCAAAAAAAAACACTTTAATAAATTTATTAAAGTGTTTTTTTTTGCTTCATCATAATCAACTTCAAGATTATTCTTCAAAATCTATGCTTTGGTAGGCACCAGCATCAGGCGGAATACTTCTTGGTGTCCCGAGTAAATCTACAGGTACTGCTTGACCAGTAGTTTCGTTTCCAATTTCTTTTGCACCCGAATCAATTCCTATTCTGAAATCGTTTGTAGCTGGATTTTTAAATTGCGGTGCTTCATTAAGTATGATTTCTGAAAACAAATTTGCATCATCAAAATTATAGAGTTCATT
The DNA here is from genome assembly GCA_051748125.1 of Bacteroidota bacterium. Lineage (GTDB taxonomy): Bacteria > Bacteroidota > Bacteroidia > Flavobacteriales > Flavobacteriaceae > Psychroflexus. The sequence goes on from JBNJHC010000003.1 coordinate 65,404, forward strand.
ATCTGAATAATTATTATTGAAATCATTAAAACGAATTAGTGTGTTATTAAACTCAAAATTGAATTCAGCGTCCACTACTCTATTGAACAATAACTCAATGTTTTCTGAACCGTAAATAATGCAATTATCAAACTTGGCTTTTTCTAAATCTGCTGCCAACACACCTTCACTAGTCGGCATATTATTTTCAATTAAAACACTTGGAAACTGTCGAAAAGAAAAGTTCCAATAATTAGCAAAAGTAGAATGTCTAAACTCATAATTTCCACCTAAAGATAGATTTAAAGCCGCTTGACCAGCGTTTCCTATCACTAAATTTTCCGCATCTATAAAACCTGTTCTCGCCAACAGTCCAACCGTAGCCGAATTATAAATCTGTGTATTATCAATTTGGAGTGTTGGATTAGCAGAGCCATCATTAGAATCCATTAAAATTCCAACCGTTCCGTTTTTGATAGTTGTATGACTAAAGCGGTGATTGGTACTGCCTTGCGTAAGCCAAATTGCTGACCATTGCCCAGGTGTATTACTAAATTCAGGTTCGAGTCTATCGCCTTCAAAAACAATTTGATTCTCCATCAATTCGTCATCATTACTAGCTTCGCCATTGGCGTGCAAACTAGCGTTATTGGCAACTATAATTCCGCTATCTTCGTGAAAATGGATTCTTGCTCCAGGATCTATTTCCAAAGTTTTTCCTGAGCCTACACCTGCAAAACCGTAAATTACATAAGGTTTTTCATTGGTAAAATGTAAATTTTCGTCATCCAAAATAAAACCTTCAATTCGCTGCTCGTTTCCTTCTTCGTCGATTCCTAATAAAATAGATTCTGTACTGCCGTCTTCAAAGCGTTCTGGATACAAAAAAACAGCATCTTGAATTAAACTTACCAAATGTACTTGTTGATTTTGGTTAGAGGATTGAAAAATAATATCGTCTTCATACAAAAATTGCGTTCCTTGACTTGCCAGTGCTTCGATATCTGCTGTTACTTCTACAAAGACAAAAATTGAATCGTTGGCTAGAATTTCGATATTTTCAAAAGATTTTCCAGGAATTCCATCAACATTTAATCGGTAATTGGAATTTTCATTTTGACCTAATTCAATTTTTGGAATAGAAATATCATCATTACTGCGATTGTATACTTTAAAATGATAGGTCGATGAAGAAATATTGCTAAACACCGTATCTAAATACAAGGTGTCTTGAGAAAATTCTAAATCACCACTGCTAGGAACAGTTTCAAAATCGTCTCTACAAGAAGAGCTTAGAAGTATTGAACTAAGAATTGCAGCAAATAAAAAATATTTTGCCATACTGGAGTTTATGTTTCTATAATAAAAACGATTTTTCATATCGATTATTTCTCAACTACTTTAACTTCAAACAATTTGTCCCAGTTTTTTCCTGTAACAAAAATTTTATCTTCATTTTTTAGGTAAGCAATCCCGTTTAAAACATCTAAATCTTTGTGTTCTTTAACTTTATCGCGCAAACCTCTAAAATCAATAATTCCTTCTACTGCACCATTTTTCGGGTTGATAATTGCAATTCCGTCTTTTAGATAGGTATTGGCATAAATTTTACCATTGATCCATTCCAACTCATTCAATCTTGTTGTGCTACCTTTATGTGTTGTTGGTTGAATATAATTTAATTCTTTCATTTCTTCAGGATCCAAAATCCAAATTTTTTCGGTACCATCGCTTTTATAAAAAACCTCGCCATCATTACAAAGCCCCCAGCCTTCTTTACTTTTATCGAATTCAAATTCACCAAGCTGATCAAAGGTTTCTAAATCATAAATAAAACCTTTGCCTGCCTTCCAAGACAACTGATAAATTTTATCGTTCAAAATACTCAATCCTTCAGCAAAAATTCGATCAGGAAGATTGTGGCTTTTTAGAATTTTCCCTGATTTATAATCAACTTTTCGTAAAGAAGAGCGTCGCCATTGCCCTGTACTTTCGTAAAGCGTATCGTTGTAAAATTCCAAACCTTGCGTATAAGCTCGAATATCGTGTGGATATTCTGCAACAATTTCAAACGAATACACCTTAGGTTTTTGTTTATTTAGTAAGTGTATTTTTGTTTCAAAATCATACGCCTTCTTTCCAGTAAATGCCTTTCCCGAAATACGATGCTTTCCTAATAAAAGCTTTTTGGTAGGAATGCTGATTTTAGCAGAATTGAACTTGTAATTTTCCTGTTGAAAGACCAAACTAACCGAGTCAATTTCTATATCAGGTGCTTGAAGTTGAAACGAAATCGGTTCCGCTAGGGTAAACTTGTTACTATCATTTTTGAAATTATAAGAAAATTCTAGTGGTTGATCTTCTCCACAAGACAAGAACATAACACTTAAAAAAATGACACCCAGTAATTTAAATCCTTTCATTGGTAATCGCTATTTTTGAGAGGGCTAATTTAGGTAAATTAAAAGAAAAAATTATTGCTATAATCTATAAAGATTGTATATTTGCAACCGGCAAGTCCTACACAACCAGCTCCTGTCAAATCCCCCAGGGCGGGAACGCAGCAAGGGTAGATGGTCGCAGCGGTGTGATGTAGGTCGCTTGCCTTTTTTTATTCCTTTTACTTTAGCTTTTTAGCTTTGCTTCAAAATTTGTTTCTCAATTCCACCCTTTTATTCATTTGTTTTTTATTATTTTGAAACCTTAATTATGGCTTTATAACAATATGAAAAACCACCTCCTTTTTTGTTTTTTCCTTTTTGGGCTTTTAGTAAATGCACAAGATTTTAGCGGTTCGATTACTTTTGAATTTTCCTACGATGTTTTTGACGGAAAAACCTTAGATGAAATTGGAATTGAACAACCAACCGACAGCATTGTCTACACGGTTACTAACGGTTATTATAAATCGAAAGAATACGCTAATGGAGAAGTAATAGAATCTTACTCGTATTCTCCTGACACTAAGTTGATGTATTTTTTAATTGAAGAACGCGATTATTACTTATTTATGGATACCCAGAAGAAATCCACTCTTCCACCACCACTTTTTGAAGTAGACAAAACTATTGTCGATACTATTCTTGATTATCCTGTTTATAAAAATTCAATTACAGATGCTAGCGGAGTTGAAAACACCAATTATTATGCAGAAGAAATTAGCGTTGAACCAAAGTCTTTCAAAACTCACAATTTTGCACATTGGAACTATCTCTTACATAAATTTGATGGGGCTATTGCTATAAAATCGGTTGCTGAATATGATGATTATATCTTAACCAAAAAAGCCGTAAATATAAAAGAAATTGATTTAGATAGTAGTGATTTTAAAATTGATCTCGATAAAGAAATAATAGCGAGTTACGACACTTTAGATGAACAAGTCGAATTTGTGGATCCAGATGAAAAATCGCTTTACTGCTATATGGCAAAAGTTGAAGAAGCCGAAAGGAAATTAATTTACGGAAAACAATATCAATTTTATGTTCGTTTGGTAGTTGATAAAAACGGAGATATCAAACACGTTAAAGCTGAAAACAAAGACAGTCTTGGACTCTATAAAATAGCTGAAGATATTGTAAAAAATTGCGATTTGAAATTTAAACCTGGTAAAATTGCTGGTCGAAAAATAAGTTCTGAGACATTCTTCCCTGTTGATTTTTAATACTCATCGATATTTTGTTATCTTCGAATAAATAATAAAACACATAAAAAATGAAAAAGTTATACCCAAAAATTGGCATTTTACTTCTAGCATTAGGATTTTTTACCGCTTGTTCTTCAGACGATGATGGCGGTTCTAATACAAGCAACAAAAACTATTTTCCTTTGGTTGTTGATAATGAATGGAACTACAAAAATACTGCTGAAGAAGAAGGTCAAACTTCTGAAAGCAACGAAACCTATAGAATTGCAAACCAAACTGAGTCCAGTGGTAACACATACTATGAATCTGAATCTATAATGCCTGATGGCGATGTTATGTCGGCTACTTACTTTTTATCGAATGGCGAGTTGCGCAAAAGTGGCGGACAATTAATTTTTAATGGCGGTTTAGATTTCAATTCAACGGAAGAAGATTTAGCTGGTATTTTTGATTTTGAACTCGAAAATATCGTTCTTTTTGATGCTAATTCTGCAGCAAATACTGTCTTATATACAGAAACCGATCAACTAACTGAAACTATGGAAGGTTACACCATTACCACTTCTTATGAAATTAATTCTTCCAACGGTGCAACTTATGATACTATGGAAATAAATGGTGAAGTTTACGAAGACGTGATCAGTTCAGAGTTAAGCGTTACCTTAAGTATCGATGTTTCTGTAAATGATTTTCCTTTTCCTATAAGTTTATTGAACAACGAAGAAGTTTTTGTCAATACAACTTATTATGGCAATGAAGTAGGAATTATCAGTTCTACAACAAATTTCAATGTTCAGTTTGAAGACATTCCGTCAGAAACTGGAATAGATTTACCAAATATCGATGCTACATACTCACAAGAATTAGAAAATTACACCATTGAGTTAGATTAATTTCGCAAAGCATTTTTTAAAATTGAAATCGGATGGTATCCAACGCGTTGGGTGCCATCTTTTATTTGATGCCTACAACTTGTGCCATTAGCAGCAATTATTACATTTTCTGATGCTTTTCTAAGGCTCGGAAAAAGCTGCAACTCCCCCATTTGTTGACTAATTTCAAAATGTTCTTTTTCATATCCAAAACTACCCGCCATTCCACAGCAGCCCGATGGAATGATTTTTACAGTATAATTCTTGGGTAAATTCAATATATTGAATGTATGAATTTGCGACGAAAGTGCTTTTTGATGACAATGAATATGCACTTTAATTTCTTTTTTATCATCAGTAAAAAAATCTTCTCTTAACCTATTTGAATTGATTTCTCGGTCTAAGAACTCTTCAATTAAAAAAACATTTTTTTGCAACTTTTTAGCTTTGTCTGCATCATCAGCTAAACGCAAATATTCATCCCTAAAACTCAAAACCGCTGAAGGTTCGATACCGATTAGCGGAATTTTATCGGTAACAACATCACTAAAAACAGCTATATTATGATTAGCTATTTGTTTTGCTTCCTCTAAAAATCCTTTAGAAATATAACTTCTGCCACTTTCTTTATGCTGAACTATGTGAATTTGATACCCCAAATTTGTTAGCAAAGAAATACAATCTTTACCAAGTTGAACCTCATAAAAATTGGTGAATTCATCGATAAAAAGATACAATTCACCCTTTTGAGGAGATTTAGCGTTTAATGAAATCTCTCCTTTTTCAATCAATTTACGTAAAGTTGTTGGCGCTAATTTTGGTAAGTTTCGTTTAGTTGAAATGTTTAAAAACGATTTTATAAACGAACGCTCATTCAACCAATTAAATAATTTTGGACTCAAGCTCATCATCGCATTCAACTGATTGATATGAGCAAATAAACGATCTCTTAAACTAACTCCATTTGCCTTTTGATATTGATATAAAAACTCAGATTTATAGCTCGCAACATCTACATTACTGGGACATTCGTGTTTGCAAGCTTTACAACTTACGCACAAATCAAAAACATTTTTGAGCTCTTTATGATCAAATTTATTTGACTTATTTGAATGCGTCAAAAATTCTCTTAATGCGTTAGCTCTGGCTCGAGTAGTATCTTTTTCATCCTTTGTTGCACGGAAACTAGGACACATTCCGCCGCCAGCTTCTACCGATTTTCGACAATCTCCAGAACCATTACATTTTTCGGCAGCTCGCAGCAAACCGCCTTCTTTTTCAAAATTGAATTGTGTCAAAATTTCTGGTTCAATTCGATTAGTTTCATAACGCAATTTACTAGTAATTGCTTCTGGTTCAATTATTTTATTTGGATTAAAGATAGCATTAGGATCGAATATTTGTTTGATTTCAACTAAAGCAGAATAGCATTTTTCTCCTAAAAACATCGGCAAAAAAGAAGAACGCACTTTGCCATCGCCGTGTTCTCCGCTTAACGAACCTTGGTATTTTTTTACCAATTTTGCTACCGCTTCAGAAATTTGTTGAAAAAGTAAAACATCTTCCGCTATTTTTAAATTTAAAATCGGTCTTAAGTGCAGCTCCCCTGCTCCAGCGTGAGCATAATATACACTTTGCTGACCAAAACTTTTCATGATTTCGGTAAACTCGTTTATATAAGTTGAGAAATCGGTTAAAGCTACTGCGGTATCTTCTATACATGCTACGGCTTTTTTGTCGCCGTTTAAGTTTCCTAGCAAGCCTAAACCAGCCTTTCGTAAATTTAAAGCCAATTCAATTTCATTATTTCTCAAAATTGGATAGGCATAAGCTTTTGTTTCCTTTTGTAAGCTTTGCTTTAATTGTCGTTCTTGTTTGCTTAGTTCAGTTTGTTCATCAGCTTTGATTTCTAGCAACAGAATAGCAGCAGGATCACCTTCTAAAAAAAATCGATTTTGCTGATATAAACTTTGATCTTTAGTGCAATCTAAAATGGTTTTATCCATCATTTCACAAGTGTACAAATGGTGATTCATTAAGGGTTGAACAGCATCTAAACAAGCTTCAATACTATCAAAATGAGCTGCAAACATAGCTGTTTTGCTTGGTGGCAAATCTGACAATTGAAGGGTGATTTCGGTTGTAAAACCTAGCGTTCCTTCACTTCCCGCCAATAAATTGCATAAATTAAAAGCTTTATTCTTATTCGAAAACAATTCAGAATCTAAAAGACTATCAATAGCATATCCTGTATTTCTACGGTGAATTTCAGGTTTGGGAAAATTTTCCCTTACAGCTTCTTTCAACTCACTATCGCTCAAGATTTGATTCAATCCTTGGTAAATTTTTCCTTCCAAGTCTTGTTGTTTCAACTTATTATTCCATTCATTTTTTGAAATCGGATGAGCCAAAATACTAGAAGCATCGGCAAGTATAATTTTAGCAGCAACAATGTGATCACGGGTAACACCGTAGCGAATAGAAGTAGTTCCAGAAGAATTATTTCCGAACATTCCGCCAATGGTACAACGATTGGATGTAGAAGTATTAGGGCCAAAAAACAATCCGTGAGGAGCCAAAAATTGGTTAAGATCATCTCGAATTACGCCAGGTTGAACTTTTACCGTTTTTTTGGTTTTATCTAAGGCAATTATTTGGTTGAAATATTTTGAGCAATCGACTACAATTCCGTTACCAACACATTGACCCGCCAGTGATGTTCCTGCAGCTCTAGGGATTATTGAGGTGTTATGTTGAGTAGCAAAATGAATGATTTTTTTTATATCGGCTTCATTTTTTGGTAAAGTAACTGCCAAAGGCAATTCTCTGTAAACAGATGCATCTGTAGCGTAAATATTTTGATGGAGCAAATCAAAATAAAGCTCACCTGTTAAGTTATTTTTTAGTTCTATTAGTAGATTTTTCAAACTATAGGAGATTAAATTTGACTCAATTTTAAGGATTAAACTTTGCTTCCCTAAAATTATGATAATAATGACAAAAGTCAGAAAATTAAACACAAATTTTGACCCTAATTCAAGTTTATTTTATAATTTTAGTTATCTAAAAACAAGTAGAATTATGGATATAAATTTCAATTACGTACACGTAACAGCTAGTGATCGATTAGAAGATTTCACCACAAAAAAACTAGACAAATTAGGACAACGCTACGATTGGGTGGTTAGAGCCGAAGTATTTATAAAGAAAGAAAATACTTCAAGTCAAGACACCGGAATGATTTGTGAGATTAAGGTGAGTGCACCGGGTCAAAATATTTTTGCTTCTTCTAATGAAAAGAATTTTGAAACAGCTATTAGCTCCACTATTGAGGATATCTCTAGACAATTACAAAAGAGAAAAGAAAAAATGATGACGCATTAATTTAATTTTTGATTAGAGTTATTTAAAAAAGCCCGTTTAAAATCAACGGGCTTTTTGTTATAAAATACTATATTTATGCTATGCTTTTTGTTTCTCCAACAATTCAATTTTTTCTTCTAATTGATTTATTTTTTCTTTTTGAGCTTCATACGTTTTAGTTGAATTTACATAAATAATTAAAGCAATTAACAAGCTAAAAACAAATCCAAACAGGTAAAATCTACATTTCATTATACGTTTATTTTTAAGTTATCGTATGCCAAGAAAACATTTTCTGGCAACTCTTTTTGAACTTCATTATGAAAGCCCATGTGATGACTAATGTGAGTAAAATATGTTTTTTTAGGTTGTATCTTTTGAACAACTTCAAGAGCTTCTTCTAAATTGAGGTGTGAATGATGTTGTTCTTTTCTAAGCGCATTCAATACAAGTGTTTTAACTCCTTTTAGTTTATCCAACTCGCTATCAGGAATAATTTTAGCATCCGTGATGTAAGCAAAATCACCTAATCGAAATCCATAAACCTGTAATTTTGGATGGTAAACATTAATTGGAATAACAGATTTGTCACCAATCATAAAAGGTTGGTCATCTATTTCATTTACAGCTAAAGTAGGCACACCCGGATATTTATTTTGTTCTTTAAAAATATAGGAAAAACGTTTCTTAAGTTCATTATGTACACGTTTATGACAGTATAAGGCAATGTCGCCTTGCCTAAAATAAAAAGGTCGAACATCATCTATTCCTATAAGGTGATCGTTGTGTTCGTGTGTAAGTAAAATTCCATCTAAGCGTTTTACATTATTGGTGAGCATTTGTTGCCTAAAATCAGGGCCGCAATCAATAACATAAGAATACTCATCCCATTCTAATAAAGCAGAAACACGCAATCGATTATCTTTAGGATCTTCGCTTAAACACACAGGATGATCGCTGCCAATTATTGGAATGCCTTGAGAGGTTCCTGTACCTAAAAAAGTTACTTTCACGCTATTATTTTTAACACAAATGTAGGTATTAATATTTCATTTAAAAAGTGATTTGCCTACCTTTGTAAATAACAATGCTCTTACTAACACAAAAATCTAGTGTATGTCTATAAAGATAATGGGGGATCGTGATTTTGAAAGCGTTCCTTCAATAAAAAATAAAGCGCTACGAATTAACCTCAACGAAAACATTTACGGCACATTTGCGGAAATAGGTGCTGGACAAGAAACGGTTAGAAATTTTTTTAGAGCTGGAGGTTCTTCGGGTACGATTGCCAAAACGATGAGCGCTTATGATAAAGATTTTAGTGATGCTATTTATGGTGTTGAAAAAGATAAACGTTATGTAACAGAAAGCAGGTTACACAAAATGCTCGACCATGAAACCACACTAATTGAAGATAGAATTGTACGAAAAAAACACCCCAATAAGTTATTTTTTACATATGCAAATACAGTTGCCACTATCGATTTTGCGAAACGATACAAAGGACACGGTTGGGTTGGAATTAAATATCAATTAAAACCTAATGAAGATTATAATAAAATAATTTTACACATTCGGTTTAAAGAAAACGATGCTCGGCATCAACAAAATACACTAGGAATCTTAGGTACAAATTTGATTTATGCTGCCTTTTATGCTTACAATGATTCAAAACAAATCTTAAAAGATTTATACGATCATATCGATAAAGATCAAGTAGAGATTGATACCATCAATTTTTCTGGTCCTGCATTTGAAAAAGTAGATAACCGGCTAATGAGTCTTCAACTAGTCAAGAATGGAATGACTGAAGCGGTTATGTTCGATTCTAATGCCAACAATGTTCTGCCTGCTAAAGTGCTTTATAAAAAAAATGTGTTGGCTTTAAGAGGAAGTTTTAGACCAGTTACAAAAGTTAATGAAGATATTTACGAAAAATCTTTAGAACTGTTCGAAAAAGAAAAGAAAGTACAAAAGAATAATATTGAAGTAATTTTTGAAATTACACTCTCCAACTTACGCTCTGAAGGCGAAATCGATGAAGAAGATTTTATGGATCGTGCAAAACTTTTATGTTCGCTCGGTCATACCGTTATGATTTCTAACTTTCAGGAGTATTACAAATTAGTTGAATATTTTTCAAACTATACCAAAGAACGAATGGCACTTTCTATGGGTGTCAATAATTTAATTGATGTATTTGATGAAAAGTATTACCGCCATTTGTCTGGTGGCATTCTGGAGGCTTTTGGTAAGTTATTTTTCAAGGATTTACGCGTTTATCTTTATCCGTATAAAGATCCTAATACCGGTGAAATAACTACTAGTAAAAACCTTAAAGTACATCCTCGAATGAAAGAATTGTATAAATTCTTTAAGTATAACGGAAGAGTTATCGATATTGAAGATTATAATCCCGATGTGTTGAACATTTTTTCTAGAGAAGTTCTAGAAATGATTGCAAACGACAAAGAAGGTTGGGAAGAATTATTACCACAACATACAGCTGAAATGATTAAAGAAGAAAACTTATTTCATCGCGATTATAAGAAACCAGAGGAAGTAGGTTTTTACGTACAAAAATAAACGATGGATAAAAAAAGTGATTTAAAAAGATTCGATAGCATACTGATAGCTAGCAGTGTTAGACTAGGAATTGTATTTGTTTTTGCTGCGATTGGTTGGGTAATTGTTTCAAGTTTTACCGAAGAAATTAAAACTTTAGAGACCGTAATTATTGCTTTTGGAGCTTTGTTTTTATCGCCACGAATTAGAATTAAGCAAGATGGTTCTCAAAAATACTATGAATTAAAATGGTGGGGATTTAGATTCTTCTAATCTTTTTAATTTGATAAAAAAAAGTCCTTGAAACAAATTCCAAGGACTTTTTTGTGTGCTTGTTAGTACTCCTATTATTCAATTATAATTCGTTTTACTGTGGAAGCATTTTCTGTGTTTATTTTTAGAATATAAGTTCCTTTTGAAAAATCATTCAATCTTAATTGATTGTTAGAAAGTTTAGTTTGATATATCTGTTTTCCATTCATATCATAAACTTGAATAAAACTGCCATCATTAATTCCTTCGATATAAAAATTTCCTGAAGATGGGTTTGGGAAAACTTTAATAGCTACATCATTAAAACCTTCTGTACTTAAAGGATTATTCCAAACTTCACCTTGCATATCGCCCCAAATATAATCTACTAAGTCTGGAAAATCTAAAAAGGGGTTTCTATTTCGTTGCCATTCATAAGCTAGGTTATTTCTATTTTTTTCAAAGTCATCTACAGGATCATCTTCATGCCACTGCAATAATGTGGTTAAGTCTCCTAATTGACCATTTTCTGTTTCAGTAGGAAATCCTTCTACAATTTCTAAAAAATTATAGCGAATAGCCATGTAGAATGCTGCTCTAGAAACATCACCTTTAAAACTACCTTGATTGTTAAGTGGTCCGTTATAATCACCAAAATTTTTATTGCCTCTAGAAATATTTTCAGTAGCATCTGTAGCTCTCAACGCGTGAATATCAGTCATTCCATGACGAATAGAATCTGCATTGGTGTTTAGCCAAACATCTTTTCCTGTTGCAATATCATCTTCTTCAATGGCATAAAAACCCCCTCTACTTCTCGGAAAAACATGTTCTCGATTCCAATAGCCAGCACTAACCGATCCTCGTTGTCTTAGAAATTTTTGACGTGGTTCTTCAATATATAACAACCATGATTGATTACTGTTTTCTGGATTTTCATCTAATTCGTAAAGCATAGTCCAAACATCTGCATAAGTATGTGCTCTAACCTCTCCTTCTTCAGAAATAATATCTCGCAGAGCATCTCTAAGCTCTTGACCTGATTTACCATCAATTTCATCATAATACCCACTAGGAATATTTTTTTGTACAACGTCATAAGTTGGATTGGTTGGAGTTCCGTATGGTGAAACAAAAAAATCTGCATCTATAACCCAAGCTTCTATGTTGTTATTTAATCGCACATATTCTTCGGGAAGATTTTGTGTTTGAATAATCATTAATTCATCCTCTTCTGGCTCGCCATCTTCAAGCACTGTAATATTTGCTGTAACAGAATTTTGACCCGCAGGAATAGTTAAATTTGTACTTCCTTCAAAATCATCTTCATTAAAATCACCACTAATGAGCGTGAAATCGAAAGTCAAATCTTCAGTTAAAGTTTCATCTGCTACAAAATCAATTTCAATTTCGTCTCCTTCATTAATAATATCTTGGTCGAAAACAATTTCAATACCAATAAACTGAACTCCACTGCCGTCGTTAAGAGCTCTTGGAGTAGATTCGGCTACATACCATGAGCCGTCATTTGCTCGCTGAATAGATTCGTTATCCTTATTTCCATTTTCATTTTCGTCCATGTGTACATCTTCGTCTAGTAAGTCTAAAAGCGTTTGGCTAGGAGGATTATTAACACTATAAACCAGAGCATCTACTAAGTTATTGGTTGTAGCTTGAGTGCCTTCAGGAAAATCGAAAGAAGAACCTTGGTAAATAGCAAAAGCGGCATTACCATTAAGAATTGTATTGCTAGAAATATAGTAGTTAGGAACAGGTGAAAGCTCTGGTCCACCAGCAACCCATAAACCATTAATATCGGTTGTAAATCCATTTAAATCTAGCGTCCACCACACTTCATTATTACCATAATCAGAGCCATTGAACAACACTAATACATAACCATCTAGGCTTGTGTATGGATCGTCTGTTTTGAGTTCAACAAATTCTTGGGTGTCTGTACTTGGTGTATCAGCATCGACCTCATTAATGGTGATTTGAGCCTGACCAAGCATTGTAACTAAAAAAGTTAACACTAGAAAAGTAATTCTTTGCATAAAAAAGGGTATTATTTTTTGCAAAAGTACGCAAAATAATACCCTGATTTGTAAATTTAACTTTAAGATATAAAGACTTTAAGTCTAGTCTCTTTTAAGTTTTTTATACTTAATACGTTTAGGAATAGCATCACCTCCGAGACGTTTTTTCTTGTTTTCTTCATAATCGCTAAAACTACCTTCAAAATAGTAAACTTGAGAATCGCCTTCAAAAGCAAGGATATGCGTACAAATACGATCTAAAAACCAACGATCATGCGAAATTACAACTGCACAACCGGCAAAATTTTCAAGTCCTTCTTCTAATGCTCGAAGCGTGTTTACATCCAAATCATTTGTTGGTTCATCGAGTAACAGTACATTTCCTTCTTCTTTTAAGGTCATAGCTAAATGCAAGCGATTTCGTTCCCCTCCAGAAAGTGTTTCTACTTTTTTATTTTGATCACTTCCGTTAAAATTAAATCGACTTAAATAAGCGCGCGAATTTACTTTTCGCCCCCCCATCATAATTAAATCTTGCCCATCGCTGAAATTTTCCCAGATACTTTTATTTGGGTCTATATTTGCGTGCGCTTGATCTACATAGGCTATTTTTGCTGTCTCGCCTACTACAAATTCACCTGAATCAGGTTTTTCTTCACCCATAATCATTTTAAAAATAGTGGTTTTACCAGCACCGTTAGGACCAATAATTCCAACAATTCCTGCTTGTGGCAAGGTAAAGTCAAGGTTTTCATATAAAAGTTTATCGCCAAAAGCTTTACTCACATTATTAGCATCGATCACGTTTGTTCCTAAACGAGGACCGTTGGGAATAAAAATCTCTAACTTTTCGTCTAACTTTTCTTGGTCTTGACTCATTAACTTGTCGTAGTTCTTAAGTCTAGCTTTTTGTTTAGATTGCCTTCCTTTTGGAGCCATTTTTACCCATTCTAGTTCACGCTCAAGTGTTTTTTGGCGTTTGCTAGCTTGTTTTTGTTCTTGTGCTAGGCGTTTAGATTTTTGATCTAACCAGGAAGAATAATTTCCTTTCCATGGAATACCTTCACCTCTATCTAGTTCTAGAATCCAACCGGCAACATTATCTAAGAAATAACGATCGTGAGTAACGGCGATTACTGTTCCTTTGTATTGTTGTAAATGATGCTCTAGCCAGTGAACCGATTCTGCATCCAAATGGTTGGTTGGTTCATCTAGCAATAGTACGTCTGGTTCTTTTAATAGAAGTCTACAAAGTGCTACTCGACGTTTTTCACCACCAGAAAGCACACTTATTTTTTTATCTGAATCGGGCGTTCTTAACGCATCCATTGCTACCTCTAGTTTGTTATCGAGTTCCCAAGCATTAGTCGCATCAATTTTATCTTGCAAAACAGCCTGGCGATCCATTAGTTTTTGCATTTTTTCTGGATTCTCATATACCTCTGGTAATCCAAAATCATCGTTAATTTTGTTGTACTCGTTTAAGATTTCAACCACTTCAGCTACTCCTTCTTTTACCGTTTCTAAAACCGTTTTTTCTGGATCTAGTTCAGGTTCTTGAGGAAGGTATCCGACAGAATAATCTTGAGAAAAAACAACATCTCCATTAAAGTTTTTTTCTTCACCTGCAATAATTTTTAGTAAGGTAGATTTCCCTGAACCGTTGAGTCCTAAAATACCGATTTTAGCTCCATAGAAAAAGCTTAAGTAAATATTTTTAAGTACTGGTTTTGCTTCACCAGAATATGTTTTTGATACTCCAGACATGGAGAAAATAATTTTTTTATCGTCTGACATAATATGTTTTTATTCGTTAAATTTTGGATTACTCTGAACTTTCTGTTGCCATTTCCAAGCACTTTTTAAAGCTTGGTCTAGGCTGAATTTTGCTTTCCACCCCAAGATGTTATTTGCTTTGTCTGTGCAAGCATAAGCTACCACAACATCCCCTGGTCGGCGATTGGCAAATTTGTATGGCAATTTGTTGCCTGTTACTTTTTCAAAAGATTGAATTACTTCTAAAACCGAATTGCCTTGCCCGGTACCGAGGTTGAAAACTTCGTAATTTTTTTCATTATTTTTTTTTATTAATCGCTCTAAAGCTACTACATGAGCTTCGGCTAAATCCATTACATGAATATAATCTCTAATGCAAGTTCCGTCTGGTGTTTCATAATCATTTCCATAAACCGACAATTCTTTACGCAAACCTATTCCTGTTTGAGTTATATATGGAATTAGGTTTTGCGGAACTCCTATTGGCAATTCTCCTATTTCGGCACTTGGATGCGCTCCTATTGGGTTGAAATAACGCAATGAAATAGCATTAAAATCAGTATTGACTTTAGTAGTATCGCTTATTATTTCTTCGCCGATTTGTTTTGTGTTTCCATAAGGAGATTCTGCTTCTTTTACGGGTGCGTCTTCATCAATAGGCAATTCATCTGCTTGGCCATACACTGTACAAGAAGAACTAAATATGAAGTTGGCTATATTATGCCGATTCATTTCTTGTAATAAATAGACCAGCGTATTAATGTTATTTTCATAATACAAAAGCGGGTTAATTACGCTTTCTCCAACAGCTTTTGATGCGGCAAAATGAATTACACCAGCAATATCATCATTTTGTTCAAAATAATCGGCAACTTTGTTTTTATCGCGTAAATCGAGTCTCAAAAATTGTGGTGATTGGTTAGTTATAGCTGCAATGCCTTCTAATACATCAATACTTGAATTAGAAAGGTTGTCGATAATTAAAACTTCATATCCCTTCTCTTGAAGGGCAACAACCGTATGCGAACCAATAAATCCAAGTCCGCCTGTAACTAATATTTTCATAGTTGATTTTGTTCTGCTCGTAAAATTAATAAACTAGCAGGAATAAGCAAGGTTTAAAAAAATAGATTTACAAATTTTATTACCTATTTCTCCAAAAATAAGGAGACAAAATAATCAGGATTGTAAAAAGTTCTAATCGACCTAAAATCATTAAAAAAGAACACCACCATTTCGCAAAATCGGTTAAACCGTTAAAGTTATCTACTGGGCTAAGTTGTCCAAATGCTGGACCAACATTTCCTAAAGAAGATGCTGCGCCACCAATAGCGGTTTCAAAATCTAATCCGGTTCCAGCTAAAACAACTGCTCCAATAATAAATGAAAGTGCGTAAAGTATAAAAAAACCTAGAATATTGAATACAATTTTTCCTTCTACAGCTCTACCTTTATATCGTACAGGTAGGATTGCATTTGGATGCAGTATTCTTCTAAACTCCATAAACCCGTTTTTTATCATAATAACATGACGAACCACCTTTACCCCTCCAGAAGTAGATCCAGCTGAACCTCCTAAAAAGAATAATCCAAAAAATAATATCGTCAAAAATGGTGTCCAAAGCGTAAAATCTGAAGTAACAAAGCCTGTTGTGGTAATGACTGCTAAAACTTGAAAAAATGCATGTCGTATGGCAGATTCTACTTCTCCAAAAACCTGTGGATGCGATATGCTAGAAACAGATAAATCAGCTTGAAAATAAATCAATAAGCCAGTAACAATTGAGAAAAGGAAAACAAAAAACAAATACCATTTAAACTCTTCATTCCGTAAAACTTCTTGAATTTTTCCTTTAAACGCATAATAGCTGACAACAAAATTAGTTCCAGCTATAAACATAAAAAATATAATGATGTACTGAATGATTGGCTGATCGTTCCAAAAGGCTAAACTTTCATTTTTTGTTGAAAAACCACCTGTAGACAAGGTACTTAAGGAGTGATTTACAGCATCAAATAAATTCATTCCTGCTAAATTGAGCAAAATCGTTTCAATTATAGTGAAAGTAAAATATATCAACCATAATCGCTTTGCTGTATCGGTTATTCTAGGTTTTAGCTTATCGGCTCCAGGTCCAGGGGCTTCAGCTGAAAAAAGCTGCATTCCACCAATTCCAAATAGAGGCAAAATAGCAACCGTAAGCACAATAATACCCATACCGCCAATCCAATGCGTTAAACTTCGCCAAAGCAAAATACTTTTGGGTAAAGCTTCAATATCATCTAGAATTGTTGCGCCGGTTGTTGTGTAACCTGACATTGTTTCAAAAAAGGCATTAGAGATACTTGAAATTGAATCGGTGAAAATATAAGGTAGCATTCCGCTAAACACCATAAACAGCCAGCCTAAGCCAACTATTAAATAACCTTCTCTTTGGTGGATTTCTTTACTATGTTCTCTTGTTGAGAACATCGTTATTAACCCCAGAAATAAGGTTACAATAAGAGAAATTGTAAATGCTAAAGTTATTTCTTCTTCCCAAATCCAGCTAAAAATAACTGGGAAAAGCATAAAAAAGCCATTGAATAACAGCAAAAAGCCAAGTGTGTGAAAAACTATTTTGAAATTAATTTTAGACATTATGAGAAGAGTTTTTCGACCTTTTTGATAGCTTTTGGCAAACAACAAATTACAATATGATCATTTTCTTCAATTAAGAAATCGCCGAGCGCAATTAGTCCTTCATTATTTCTAATAACGCCACCAACAACTGCTTCTTTAGGAAAGGTTATTTCCTTGATTCGTTTGTTGCATACAAGAGAATCTTTTTTGACTATAAACTCTAAAAGCTCAGCATTTAAATTGTTAATTTTAGTCATTGCAGCCACATTTCCTTTTCGAATATGACGGAAAATATTGTTGGCTGCGATTAGTTTTTTATTGATTAAGCTATTAATTCCGATGGAATGCGATAATTGAAAATAGTCCATATTTTCAACTAAAGCTACTGTTTTTCTTACTTTTTTTGAATTTGCCACCAAACAAGACATGATATTGGTTTCGGAATCATCGGTAACTGCAATAAAGGCGTCCATTTGGTTGATATTTTCCTCTTCTAGCAAATCGACATTGGTGCCATCGCCTCTAATTACTAATGTTTTTGGAATTAAATCAGCTATCATCAAAGCTTTATCGTAGTCTTTTTCAACAAGCTTAACGCGGTATTTTTGAGCACACAATTCTGTAGCAAGTTTTTTACCAATATTGCTACCACCTAATATCATTACGTTTTTAATTTGTTTGCGCTTCGCTCCCGATAGTTTATACAATTCATCTACACCTTCAGAATCTGTTATAAAATATACCCTGTCGGCTTTTTTAAAGACAGTGCTTCCATTTGGAATTATAGTATATTGTGTTCCGTAGCGCTGTAAAGCAATTGTTGTAAAATGAAGTCCTGGAAAATAATCGGCTGACTCTTGAACAGTTTTTCCAACAAATGGTGCGTTTGATGATAGCGTTAAACCTATCATTGTAAGCGCTCCGTTTTCAAATTCGAATGTGTCAGCAAAACCAGATTGGTTCAGCAACAACATTACTTCTTCTGCAGCCAGACTTTCTGGAGAAATCAATTCATCTATCCCCATGTTACTGAAGTTAACCGCAGCTTTTTTATCGATAAATTCTTGATTTGATACCCGAGCTATGGTACGTTTGGCTCCTAATTGTTTTCCGATTGCACAAACGGTAATATTGATGGCTTGCAGCGAAGTTACACTTATCAATAGGTCGGTGTGCTTTACGTCAGCTTCTTTTAATAGCTTCAACGAAATTGCATCGCCATGAATTGTTCTAATGTCTAGGTGTTTATCGGCATAAGCTAAGCGATCCTCATCGATATCAATTAATGTTATATCATGCGACTCGAACGAAAGTAGCTTGGATAAGTGAAAACCTACCTCTCCTGCTCCTGCAATAATTATTTTCATAGTTAAAAAACTTGCAGTGCAAAATTAATGTAAAAATTATGCAAAAAGGGAAATCATATTTATTTTTTATAATAGATAAAAGCTGAGTTTAGATATTTAAGATATCTACAAAGTTTTAAAAATCAATTTGCCGGCAAAATTGATATGGATTTATTTGTCTATCGAACCCAACACACGTTTAGCGAAAGTATTGGCAGCATCGCGTTCGTTCATTCCGTCCTCAATCATTTTATGTACTTCAATCGCTCCTGCAATGTTGGTTATTAATTCGCCAACAACATCCATTTCTTCATCTTTTACAGAACGGTGTTCACAAAATGACTCTAATACCTCTAAGGTATTTTCTAACTTTTCTACCTCGATGTTTTTCTGAAAATGTCTAATTATTGGTAACTTCATCGACTAACTCTTTTAATGAATCAAATTTATTGGTTTGTACTTGATTTTTAAATTCACCTTGATTGAAAGTAGCAAAAGTTGGTAAATTATCTACATTTGCTAACTTTCTAGATTCAGGGAATTTTTCCGCATCTACTAAAACAAATGGTATGTTTTCGTTTTCCTTGGCTAACTTTTTAAACTTAGGTTTCATCAATCGGCAGTTGCCACACCAGCTAGCTGCGTATTGTACAACTACTTTGTCGTTGCTTTCTACTATTTCTTGTAATTTATCTTGATCTAATTCTTGATACATCTGTTTCTATTTTATGATTTTTAAAAAATTCCAGTCTGAAACGATTAATTCCAGACTGGAAAAATATTTTTACTTAGAAGATAAGTATGAAGCTACACCTTCGCGGTCAGCTTTCATTGCATCTTTTCCTTCTTCCCAGTTTGCTGGACAAACTTCACCGTGTTTTTGAACGTGTGCGTAAGCATCAATCATTCTAATAAATTCATTCACGTTTCTTCCTAATGGCATATGATTAACGCCTTCGTGAAAAACTGTTCCTTCTTCATCGATTAGATAAGTAGCTCTAAAAGTTACATTATCGCCATCTACCAAGTAATCACCAGTTTCTTCGTCATAACGCTCGTTGCTGATGTCCAAAATTCCTAATTTTCTACTTAGGTTTCTGTTAGAATCTGCTAAAATTGGGTAAGTAACACCTTCAATTCCACCGTCATCTTTTGGGGTGTTTAACCAAGCAAAGTGTACTTCTGGTGTATCACAAGATGCTCCAACTACCATTACATCTCTTTTTTCAAATTCTGCTAAAGCCTCTTGAAAAGCGTGTAATTCGGTTGGACACACATAAGTAAAGTCTTTTGGATACCAAAAAAGCAATACTTTTTTGTTGTTTTTCTTTGCTTTCTCTAAAATGTTAATTTTAAATGTATCGCCCATTTCATTCATTGCGTCTACATTTAAATCTGGGAATTTTTTTCCTACAATTGACATATTATTTTGTTTTTTTAGTTATTTCTACCTGCAAAAGTAACGAAGATTAAGAGTTTAAATGCTAAATTAAACTTATGTTTTTTTATATGATTATAGATTTTAGTTATTGTGTTTTAAAAAACAATAATCTAATTTTATTTCTAAAAAGCTAAGGTCAGAAACAATCAAAAAAATATGCCTACAGTCAAGGTTATTGCGCTTAATTTTAGTAAAATTGAAACAAAGAAATTCATTTACCAAAGCATAAATCTATGAAGTTATTTTACAACATAAAAGAGCTGATTCAAACTCGCGAAAAAAATCCTAACCTACTGAAAGGAAAAGAACTAAAAATTCTTCCCAGCATCAAAAATGCTTGGCTCTTAGTCGATGCGGGAAAAATAAAGGATTTTGGAAGTATGGATGATTGCCCTGAAGTTGAAGCAGAAAAAATAGACTGTACAGGAAAACTTATTTTGCCTTCTTGGTGCGACTCCCACACTCATTTGGTATATGCTGGTAATCGGGAGCAAGAATTTGTAGACCGCATCAAAGGAATGACTTATGAAGAAATCGCCCAAAAAGGTGGCGGCATTGTAAATTCAGCCGAGAAACTTCAGCACACCGATGAAGATGAATTATACAAACAGACCAAAACACGACTGCAGGAAATAATTCAACTTGGAACTGGTGCTGTTGAAATTAAATCGGGCTACGGCTTAACATCTGAAGCCGAAATGAAAATGCTACGGGTTGCTAAACGCCTTAAAAATGAATTTGATTTTCCTATAAAAACTACTTTTTTGGGCGCACACGCTTTACCAAAAAAATTCAAAAACAATACAAAAGCGTATATTGATGAAATTATTGATGAAATGCTACCGCAAGTTGCGGAAGAAAAGCTAGCCGATTACATCGATATTTTTTGTGAAAAAGGATATTTTGATTTAGAAGATACCGAACGAATTCTGAAAGCTGGACAAAAATATGGATTGAAAGGAAAAGTGCACGTCAACCAGTTTAATGCTTTTGGCGGAATTAAAGTTGCAACCGACAACAACGCATTAAGCGTTGATCATTTAGAAGAAATGGCCCCCGAAGATTATGCTGTTTTACAAAATTCGACTACTATTCCTGTTGCACTTCCCTCCTGTTCTTTCTTTTTGAGTATTCCTTATACACCAGCAAAAAAAATACTAGAGAGTAACCTACCGCTTGCTTTAGCAACTGATTATAACCCAGGAAGTACTCCTAGTGGAAATATGAATTTTGTGATTTCATTAGCTTGTATAAAAATGAAATTAACTCCTGAAGAAGCTATAAATGCTGCTACAATAAATGGTGCTTATGCAATGGAATTAGAAAATGAAGTAGGAAGTATAACAATTGGTAAACGTGCTAATTTAATACTTACCGAAGAAATTCCTTCGTACGGATTTTTACCTTATTCCTTTGGATGCAATCATATTGAAAGCGTTTACATAAATGGCGAAAAAATAACTAAA
The DNA here is from genome assembly GCA_051748125.1 of Bacteroidota bacterium. GTDB lineage: Bacteria > Bacteroidota > Bacteroidia > Flavobacteriales > Flavobacteriaceae > Psychroflexus. The sequence goes on from JBNJHC010000003.1 coordinate 86,769, forward strand.
TAATAGCTTATGAATTGGTTCAAATTATACAATCGAGAGAACATAAATACTTACATCAAACCGCGTGATGGCGAAACCAAGTTCGGTGAGAAAATAGCGTCGGTTAATCATTTAGACGAGCTTTCTAATCATCAAGCTAAATTTGTGCTTTTTGGAATTCCAGAAGATATTGGCGTTCGTGCCAATCACGGTCAGCCAGGAACATCAAAAACTTGGAATGCTTTTTTGCCCAAATTTTTAAATATTCAATTCAATGCATTTAACGACCCCGACAATATTATTCTTCTCGGTCATATCGATTGTGATGATTTGATGCAGCAAGCTGAAAATATCAACCCTAATGCTGGAGATTATTATTTACGACTAGGAGAATTAGTCAAAGTAATCGATTATCGTGTAAAAGAACTCACCCTTTTAATCAGAAAAACGGGTAAAATTCCTATAGCAATTGGCGGCGGTCATAACAATGCTTACGGCTTGATTGCTGGAACTTCAACAGCTGTTGAACACCCGATTAACATACTGAATATCGATGCGCACACCGACTTAAGAGATTTGGAACATCGCCACAGCGGAAATGGTTTTACCTATGCAAATGATGAAGGTTTTATCAATCGATATTATATTTATGGACTGCATAAAAATTACACTTCCAACGCTATCTTCAAGATGATGGAAAGCAATAAGCATATCGATTATTTTTTCTTTGAAGATTGTTTGCACCTAACTTCATTAGACAAACTAGTCAAACTAAAATCTGGATTTGATTTTCTAAAAAATGCTTTTGGACTTGAATTGGATTGTGACGCTATCGAAAATTTCAGTAGCAGCGCTGAAACACCAAGTGGATTTAGTATTTCAGATATTCGTACATTCTTAAAATTAGCGCGAAAAGAACAGCTAGAATACGTTCATATTTGTGAGGCTTCAGCCAATTCTACGAACAATGTTGCTAAGGCAATTGCCTATTTAGTATCTGATTTTATTCGTCATCCAGACGATTAATATATAAAAGCAGCAAAACTTTCAACAGAGAAAAGAAAGTTTTGCTGCTTTAAAATTTACTTTATTTAGAAAAATCGATTTCCCAAGTTATACCGCTAATATCGGTTAGTATGATGGTATAATTTCCTTTAGGTAAAGCTTCAATTTTTGAATCTTTTAAAGTGATTTCTGCTTTTGCTCCTAACGGAATAATTAAACTATGTTTACCTGGTTTAATATCGGCAACATAACGATTATTGATTTGGTTTTTAGGAAACTTAGAAAGTGCTTCACCATCTAAGCTAAAATGATTATTACCGTTGCTATCAACTATATCAATTCCGATTAAAAAAGAACCGTAGACATCTACTCCTTCTACTCGGTAAACTTCAAAATTAAGTTGATTTTCAGCAAAGTTAGCTTCGCTTAATTCAAGTTTTGGTTTCACTGATTTGTTATGCAAATCGCCCCAAATTCCACCGTGGAAATATTGGTTAGTAAATAGCGTTAATCCCAAAATAGCAATAGAACCAATTAAAAATATGCGTTTTACAACAGCTTCTTTTAACGGTAACACACCCGAGCCCAAATAACTAAAAAACGGTTTTTGAGTAATTTTGAAATTTTTCTTCATCAACCAATTGTCGAGTGAATAAGGGCCGCTACCGGTAAAAAACAAAGTAAATCCTGTGGCAACTCCTAAAACTCCAATTTGCCATTCATCTAAACAAGTAGTTCCAATCCATCCAGCACCAAGCAAAATTCCCATAGCTAAGAACATAACGCCAATACTCATTAGTCGAGAAAATAATCCAAACATAATCAGTAAGCCAACTATTCCTTCAATAATGGTGAAAATAACCATATTCCACCACAAAACATCTGGGTTTAGCAACATGTACTCTATCAATGGTTGAATTCCCAGTGCATTGGGCAAAAAGTGATTGAATTTTTCTCCTATGTATCCAGCCGATTCTGCATCTAACTTGTTGCTTAAAGCCACTCTTCGCCATAAGGCAGAAAAATAAGTCCAACCTATTACCAAACGCAAGGTTAAACTAAATAATCCCGCCCAATTATAATTAGACGTAATTTTACTATCTGTATTCATTTTGTATAATTTTTAAATTAAAATAAGTTTTGAAACACGATCTGTGTAAGCTAATAGAAAAGGATTCGTCTTAGCAATGTGTCTTAAAACGCTTATACAAAAGATAAAGCGGAATGGAAGTTTTGTTAGCGATTTCAACATCAACTAGAACAATTTGTTTTGGAAAAAGTTGAGCATCAATAAAAGTAGTTGAAACAAAATCAAATGAAACATCTTTTTCAACATCAATCGAAGAAGAATTTTCTACTTGAAGGTTATCAAAATCACTATGATTACAAGATTCTTGAAGTTGAGTTTTATGTTTGCTAGGAGTTTGTGTAATTTCAACCCCAGCAATTCGTTCTAATGAATTGCGAACCGAACAAGACGTAATAAGCAGCACTGAAAAAATGCTGATTACTAAAAAATATAGCCTGTTTCGATTATTTTTCATTATTACTTTTTATAAACGCGCAAACTTAAATAAAGACTTAGCGAAATAAATTGCATTTTGCAAAGATTTAGCAAATAAGAAATCGAAATACCCAAAAACAGAAGTAAACGGTTTATAAATCTATGTTTATAAACTATTATAAAGCTTACAATAATGTATATTTGCAAAAAAATTTGATGAAAAAGAAAGTTACTCCGTATAAAGATTCTAACCTCAAGAAAAAAGATCAAGTCGAACAAATGTTTGATAATATTTCTGAAAATTATGATGGTTTAAACCGCGTTATTTCTTTTGGTATAGATACTTCTTGGAGAAAAAAAGTGATTGATTTAGTAAAATCTACTCAGCCAAAAAGCATTTTGGATATAGCTACAGGAACTGGCGATTTGGCTATTGCTATGGCAGATTCTAATGCTGAAAAAATTGTAGGTTTAGACATTTCGAAAGGAATGCTTGATATAGGGCGAAAAAAAATTGCCGCTAAAAATCTTAGCGATAAAATTGAAATGGTTCAAGCTGATTCTGAAGATTTGCCATACGACAACGACAGTTTTGACGCAATTACAGTTGCTTTTGGCGTTCGAAATTTCGAAAACTTAGACAAAGGTTTGGCAGAAATTAATCGCGTGCTTGCGCCTGGTGGAATTTTTGTGGTCTTAGAAACCTCCTTGCCCACCAAGTTTCCTTACAAGCAATTTTATAACATTCATTCCAAGGTTGTTTTACCAACTATTGGAAAACTTTTTTCAAAAGACAAAAAAGCCTATTCTTATTTAAGTGAAAGTGCTTCTTCTTTTCCTTTTGGTGAAGCTTTCAACAATATTTTGAAAAAAAATGGGTTTACAGAAGTAAGAGATTTACCGCAAACTTTTGGTGCGGCAACAATTTATACAGCAAGTAAATAATATATGAAACGAACTTTTCTTTTAAGTATCCTACTTTTAGGGTTTGGATACAATCTATTTGCACAAGGTTTTTTCAATCGAGAAAAAATTGAAAACTTACCTAATTTTGATAAAAAAACGTGGTCATGGGGATATTATTTAGGAATGAATTTTTATGATTTCCATTTTGATTACGAACTCAATCGACCAGATATTCAAGTAGATAGAAATTTAGGCTTCAATATTGGTTTAATTGGTAATTTGCGTTTCAATGATTACATCGATTTACGCTTTGAACCAGGTGTTATTTTTGCCAGTAGAAATGTAAATTTCCCAAATTTTGAAGAACGTAGAGATCGATTTAGAGAAGTAAAATCTTCTTATGTACACTTGCCGTTATTACTAAAGTTTTCTACCAAAAAAATTAGTAACATCAAACCTTTTGTGGTTGGAGGAGCATCTGTGGCTCACAACCTTTCAAGTAACCAAGATAATCCAACAGATAATCGTTCTGGTGAGTTTAGAATGAAAGACTGGGCTACTTTTCTTGAAGTTGGATTTGGTATCGATATTTATTTAGAATATTTCAAATTCACTCCTTCTATTCGAGGTGTGTTTGCTATTTCTGATGAATTGGTTCCAGATAACGACCCAAATAGTCCGTGGACCAGAAATATCAATTCCATGCAAACTAGAGGTGTATTTTTAAATTTTACTTTTCAGTAAAAAACATCATTTTTCTACTTTTTGCTGGATTTCGTATAAGGCAATTCCTGTCGCTTGTGCTACATTGATACTCGAATTTTTTCCATACATTGGTATATGAAAAGAAGCGACTGCTATTTTTAAATACTCCGCTGGAATTCCTGTATTTTCATTACCTAAAAGCAAGACTATTTTTTTATCAGGTTTGATGTTTTTTAAAGCTTGACTTGTTGTTGTTAATTCTAAGGCTAGAATTTGATAGTCATTTTTTTTAAAGTCATTCAAACTGTTAAAAACTGAAGTTGTTGTTTCCACAATTAGCGTTTTATCAGTACTCCTTGCCGTTCGTTTAAAACGATTGCTTTGTAATAACTCTGTATTTTGTTCATTAAGTAAAATGCTTTTTACACCAAAAGCATCTGCAAGCCGAAAGATTGAGCCTAAGTTAGCAGGGCTTGAAATCTCAGTACAACACAAAACAATTTCAACTTTGCTGCTAGAGTTTTGAGTTTCATCATGATGAAGTTGTTGAGTCATAATTATTGCAAAAAAACAAATTCAATAATATTTGCTCCCATTTTTAGAGCTTTTAGCCGTACTTCTTCTGGGTCGTTATGTACTTCTTGGTCTTCCCAGCCGTTTCCTAAATCGCTTTCATAAGTAAATAAAACCAAAAGTCTTCCTTTTTCAAAAATACCAAAGGCTTGTGGCGGTTTACCGTCATGTTCATGAATTTTAGGCAAGCCGTTAGGGAAAGAAAATGATTGGTTAAAAATAGGGTGAGAACTTGGTATTTCACGCAACTCTTTATTCGGAAAAACTTTTTTGATCGCTTCACGAAAATACGGCTCCATTCCATAATTATCATCAACATGAAGAAACCCGCCAGAAAGCAAGTATTCTCTCAAGTTTTTAGCTGCTTCATCAGAGAAAAGAACATTTCCATGGCCTGTCATATGAACAAACGGATAATTGAACAATTCTGGACTAGCGGTTTCTACCGTAACAGGATCTTTATTTAATTTTGTGCCGATATTTTCATTACAAAATTGAATTAGGTTCGGTAATGATGTTGGATTGCTATACCAATCGCCTCCGCCTTCGTATTTTAAAAGTGCTATTTGCTGTCCAAAAACACTTATACTGAAAAAGCTTACAATTATAAAAGCAAAGATATTTTTAATCATAATTCAAAATCATTTTTTAAAGCAAAGCTATGGCAAGCCGCAATGGCTGCAGTTTCTGTACGCAATCTCGTTTTGCCTAAAGATACGGTTTTGAATTCGTTTTTTTCTGCTTTTATTATTTCATCTGAAGAAAAATCGCCTTCTGGACCAATAAGTAGAGCTACTGACGTGTTTTGATCAACCGATTCATAAAATGATGCTTTGTGGTCATCTTGGCAGTGTGCTATAAATTTTTGAGTTGCTTGCAGTTGATTTATAACTTCATTGAAAGGCGTCAACTGATTAAGAGCAGGTTTTGTGTATTGCAATGATTGTTTCATCGCACTAACCAAAACTTTTTCGTAGCGTTCTAATTTAATTTTTTTACGTTCGGAGTTTTGTGTCAAAATTGGTGTAATTTCATCAATCCCAAGTTCGGTTGCTTTCTCCAAAAACCATTCAAATCTATCATTGGTTTTTGTAGGCGCCACTAAAAGATGTAAATAATGCTTTTTGCTTGGCGAATGTTCAACGAGTTTCAGTACTTCTAATCCACATTTTTTTGGATTATCGTCTATTATTTTACATAAAAACAAATCGCCTTTACCGTTGGTAATGTGTAATTCGTCACCTGTTTTTTTTCGTAGAACCTTAATTATATGACGGCTTTCATCTTTATCAAATACAGCAGATTTGTTTGTTTCATAAAGCTCAGGATGATAAAAAAGCTGCATAAATTTACTCTTTAAATTCTTCTAAAATAACAATTTCATTTATTTCAGTAGGTGAATATGACTTTTCAATAATATAATACCAATCGTGTTCAGGAATATCAACTGGAAAAATTTCATTTGCTAAAAAACGTGGATTGGTAATGGCATTAAAAAAATCTTCTTCGGTTTTATTTTCTTTAAACCAACCAGAATCGCCTCCGCGATAAGAATTTCTATCCATCGAATATTGTCTTGCTACACTTTCGAACTTCACATCACCGTCCAACAAATCCATCAACTTTTTTCTCATTTTTTCAATCTTTTTATAAGAAGTTTTATTTCCATCAAGAAAGATGTAGTTAACTCGATAATGTTTTATTTTTTTGGCGGCAACTACAGTGTAAATTTTATCTCCTGTTCTGCTTTCAATTTTTATAGATTTACCAACTTTGGTATCAAACAATTCTTCTGCTAACTTGGTATTATGTTTTTCTTCATTAAAGATAGTTAGCTTTCCTCTTTTTTTGTATTCTTTCAATTCATCTTCTGGAATATCAAAATCTTTGATTTCGTCATAACTTTGATTGAATAACTCTTGTTGACTAAAAGCACTTAGCGAAAAGAGAAAAAATGTTAGCGTAAGAAATGTAATCCTCATAGTATTATTTTAGTATTTAAAATGAATGAAAGCGAGCTTGAGCTGTGCTTGACGCGTTGGCAAACTCACCATTTAAAAATTTATAATAGCCTACAATGGCGATCATTGCAGCGTTATCGGTACAGTATTCAAACTTAGGAATAAAGGCGTTTAGATCTCCTTTTTTTTCTGCACTCAACAATGCATTTCTAATTCCAGAATTAGCAGAAACCCCACCACCAATAGCTACATTTTTTATTCCTGTTTTTTTGATGGCTTTTAGTATTTTATCCATTAAAATCTGAACTGTTGTAAACTGAAAAGATGCGCATATATCGTTAATGTTTTCTGCTACAAAATCAGGGTTTTTTTGTTTTTCACGTTGCAAGAAATACAAGACTGCAGTTTTTAATCCGCTAAACGAAAAATCTAAGTCTTTTACTTTTGGTTTAGAAAATTTAAATTTATACGGATTTCCGAATTGTGCTTTTTGATCGATAATCGGACCAGCAGGATAAGGCAAATTCATCATTTTTCCGCATTTATCGAAAGCTTCACCTATGGCATCATCTAAAGTTTTTCCAATAACTTCCATTTCAAAATGACTATCTACTTTTACAATTTGCGTGTGTCCTCCACTAATAGTAACTGCCAAAAAAGGGAAATCTGGTGTTTTCTGAGCTTCATCTTCAATAAAATGTGCCAAAATATGGGCTTGCATGTGGTTGACTTCAATGAGCGGAATAGCTAAAGCTAAGGATAATGATTTGGCAAAAGAAGAGCCTACCAGCAAAGACCCCATTAACCCAGGTCCTTTGGTGTAAGCAATTGCGCTAAGATCAGATTTTTTAATTCCTGCGTTTTTGATGGCTTGATCGACTACAGGAACAATGTTTTGTTGATGCGCTCTTGAAGCTAGCTCAGGGACTACTCCGCCATATTGATGGTGAATTTCTTGAGTTGCTACAACATTGCTTAATTTTTTTTGATTGCAAAAAACTGCCGCTGAAGTATCATCGCATGAAGACTCTATTCCTAAGACAAAAACATTTTCTTTATTTTGCTCCATTTATTGGGCATAAAATTTGTTCGTATTAAGGCAAAGCTAATTAAATTTGTATCGTAATTGAAATTTTTTTCAATTGGATTACAAAAAATTGATTTAGCGTACTTATACTGTATAACTTAGCAAAAAAACTATTAAGCGATTACTCAACATACTTGGACGAAGCATTTTAGGCATTATCTTGCTGTTTTTGTTGGTTGTTGTAGTTTTTTCAATACCCGCTGTACAAAGTTTTGTAGCACAACGATTTACTAATAACATCAACGAAACATACGGAACCGATATTTCTATCGATCGCGTTCAAATTGGTTTAGATGGAAAAATAGCCTTGCACAACGCTTTAGTAACCGACCAAAAGAAAGATACAATTATACATTTTTCTTCCTTTTCAACTTCGCTTATCAATCTCAAAAGCGCTTTTAATAATGATGTAAAACTCACCGATGGTAAGTTTGAAAACTTAACTTTAAAAATTATTCGCTATAACGAAAAAGATCCTGATAGTTTTAACCAGTTTTTACAAGACCTCAACTTGAGAAATTCCAAGCAAAAAAAGAAGGATTTTTTGTTGGAATTAGACTACTTAATGGCGATCGAAAGCCGATTTATTTATTTGGATTACACCAGAGAATCGCCCGAAATATTTAAGATTGATCAGCTTAATTTTGATACTCGAAATTTTGTTGTCGATAATGGCCTTGTTACAACATCAATTATAGCATTTAACGGAAAAACTGGTCGCGGTTTTAATATCGAAAATATTACCACTGATTTTTCATACAGCAAAAATGAAATGATTTTCCGCCAATTGAATCTTTCTACCGATGAATCGGAAATTGAAGCTGAACTTAAGATGAATTATGAACCTGAAGATTTTAAAGATTTTAATAATTTGGTAGCTATTGATGCCAATTTTTCGAACGGAACTATTTCAACTAGCGATTTAGGAAACCTGTATAATGAATTTGGCTATGGCGAATCGCTTTCTTTTGACGGCAGACTAATAGGTAACATGAATGATTTTTCTATTGAAGATTTAAATTTAAGTGGGCTTAAAAATTCAAAAATTGTTTCAAAAAGTCTTCACTTTAAAAATTTGCTCGATAGAGATAAAAACTTTGTACTTGAAGGAAATTACGACCAGCTGCATACAAACTTTAGCGATTTAGCAAATCTTTTTCCAAGGCTGATTGGCGAAAATTTACCAAACGAACTCAACCGGTTTGGGCAACTTAACTTAAAAGGTTTTGCACGAATTGATGGTTCAGATTTGTCTACCGATCTAAGCGCAGCTACTGGATTAGGACGGGCGGTAGTTAAATTGGATTTTAAAAACATGAATCAGCCAGAAAGTGTTACTTATAAGGGAGATTTAACATTCAACAATATAAAACTCAACAAAGCGATAGCAAATGATAGGTTTGGACAAACCAGCTTCAACTTAAAAGTTGATGGAAAAAGTTTTAAACGTTCTAATTTAGATACTAGAATTAAGGGTATTATTTCTTCATTCGAATTTAACGATTATGTATATGAAGATTTAGAAGTTAATGGTCAGCTTACAGAACCTTTATTCAATGGGAAATTAATCAGTAATGACGAAAATTTTCAAATGGAATTTAACGGCTTAGCCGATTTGTCTGAGGAAGCAAGTAGATTTGATTTTAAGGCTCAAATAACGCACGCTGATCTAAAAAAAATAAATGTTTTTACACGAGACAGTATAGCGTTAGTAACGGGAGATGTAAGCATGGATATTCGCGGACAATCAATCGATGATATTGAAGGGAATATTCAACTTAAAGACTTTACTTATCAGAATGAAAAAGAAAAATTCAATTTTGATGATTTGAAAGTTTTATCGGTTTTTGAAGGAGAAAAACGAACCATAAACATTAACTCTCCCGATGTGGTGAGTGGAAACATGGAAGGTATTTTTAGGTTAACTCAACTGCCAGAAATTGCATTAAATGCATTTGAGAATCTATATTACAGAGAAGAACCGGAAATCAATAAAGATTTTGCTTATGTAGATTTCAAATTTGATATTTACAATAAAATTATTGAAGCATTTTTTCCTGAAATACAGTTTAAATCTCCAACATCATTAGACGGAAGCATTGTTTCTAACGAAAACTATTTTAGGCTAAATTTTACAACGCCAGAAATTTCTGTGTATAACAATGCTTTTGAAAATGTAAACCTGCAGATAGACAATAAAGACCCACTTATTAATACTTCTATTACAATAGACAGCATTTCGTCATCGATCTATAATGCGTCCAAGCTTCGCATCATCAATCAAACAAAAAACGATACGCTTTTTATGAAAGCGAATTTAACTGGCGGAAAACAAAATCAAGATGATTTTGATGTGAATTTGTATCAAACAACCAATGACAAAAATGATTTGGTTGTTGGGTTTTTAGATTCCGATTTACAAATAAAATCACATAACTGGAAAATAAATCAAACTAAGACACCACAAAATAGAATCATCATAGAAAAAGGTTTTCGCAATTTCACATTTGACTCTATTCAACTAACCAACAACGAGGAGTATATCAAACTAAACGGAAAAATTAGGGATACTGCTTATAAAGATTTAAACCTAGAGCTACACCAAGTTGAACTTACTAAAGTCACACCTTACCTAAATAATTTAGACTTGAAAGGAAAAGTTAATGGTAAGCTACATATTTTTCAAGAGAAAGGACTTTACGCGCCAAACCTGGATGTTCGAATAGACGATTTTGGTATCAACAAAACCACTTACGGCAATCTTTATTTAGAGGCGAATGGTGATGAAGATTTAGATACTTTTCGCGTTAGCAGCACTTTAAAAAATCAAGAAAAAGGTATTACACACCTTGCTTTAGGTGGTGAGATTTATATAAAAAACAATCAACAGTATTTAGATTTAGAAGCAGAAACCACAGCTTTAGATTTGTCTCCTTTTAGTAGTCTAGGAAAAGATGTAGTGAGCGATATTAGAGGGTTTGCTGATGGAGGTGTGAAAATTACTGGCCAAGCCAATCAACCTAAATTTAGAGGCAAAATAAGTCTTACAGAAGCTGGGCTTAAAGTTCCTTATCTGAATATTGACTATGATTTTATAGACACTGCAGAAGTTAATATTTTACCTAGTGGATTTGTTTTTACTGATATTGATATTCGCGATACTGAATATGAAACCCAAGCAAGGTTAGATGGAGCAATTTTTCATACCAATTTTAAAGACTGGGAGCTTGACTTAAACGTAAGTGGCGAAAATATGCTTGCTCTCAACACTCCTTATAAAGAAGGAGCTTTATATCATGGAACTGCTTTTATCGCTGGTAATGCTGAAATTGTCGGTCCTACCGATAATTTAATTTTTAATGTAAATGCACGAACCCAAAAAAATACCGTTTTTAAAATACCGCTAGAAGATAGCGATAGCTTTGGAGATATTTCGTACATCTATTTTTTAACTGAAGAAGATAAAAAAGCTCAAAACGAAGGAAAATCTATTCAGTTAAGAGAAGTAAAAGGTCTTAGCCTAAACTTTGACCTAGACATTACAGAAGATGCAGAAGTAGAAATTGTGGTTGACAAAACTAGCGGTAGTACTTTAAAAGGCAGTGGAACAGGAAACCTTCTTATTGAAATCAACACTAACGGAAAATTTAATATGTATGGTGATTTTGAAGTTGCAGAAGGTGTTTATGATTTTAGATATGCTGGATTAGTACAGAAAAAGTTTGATGTAGAACCTGGAGGTACCTTAACCTGGAATGGCGATCCACTTCAAGCAAATATGAATTTAAATGCGAAATACAAAACGCAAGCCAATCCGGCTATGATACTTGAAAACCCAAGTATTAACAGAGAAATACCTGTTGAAGTAATTATCAGTCTTAATGGTGAATTAATTCAACCAGATATCAACTTCGATATTAATTACCCCAATTTAAGCTCTGTCGTAAAATCCGAACTTGATTATCGAATTCAAGGAAGAGAAAACACCGAAATTCAAGCTTTATCGCTAGTTACTCAAGGTACATTTTACAGCATGGATGGGCTTGGTCAAGGTGCACTTACTGGAAATTTAATTGAAGGTGCCTCGAGTATAATGGATGGTTTACTAGCAAACGAAGATGATAATTTTAAAATTGGACTTGACTACACACAAGCTCAGCGAATTCCAGATCAAAATCAAACGGGAGATCGTGTTGGTATGAGTTTTCAAACTCAAATTAGCGATCGAATACTTATTAATGGAAGATTTGGAGTGCCTGTTGGAGGAACCACAGAAAGCTTTATTTTTGGTGATGTAGAAATGAATTTACTCTTAAACGATTCAGGAAGTTTACGAGCAAATGTTTTTAACCGCGAAAGTGATATTCAATTTATTGGTGAAGAATTGGGGTATACTCAAGGAATTGGGATTTCTTATAGTGTAGATTTTAATAACTTCAAACATTTACTTCGAATAATAATGAATAAAAAAGAAAAGGAACAAGAGAAAAAAGATGTTTCAGAAACGAATAACAAATCGGTACTTCCTGACTATATAAGACTACCTCATGAAGTTGATAGTCGCGAATCTGAATAAAAAAATCCTCTAACAAATTTGTTAGAGGATTTTTTTATTCAGTTATTATAATTACTTAGTCTATAGTTTATTTTACATCAACGGTATCTTGTTCCATCAAGGCTTTAGCTACACGTTTATAAATACCATCTTCTAGCTTTTCTCTAATCGCAGAAAACGCTACTAATGTTTCTTCAACATCTTGTAAAGTATGAGTAGCAGTAGGAATCATTCGCAATAGAATTAATCCTTTTGGAATAACGGGATAAACTACTATTGAACAGAATATTCCGTAATTTTCTCTAAGATCCTTTACCAAAGCCATAGCTTCAGGAATACTTCCCTGTAAATAGACTGGAGTAACACAACTTTGCGTTGTTCCAATATCAAACCCTCTGTGTCTTAATCCACTTTGTAAAGCATTTACATTTTTCCAAAGTTTTTCTTTCAACTCTGGCATTGTTCTTAGCATTTCTAATCGCTTTAATGCACCTTCTACTAGCTGCATTTGCAGAGATTTTGCAAACATTTGCGAACGTAAGTTGTATTTTAAATAATCGATCACTTCTCTATCGGCGGCAATAAAAGCTCCTGTACTAGCCATAGCTTTTGCAAACGTAGCAAAATAAACATCTATTCCATCCTGTACTCCTTGTTCTTCTCCTGCTCCAGCTCCTGATGCTCCTAAAGTTCCGAAACCGTGTGCATCATCAACAAATAATCTGAAATTGTATTTTTCCTTGAGTGCTACAATTTCTTTCAAGCGACCTTGTTCTCCTCTCATTCCAAAAACACCTTCGGAAATTAACAGAATTCCTCCACCGGTTTGTTCTGCAATTTTTTCGGCGCGTTTTAGATTCTTTTCAATGCTTTCCATGTCGTTATGCTTATAAGTGAAGCGTTTACCCATGTGAAGGCGAACACCATCTATAATACAAGCATGTGCATCTACGTCGTACACAATAACATCATCTTTTGAAACTAAGGCGTCTATAGTAGAAACCATTCCTTGATAACCAAAATTTAAGAGATAGGCAGCTTCTTTTTGAACAAAATCTGCCAATTCATTTTGTAATTTTTCGTGAAGTTCTGTATGACCGCTCATCATACGAGCACCCATTGGATAAGCACTCCCCCATTTTTTTGCTGCTTCTGCATCTGCTTTTCTAACTTCTGGATGATTAGCTAAACCCAAATAATCATTAATACTCCAAGTAACAACTTCGTTACCTTGAAACTTCATTCGGTTGCTAATTTCACCTTCAAGTTTTGGAAACACAAAGTAGCCTTCTGCTTGATTTGCCCATTTTCCTAACGGACCTTTATCTTCATAAAACTTCGTGAATAAATCTCTCATCGTTTTTTATTATATTTTTATACGTGAAAAATCCTTTCAAATTAGTTGTTGAAAGGATTTTTATTTAATTTTTATTAAGGTTATGAATTGATTTAACTGCTTCTTCCGATTCAGTTTCGGGTTCAACAAAACCTTGTTCTTGCATCCAATCATCACTGTAAATTTTACTCATATAACGCGAGCCATGATCTGGAAAAATAACGACAACATTGTCTGTTGGTTTAAAATAACCTTCATCTGAAAGTTGCTTAACTCCTTGCATAGCTGCACCACTAGTATAGCCAACAAACATTCCTTCAGTTTTTGCGATATTTCGTGCCATATAAGCACTTTCTTCATCGGTAACTTTCACATAAAAGTCGATTACTGAAAAATCGGTGGCTGATGGGATTAAATTTTTACCTAACCCTTCAATTCGGTAAGGATAAATTTCTTCTTTGTCAATCTGGCCGGTTTCATGATATTTCTGAATTACTGATCCATAAGCATCAATCCCTATAACTTTTATCTCTGGGTTTTGTTCCTTAAGAAACCTAGCAGAACCTGAAATAGTTCCTCCAGTTCCACTACAGGCAACCAAATGCGTTATCTTTCCTTCGGTTTGATTCCATATTTCAGGACCGGTAGTTAGATAGTGAGCATCGATATTTAATTCATTAAAATATTGATTGATATAAATTGAATCTGGTATTTCTTTATGTAGTCGTTTTGCTACTTCATAATAAGAGCGCGGATCGTCTGCAGCTACATTTGAAGGGCAAACATGCACTTCGGCTCCCATTGTGCGAAGTAAGCTTATTTTATCTTTTGAAGATTTTGAACTGACTGCTAAAATACATTTGTAGCCTTTAATAACGCAAGCCATAGCAACACTAAAGCCCGTATTACCAGAAGTCGTTTCAATAATTGTATCGCCAGGCTTTAAAATCCCTTTCTTTTCAGCTTGTTCTATGATATAGATTGCTATTCTATCTTTTGAAGAGTGACCTGGATTATGTGCTTCTAATTTTGCGAAAAAATTTCCAGAGAAAGAAGATGTTATTCGGTTTAAACGAATTATTGGAGTATCTCCTATTAACTCTAGTAGGTTATTATGAACTTTTGTATTATGTTGCATAAGCTTGTATGTTTGTAAAAAAGACTTGCAAGTCTCACGGCACAAATTTACATTTTTTTTTAAACTAGTTTTTTAGATTTTCTAAATCTATTAAAAACGCATAATCCCGAGCCGTTTCTTTTAAGGCTTCAAACCTTCCTGAAGCACCGCCATGACCAGTGTTTAAGTTGGTATGAAAGAGTAATTTATTTTGATCTGTTTTCAATTCTCGTAACTTCGCTACCCATTTTGCAGGCTCCCAATATTGAACTTGAGAATCGTACAAACCTGTGGTAATTAGCAAATTTGGATAATTTTGTGCTTTTACTTGATCGTAAGGTGAATACGATTTAATGTAATGATAATATTCTTCCTCGTTTGGATTTCCCCACTCATCATATTCACCTGTAGTAAGCGGTATGGTTTCATCTAGCATTGTACTAACTACATCTACAAAAGGAACTGCAGCAATAACACCTTTGTAAAGTTCTGGAGCTTCATTTATAATGACCCCCATTAGAAGTCCTCCTGCAGAACCGCCCATTGCATATAAGTGCTTTGAACTCGTATATTTTTGCTGAATCATGTACTTGCTTGCAGCAATAAAGTCGGTAAAGGTATTTTTCTTTTTCAAAAGTTTTCCCTCTTCGTACCAATTTCTTCCAAGGTATTCGCCGCCTCGTACGTGTACAATTCCAAAAACAAATCCTCTGTCGAGTAAACTCAAACGTGAACTAGAAAAGTAAGGATCTACTGTATGGCCGTAACTTCCATAGCCATATAATAAGCAAGGATTTTTTCCATTTCTTTCTATTCCTTTTTTATAAACCAAGGAAATCGGTATTTCTGTTCCATCATTAGCAGTTGCCCAAATTCGTTCTGACAGGTAATTGTCTTTATCAAAACTAGGGTCTAAAACTTGTTGCTCTTTTAAGATCTTGGCGTTTTTGTTTGTCATATCAAATTCTACTACCGATGCTGGTGTGGTAAGCGAATTGTAAACATAACGCAATTTAGAAGTGTTAAATTCTAAGTTAGTACTTGTGTAAGCTGTATAAGTTTCGTCTGTAAATGGAATAAAATACGCTTTTTCTTTATTGATCCAAGGTTGAATATGAATTCGGTTTAAGCCATTGTATCGCTCGGTACTTACCAAATAATCTTTAAAAATATCTATTCCTTCAAGTAAAACATCGTCACGATGCGGAATAACTTCTTCCCAGTTTTCTGAAGCTGTTTTATCAACAGGCGTCCGCATTAATTTAAAGTTTTGAGCGCCGTCTTTATTGGTTGTAAT
The DNA here is from genome assembly GCA_051748125.1 of Bacteroidota bacterium. Classification (GTDB taxonomy): domain Bacteria; phylum Bacteroidota; class Bacteroidia; order Flavobacteriales; family Flavobacteriaceae; genus Psychroflexus. Next base: position 102,794 of record JBNJHC010000003.1, read on the forward strand.
GTAAAAATAATCACCATAATGATCGATGCTGTATTCTACTCCACGCTGACGTGGTTCAAATACTTGAAAATTGCCATCGGGATCATCTGCACTTAAATAATGAAATTCTTCTGTCAACGTACTCGATGAACCAATAACTATGTATTTTTTTGATTTTGTTTTAAATACAAATGAAATAAACGTTTCATCTTCTTCTCTAAAAATCAGTTCATCATCCTTAGGTAAACTGAATAATTTATGCTTGTAAACTTCATTAGAGCGAAGAGTTTGTTCATCCTTTCGGGTATAAAAAAGCGTCTTATTATCATTTGCCCATGTAGAGCCCCCTGTGGTGTTTTTTATTTGAGTAGATAAAATTTCTCCGGTGAATAAATCTTTTACATAAATCGTGTATTTACGCCTACTTACTGTATCTACACCAAAACTTGCATAGCGATTATTTGGACTGATACTTAAACCAGATAATTTGTAGTAAGCAAAACCTTCTGCCATTTGGTTGACATCAAAAATTACTTCAAACACTGCTTCTACTTCATCTTTCTTGCGCAAATAAATCGGGTAATCTTTCCCTTCTTCAAATTTGACTTGATACCAGTAACCATTTAAAAGATAAGGCACTGATGATTCGTCTTCTTTGATTCTGGATTTCATTTCTAAAAACAAATCTTCTTCAAAAGACTTATTGTTTGCTGTCATTGCATCAAAATAGCTGTTTTCTGCTTTTAGATAATCAATAACATCAGGATTTTCTCTTTCTCTTAACCAAAAATAATTATCGGTTCGTTTGTCGGTATGCTGAATTAGTCTTTGAGGGTATTTCTTTGCTTTTGGAGCTTGAATTTCTTTCAATTTAAGTAAGTTTTTATTAAGCGGTGCAAATATATGATATAGATGAAGCAAACCTAAAAATTAAGCCACAGATTAAATCTAATATCGATTAAACGGCTATTTAAGTGATTTTAACATTAATGCAAATAACCCAATAAATTTACGTAATTTTGCAAGCTAAAAATAAGCGACTATGTTTGGAGATATGATGGGAATGATGAGTAAAATCAAAGAAACCCAAAAAAAAGTAGAAGAAACCAAAGAACGACTTAATAAAGTTTATTTAAGCGAATCTTCGCAAGACAACCTACTAAAAGTCGAAATTTCTGCCAATAGAGAAATCAAAAATATAGAAATTGCAGACGAATTGCTAGAAGATAAAGAACAACTTGAAGATTACTTGGTGTTAACGCTTAACAAAGCTATTCAAAAAGCAAGCGATGTAAACGAAAAGGAACTAGCAGCCGTAGCAAAAGAAGGAATGCCTGACATTCCAGGATTAACATAATTTCAACACCATTCAAAACCAGTTAGTTATAACTAACTACTATAAGTTATAAGAAAATACTATCAAAATAACTTGTTTTTCTAAGTATATTTTCGTAATATACCAGATTGAATATTAACCTTATATATAGTTATAGATGAGACAGCTAAAAATTACGAAGCAGGTTACCAATAGAGAGTCTAAGTCCTTGGATAAATACCTACAGGACATCAGTAAAGTTGACTTGATTACAGCAGAAGAAGAAGTAGAATTGGCGCAGCGAATTAGAGAAGGCGATCAAGTAGCTTTAGAAAAATTGACCAATGCTAACCTTCGCTTTGTGGTTTCAGTTGCAAAACAATATCAAAATCAAGGACTTAAACTTCCTGATTTAATTAACGAAGGAAATGTTGGTTTGGTAAAAGCAGCCAAACGTTTTGACGAAACTCGTGGTTTTAAGTTTATTTCTTACGCTGTTTGGTGGATTAGACAATCTATTTTACAAGCTTTAGCAGAACAATCGCGTGTAGTAAGATTACCATTGAATAAAATTGGAGTCATCAACAAAATCAATAAGATGTACTCTCATTTAGAGCAAGTTAACGAACGTCCTCCTTCAGCAGCTGAAATTGCTAAAGAACTGGATATGAGCGAGTCGCAAGTAAAAGTCGCTCTAAAAAATTCGGGGAGACACTTATCGATGGATGCTCCTTTTAAAGAAGGCGAAAACGATTCTAATTTATACGATGTTTTAAGCTCGGCAGAATCGCCAACTCCAGATGATCAACTGATGAGAGATTCGCTTAGCATTGAGATTAATCGCGCTCTAGACACGCTTTCTCAACGAGAAGCAGATGTTATTCGGTTGAATTATGGAATCGGTAACCAGCCTGCTATGACACTACAAGAAATTGGCGATACCTTTGATTTAAGCAGAGAACGCGTTAGACAAATTAGAGAAAAAGGAATTAGAAGATTAAAACATCAGTCTAAAAACAAAATGCTTAAGAAGTACTTAGGTTAATTTGCTTTCTCATATTAATTTATTCAAAGCCTTTCCACTCAGAAAGGCTTTTTTGATTTTTTAAACATCCCAAAAGCATCCAAAATTAGTATATTTGTTGACTTTATAAAAAATCAACTAAATGACAATACCCCAATCCATTAAAAAACACGCTTTAAATTATGGCGGACTATACGGCGTTTTTGCAGTTCTAATGCTGATAATAGTAGAAACTTACGACTTAAAATCCAATCCGATTATTTCTGCTTTAAGCTTAATTGTTCCTGCGGCAATTGTAGTAATGTCTGTATTGCATTTCAAAAAAGAAAACAACCAGCAGCTTGAACTCAGCGAAGCTTTAAAGCTAGGCTTGGCAATTGGTGTAGTTGGCGGACTGATTTATGCCATTTATATGTATATTCACTATACGTCTATCAACCCCGATTTTATTGAAGAAATCAAGGAAAGTGCGCAACTCGAATTCGAACGTTTGGTTGAAAAAGACAACTTGAAAGGAGAAGAGCTGGAAAATGCTAAACAAGGAATGTTTATGATGACCACTCCATTTGCAATTGCTACGTTTACGCTTTTTACACAACTCATTAAAGCCTTTATCTTTAGTTTAGTTATCGGTTTAATCTCCAAAAATAAAACTTCCTAATGCAGTTATCAATTGTTATTCCATTACTCAATGAAGCTAGCTCACTCCCTGAATTACATCAGTGGATACAAACGGTAATGGTAGAAAACAATTTTGATTACGAAATTATTTTTATCGACGACGGCAGCACCGACGATTCCTGGAAAAAAATCGCTACAATCTGCCAAGTAGATCCAAACTCCAAAGGAATTCAATTCCGAAGAAACTATGGCAAATCCCAAGCTTTACACGCTGGTTTTAAACAAGCTAAAGGTGAGGTTGTTGTAACTATGGATGCCGATTTGCAAGACAATCCTGAGGAAATCCCTGCACTTTACCAAATGGTTACACAAGAAAATTACGACTTGGTTTCTGGATGGAAAAAAGTTAGACACGACAATGTATTGTTGAAAAATATTCCTTCCAAATTGTTCAACGGTGTAGCTAGAAAAACTTCAGGAATAAAGCTACATGATTTTAATTGTGGGCTCAAAGCCTATAAAAATGAAGTTATCAAAGCAATAGAAGTGCAGGGTGAAATGCATCGTTATATTCCGGTATTGGCAAAAAATGAAGGCTATTCTAAAATAGGCGAAAAAGTCGTTCAACACCAAGCGAGGAAATATGGCAAAACCAAATTTGGAACCGAACGATTTATCAATGGTTTTTTAGATTTAGTAAGCATCTGGTTTTTTTCAAAATTTGGTAAAAGGCCCATGCATTTTTTTGGTGCCTTAGGCGTGTTGATGTTTATCATCGGTTTGGTAGCTACAGCTTGGATTGGTATTTCAAAATTATATAAACTTTGGGTTAATCAACCGGCAATTTTGGTTACTAGCAATCCTTGGTTTTATATTGCGCTAGCCGCAATGATTATTGGTGTACTCCTATTTGTTGCTGGTTTTTTAGGAGAATTAATCCTTAAAAACACCGAACAAAATATTCGTTATAAAATCAACAAAACAACAAAAAAATCAACTTAATATGAAAGACGTATTATCAAAAGCCAAATTATGGCTCTCTACTATATTCGATGAAGAAACAAGGACAAAAACCCAAGATTTAATCGATAATGATCCTAAAAACTTAGAAGAAAGTTTTTATAAAAACTTAGCTTTTGGTACTGGTGGAATGCGAGGAATTATGGGCGTTGGCACTAACAGAGTCAACAAATACACCCTAGGAAAAAACACCCAAGGAATTTCCAATTATATGAAAAAAGTTTTTCCGAACGAAGAACTAAAAGTCGCCATTGCTTACGATTGTAGAAAAAATAGCGACACGCTGGCAAGAGTCGTAGCCAACGTTTTTGCCGCTAACGGAATAAAAGTTTTTTTGTTTTCTGAATTACGACCTACTCCACTACTTTCTTACACTGTAAAACACTTTAATTGCCAGTGTGGAATTGTCCTTACCGCTAGCCATAATCCACCTGAATATAACGGTTACAAAGTGTATTGGAAAGATGGCGGGCAAATTGTACCGCCTCAAGATGCTGAAATTATTTCTGAAATTGAAAACTTAAATTTTGATGAAATTAAGTTTAATGGTGATGAAAATCTTATTCAACTGATAGATGAAGAGGCTGATAACGCTTTCATTAGCGATAGCTTAAAAAATGGCAAGTTTGAATTAACCGATGAATCCAGAAAAAACCTGAATATTTGCTTTACTTCATTGCACGGAACTGCCATAAAATTGGTTCCAAAAATTCTTAAAAAAGCGGGTTACTCGCAATTGCATATCGTTGAAGAGCAAGCCGAACCCGACGGTACTTTTCCTACCGTAAAATCACCGAATCCAGAAGAACCAGAAGCGCTTGAAATGGCTATCGAATTAGCCAAAAAGAAAGGTAGCGATTTGGTTATCGGTACCGATCCTGATGGCGACCGATTAGGAATTGCTGTTCGTGATTTAAACAACAAAATCGTGTTGCTTAACGGCAATCAAACAATGCTTCTAATGACTTGGTATTTACTTGAAAAATGGAAGGAAAACAATAAAATTGATGGTAATCAATTCGTGGCTTCTACCATTGTTTCTACGCCAATGATGAAAATTCTAACTGAAGCTTATAACGTAAATTATAAAGAAGGTTTAACTGGTTTCAAATGGATTGCAAAACTCATAAAAGATCATCCTGAACTTGAATTTATTGGTGGCGGTGAAGAAAGTTTTGGCTATATGGTAGGCGATTTTGTTCGAGATAAAGACGCGGCAACTTCAATTTTATTAACTTGTGAAATGGCTGCAGAACTCAAAAATCAAGGTAAAACGCTCTATGAAAAATTAATCGAGCTGTATATTGAATACGGTTATTATCAAGAAAACCTGGTTGCGCTCGTAAAAAAAGGAATTGAAGGCGCTGAAGAAATCAAACAAAAAATGATTGATTTGCGTCAACATCCGATTAAAGAAATTGCTGGAGAAAAAATTGTGCTTATCGAAGATTATGCAAATTCAACAGCTAAAAATCTTCAAAATAACACGGAAGAAAAATTGGACATTCCAACATCAAATGTGCTGATTTACTACACCGAAAACGGAACCAAAATTGCAGCTAGACCAAGCGGAACCGAACCAAAAATAAAGTTTTATGTAAGTGTAAATACCGAGCTTAACAAGATTGATGAATTTGAAAATAAACAAAATGAGTTGCAGAGAAAAATTCAACTCATAAATAAAGAATTAGGCATCTAATTACTGAAAAATCACTTAGATTTTAAATAACGATAAATGACGTATTTTAAAAAAATAATTCGCTTTGCGAAACCGTATAAAAAGTATGCTATACTCAATATTATAGCAAATATTTTATACGCCTTATTTAGCACTTTGGCTATGGTTTCGCTTTTTCCAATGCTAAAAGTATTGTTTGATGACACCGAACGGGTTGAAGCAAAACCAGCTTGGAGCGGAATTGCCAACACAAAATCATACGTAGAAGATTCGCTCAATTATTTCGTAACTCAAAAAGCCGATCAAGGAGTAGACGATGTATTGATTTTTATGGTAGCACTTGTTATTAGTATGTTTTTACTCAAAAACTTATTCAATTACTTGGCGATGTTCTTCATTACTTTTTTGCGAAATGGTGTACTGAAAGACTTGCGAAATGCGATGTACAAAAAAACCATAGAATTACCGCTTTCTCATTATTCTGAAAAACGTAAAGGCGATACTATTGCTCGTATTACATCTGATGTGTTGGAAGTGCAACATTCGTTTTTATCAATTTTAGAGTTAATTGTACGTGAACCGCTCACCATTATTTTTACAATTGGCGCAATGCTTTTTATAAGTTGGGAACTAACGCTTTTTGTGTTTGTTTTCATCCCAGTTTCTGGATTTATCATTTCACTGATAGGAAAATCACTAAAGAAAAAATCGGACTTAGTTCAATCTGAACAAGGCTTTTTTCTATCGATTTTAGAAGAAACGCTTGGCGGATTAAAAATCATTAAAGGCTTTAATGCAGAACACATTTTTACTAAAAAATTTAAATCATCAACCAATAGTTTTTATAACTTTTCAAATCGACTTTTAAATCGTCAAAACCTTGCCTCGCCCACGAGTGAATTTCTAGGCATTACGGTAATTGCCATTTTGCTATGGTATGGCGGTCGGATGGTGTTAATCGACGGTACGCTTGAAGCTGGTTTGTTCATAACTTATATGGGACTTTCTTATCAGATTTTAACGCCAGCAAAAGCGATTTCTAAAGCTTCTTATAACATCAAAAAAGGAAACGCCGCAGCAGAACGTATTTTGCAAATTCTAGAAACTGAAAACAACATAAAAGACAGTCAATCAGCTATCGATAAAACTGAATTTGATAACAGTATTGCTATTGAAAATATTCGATTTAAATACGATACAGAAGAGGTCTTGAAAAACTTTTCTGTTGAAGTTAAAAAAGGACAAACGGTTGCGCTTGTTGGTCAATCTGGAAGCGGAAAATCTACCATCGCAAATTTAATTACGCGTTTTTATGATATCAACGAAGGAAGCATCAAAATTGATGGCGTCGATATTCGCGATATCCAACAAAAATCGCTTCGAAATTTAATGGGCTTGGTAACGCAAGATTCTATTTTGTTTAATGATACCATCCGAGAAAATCTAAAAATCGGGAAAGAAAACGCTTCAGAAGAAGAACTTATTGAAGCCTTAAAAATTGCCAATGCGTATGAGTTTGTAGAAAAATTGCCGAAAGGATTAGATACAAATGTTGGCGATAGCGGCGGCAAATTAAGCGGCGGACAAAAGCAACGAATTTCAATTGCTAGAGCGGTATTAAAAAACCCACCGATTATGATTTTAGACGAAGCTACTTCAGCTCTCGATACAGAAAGCGAACAACTAGTGCAAAAAGCACTTGAAAATATGATGAAAAACAGAACTTCATTAGTTATTGCACACCGACTTTCTACGATTCAAAACGCCGATTTAATCGTCGTAATGCATCACGGAGAAATTGTTGAACAAGGTCAACACAACGAATTAATGCTGAAAAATGGCACGTATAGGAAACTGGTAGAAATGCAATCTTTAGCTTAAAATTATAAAGTTGAACTTGAGCTAATTAAGAAGTTTGTATATTTACAAAACTGAAATTGATTACGGCGATTTTAGTTAACAACGGAAGCGCTGTTATTTAATATAATAACCCCATTCAATCACTTATTGAAATAAGAAATAATGCATAAAATCAATTACGAATTAGGAGCAGATTTTGCCGCAGAAATGGACAGAAAGGATACGTTGGGTCACTTTAGAGAAGAATTTCATATTCCCCAACAAAAAAACGGAAAAGATCATATTTATTTATGTGGAAACTCCCTTGGTTTGCAGCCTAAACTAGCACAAGAATTTATTCAAGAAGAATTGAATGATTGGGCTAAACTAGGTGTTGAAGGACACACCGATGCCAAACATCCGTGGAAACCATACCACGAATTTTTAACCGAATCGATGGCTAAGGTTGTTGGTGCAAAACCTCAAGAAGTCGTGGTTATGAATACACTTACCACAAATTTACACCTAATGATGGTCTCCTTTTTTAGACCAACCAAAAAACGCTACAAAATAGTAATCGAAAGCGATGCTTTTCCATCTGATAAATACGCTGTTGAATCGCAGTTGAAATTTCACGATATCGATCCAAAAGATGGATTGATCTTATGGCAACCAAGACCTGGCGAAAATCTATGTAGGTTTGAAGATTTAGAAGAAATTGTAAATCAACAAAGTGATGAAATTGCACTGTTTATGATTGGAAACACCAATTATTATTCGGGGCAATTTTATGACATGAAAAAAATAACCGATTTAGGTCACAAAAACGGAATTACCGTTGGATTTGACTTAGCTCACGGTGCAGGAAACATTTCCCCTGATTTACACCAAGTGGGTGCAGATTTTGCCGTTTGGTGTACCTATAAATATTTGAATTCTGGTCCAGGAAGTTTAGGCGGTTGCTTTGTTCACGAACGTCACGCAAACAACAAAGAAATAAAGCGGTTTGTAGGTTGGTGGGGGCACAACAAAGATACGCGTTTCAATATGCGTCAAGAATTTGACCCCATTCCAGGTGCCGAAGGTTGGCAATTAAGCAATCCGCCAATTTTATCCATGGCGGCAATTAGAGCTTCTTTAGCTGTATTTGATCGTGCTGGTTTTAAAAACATCAGAAAAAAATCTGTTTTAATTACAGGTTACTTAGAGTTTTTACTCGATGAAATTAAAAACGACAAAATCAATATTATAACGCCTCGAAATCCATCAGAAAGAGGTTGTCAATTATCGATACAAGTAAAAGATGCCGATAAATCTTTATTCGAGCAACTTACCAAAGCAGGAGTAATTGCAGATTGGCGAGAACCTGATGTCATTAGAATAGCGCCAGCACCACTCTACAATTCATATCAAGATGTTTATTTATTTGTTGAAACCCTAAAAAAACTACTCTAAAATGCAAAAAGAAAATATCATCATAATTGGTGCCGGGCTATGTGGATCATTGCTTGCACTACGTATGGCGCAACTTGGCTATAAAATCGATTTAGTTGAAAAAAGACCTGACTTGAGAAAAGCAGCTATTTCAGCTGGTAGATCCATCAATTTAGCCTTTTCTGATCGCGGTATGAAAGCAATAAAACTGGTTGGTCTAGAAGAAAAAGTCAATGAATTATGCATTCCTATGTATGGCAGAATGCTTCATGACAAAAAAGGAAATACTGCGCTTTCAAAATATAGTGGTCGTGATCATGAATACATCAATTCTATTTCTAGAGGTGGATTAAATTCACTTTTGCTAGATGAAGTTGAAAAACACAAAAATGTTAATTTAATTTTTGAATGCGAATGCACCGAAGTTGACTTAGAAAATGGCGAAGCTTCGTTCAGAAATCCTGTCAACAAAATAAAGAAACTAAAAGGAGATTATATTATCGGAACTGATGGCGCCGGCTCTTCTGTGCGAAAAAGTATGATGGAAGATAAAAATTTCCTGTTCAGTTATTCGCAAGATTTTTTAACCCACGGTTACAAAGAATTAAGCTTTCCTCCTAGTAAAAACGGCGATTACCTCGCTGAAAAAGGAGCCTTGCATATTTGGCCAAGAGGAGAAAATATGTTGATAGCGCTTCCTAATTTAGATGGCAGTTTTACAGTAACTTTATTTTTAGCTTTTGAAGGAGGCAAATACAATTTCAATAACTTAACAAATCCCGAAATTGTAGATGAATATTTTAAAACTGAATACCCTGATGCGTATGAATTAATGCCAAACCTGAAAAACGAATTTTTTGAAAACCCAACTTCGCCGTTAGGAACCGTAAAATGTTCGCCTTGGAATTTTAAAAGAGCGCTATTAATGGGTGATGCAGCACATGCAATTGTACCTTTTTATGGACAAGGAATGAACGCTTCTTTTGAAGATGTTTTTGTTTTTGATGAAATTTTAAACCAAGAAAAAGGTGATTTAGAGGCAACTTTTAAAACTTTTAGCAAAACTAGAAAAAAAGATGCCGATGCTATCGCAGATTTAGCCTTAGATAATTTCCACGAAATGAAATCGCATACAGCAAAGACAATTTTCTTAGAAAAAAGAAAATTAGAAATTGCTTTTGAAACGGAATTTCCTAAAAAATATTCCTCAAAATATTCCTTAGTTACTTTTGAAGAAGACATCCCATATTCTGAAGCAATGGAAAAAGGACGTGCGCAAGATCAAGCCATTCTTCAACTTTTAAGAGATGAAAAGTTTGATAAAATTTCATCTCTATCAAAAAAACTAGAACTAGTCAAAAGAACAACTAGAAAAATACTTCAAAAAGATGATTTTCTACTTTAAAATTTAAGATGATGACAAACTCACAAATCGCACAATTATTAGATAAAGCCGCAAGAGAAGCAAAACCAGTAGAACAAATGGCTGCTAAAGAAGGATTTTCTTTAGCAGACGCCTACAAAATTCAACTTACCGCTATTCAAAGAAGAATAGATCGAGGAGAAAAAATTACAGGGTTTAAACTTGGTTTTACCAGCAAAGCTAAAATGGAACAAATGGGTGTGCACGACCTTATTTGGGGTGTTTTAACCGATGCTATGCATATTGAAGAAGGCGATGAAATCGACTTGAACAAATACATTCATCCGCGTGCAGAACCAGAGATTGCCTTTAAAGTTAAAAAAGACATCAATAAAGAAATTAGCCTAGATGAAATTCCTGAATACATCGACGAAATGGCGGTTGCTATAGAAGTAATTGATTCTCGTTACGAGAATTTTAAATTTTCATTAGAAGATGTAGTCGCCGATAATTGTTCTTCAATTGGTTACTGTGTTGGTGACTGGCAGGATTTACAAAAAGATATTAGTAGTTTAGATTTATCGTTAAAATTTGATGACAAAATTGTTCAAAAAGGCAGCAGCAAAGCTATTTTAGAAAACCCATTTCAATCTGTAGTTGAATTGAGTCGCTTAGCTAATAAAGCCGGGTTAGAAATCAAAAAAGATTATGTAATTATGGCTGGTGCAGCAACAGCTGCAGAATGGATGCAAAAAAATACCGATATCGAAGCTGAATTAGAAAACTACGGAAGTGTTTCGTTTAGTGTAAAGTAAATAATTCTTAATTTTTAGCCAAAAACAATCGTTAAAAATTAATGATTTACAAATTTAAAAACAATAGCTGCAAATTATTCATACAGGTATAATTGCAGCTATTGACATTTAAAAGATAATTTAGTATATTCGCCAAAGTCAAAAAATTGGATAAAATGCAAGAAACAGCCCAGAAAAAAGAAGGTTTATCCTTTGAAGATTTTAAAAATGAAGTCTTAGAAGATTATAAAATTGCCGTTACAAGTAGAGAATGTAGTTTGTTAGGTAGACGTGAAGTGCTAACAGGAAAAGCTAAATTCGGAATTTTTGGAGATGGTAAGGAAGTGCCTCAACTCGCTTGGGCAAAATCTTTTAAGAATGGAGATTTTAGATCTGGATACTACCGCGATCAAACTTTTATGATGGCTATCGGAGCGCTAAGCATCGAACAATTTTTTGCTGCACTTTACGCCAACACAGATATCGAACAGGAGCCAATGTCTGCTGGACGACAAATGGGCGGTCATTTTATGACGCACAGCCTTAATGAAGATGGTTCGTGGAAAAACCTTACTCAACAAAAAAATTCAAGTGCCGATATTTCACCAACAGCAGGACAAATGCCACGCCTTCTTGGTTTGGCGCAAGCTTCAAAGGTATATCGTGCCGAAAAAAATATCGATAGCGAAAAGTTTTCAGTTAATGGAAATGAAATCGCTTGGGGAACTATTGGAAATGCAAGTACAAGCGAAGGTCTTTTCTGGGAAACCTTTAATGCTGCCGGCGTAATGCAAGTTCCGATGGTAATAAGTGTTTGGGATGATGAATATGGAATTTCGGTTCACGCTAGACACCAAACTACCAAAGAAAATATTTCTGAAATACTTAAAGGTTTTCAGCGTGATAATAAAAACAACGGCTATGAAATTATAGTTGTTAAAGGTTGGGATTATCCTGCATTGATAGAAGCTTATCAAAAAGCTGAAAAAATTGCACGCGAACAACACGTTCCTGCATTGATTCACGTTGTTGAACTTACGCAACCACAAGGTCATTCTACTTCTGGATCGCACGAGCGTTACAAAAGTAAAGAACGCTTAGAATGGGAAAAAGAATACGATTGCAACCAACAAATGCGTCAATGGATTATCGAAAATGATTTTGCCAATGATGACGAACTAAAAGACCTCGAAAAAACAATTAAAAAACAAGTTAGAGAAGGCAAAAAAGCAGCTTGGAAAGCATTTGGAAAAACTGCAAAATCTGAAATTAAAAACGTCATAAAATTACTTTCTGATTTAGCTGATTCTAGCGACAACAAAGCTTTTATTTCTCCATTGGTAACCGAACTTAAAGAAAATGATGAGCCGCTAAAAAGCGTTTTAGTATCAACTGCAAGGCGTGCATTGCGTTATGTTATCAATGAAAAAACAGAGGCAAAATCAGCTTTAATAAACTGGATTGATTCATTTACAGCTCGTACACAACCACAATACAGTAGTCATTTAGTAAGTGATTCGGCTAATAGTGCGCTTAAAATTGAAGCCGTTGCTCCAACTTATTCAGAAAATAGCGAAGAAGTAGATGCTCGAATTATTCTTAGAGACAATTTTGATAAGATTTTTGAAACACGACCAGAAACGTTAATTTTTGGGGAAGACACGGGTGAAATAGGTGATGTAAACCAAGGTCTTGAAGGGATGCAAGAGAAATATGGCGCTACAAGAGTTGCCGATACAGGAATTCGTGAAGCTACAATTTTAGGACAAGGAATTGGTATGTCGCTTCGTGGATTACGACCAATTGCAGAAATTCAATACCTTGATTATTTGCTTTATGCCATACAAATAATGAGCGATGATTTGGCAACGACCACTTATCGTTCGGCTGGCAAACAAAAATCGCCTTTAATTGTAAGAACAAGAGGACACCGATTAGAAGGTATTTGGCACAGTGGTTCGCCAATGGGTGGAATTTTAAATATGGTAAGAGGAATTAATGTTTTAGTTCCTAGAAATATGACAAAAGCTGCTGGCTTTTATAACACTATGCTAGAAAGCGACGAACCTGCACTAATTGTAGAATGCTTAAACGGATATCGATTAAAAGAAAAACTTCCAAATAATTTAGGTGAATTTAAAACGCCTGTCGGTGTCGTAGAAACGATTAAAGAAGGCAGTGATATTACTTTGGTTTCTTACGGCTCTACTTTGCGAATTGTTCATCAAACAGCAAAAGACTTAGAAGAAGTTGGCATTAGCGCAGAAGTTATTGATGTTCAATCTTTACTTCCTTTTGATTTGACCCACGATATTGTAAAAAGTGTTAGCAAAACCAACCGTTTAATGGTAATTGATGAAGATGTTCCTGGCGGTGCTTCTGCTTATATTTTACAACAAATTTTAGACACTCAAAACGCATATAGGTATTTGGATAGCAAACCACAAACGCTAACAGCAAAAGCACATCGACCAGCTTATGGCACCGATGGCGACTATTTCTCTAAACCTTCTGCTGAAGATATTTTTGAAGCGGTTTACGCGGTTATGAATGAATTTAATCCTGAAAAATTCCCCGCTTTAAAGTAAATAAATTTTTTATAAGTTAAATGAACGAAAACACTCCTAAAATGATTTCTTAGGAGTGTTTTTTAGTTTACGAACTGGTTATTAATATTTTAAAAAAAATTCAGCTTTATTTATTCAGTAAAACGCTTTAGTAGTTCTGATGTCGAATCGTCATGCTTATTGTAAGATTTTGTTCTAAAATCATTTACGATTCTATCGGCAAGATTTTTTCCTAATTCCACTCCCCATTGGTCAAAACTATAAATATTCCAAAGCACACCTTGAACAAAGATTTTATGTTCATATAATGAAATTAGCTTGCCTAAACTATAAGGCGTCAATTTGTTGATTAACAGAGAAGTGGTAGGCTTATTTCCTGGGCAAATTTTATGCGGCAAAAGCGCTTCAATCTCAGTTGTCGAAAATCCCTTTTGCGCTAATTCATCTTTAATGTCGCTAGGCTTATTTCCTTTCAATAATGCTTCTGTTTGAGCAAAAAAATTAGCCATCAATAAATGATGTTGCCTATTATTTTGATGCAAAGGCTTTTTAAAACCTATAAAATCTGCTGGCACCAATTTAGTTCCTTGATGCAACAACTGAAAATATGCATGTTGAGCGTTTGTTCCTGGAGTTCCCCAAACAATTCCGCTTGTAGAATGTTCGATTTTCTTTTGGTTCCTCCCCATCTGTTTGCCGTTACTTTCCATCGCTGCTTGTTGTAAATACATCGGGAATTTTTTAAGATACTGGCTGTAAGGAACTACCAATTCGGTTTCTGACTTAAAGTAATTTGTGTACCAAATACTTAACAAACCTAAAATCACGGGCATATTTTTTTCAAAAGGTGTTGCATAAAAATGCTTATCCATTGCAGCAGCACCATCTAATAACGATCTGAAATTAGTAAAACCAATAGAACAAGCAACTGAAAGACCAACAGCACTCCAAAGAGAAAAACGACCTCCTACCCAATCCCACATAGGAAAAACAGCTGTTGAGTCAATTCCAAAATCAATCGCTTTTTTTGGGTGTGCAGTAACGCCAACAAAATGTTTGTTGATGTTATTTTGTTGCGTTGAGTTCAACATCCAGTTTTTTACTTTAATTGCATTGGTAAGCGTTTCTTGAGTTGAAAATGATTTTGAAACTACTATAAACAAAGTAGTTTCGGGCTTAAGTTGTTGTAATAAATCTTCGATATAATCTCCGTCAACATTTGAAATAAAGTGTGTACGAATATTTTTTTTGTAATATTGCAAGGCATCGACAACCATTTTGGGTCCAAAATCTGATCCTCCAATGCCAATATTTACAATGTCGGTAATGGGTTTCCCTGTAAAACCCTTCCAATTCCCAGAATGAACCTTTTCAGAAAAATCAGCTATTTTTTCTAAACAATCTTTTATCGATTTTGGAATGTTTAAATTTTCGCCTTTCAAAAATTCATTATCATTAAGTCGTAAAGCTGTATGCAAAACAGCTCTATTTTCTGTTACGTTAATTTTTTTTCCTTCAAAATAAGATTTTATAGCAGCGTCTAAATTTGCTTCTTTAGCTAAATCTATAAGTGAATTTAATATTTTTTGTGACAATCTATGCTTCGAGAAATCTAAATAAAAATCGTCATTTTCGATAGAAAAATTCTGTAAACGACAAGGTTCATTTTTAAAATAATCAATTATTTTAGCATTTTTTTCCTTTTCAAATAATTCCTGCAAGCGCTTTCCTGCATCAGATTGATTGAGTTCAAAAGATTGAAAAGTCATAATATAAATTGATTTTTAATCGTCATTAGTTAGTCTATTGCCATAATAATTAATCAAACCATCGATTGGACGTTTTATTATTTGTCCGATTTCAAGTTGATGTTGACAAGCCACTTTTCTAATGATATCACTAGAAAAATAAGCCAAAGAACCTACAAAATGAATCGGATGATGAGTCGCTTCTTCAAAACACAAAACATGCCGTTTAAAAAACAAATCGATTCCGCTATATAGCATTTGGTAAAAGTACGCATGCTGTTGATTTTTACCAAAAATAAAACGTGCAAAGCTAGCCAAATATGTATTGGGAGTTTCGCTGTTATAAAGATTAGATTTTATAGTATCTGGATCTAAGTCAAATTCATTTTTGAAGTCTGTCTGCAAGTCAGTTGGCATAATATTGTAATAATAATCGCTTATCAACTGTTTACCAAAATAATTCCCACTAGCTTCATCCATCAAGATATAACCTAAAGAAGGAAATTTAAGGTGCGTTTGATTTCCATCAAAATAAGCAGAATTTGAACCCGTGCCCAAAATACAGATAATACCAGGTTTTATAGTAACTGAAAGTGCGGCAGCTTTCATATCTTCTTCCACAACTACTTCAGCATTTTTAAAAAAACTTTGTAGCTGTTCATACAAACGCATTTGCGGAGCTAAAGTACCGCAGCCAGCACCAAAAAAAAACAGTTTTTCAACAGATAAAAAAATGTTCGATAAATCCTTGTTTGAAGTAATTCTATTTTTGATTGTGTTTTTAGAAAAAACAGTTGGATTCAGTCCTTTGGTTTGAGTTTGAAGCACAACATTTCCTTTAGAGTTTAACAAAACCCAATCGCATTTAGTTGAACCGCCATCGGCTATTAACCACATAGTTGTTAGATTATTAATTAACTGGTATTTACAAACGTTAAGTAAATATTGATTACAAGCTTGCAAAATAGAAAAAATTACTTGATTGAATTGATTTTAACTTCAGTTTTAAGCAACAAAACAAATAGCTCTAAACAAACTAATCAGCAAATAAACCAAATAATAAATTTAGTCTCATCTAGTTTACGTATCTTTGCACCTATTTTATATATATGACGAATTTTAAAGATTTAGGCTTAAACCAAGAATTACTTCAAGCAGTAGGTGATTTAGGATTTGAGTCACCGAGCGAAGTACAAAAACAGGCAATTCCTATTTTACTTCAAAAAAACACCGATTTAGTAGCTTTAGCACAAACCGGTACAGGAAAAACTGCCGCTTTTGGTTTTCCTTTAATCCAACAATTAGACGTAAGTTCTAAAAAAACTCAGGGACTAATTCTGTCACCTACTAGAGAACTTTGCCTACAAATTACCAATGAATTAAAAAATTACGGTAAATATACACCTGGATTAAACACCGTTGCAATATACGGAGGCGCAAGCATTACCGATCAGGCCGCTAAAATTAAGCGTGGTGCACAAATTATTGTAGCCACTCCTGGCAGAATGAAGGATATGATTAAGCGAAATATTATCGATATTTCAGCAATTGACTTTTGTGTTCTTGACGAAGCCGACGAAATGCTAAACATGGGATTCTTTGAAGACATCAAAGAAATCTTAGCACATAGTCCTGACTCAAAAAGCACTTGGTTGTTTAGTGCAACTATGCCAAAAGAAGTAGCAACAATAGCTAAAAAATTCATGAACAACCCACAGGAAATAACTGTTGGGCAAAAAAATGTAAGCACCAAAAATGTTTCACATGAATACTTTTTAGTTGGTGCTAGAGATCGATACAACGCGCTAAAAAGATTGGTAGATTATAACCCAGAAGTTTACGCTGCCATTTTTTGTAGAACAAAGCGAGATACTCAAAAAGTAGCTGAAAAATTGATTGAAGACGGTTATAGCGCTGCAGCACTTCACGGAGATTTAAGTCAAAATCAACGTGACTTGGTAATGAGAAGTTTCCGTACGAAACAAATTCAAATGTTAGTAGCTACCGATGTGGCAGCAAGAGGAATTGATGTAGATGATATTACACACGTAATCAACTACCAGTTACCAGATGAGGTTGAAACCTATACACACCGTAGTGGTAGAACTGGTCGTGCTGGGAAATCTGGTAAATCGCTAGTTATTGTTACCAAAAGTGAACTCCGTAAAATCAAGCAAATAGAACGTATTATTGGTCAAAAATTTAAACTAGAAGAAGTTCCTTCTGGAGATGATATTTGTCAAAACCAATTGTTCCATTTAGCCAATCAGGTAAAAAATACAGAGGCAAATCATAAAATTGATGAGTTTTTACCAAAATTAGAAGAAAGTTTAAGCGAGTTTACCAAAGAAGAATTGATTAAAAAGTTCTTTTCAGTTGAATTTACTCGTTTCTATAACTACTACAAAAACGCAGATACCTTAAAATCTCCTTCTGCATCAGAAAAAGATTTTCAAGGTGGTGATGACAAATTTGCTAACGAAACTAGGTTCTTCATCAATATTGGAGAAAAAGACGACTTCAACTGGATGCAACTAAAAGATTTCTTGAAAGAAACTATTGGTCTAGGCAGAGAAGGCGTTGCAAAAGTTGATGTTAAAGATAGTTTTTCATTCTTTAATACCGATAAAGCAGATACCGACAAAGTACTTGCTACTTTTGAAAACTTTGAGCACAATGGTCGCCAGATAAATGTTGAAATCACCAAAAATAAAGGAAAAGGCGGCGGAGGCGGTCGTGACCGAAAAAGAAAAGGTGGTGGCAAAAAAAGCTTTGGCTCTAAACCAAAATTTGATGCTGACAACAAAGGAAAAGGTAGAAAACGAAACGTAAAAAATTCGTTTGAGCGCAGAAAATCTAAGCGATAAACTATGTTAATTTTGGGTAAATTTGAAACATAATTTACCCTATTTTTTTGTTTTTACGTATTTTTAAAAAAGTTATGTCGAAGCAGTTTATCCTCTTATTAATCCTATTTTCTTTCAGTTCTTCATTTGCACAATCTGGCGAAGAACTGCAAGTCATTAGTGGAAAAGTTGAAAATGCTGCCAACGATAAACCACTCGAAAGTGTCAACATTGTAAACACAAGTAAAGTAAAAGGTTACACCACAGATCAAGATGGTAAATTTACCATTATGGCCGCTGTAAACGACACGCTCCATTTTTCCTATCTTGGGTTTAAACCCATTCAAGTAAAGATTACTGAAGATTGGGTAAAGTATGGAGATGTTAAAATTAAAATGACTGAAACCGCTATTGCACTTGAAGAAGTAACTGTCAAAAGCATTAAACTCAGTGGTTTTTTAGAAATAGACGCTAAAAATATACCGATTTACGAAAATCACCAATACTCGATTTCTGGTCTTGATTATGCATATGAAGGCGGTCAATATCAACGCAATGCATTTTCAAAAGCTGTAGAATCGATTTTTAATCCCACCGATTTTCTCTATAAAATTTTTGGTCAACGACCCCAACAAATGCGGAAGTTGAGAAAGATGAAAGCTGATGATGAAATTAGAAATATCCTTCAAGATAAATACGATCGTGAAACACTTTCGGCTGTTTTGAACATTTCTAAACCTGATATTGATGACATTTTAAAACGATGCAATTATTCAAAAAGTTTTATAAAATCTGCTAATGATCTTCAAATCCTTGATGCCATAAGCAGTTGTTATGAAGAGTACCGAGCTGTTAATCGATAAAAACATTTCTGAGTGAAAAAAATTGCTGTTCTTACAGGTGCTGGAATTAGCGCTGAAAGTGGAATAAAAACTTTTCGAGATGATAACGGACTCTGGGAAGGCCACGATATTATGGAAGTTGCTTCTCCGGTTGGATGGAACAACAACCCTGCTCTAGTCCTTGATTTTTACAACAAAAGAAGGCGTCAATTAAAAACGGTTCAACCTAATGCTGCACATTTTGCTTTAGCTAATTTAGAATCAGATTTTAAGGTGAATATCGTAACTCAAAATGTCGACAATTTACATGAAAAAGCTGGCAGTTCTAATGTGTTGCATTTACACGGTGAACTCAATAAAGTGAGAAGTGTAAATAACGAACACAAGATTTTCAATTGGGAAAACGATTTAAATCTAGGTGACACTGATGATGACGGTCAACAATTACGACCACATATTGTTTGGTTTGGAGAAGACGTACCGCTCTTGCCTAACGCCGCTTTATTATTTCAGGAATGCGATATTGCCATTGTCGTCGGAACTTCTATGCAAGTTTATCCAGCCGCTGGACTAATCGACGAAGTTTCTGAGGATTGTGAGGTTCATTTTATCGATCCCAAACCTGCTATCGAAAGCAATCATCGAATTACCGTTTATCCAGAATCAGCCTCAACAGGTGTCAATAAAGCAATTCAAAATATTAAAAAAAATCACTTATAACCTAACATAAATACTCCTATTTTTATGAATGCATTACAAGCCATTTCGCCTATAGACGGAAGATACAACAGTAAAACTCAAATGCTTTCACCTTTTTTTAGTGAATTTGCATTAATCAAATACCGCGTTCGAGTTGAAGTAGAATATTTCATTTCGCTATGCGAATTGCCACTCCCGCAATTAAGTGAAATTGAATCGGATATCTTTTCAGAGTTAAGAGCTATCTACCAAAATTTCACGCTTGCAGATGCAGAAAAAATAAAATCAATTGAAGCTGTTACCAATCACGATGTAAAAGCGGTTGAGTACTTTTTAAAAGAGCGTTTTGAAACTTTAGGTTTAAACGAATCAAAAGAATTTATACACTTCGGATTAACATCGCAAGATATTAACAACACAGCAGTTCCGCTTTCTTTAAAAGAAGCTATTGAAGAGGTTTATATGCCGATGTTGGAAGATTTAAAAGAAAAACTGAATACGCTTCAAGAAGATTGGAAAGATATTCCAATGCTTGCGAGAACTCACGGTCAACCTGCCTCTCCTACCCGATTAGGCAAAGAAATTGACGTTTTTGTAAAACGAATTGATGAACAAGAACGCTTGCTTTTACAAATTCCATTTGCTGCAAAGTTTGGAGGAGCTACAGGAAATTTTAATGCGCATTTTGTAGCATATCCTCAAGTAGATTGGAAAGATTTTGGAACTAATTTTGTTGAAAACAATTTAGGTTTACACCATTCTTTTCCAACTACACAAATTGAACATTACGATCATATTGCCGCTGTTTTTGATGCTTTAAAACGAATTAATACGATTATTCTTGACCTAGATCGAGACGTTTGGTCTTATATTTCAATGGATTATTTCAAGCAAAAAATAAAAAAAGGAGAAGTAGGTTCATCAGCGATGCCGCACAAAGTAAATCCTATTGATTTTGAAAATAGCGAAGGAAATCTTGGCATAGCAAATGCCGTTTTTGAACACCTTTCGGCTAAACTTCCCATTAGTCGTTTACAACGCGACTTAACTGATTCTACTGTTTTGCGAAATCTTGGCGTACCGATTGGTCATACGTTAATCGGATTTCAGTCGACTTTAAAAGGATTGAATAAATTACTACTAAACGAAGAAAAAATCAATCAAGATTTAGAAAATCAATGGGCGGTAGTTGCTGAAGCTATACAGACAATTCTTCGTAGAGAAAATTATCCAAATCCTTATGAAGCTTTAAAGGAATTGACCCGTACCAATGATAAAATCAATGCGCAAAAAATAGCGGAGTTTATCGATACGTTATCAGTTGATGAAGCTGTAAAAAATGAGTTGAAGCGAATAACACCACAGAATTATACAGGAATTTAGGCTTTTATTTTATGAAGAAAATTTCTAACTGGATTTCAGCTGCAAGGCCAAGAACTTTACCATTATCTATTGCTGGTATTTTAACAGGAACAGCCGTAGCGGTTCAACAAGGTCTTTTTGACACGTCTATATTTATTTGGGCGATCTTAACTACTTTGGCCTTGCAGGTGTTGTCTAATTTTGCTAATGATTATGGCGATGGCGTAAAAGGAACCGACAACCAAGATCGAGTTGGTCCTATGCGAGCTTTACAAAGCGGAAACATTACAGACAAACAAATGAAAAAGGGTATTGTTGTAACTGTTCTCCTGTGTATTGCTTTTGCTGTTATATTGATTTATAATGCTTTCGGCAAGGAAAATTTACTATTAAGCTTGCTTTTCTTAGGCTTAGGAATTGCTGCAATTGCAGCTGCTATAAAATATACCGTTGGAAAAAATGCTTATGGATACAGAGGTTTAGGCGATTTGTTTGTGTTTATTTTCTTTGGACTTTTAAGCGTAGTTGGCTCGTATTTTTTGTTTTCCGTTCAACTAAATGCTTTTATATTTTTACCAGCAATCGGTATTGGTTTGCTGAGTAGCGCTGTGTTGAATTTAAACAACATGCGCGATAGAATTAGCGATCAAAAATCGAATAAAAACACATTAGTTGTTTTGATGGGCGACAAAAATGCCAGAATCTACCACAGTTTTTTAATTATCGTAGCCCTACTCTGCTTTTTCATTTTTATACTTTTAAGTGATTTAGCTCCCATTTTTTATACTTGTTTTATAGCTTTTATACCGCTGTTTATTCACTTAAGAACAGTTTTCAAAACCAACCATCCTAAAGATTTAGATCCTGAACTAAAAAAAGTTGCGCTAAGTACATTTGCTTTGAGTTTGATTTTTTTACTGATAAGTTGGATATGATTTTGTTTAAATAAATTCTTTTTTTACAGACTTTCTACTCAGCTGAAACAACTATTTTTAGCCCTTTCTTTTTTTGTATTTTTTTCCATACCAGAGTAAAACTCCAGTTACAGGAAGACTAGCAATAGCTAAACTAAGTAAAAAAGCAATGATTTTACCTACTAAGCCCCCAATTGCTCCAATGTGTATATCAAAATTCATCCTCATCATAATATCAGGAATTTTAGCCTTACTGTATTGTCCATAAATACTTGGTGAATTAACAAGCTCTAATGTATTTTGGTCATAAAACAAATACTCGTTCGTATAATATTGTTCAGATTTAGATACTTCAATATAAATTGTTTCATGGTCGTGATGAGGGTAATGCAATTCAATTTCTTCAGCATTAGGGTATTGAGATTTTACCAAAGGAATAATTTTATCAATATTTTCTTGGGCTAATTCGTCAATTTTTTTATTCTCAACATTATTTGGAATCACAAACTCAGTCTGCTTATTGCCACCCATAAGTTTGTACGTTCCTTCCTTAAACCAAGAATAGGACATAACCAATCCTGTAACTGAAAAAATAAGTGCAAACAAACACGTATAAAAACCAACTATACTATGCAAATCGAAGTTTTTTCTTTTCCAACGAGTGGTTGTTTTCCAGTTAAATCGAAGTTTATTTTTTAAGTTTTTACGTTTTTTTGGCAACCACAATAAAAACCCTGAGATAATGATTATAAAAAAGCCCAGTACAGCAATACTTACAACTTGTTCTCCTATAGTTTTTGGCATCCAAAGCCTAGTGTGTCCTTTAAGTATAAATGCAAAAAAACCTGATAAGTAATCTTTAGTATGTAATATCTCTCCAGAATAAGGATGAATAAATACACTTTTATAAAATTCTGGTTTTGGATCATAAAAAACAACTTCAATAGCTTGATTATCCTTTCTAAAAACACTGCCGTGAACTGTTTGATTTGGAAATTCTGATTCGGCTATCATTTTAGCATTACTAGCTGATATGATGGGTTTAGGCTCATTTTCAACTATAAAATCATTCTCTAAAACAGCCTCAACTTCATTTTTAAAAACCCATAAACAACCTGTTATAGCAACAATAAAGACTATTATGCCTGTTATTAAACCAATTATTTTATGGAGTTGTAATATACTTTTGCGGTACTTCATACTTATAGAAACAATTCATTAATCTATTGACCTACTAATTCAGGTTTAAATTAATTATCAGAATTTGTAGGTGAAATTTGCGATAACTTGCCTTGGCATTTGTGGGCTAATAGTTGTCCAACCTTTATAATATTTATCATTCAAAAAGTTATTCACTTTTAAGCTAATTCTATATTTATTTGCTTGATAGAAAACAGATGTATTAGCAATAGTGTAAGCAGGCAACATAAAATCACCTGTAGATGCATAGTTTATAGCATAAGCTTCACTGGCACCATTTAATCCAGCACCAACACCAAACCCTTTTAATTTTCCTTCTTGAAATTGATAAGTAGACCAAAAATTGTAAAGTGTTTTAGGCCCAGCCTCTAAAGGTCTTCTTCCTAAAATTTCAGTATTATCGGTTTTGGTAGTTTCACTTTCGTTATAACTGTATCCAGCTCGAATATTCAAACCATTAATTGGATTTGCGTTTAATTCAAATTCGGCTCCTCTACTTTCTACTTCTCCTCCTTGAATAAAGTTAAAAGGAGAACTAGGGTCTGTAATTACTTGATCTTTTACGCGGATATCGTAAAAATTTAAGGTAGCATTTAGACGGTCATCAAACATATTTGTTTTTACTCCTAATTCAAATTGATTGGCTTGTTCTGGTGTAAAGGTTTCTAGTGTTTGTGCGCCTTCATCTGGGTTCCCTACAAATCTTGGCGCTACGTTTGTAAATCCATTTTGGTAATTTGCAAAAACAGAAAGTTTGTTTTTAATGGGTTGATACATCAATCCAAATTTTGGTGACAAAGTAGTTTGATTAAAGTCATCTTCAGGATTGAGCACATCACCTTCATTATTAAAATGATCTAATCGCAAACCTAACATAGCTGAAAATTTATTGGTGAAATTTATTACATCAGAAACATAAGCGCTGTAAATATGATACCTTGCTTTATTATTTCCTACTGGCTGATTAGCTAAAGCTTGATCAACTCCTGCAGTAGATAGTGGATAAATTCCTTCCTCGATTTCTTCAGTAAATGGATCGTCTGCAATAAATGTTCCATCTGGTCTTACATTTCCGTAGGTTGCGTATCCTGAGTTATTGCTGGTTTCGGTTGATGTAAAGTAATCTAACCCTATAACCATACGATTTCTAATATCACCAACTAAAAAATCCCCATTAAAATTCTGTTGAATGTCTGTTGTTTGTGTATTTGAATTCTGTTTACTAATTAATCTTGTAAATGCATTTCCGTCAAATACACCATAATCAAATAAGTAAGAATAATAACCTTTTGTAGAAGTAGAACTTCTTGAAACAAGGGTTTGAGAATTCCAAGAATCGGACAATTTATAATCCATTTCAACTCGATAGTTCTGTGTTGGATTTTTAAGCGTTAAATCGTTACTTGTAAACGATAAATCGTAATTGTAATTTAGTTCATCTATAGTTGATGCCGCAGAAGGTGCACTTCTGTTTAGAAATAAAAGCATCGGGTTGGTTTGTTCAGCTTGAGTTATTTCTCCATAAAAAGAGAAAGATAATTTTTCATTCACCTTATAAGATAAAGATGGTGCAACAAAAAAAGTTTCTCTAAAGCCTGCATCCTGAAAGCTTTGCTCTTTTGTGTAAGATGTATTTAACCTAAAATAAATGTTTTCATCATCATCTAGTGGCGTATTGATATCAGCATTTACTTGATTTAATCCATAAGAACCTGTAGAAAAAGAAACCTCTCCTCCTTTACCTGCGTAAGGTTTCTTAGTAACAACGTTTATTAAGCCGCCATAAGATGTTACCGCATTTCCGAATAAAGTTGCCGATGGTCCTTTAATTACTTCAATTCGTTCAATATTTGCTGGGTTAATAGTTCCATTGGTTATTCCCGGTAAACCATTAACAAGTTGCGGTTGAACTGAAAAGCCTCGTAATGAATAATATCCTGCACCATCTCCTCCTCTTCCTGTTGAACTCCATAATTTTTCAACACCAACGGCATTTTTTAATGCGTCTTCAAAATTCGTAACAACTTGAGATTCTAACAGTTCATTGGTTACTGTAGAATAAACCTGTGTGTTTTCAATATCTCTTAACGGCAATTTTGAAACATAAGCAGTTTGTTTTCTTGAAAATTTATTGTGTCTTTCCTTTGTAATTACAACTTCGTTTAAAATTTCGTTTCCTTCATAAAGTATAATTTTATCAAGTGAAAGTATTTCATTTTCAGTGATTGAAAAAGTTACCCTTTTACTTTTAAAACCAATAAACGAAATTTGCAAATCATAAGTACCTTCGGGAAGCTCTGAAAATTTAAAGACTCCGTCTTCATTACTAATTTTACCCCGATTTAATTCATCAATATGAATTTCAGCTCCAGGAATTGGAGTGTTTGCTCGATCGGTAATGGTACCACTTAATTCATTGTTTTGAGCTTGCATTTGAACAAAACCAACTAAAACTAAAACTATAAAAGTAATCGTTCTCATTATTCTTATTTAGACAGATTAAAATTTAGCGCAAAAATATATCAGCAGGATTAAACCTCAAAATTATTTTAAAACAATCTAAATAAAAACTTAGAAACAAAAATGTTATTCTTTAGAATTCAATCGTTTAAAATTGAAATCTATTGAACTAAATGGATGTGGTTTGGACTTTTCAAACGATTTAAAATAAAGCGTAATGCTATCTCCTTTATCCAATACACCATAAATAAGCACCAAAATAACTACAAAAATTGGCAGTATAAACTCAATATATCGAACTGGAAACCAATACTCTAAAAAACTATTGATGTAAGCTTTATTTTCAGATTCAATATAAAGTACTTCTATATCATCTCCTTTTTCAAAAAACTTATACGAAGATCTTTGCCCTTCAGATTGGTAAGAAAAATTGTTTATCTTAAATTCAAAAATCGGACGGTTAAACTTTACTTCACCTCCAGTTTTAGAAAATTTACTGGGAGTGAAATTAACTTTTTCAAACGTATAACCAATAACTTCACCCTCTGCACGATCAGCTTTTAGGTAAAATTCAATTTTGTCTAAAAATAAAATCAACACCATTAGAAAAATGGCAATTCCTAGCAATCCATGTCGTTTTATTTCTAACTTCATAAAAAAATCTGTGTAGACTCTAAAAATACAAACTCTTCAATTAGTAAACGAACTAAAAATTCATTTATTGAAATAGTTTTAAGATTTGTTTGTTTCTCCTGCAATTTATCAACCATAAAATGTGCAACAAACAAGAAAAAAAATGTAATTTAGACACATCTAATTCAATTGAAAATGGCAGTAAAAGCATTTGCAGGCGATTTGTTTTATTTCAAAGCCGATCCGAGTCAAACATCCGATTCTTATGTCTATCAACCCGATTCTGTTTTGCTGACAGAAAACGGAAAAGTAAAAGAAATTCAACCCGCAACAAATTTTTCAAAAGCAGATCGAGCCAAATATGAATGGTTTGATTTTACGGGAAAACTAATTATGCCTGGTTTTATTGATACGCATATTCATTTTCCACAAACTGAAATGATTGGTTCTTATGGCGAAGCTTTGTTAGAATGGCTAGAAAAATACACCTTTCCGACCGAAATGAAATTTAGCGACCGTAATTACGCTCAAAAAATTGCTCAGTTTTTTTTAGATGAATTGCTACGAAACGGCACGACAACAGCTTTGGTTTTTGGAACGGTTCATAAATCTTCGGTGGAAGTTTTTTTTGAAGAAGCTTTCCAAAGGAATCTTAGAATGATTTCTGGGAAAGTTTTGATGGACAGAAATGCGCCAGAAGAATTGCAAGACACGCCAGAAATTGCCTATCGAGAATCTAAAGAATTGATAGAAGAATGGCACGAAAAAGGGCGTTTGGCTTATGCTGTTACGCCGCGTTTTGCCATTACTTCTTCACCCGAACAACTGCAAGCTGCCGGTAGGTTACTTCAAGTTTATCCGAATGTTTATTTGCATACACATTTAGCCGAAAACAGCGACGAAGTAGCTTTTACTAAATCCTTATTTCCAGCAGCAAAAAATTATTTAGACGTATACAACAACGCTGATTTATTAACTTCAAAATCGGTTTTTGCACATAGCATTCATTTAAGTGATGATGAATGGCAAACTATGCAGAAACATCAATGCAATATTGCTTTTTGTCCGACTTCAAATTTATTTTTAGGAAGTGGATTATTCAATTTAAAGAAAGCAGAGCAATACGAAATAAATGTAGGAATGGGAACCGATATTGGTGCTGGAACTAGTTTTAATATGCTAACAACTTTAAACGAAGCTTACAAGGTTACACAACTTAAAAAAGGAATGTATAGCGAAGAAAATCATAGTGCATTATCGCCGCTAAAAGCGTTTTATTTAGCTACACTTGGCGGTGCCAAAACATTGAATTTAGCTGATAAAATTGGAAGTTTTGATTCCGGTATGGAAGCAGATTTTAATGTAATTGATTGGGCAACAAATCCGTTGCAAAAATTACGAATGAAATCGGCTAAAACAATAGAGGAAAAGTTATTCGCCTTGCAGATTTTAGGAAATCAAAGTAATATTTTTCAAACTTTTGTAATGGCAAACAAAGTTGAAATTGACTAAAATTAATGTCAAAAATATTTATAATCTATAACTGAAATTGTAATTTTAAGTACTTAAATTAGTTCAATTTGAAAAAGAAATCACTAGATAAAATGACTTGGCAAGAAAAGATTCACGAAGTCATTTATGAAGCCGACACAAAAGCTGGTAAATTATTTGATGTCATTTTATTGATTGTCATTCTCATCAGTTTGGTTTTTGTGCTATTAGATTCAGTTGAAAGTGTTTATGCAAAATATCATAACTACCTTTATATCGGTGAGTGGGTTGTAACTATTTTTTTTACGGTTGAATACATCTTGCGAATTATAAGCATTAAAAAACCGAGTAAATATATTTTCAGTTTCTACGGTATTATTGATTTTTTATCGACTATTCCACTTTATATTTCTTTAATTTTTGCTGGTTCTGGCGCACTTTTAACCGTTAGATCTTTGCGTTTGTTACGCGTTTTTAGAATCTTAAAACTCGAACATTTTTTTGGTGCAGGTAGTCAGTTGGTAAAAGCACTTCAAAAAAGTTTACCAAAAATTTTAATCTTTATTTACACGGTAATTATTATTTCCTTTATTGCTGGAACGGTTATGTATATGGTAGAAGGACCAGAAAATGGATTTACTTCTATTCCTAAAAGTATTTATTGGACAATTGTTACCTTAACAACCGTTGGCTTTGGTGACATTCATCCTATTACACCTTTAGGTCAATTTATTGCTTCCTTAATTATGATATTGGGTTATGGAATTATTGCTGTACCAACAGGAATTGTAACAGCCGAAATGACTTTTATGAAAAATCGAAAAATAAATACCCAACATTGTTATAATTGTGGTGAGGATAATCATTCATCGAAAGCTGAATTTTGCTTCAATTGTGGCTATCCTTTAAATAAAAAGAAATAACTTAAACTTTTCAACAACAATTCAACAAAGATTATATCTAATTGAATGGATATTATTTTATCAAAAAGATTTAAGCTGTTTTACTAAAATAATGATTTTGTATTTATGACTTGAATCTAGCATTTAAAATATCGTGTACCCAAAAATTAAGGACATCGTTTTATATTCTGAAGTCCAATTCGCATATTTATTTAAAAGTTCTTTATTGGTATAAAGCCTAAACTCAACACTGTATTTATCGTTGTATTTATAACCAAGTCCAAGTGCGAAATTACCTACTGCTGATAACGCATTAAAATATTTATAACGCACGCCGCCATCTCTAGTAATTTGTATAGTTGAATCCATATTTAGGTTAAGTACATAGGAAAAATTAGCAAAAAACTTCGATTTTTTATTAATTACAAAATATCGTCTTAACCCTACAGGAATTTCAAGCGAGTTGTAGTCAATTTCAGCTTCTAGTTGACTGGTAGAATAATTATCGACTGTTTTAATTTTTTCATCTTTAAACCTCATAAACGTAGGTTCTATAATAACCGCCCACCTATTGTTTTCTTTTTTAAAAGGCAAAATAAATTCAGCTTCTACTCCTATCCCAAAACCAGGTTTATTACCTAAATTAAAATCTCTAAAGCTGGAAGGTTGATTAGATATCGAAGTTGTTGTCCTGTTTATACGTGGTCGAATCGATAAACTGAATAAGTCTTTTTGTTGCTCCACCACATATGTTACGTAATCACTTTCGTGACATTCATTATAATCAGTAAAAAATTTCACCAAATCTTTTTTCTTATAACCTACTCTTTCTATTTTATCAGTTGTAAAACTAGGGCATTTTAACTCGTGCAAAAGTTGTTGTCGGTAACGGTTATTTTTACTTACTTTACTATTATTAACGATAAAAGATTTAAATATTAATTGTTTAAGTTCGACATCGTCTTTTTTATAAAAATACCTTCTCAAACTATTATCTGTGTATGCATATAGATTAGCTTTTCCTTCAACCAAAACTCTTAAAAAAAGCTCTTCTTCTTTAAATCTTGGCGCTCTTTGATTATCCATTTTCTCAAAGTTTTCACTAGATCGATCAATTTTGGTGGTAACTCGGATATATTTCAGATAATCGTCAACGCCAAATTCTTTTACAGAAGTTATGTTTGCTGTTTCTACGTCAGCATTTTCGGATAATTTATATTCAAATTCAGTCGGATTGTTTTTGCTTGTATTTTTTTTAATAAAACATTCAACTTGCTGGCCATCATTATCGATAAAATAACCTTTTTCAAAATCATCTTGCGCGTAAAAGTTGAAACTGATAATTGTAAAGAATAAAAAAAGTAGTTGTTTTTTCAAAGTTTTATTATTAAAGATTAAAAAATTTAAGCAAAGAATAGTTTAATATTAGTTTAGAATAAAGTATAACCAAAAATTACTGATATTGATTTATATTTAGAAGTTCTATACTCATAATCTTTAAAAATATCTCTAGTGGAATCAAGCCTTAACTCTAAGCTGTATTTTTCATTATACTTATAGCCGACACCAAAAGCAAAAAAACTGCCACCTCTAAATCCATTTGAAACATTTAAAGCCTGTTCATCATCTCTAAGCAGATAAGATGAATTTAAATGCAATGTAAAAGCGTAGGACGCATTTACAAACAATTTTGATTTTTTGCCAACATTAAAATACCGTCTTAAACTTATTGGTACATCGAAAGTATTGTATTCTAAGCTGGAATGTATCACATCTAAATTTGAACTTCCAGTGTCATGAGTACTCGTATTAGCCGTAAACCGATTATATATTGGTTCCACAGTTACAGTCCAGTTTTTATGTTCTTTATTAAAATTAAAAGGCAAAGCATATTCAACTTCAAAACCTATACTCAAACCTATTTTTGAACCAAAATCTGCGTCAGTTATATTAGAATTTTGACTACCAACAGTAAGGGAATTATTTGTTATGCGAGGTCTAACCGAAAAACTGAATAAACTTTCTTTCTTATTAGGCTGATATGTCACATATTCAACGTCATTACATTCGCTATAATCAGTAAAATACTTTATCAAATTTTTCTTCTTATAATCAACTCTCTCAACTCTATTGGAAGTAAAATTTGGACATTTTAACTCATTCCAAAGTTGTTGCCGATAGCGGTTATTTTTACTTACCGTACCTTGATTAACTTTAAAAGATTTATAGATTAACTGCTTAAGTTCAGCATTGTCTTTTTTATAGAAAAACCTCCTTAAATTATTGTCTGTATACTCGTATAAATTGGCTTTTCCTTCAACCAAGACTTTTAAGAACAACACCTCCTCTTTGAACTCAGGAGCTCTTTGGTTGCTTAATTTTGAAAGTATTTCGCTAGATCGATCTATTTTGGTGGTAACCCGAACATACTTTAGGTAATCCCCATGACTAAATTCTTTTACAGAATCTATAGTTGCTATTTTAATTTCAGCATTTTCCGATACTTTATATTCAAATTCAATCGGATTAGTATTGCCTTTATTTTTTTTAATGAAACATTCAACTTGTTGACCATCATTATCAATAAAAAAACCTTTTTCAAAATCATCTTGCGCGTAAAAGTTGAAACTGATAATTGTAAAGAATAAAAAAAGTAGTTGTTTTTTCAATGTTATATTATTAAGTATTAAAAAATCAGGTAAAGGATAGTTATAATTGGTTTAGAATAAAGTATAACCAAATATTACTGATATTGTATTGTGATCAGAACTCCAGTAATCATACCAATTTAAAAAATCTTTATTGGTATGATACCTAAACTCTAAACTAAACTTGTCATTGTATTTATAGCCTAACCCAAGAGCAAAATTATCAACTGATGAGCGTGATTCAAATTTTCTATCAAGATCTCCATCATCTTTAGTGATTTCAAAAGACGAGTCTAAATGTATGTCAAGAGCATAGGAAAAGTTCGCAAAAATCTTTGAGTGTTCACTTAGATGAAAGTAGCGTCTTACTCCAATTGGTATTTCAACTGAACTATACATTACCTCAGCCCTAAGCTCATCTATTGAAAAAAGGTCTATATCATCTTTAGTTTGTTCTCCTTCGAACTTACTATAATAGGTTGGTTCAACTATAACAGCCCACTTATTGTCTTTCTTTTTAAAAGGTAAAATAATTTCTGCCTCTACTCCTATACCAAAACCAAGCTTAGAACCAAAGTCAAAATCTCTAAAGCTTGAGGCATGATGATATACTGCAACTGAAGTGCTCCTAACTCGGGGTCTAATGGATAAATTAAATTGAAATTTGATTGGTTCTGGTTTATAAATCACATACTCAACATCGTTACATTCGCTATAATCAGTGAAATACTTTATCAAATTTTTCTTCTTATAATCAACTCTTTCAACTCTATTGAAAGTAAATTTTGGACATTTTAGCTCATTCAAAAGTTGTTGCCGATAGCGGTTATTTTTACTTACCGTACCTTGGTTAACTCTAAACGATTTAAAGACTAATTGTTCAAGTTCAGCATCGCCTTTTTTATAAAAAAACCTCCTTAAATTATTGTCTGTATACTCGTATAAATTGGCTTTCCCTTCAACCAAGACTTTTAAGAAAAGTTCCTCTTCTTCAAATTCAGGTGCCCTTTGGTTACTCAGTTTTTCAAGATTTTCGCTAGATCGATCAATTTTGGTGATAACTCGGATATATTTTAGATAATCGCCAACACCAAATTCTTTTACAGAAGTTATGTTTGCTGTTTCTACGTCAGCATTTTCGGATAATTTAAACTTAAATTTAGTAGGAGTATTTAAGCTTTCAGTTTTTTCAATCAAGCAATCAACTCTTTGATTATTATTATCGATAAAATAACCTTTTTCAAAATCATCTTGCGCGTAAAAGTTGAAACTGATAATTGTAAAGAGCAAAAAAAATAGTTGTTTTTTCAATGTTTTATTATTTAAAAGTAGACTAGGCTTAATTTATTTTTTCGAAAATTTTAGATTGATCATTTTTTTTGACAAAAATGCAAAAATAATTATATCATTGATTTTGCCAAATAAATCTTAAAAAAAATGAAGTGCTTTTTCTGTAACCTAATTCAAATCAACATCGAGTCCGAAGAAACTCGTGCCAGCTGCTAGGTTAAAGCGCATATAGCTATAAGAAAATCGCATACGGTTAATCTTCAGCATAAAACCACCACTAAGCCCAGCAAAAGAGCGTTGGTTCAATATTCGTAATTCTTCTGCTCGCATAAAGTTATAGCCTAGTCGGATACTAAATCCGCCTTCAGGAAAAAGCTCTACACCAAATACGGCATGTCTGAAAATATTGTTAATAACACCGGGGTCATCTCGAGTAACATTTCCCTCCAAATCTGTTTCGTCTCGTGCAGGGTTTCGAAAAGTTAAATCCCATTGTTGCATATTTTGAAGTGTTACATGCCATCGAATAGGAACATTCTCTAGTCTTTTAGAAACTCCTAGCATCAATTCTAGCGGTATGGATTCTTGTACCTCATCATAAGAAGCTAATTGCGCACCCAAATTTCGAACTGCAGCAGAAACAATCCATCCAGTATCTTCATCGGTAAAAGCCCCACCAATATCGGTTGCTAAACCAAACGAAGAATATTGTTCCAAACGCGATGTAATTAGTTTTAAACTCGTTCCTATAGAAAATCGAGTGTCAGAAAATCGGTAAGCATAAGCTAATGAAAATGCTGCATCGCTACCACTAAAATCGTTCGTACGGTTTCCCATTTCATCGTAACCTTCAAAATTTCCGTAGTCTACAAATGTTACGCCAGCTTGTAGAATGCCGTATTTTTCATTGACTTTATGTGCGTAGGCAGCAGAGCCATAACTAATATCTGAAGCGTAGCTCATATAGTTTACCGAGGCTTGTCTATTCATTGAAGAATTGATGTGAGCTGGATTCAAAAATGCGTTAGTAGGATTATAGTCCCGCATCGTTATATTTTTCCCTCCTAATGCAGAATGTAAGGGATTAACAGGCATATTGAGAAACTGGTAAACATCTTGCCCACCAAATTGAGCTTGTACAGAAGCTACGGAAAATAGCAACGTCAAAAACAATAATCGTTGTAGCATTAGCTCCTGTTTTTTGGTCTTCATTTATGAATTATAAACGTATTTTGTGATCACTAATTATTCAACTTTCTCATAAATTAAAAAAACTGAACGAACATAAAGTTCATTCAGTTTTCAAACATATCAAATTTAATTGAATTGCTAAAAATTAGTTATCAACTCAATTAAGGAGTTACTTCAAATTCTTTAGGATTATCAACCCTCTGTTTAGTTAAAGCTAAATCCAATACTTGCGACATATCTTCTACATAATGAAAGGTAAGTCCTTTCAGGTAATCGTCTTTTATCTCTTTGATGTCGCGTTCATTTTCTGCACAAAGAATGATTTCTTTAATTTTTGCGCGTTTTGCAGCAAGTATTTTTTCCTTAATTCCACCTACTGGTAAAACTTTTCCGCGTAATGTAATTTCACCTGTCATCGCTAAATTTTTCTTTACTTTTCGTTGTGTAAAAAGCGATACTAGTGAAGTAAGCATTGTAATACCAGCACTTGGACCATCTTTTGGCGTAGCTCCTTCTGGCACGTGAATATGGATGTTGTAGTTTGAAAACATCCCAGGGTTAATTCCAAATTCATCAGCATTAGACTTGATGTATTCCAAGGCAATTGTTGCTGATTCCTTCATTACTTTTCCTAGATTTCCTGTAATGCTCAAATTTCCTTTCCCTTTAGACAAGGCAGACTCAATAAATAAAATATCGCCTCCAACGCTTGTCCAAGCCAATCCAGTTACAACACCTGCAACATTATTATTTTCGTACTCGCTGCGTTTTAGTTTTGGAGAACCTAAAATTTCAACAATTTTATCGTTACTTATTTTAGCAGAATACTCCTCTTCCATCGCAATATTTTTAGCTATAGAGCGAATTACTTTTGCCAACTGTTTTTCTAAACCACGAACACCAGACTCTCGAGTATAACCTTCAATAATCGCCTCTATTTGACGTTTGCCTAACTTGATATCAGCCTTTTTAAGCCCGTGTTCTTTTATTTGTTTTGGCAATAAGTGTCGTTTCGCAATTTCTATTTTTTCTTCAACCGTGTAACCGTTTACATTAATAATTTCCATACGATCGCGTAAAGCAGGCTGAATTGTACTCAAATTATTAGAAGTTGCTACAAACATTACTTTAGACAAGTCGTAACCTAGTTCTAAAAAGTTATCGTGAAATTCGCTATTTTGTTCAGGATCTAAAACTTCCAACAAAGCTGATGAAGGATCGCCTTGATGGCTATTGCCCAACTTATCGATTTCATCTAAAACAAAAACGGGATTGCTCGTTCCTGCTTTTTTTATACTCTGAATAATTCTACCAGGCATTGCTCCAATGTAGGTTTTACGATGACCTCTAATTTCGGCTTCATCTCGAAGTCCACCCAACGAAACACGAACATATTCGCGTCCCAATGCTTCGGCTATAGATTTTCCTAAAGAAGTTTTTCCTACTCCCGGAGGACCGTACAAACATAAAATTGGTGACTTCATATCATTACGGAGTTTGAGCACCGCCAAATATTCTATAATTCGACGTTTAACATCCTCTAAGCCATAATGATCGCGATCCAAAACTTTTTGCGCACGTTTTAAATCAAATTTGTCTTTACTGAATTCATTCCAAGGCAACTCTAAAAACAAGTCCAAATAATTTCGTTGAATCGAAAATTCGGCTACTTGTGGATTCATACGTTGCAACTTAGACAATTCTTTTTCAAAGTGCTCTTTTACCTCATCGTTCCACTTTTTGGCTTTTGCCTTTTCGCGCATTTCTTCTATTTCGCCTTCTTGCGAATTTCCTCCTAATTCTTCTTGAATTGTTTTCATCTGTTGATGAAGAAAATATTCGCGTTGCTGTTGGTTCATATCAGATTGAACCTTGCTTTGAATATCGTTTTTGAGTTCTAATTTCTGAAACTCTAAATTCATAAACCGCAACGTCTCTAAGGCTCTTTCTTTTAAATCGCTTGTTTCTAGCAATTTTTGTTTTTGTTTGACTTCTAAGTTCATATTAGAAGAAACGAAATTTACCAAGAAAGAAGAGCTCTCTATATTTTTGATAGCAAACGAAGCTTCCGAAGGAATATTAGGACTTTCTTTAATAATTTGCAGCGACAATTCTTTAATCGAATCTATAATTGTCGTAAACTCGGCATCATTAAACGGTGGTCTTACTTCTTCAAATTCTTCAATTTTACAAGTTAGAAACGGGGTTTCTGAAACAGGTTCGGTTGCTTTGAATCGTTTTTTTCCTTGAATAATTACCGTGGTATTTCCATCGGGCATTTTTAAGACGCGTAAAATTCTAGCTACAACACCAACTTTGTTGATATCGCTAAAACTTGGATCTTCCTCTTCATCGTTTTTTTGCGAAACAACTCCAATTGTTTTGTTGTTGTTATTGGCTTCGTTGATGAGTTTGATCGACTTATCTCTTCCAGCGGTAATCGGTATGACTACTCCTGGAAATAAAACGGTGTTACGAAGTGGCAAAATTGGTAGCGTTTCTGGCAATTCCTCGCGATGAATGGCTTCTTCGTCTTCAGAAGTCATCAATGGAATTAATTCTGCATCTTCATCTATGTTTTGTGATGACAAATTGTCAAGACTGAATAATTTTGATTTCGACATAGTGTATTTTTTCGACAGCTTGTCAGTTATAAAGCTAACAAGACTGCTGTTTTTAGTATATTTTTTATTGATTTTTAATGAGTTAAGCTGCTATGCTTCTGCTCTAATTTAATTGTTCAATTCTTATGCCAAGCCAAGATTGACAGCTTTTTGCAAGGAAGCAAAACTACACAAAAACTACTGATTTTGAATTGATTTATAGTAGAAGAATCGCTTCGCTTCAGCAAATTATCAATACAACGATTAGCTATGGAGAAAACTCATATAAGTAGTAAACTTCAGCTTAAAGCTTAGTTGAAAATTCTATCTTTGCACGAAATTATTTTAACTCTTGCGGTACTTTATTTGTCTTTCATATTTAGGGACTCATTATCACGGTTGGCAAATTCAACCGAAACATATCAGCGTGCAAGAAAAAGTCAACTTAGCTCTTTCTACCGCGCTTCAAGAAGAAATTAGCGTTATGGGAGCAGGAAGAACCGATACAGGAGTACACGCAAAAAATTTTATAGCTCATTTCGATTCAGAACAATCAATTTCAGAAAAAAAACAATTGATTTATAAGTTGAATAATTTATTACCACAAGATATTGCAGTACACCACATTAAAAGTGTAAAAGATGAAGCACACGCTAGATTTGATGCTATTTCTAGAACGTATGAATATAAAATTACCCAAGAAAAAAATCCGTTTACGCTAAACGAAGCTTATTTTGTAAAAAATAAACTCGACATTGATTTGATGAATCAAGCGGCAGCAATTCTTTTTGAATATAAAGATTTCAAATGTTTTGCAAAAGTTAAAACGCAAGTTCATACGCATTTATGTAGTATAATTGAAGCGCAATGGAAAAAAGACGAAAATGGCTTGCTGATTTTTACCATTAAAGCCAATCGCTTTTTACGAAATATGGTTCGCGCAATTGTAGGAACAATGGTTGAAATTGGTTTAGGTAAAATAGCTTTAGCTGATTTTAAAAAAATAATAGAAAGCAAACAACGTAGCAATGCTGGTAAATCAGTACCGGCGCACGCCTTGTTTTTAATTGAAATTGATTATCCACAAGACATATATCTTGATTTATGAGTAAGACAGGAAACGCATTTGATTTTGGTTTATTTAGACGATTATTGAAGTTTACAAAACCCTATCGCCTCACTTTTTATTTTGTCATTTTTGCAGCACTAATCTTGTCTGGCTTGGGTGTTGTTCGTCCCTATTTACTCCAAATTGTAATCGATGAATCAATCATTCCGCAAGATTATCAAAATTTAGTTTACCTTATTTCCTTAATGCTCATTGCGCTTATTGCTGAAGTAATTTTTCAATTGAGTTTTATCTTTTTTGCTAATTGGTTGGGCCAAGAAGTTATTCGAGATATCCGAATTCAACTTTTTGAACGAATGCTAAATTTCAAAAAACAATACTTCGATAATTCTGCTATTGGAAGATTAGTAACCCGAGCCGTAAGCGATATTGAAACCATTGCTAGTATTTTTAGTCAAGGTTTGTTTATGATTATTAGCGATATCCTAAAAATGATCGTCATTATAGGATTTATGTTTTACAAAAGTTGGGAACTCAGCCTAGTTGTACTTACTGTTTTTCCAATTATTATAATTGCAACACGCATATTTCAGCGTAAAATGAAAGCTGCTTTTGAAATCGTTCGCACACAAATATCTAACCTTAATTCATTTGTGCAAGAACGCATTACAGGAATGAAAATCGTGCAAATCTTTAATCGAGAAGAAAGAGAATACAAAAATTTTATCGCCATCAACAAGGAACACCGAAAAGGTTGGATAAAAACCGTTTGGTACAATTCTATTTATTTTGCCTTTGTAGAAATGTTAACCTCAGTAACTATTGGATTAATTTTCTGGTATGGAGGAGTAAGAATTGTAGCCAACGACGCACTTTCGTTAGGATTGATTGTAATGTTTATTGAATTAGCTCAGCTGCTCTTTAGACCTTTGCGTCAAATTGCCGATAAATTCAATTCACTACAAATGGGAATGGTTGCTGCAAATCGTGTTTTTAAAATTATGGACACCGATTCGTTTATCAATAATACTGGAAAAATTGAAGCCAAATCCTTGCAAGGAAAAATTGAATTTAAAAATGTAGTGTTTGGTTACGACGAAGACGAAAAAGTAATAAAAGGAATTTCGTTTACCGCCAATCCAGGAGAAACTATTGCTATTGTTGGGGCAACAGGTGCTGGAAAAAGTACGGTCATCAACTTACTCAGTCGTTTTTATGAAATTAATTCAGGTGAAATTCTAGTCGATGGTCAAAATATTAAAAACTATGAACTTCGTTCGTTAAGAAATGAAATAGCTATCGTTCTACAAGATGTTTTTCTTTTTGCAGAAAGTATTTTAAGCAATATTACCTTAAATAAACCTGAAATTACCGAAGAAGAAGTTACTCGAGCTGCAAAAGAAATTGGCGTGCACGAATTTATTTCAACACTCCCTGAAAACTACCATTATAATGTAAAAGAACGCGGTACGATGTTGTCTTCTGGACAGCGTCAATTAATTGCTTTTCTTCGTGCATACGTAAGCAAACCCAGTATTTTGATTTTAGATGAAGCTACTTCTTCCATCGATTCGTATAGCGAACAACTGATTCAAAATGCAACCGAAAAAATTACCAAGAACAGAACTTCAATCGTTATTGCGCACCGATTAGCAACCATAAAAAATGCTGATAAAATCATTGTGATGGAAAAAGGCGAAATTGTTGAAGTTGGCAAACACCAAGAATTGCTACAAAAATCGGAAGGTTTCTATAAAAACTTATACGAAGCTCAGTTTAAAGCAGAAGAAATGTCATAAAATTTATGACATAAAGGTTAGTAACCGACAAAAAATAGTTTTGGAGGATTTTTCAAAAAATCAGTTTCACCCTTGCCCTAAAGGGAGCCTGGTTTTCCTCGATTCACCCTTTAGGGATAGGGTCAGAAATCGAGAGGAATCTATCAAATTTGATTTTTGTCGTGTGCTAAAAACCTAAAATTTAAAAATCACGTACAATAAATTTGAATTCTGCTCCTACCCTTTTTTGAGAAATTTGATTAATTCCGCTTTGGCTCAGTTGCAAAACTCTAGGATATCCACCCGTTGTTTGGGCATCTTTCATCAAAACAATAAGCTTTCCCGAAGGCGTTAATTGCACACTACCAGGCAAAACTGGACCGGTTAAAATAGGTTTCATTTCGTTGTCAATCAATTCGTTTAACTGAATAGCCATTCGATTGTTTTCTTTTGAAATACTAAAAGACGATTCTGTAATTTGCTGTTGAATAGATTCAGGTAATAAAGAAAATTCTGGACCTGGGTACACTTCTACTTGTTGAGTTGAGTAAAGTGATGCATCAAAAGATAGGTTTGCATTCAACTCTTTCTGTTGAAGTTTTTTGGAAGTTATTTTAAACTTCGCACCTTTTTTTATCTTATCAGCTGGATTGATAGAAGCGTAAAAACTCCGACTACCAAGTACTTCGTTGGTTTGAATTCCTCCTGCAAAAGAAATATACACACGATTTCCTTCGGTTACTTGTGGAACACTAAGCGTATCTCCTTTTGAAACTGAAAATGCTGTATTGATTGTTTTCGCTTTTTTATTGAGTAAAATTTTAGCCCCCAAACCTGCAACAGCAACACGGGTGTTTTGCTCAAATTTTATGGTCGGTCCTTGAAGTGTGGCTTCTAAAACCGCATCATCTATCTGGTTGTTGAGCAATAAATTAGCAAATTTAGCCGAATAATTATCCATCGCTCCGCTTACAGGACATCCATAAGCCGCATAATGAAAACGACCAAAATCTTGTACGCTAGTCAAGAGTCCTGTTTGTATAATTTTAAAACTCATAGTCAGTGGTTTTGATGGTATATTTCCCCTTTTCGATTGCTGCTTGAATTGATTGATAAGTTTCCAAATCAACCGATTCAAATTGGATGAAGTCTCCGGCTAAAAACTGACTTGGAGGATTGTTTTCTGCCTCAAAAAGCGGCACAGGACAATCTCCTAAAAGTTGCCAACCGCCAGGACTTTCGCTTGGGTAAATCCCTGTTTGTTGTTCACCAATTCCAACAGATCCAGCTGCTACTTTAGGTCTCGGTGTTGCTTTTCTGGAATGA
This sequence comes from Bacteroidota bacterium, assembly GCA_051748125.1. GTDB lineage: Bacteria > Bacteroidota > Bacteroidia > Flavobacteriales > Flavobacteriaceae > Psychroflexus. The sequence continues at coordinate 143,430 of JBNJHC010000003.1, forward strand.
AACAACTTTTCATCCAAACCGCCTAAATACAAAAACCCTGGTATAAATCCCAAAAAATAAATAAGATACGGTATTTGGGTGTGCAAATCGACAATTTCTTGTACGCTGCATTTTTTTTCTTTTGCAAGGAATTCGAGGTCCAACCCAAATTCTGGTTCGTAGCAAACAGGCAACGTATGCAGTTGGCTTTTCTTTTTACTGTTTTTAATGGAATTGTTTTCGTTAAACCAAGATTTTACGAGTTTTTTTACCTCAGCTATTTTCTCGTCAATAGCCAAAGGAAAATCAAAAAATTGAATGAGCAAACTGTGGTAAGTATTTCTTATTTCAAGCGAATCTTTAGCACATTCTTTCTCTAAAAATTCCTTCAAGTCCAAAATTTTAAAAAGCTGTTCGCTGTTTATTTCTGGTTTAAATTCCAGTAAAATTGCTTGCTCATTGAAATACGAAAATTTGATATCTTGGTAATTTAGTTTCATAAAATAGAAATCTTTTTTTTGGCTAATTCTTGATGTGCAAATTTTAAATTTTCTAAGGTTTGAGGCAAATCACCGTGAACGCAAACGGTATCAAAATCCATCGTTAATTTTTTATCGTGAACGCTAACAATCTGCTGCTTTTCAGCTAAATCAACCAAGCGATCAACAAATTCATTTTTATTGGTAATAAGCGCGTTAGACTTAGAACGGCTAACTAAACTATAATCATTTTCATAGTTGCGATCGGCGAAAACTTCCAGCCAAATATCAAAATCGCTTTGTGCCATTTGCTGAATAACTGAAAAAGGCGGAACGACCAATTTTAGTGGTAAATTTAATCGATCGATTACTTCTAAAACCACTTCAGCTTTGTAGGCGTCTTTTGCAATATCGTTATACAAAGCGCCGTGCGGCTTGATATGATTAGTTTTTAGGTGTTTTTTTTCAGCTTCGTTCACAAATAAATCGATTTGACGATTCAAGCTATCTTTTAATTCTTTTGAAGAAATTGAAATGGATTTTCTACCAAAATTTTCTTTATCAGGATAAGATGGATGAGCACCGACTAACACTGAATTTTGCTGAGCAAAATCGAGTGTTTTCGCAATGCTTTGTTGAGTTCCGTAATGTCCGCTGCAAGCAATATTACAACTTGAAATATACGCCATTATGGCGGCATCATTTTTTCCTCCTTCGCCTAAATCGCTATTGAGATGGATTGTGGATTTCATTTTTCTACTTTAGCTATAAAGTAAGGATTTTGAAAAGCGTTTTGTGTAAAAATTTTCTTAAAATGAAATAATTCATCAGCTCATTAATCGCTTGCTTTCTTGAAATAAACTTTAAAAGTTGTGCCTTTATCAATCGCGCTTTCAACTTCAATTTTTCCACCGATAGCTTCAACCTGATTCTTAGTAATAAACAAACCAATTCCTTCAGATTCTGGATGTTTATGGAACGTATTATACATTCCAAAAAGTCGATCTTGGTAGCGGTCTAAATCAATTCCTAAACCGTTATCGCTGACGTTTAAAATAAGATTATCATTGGTTTCTTCGGAAGATAACTTCACGAAACTTTTACGATCAGTCGACCGGTATTTTATGGCGTTGGTCAAAAAATTAAACACAATACTTTCTAAATATGCCAATACTCCAAGTGCAGGTTTTGAAAAATTGGTTTCATTGTAAATTGTAACTTTATTTGTTAGCGCCAAAGCAGAAACATTTTGAATGGCGTTTTCGATAACATCGTTCAAGTCGATTGGTTGCAAGCTGGTTTTGTTAACATTCATCTGAGCGACGTCAGAAAGGTGCTGAATTGATTCTAGCAAATTGGTCGAGGCTTGTTTTAGCATTGTTACTAGTTCAACTTTAGCAAAATCAGGATATTCATCTATTAGCAAATGCGTCAAGGATTCGATATTACTCGCGTGCGACCGAAGATTATGAGAAACAATATGAGCGAAATTTTTAAGCCGTTCATTATGTTGATTGGTTAATTCTAAGGCCTTTTTGAGTTCAGATTGCGCCTGTTTTCTCTTGGTTACATCGCTTACAATTCCGTCGATACGGATTTTATTTCCTTGTTTATCGGTAATAATTTTTGACTTATTTCTAATCCATTTAATTTTTCCTGTCGGTGTTAAAATTCGATATTCCAGTTCATAGGAACCTTTTTGTTTTAAAAGTTTTTTCATCTTTTGAATAATCGATCGATCTTCAGGATAAATGCATTCTTTCCACAAACGTCTGTTTTCTACCCATTCTTCCTGCTTGTATTCGTAAACTTTATCTACAGAAGGTGTAATAAACAGCAAGTTTTGACTCGGATAAGCGAGTGAAAAAATAACACTTTCAATTTCATTAAAAATACTTTCTAATTGATTTTTAGAGTTTTCAAGTTGAAGTTGTTGTGTTTTTTCTTGATGTATATCTTGAAAAATACCGATTATTTCATAGTCTTTATCATTTTCATAAACCGCTTCACCTTTAGTCCGTATCCATTTTTCATCACCAGAGTTGGTAACGATTTTCAACTCTACATCAAAAGATTTTCCATTTTCTATGGCATCATAAATACATTTTTTGATTTGTTCTCGATGTGCTCCTTCTTTATAAAAGTTGATAGCTGCATCGATCGTTGGTTGGTAATTCAAATCAACCGAATGAATTTGTTTCGTAACATCAGACCAGTACAATTCGTTGTTTTCTAAATTAATTTTCCAAGCACCAAGTTTTGCCATTTCACCGGCATCTTCTAAGGTTTTCTTAATTAGTTTGAGTTCGTCCTTAAACTTTTTTCTTTCGGTAATATCTTCAGCAACACCTTCAACCCATAAATTATTTTGGGCGTTAAAAATATAAGTACTCCGGTCGTGAATCCATTTCCATTCGCCCGACTTAGCTTTCATTCGGTAAATCATATTAATAGATTCACCGGAAGCAGCTTTCTCTACAGCTTTATGAACTGATTCTAGATCATTTGGGTGAATTAAATCCGTCCACAGACTAGGTCGTTCGCTAAAAAGTTCTGGGAAATATCCTAAAATAGTTAAAGTCTGGTTATTGTGATAATTTTCTCCTCCATTTTTCGAAAATCGGTATACAATATTTGGAGAATTTTCTGCAAAGCGTTGAAACTGTTTTTTTTCCTTTTCAAGTTGAATTTCGCTTTTGTGCAACTCAAACAACTTCACCACTTGATCGGCCATTGTTTGTAAAAAGTTCCGCTGTTTTTCGCTAAGGCGATTGGGTTGATCGTCGATTACGCAGAAACTTCCCAGCGTCAAACCTTCTTCAGTAACCAAAGGAGCGCCGGCATAAAAAACTATCCCGCCTTCTTTTACATAAATGTTATCTTTAAACCGATCATCTTTTCGGGCATCTTCAACCTCTAAAATTTCATCAGGATTTAAAATAGTATGCGCGCAAAAGGCAATATCTCTGGAAGTTTCTCGCATTTCGAGAGTTCCATCTAAACTACAAGCAGATTTTAACCATTGCCGATCGGAATCAATCAAGCTAATCATAGCCATTTTTACGCCGCAAATAGAAGCAGCTAAGTTGGTTAGCTCATCATAAGCTTTTTCATCAACTGTATCTAAAATTTGATATGAGTACAGTTTTTCTAAACGCTCATCTTCATTCTTTGGCAAATCTACTCCCATACACAATAACTAACTGATTTTCAATAGACAAAATTAGTCATATTTATACTACAAAATACACTAGCTGCAAATAAAATTAAAAATTAGGCGAAAGGAAATCCTTTCAAAAAGAATATCTTGTTCAACTGATTTTCATCAGTAATTAATTTAATTAATAGCGTTTTATTTGATTTTTTGGTATTTTTAATTTTTCAAAATAAACAACTATGAATCACTCGGGAAAAGCTCAACCAACAAATTGGCATTCCAAATCAATTCAAGAAATTCAATCAAAATTAGAAACCGATTATAATAAAGGTTTATCTACCGATGAAATATCCACAAGAAAAAAAACATACGGCAAAAATGAAATGCCAAAAGCTAAAAGTAAAACCTGGATAGAACGATTCATCTTACAATTTAATAATGTCTTTATTTATATATTGCTCGCTTCTGCTATTATTACAGCGCTTACTCAGCATTGGGTAGACACCTGGGTAATTTTAGGGGTTGTAATTATTAATGCTATTATCGGTATCATTCAAGAAGGAAAAGCAGAAAAAGCACTGGAAGGAATTCGGAAAATGCTATCCTTAAATGCAGTAGTAATTCGCAACAACAGACAAGAAAAAATCGATGCTTTAGAATTAGTTCCTGGCGATATTGTTTTATTGCAATCTGGCGATAAAGTTCCTGCCGATGTTCGCCTAATTGAAACTAAAAATCTTCAAATTGAAGAATCTCCACTAACTGGCGAATCTACCGCAGTTGATAAAACAACCGAGCAAGTTGATGAAAGCGCGATTATTGGTGACCAAAAAGGAATGGCTTTTTCTGGAACCACCGTTATTTTTGGAAAAGCAAAAGCTGTGGTTGTAGAAACAGGTAAACAAACTCAGATTGGTCGAATCAATGAAATGATGAGTAAGGTAGACAAAATTACGACCCCGCTCATCCAACAAATTGAACATTTCAGCAAAATACTTTCGGTTATTTTAATTTTCGTTACGGCAGCTTTTTTTGCCTTTGGATATTACTATAGAAACTACGCCATCGATGAGTTGTTTATGATTACCATCGGATTTATTGTGGCTGCAATTCCTGAAGGTTTACCTGCTATAATGACAATTACGCTCGCTGTTGGTGTACAACAAATGGCCAAACGAAATGCCATTATCAGAAAACTACCCTCAGTAGAAACACTAGGAGCTGTAAATGTTATTTGCTCGGATAAAACTGGTACGCTTACTCAAAATGAAATGACTGCCAAAACCATAATTACAGCAGAAAAAGCTTTTACAATTGATGGCACTGGTTATGAACCAACCGGAGAAATAAAATTAAATAAAGAAGCGGTCAATCTTGAAAATGAACCGGTTTTAAATCAACTTATTCAAACTTTAAAAGCTAGTAATAATGCCGACATCAATCAAGATGAAAACGGAAAATGGATAACTTCTGGCGCTCCTACTGAAGCTGCTCTGCTCGTATTAAGCCACAAAGCTGGATTGCAAAATTTTGCTCCTAAGCGAATTGATACCATTCCCTTTGAATCGGAGCATAAATTTATGGCGACCTTAAATAAACATAACAACGAAAAATATGTTTTTATGACTGGTGCGCCAGAACGCGTTATCGATCGATGCGATAGACAATTAACAAGCCAAGGCGCTCAAAAAATCGATACTCCTTTTTGGGAAAACAAAATTAAGGAAGTTGCAGCAAAAGGCCAACGAATGATTGGTGTTGCTTACAAAAAAGTAAGTTCAGACACACAAACTATCGCTATTGATTCTATTGACAACAACCAAGTTTTTCTGGGTGTAATTGGAATTATAGACCCGCCGAGAAAAGAAGTAAAAGAAGCTATAAAATCTTGTAAAAATGCTGGAGTTGAAGTTAAAATGATTACAGGGGATCATCTTATTACCGCTCAAGCCATCGGAAACGAAGTAGGTATAACCAACAAAAAAGATGCTGCCATTTCGGGACACGAAATTGAAAAAATGAGCGATGAAGAACTTCAAAAAGCAGTTGAAAAATATGACATTTTTGCTCGAACTTCACCAGAACATAAACTCCGGCTGGTAAAAGCCATTCAAGCCAACGGAAAATTATGTGCAATGACAGGCGATGGTGTGAATGATGCGCCTGCGCTCAAAAAAGCAAATATTGGAATTGCTATGGGAATAAAAGGAACAGAAGTTACCAAAGATGCTTCTGAAATGGTTTTAGCAGACGACAACTTTACTTCTATTGTGAATGCTATTGAGGAAGGAAGAACGGTCTATGACAATATAAAGAAAGCCTTGTTTTTTGTACTACCAACCAGCATAGCTGAATCCTTAGTGGTAATGACATCAATAATTTTAGGTGTTATTAGTCCAATCATGCCTGTACAAATTTTATGGGTAAATATGGTTACCGCTGTAACTTTGGCTATGGCTATTTCGTTTGAACCAAAGGAAGAAAATGTAATGCAACGACCTCCACGAAAATCGACTGATGCTATTTTAGGGCGAGCTTTTGTATGGAAAATTGTTTATGTTTCATTATTGATTGGAGCACTTACACTAGGTGTGTTTTATTGGATGCAAGATTTGGGCTTATCGCTTGTTGCCTCTAGAACAGTAGCTGTTAATACACTTGTAGCTGGTCAGTTGTTTTATCTTTTTAATTGCCGGCGACTTAAAGACCCAGCTATTTCTAAAGGTTTTTTTAGCAACAAATACGTGTTTTACGCTGCCGGAATTCTTACTGTGCTTCAAGGATTGTTTGTGTACTTACCATCATTCAACACTTTTTTCGATACCGAACCTATAAAGCTAATTTACTGGCTGCCACCTTTTGCTGCAGGTTTTATAGTTTTTGTCGTTGTAGAAATCGAAAAATATATTTACAGAAAAAGGCAAGCTGCTTCAAAAAATTCAAACTGATTAAATCAGTCTAAAATCAACTAATTATTATATTTTTGAATTTGATAAATCAGCTATGCAAAAAAAAATTCAATTTCAATTTATAACTAGTTTGAAAGGCTTGGCAATGGGTGCTGCCGATGTTGTTCCTGGTGTTTCTGGAGGCACGATTGCTTTTATCACAGGAATTTATGAAGAACTAATTAATAGCATTAGCAGTGTAGATATTAAACTATTAAAACGTTGGAAAAAAGAAGGTTTTTTCAGTGTTTGGAAAACCTTAAATGGTAATTTTTTAGCTAGTCTTTTTATTGGGATTTTAGTTAGTATTTTCACCCTAATGCGGTTAACAAATTTCTTGATAGAAGAACATCCTATCTACATCTGGTCTTTCTTTTTTGGGCTTGTTGTTGCTAGTGTTCTTTACGTTGCTAAACAAATTAAAAGCTGGAAAACAAGCACCATTCTTGCGTTAATTATTGGCGCTATTGTAGCATACGGAATTACCCTACTAACTCCTTCTAGCGGTTCTACCAGTTTGCTGTTTTTATTTTTTTCAGGTTCTCTTGCTATTTGTGCAATGATTTTACCGGGAATTTCTGGTGCTTTTATTTTAGTTCTTCTTGGTGCTTACAAAACCGTCAGCGAAGCGGTAAGTAATTTTGATCTTAAAACCATTGCTGTTGTAGGACTTGGAGCTGTTGTAGGCTTATTGTCATTTTCAAAACTTCTTAAATGGTTATTGAAACGTTATGAAAACACTACCTTGGCGATTCTTACAGGATTTATAGCTGGATCGCTCAACAAAATTTGGCCTTGGAAAAAAGTAACCGATAAAGAAATTGTTGGCGACAAAGAAATCATACTTAAAGAAGTACCTATTTCTCCATTAGATTTTGACGGCGAACCATTTCTCTGGCAAGCCATTTTGATGGCCATTTTAGGCTTTGTATTAATCTTAATACTCGAACGCTTAGGCAATCAAAAAACGGATAAGGCTTAACTAACTATGCAAAACAAACGCAACTTAACCGATTCTATATTCCTATTCCTGAAAGGTTTGGCTATGGGTGCTGCTAACAAAGTTCCCGGTGTTTCTGGTGGTGTAGTTGCTTTTGTAGCTGGTTTTTATGAGGAATTTATCTATTCCTTACAAAAATTTAACCTCAAAGCATTTCACTTGCTTTTTAAACGCGGCGGAAAAGTTTTTCTAGAATACATCAATTTCAAATTTATTGGAGTCTTAATTTTAGGAATGACAGTAAGTTATTTTAGCGTTTCTAAAATACTCGATTACTTTATCGAACAGTATGAACTCTATGTTTGGGCTGCTTTTTTCGGAATGATTATCGGTTCTATTTATTATATGGCAAGAGATTTTAACTTGAAATCATTCAAAAATTTATTGTTTATTTTTATTGGTACTTCCGCAGGAATAACCATTAGTTTTATGAGTCCAGCTACCGAAAATGATAACCTGTGGTTTGTCTTTTTATGTGGAATTATTTCCGTTTCTGGAATGACATTACCAGGACTTTCAGGTTCATTTATCTTGATTTTATTAGGCAACTATGTACTTTTACTGGTCGATTCTGTTAATGCACTTTTTGATACCCTAACCGAAATTATTCGATTGGATTTTTCTTTCTCTGAAAACCCAAAACGAATTCAACTCCTAAAAGTATTAAGTTCTTTTACCGCAGGTTCTGTTTTTGGTCTAGTAAGTTTATCTCATTTACTTGGTTATGTTTTAAAGTATTTTAAAAAGATGACTTTTTTAGTAATTATCGGTTTTATAACTGGAAGTCTAGGCGTGGTGTGGCCTTGGAAAAAACCTCTTTACAAAAAAAATGCAAACGGCGAAATACTTTACGATGCCAATGAAAACCCAGTGCTAGACAACTATATTCGCTACTGGCCAGATTTATCAGATACCAATAATTGGTTAGCTATTTTATTCATTTTTTTAGGAATAATTGTAGTATTATCCTTAATTTGGTTGGGCAAAAGAAAACGATATAAAAATGCGTAAATTTGGACTAATTGGAAAGAACATCGACTACTCTTTTTCTAGAGATTTTTTTACCGAAAAGTTTAAGAATGAAGGAATTGAAGCTAGCTATCAAAATTTTGATATCAGTTCGATTAATGAATTCAAGAAAGTGCTTCAAAAAAATCCTGATTTGGAAGGCCTTAATGTAACCACACCTTACAAAAAGGAAATAATGCCCTTTTTGGATGAGCTTCATCAAGAAGCACAAAAAATTGGTGCTGTTAACACCATTCAATTTAAAAACGGGAAATTAATAGGTCATAATACGGATAGTTTTGGTTTTGTAAAATCAATTTTTCCGCTTATAGAAAACCATCACGAAAAAGCACTTTTACTAGGTACTGGTGGCGCTTCCTTAGCCGTAGAAGCTGGACTAAAATCGATGCGAATTGAAGTGCAAAAAGTTTCTAGAAAAAAATCTGATTTTCATATTACTTACGATGATTTAACCGAAAAAAAAATTCAAAATTATCACCTAATTATCAATGCAACTCCAGTTGGTACTCATCCAAACGAGCGTGAGTGCCCAGACATTCCATATAAATATTTAACGAAAAATCATTTCCTTTTTGATTTGGTCTACAACCCATCTTTTACTAAGTTTCTTGCCTTAGGAAAACAACGCGGAGCCAAAATTTATAACGGTCAAAAAATGTTAGAGTATCAAGCTTTGCGGGCTTGGAATATCTGGAATGATTAAAACCTAACTACTTGACAATAAAATTTTTTATTATTTTATCATTTATTTAAACAAATAAGCTACAAAACACAGTATTTTTATACTCAAAACCTAGCTAAATGAATTTTTTTGGAACAATTATAAAAAGCGCTATCGAGTTTAGAGATAAAGTAAAAGAACCCGTTCAGCCAGAAAAAGCACAAGAGGAAGTCCTGTTTAAATTATTAAACAAAGCCAAGCATACGCATTTTGGCAGACATTATAATTTTGAAAAACTGCTTATTGATAGCAATGTCAAACAAGCATTTGCTAAAAAAATCCCCTTTTTCAGCTACGAAAAAATCAACCAAGAATGGTGGTATCTGCTGCACCAAGGGAAAGAAGACATCACTTGGCCCGGAAAACCAAGTTATTACGCTATCAGTTCTGGAACAACAGGAAAATCAAGCAAAAAAATACCTGTTACCGACGAAATGCTTTCAGCTTTGCGCAAAACTGCCATCGAGCAAATAGAAGCTTTAGCAAATTTTGATTTACCACCAGAATTTTTTCAAAAAGAAATAATGATGTTGGGCAGTTCAACAAATTTAAAAGAAGCCGATGGTCATTTAGAAGGCGAGATCTCTGGTATTTCTGCCAGTAATATTCCGTTTTGGTTCAGTGGATATTATAAACCTGGCGAAGAAATTGCTAAAATTGACGATTGGGATGATCGCATTCAAAAGATTGCTGAAAATGCCAAAAAATGGGATATCGGAGCACTTTCTGGAATTCCTACTTGGATTGAACTAATGCTCAGCAAAGTAATTGAGTATCATCAAGTTGAAAACATTCATCAAATTTGGCCTAATCTTCAGGTCTATACCTCTGGCGGCGTAGCCTTCGAACCTTACGAAAAAAGTTTCAACAAATTATTAGGCAGACCTATCGAAGTTATCGACACGTATTTGGCTTCAGAAGGTTTTATTGCTTTTCAAGAACGCCCTGAAACCAATGCTATGAAATTGGATGTTGACAACGGTATTTATTTTGAATTTGTTCCGTTTGAACCTGAATACATCAATCCTGATGGTTCATTAATTGAAAACGCGCCTTCGCTAAACATCACTGAGGTTGAAAATGAAAAAGAATACGTTCTCATTATTAGTACTGTTGCTGGGTTGTGGCGCTATGAAATTGGCGACACCATTAAATTTACCGATAAAGACCGCTGCGAAATTAGAATTACTGGTCGTACCAAGTTTTTCCTAAATGTTGCTGGCTCTCAGCTTTCGGTAAATAAAATGAATGACGCTATTCAATTGCTAGAAGAAAAGTTTGATATTGAAATTCCAGAATTTACCGTAGCTGCTGTACGAAGAGGAAATGATTTTATTCACTCGTGGTATTTGGGTTCGACAGGAAATGCAGCTGAAGAGAAATTAGCCGAACACTTAGACGACTACCTCAAAGATGCCAATAAAAATTACCGCGTTGCTAGAAGCAAAGCACTAAAATCTGTTGAATTGAAATTGATTTCGCCTGAAGTTTTTTATGAATGGTCGGAAGCCAACAAGAAAAAAGGTGGTCAAGTAAAAATGGAAAAAGTAATGACGGAAGAAAAATTCAGCCAATGGGAGAGTTTTGTGAAATCTAATACCTAACAACTACCAATCAATTGATGTTTTTCCTTTTTCTTGTAGAAAACTGTTAGTTTTACTAAAATGCTTGTTTCCAAACCAATACCCACGGTTAGCGCTTAAAGGCGAAGGATGACCACTGGTTAAAATTAAATGTTTTTTAGCATCAACAAGTTTGGCTTTTTTCTTGGCGAAACCTCCCCAAAGCAAAAAAACGACTTCTTTTTTCTGTTCAGAAATTAGCTGAATAACGCGATCTGTAAATAGCTCCCATCCTTTCTTCTGATGACTTCCAGCTTGATGCGCACGCACGCTTAAAGTCGCATTCAGTAGTAAAACACCTTGATTCGCCCAATGTGTTAAGTCGCCACTTTCTGGTATGGTTTTTCCTAGATCATTTTTTAACTCTAAAAAAATATTCTGTAGCGAGGGCGGTTTTGCTATTCCATCCCGAACCGAAAAACACAATCCGTTGGCTTGTTGTGGACCGTGATAAGGATCTTGACCAATAATAACCACTTTTACAGCTTCAAAATCGCAAGCATCAAAAGCTTTAAAAATCTCATTAGCAGGTGGGTAACAAGTATGATTTTGGTATTCGCTCTTCACAAAATCAACTAGTTGGTAAAAATATGGTTTTTCAAATTCGTGTTGTAAAACTTTTTTCCAAGTTGAATTAATTGTTACTTCCATAGAATCTGTAAAAGTCAATATTAACTTCAAAGGTACTATTTTTATACCATAAAAATCAACGTCTATTTTTACGCTTTGCTTAACCCGAAACCTAAAATTGAATACGTAATTTTGCGAACAATGTTTGGAGAAAAAATATGGTAAAAATAAGTAACAAAACACTAACTGATTTAGACTTTCCTCGCGTAAGAGAGCAACTCGCAGAATTTTGCATAACGGAGACAGGCAAAGAAAAAGCATTGAGTTTAGCGCCTTACAAAAGTTTTAAAAAATCGCTTTTTGCTTTGCATCAAACGCAGGAATACAAATCATCTGAATGGGAAGAAAAACCCATTCCTAATCACGGTTTCGATTCAGTTGACAGAGAAATTAAGCTTTTAGCAATTGAAAACACAAAATTAGAAATCAGTTCGTTTGCTAAAATCAAACATTTGGCAGAAACGGCCAATACACAACTCAAGTATTTTCAAACTTATCAGCATATTTACCAAAATTTATTTCGCACTTCTCAGTCGGTTGAATTTACCTCTCAAATTCCTGATGAAATCAATAAAATATTGAATCGTTACGGCGAAATTAAAGATGATGCTACGCCAAAATTAGCAGAAATCAGAAAATCGCTGATGATTGTAAAAAGTAAAATCGGTTCGAGTTTCACCAATGCATTAAGCCGATATGCCGGTTTCGATTACTTACACGAAATCCGAGAAAGTGTTGTTGAAAACATTCGGGTTTTAGCGGTTATGGCAATGCATCGAAAAAAAGTAAAAGGAAGAATTTTAGGCCATTCAAAAACTGGAAGTATCGTTTATATTCAGCCGCAAGAAACGCAGCATTACGATACCGAATTCAATAATTTAATTTTTGAAGAAGAAGAAGAAATCAACCGAATATTAAAAGCTTTAACCGATTTTATTCGTCCTTTTAGTAGTTTGCTAAAAGATTATCAATACTTTTTAAGCGAAATCGATTTAATTTCAGCTAAAGTTGCTTATGCCAAATTAATCAATGCGGTGTTGCCAAAAATTTCTACTGAAAAAGAAATTTATCTGAAAGAAGCATATCATCCTATTCTGTTTTTAGAAAATCAAAAAGCTAAGCAAAAAACCTATCCGCAAGATATTTCACTTGATGAAGCAACACAGATAATTGTTATTTCTGGTCCTAATGCTGGCGGAAAAAGCATCACATTAAAAACAGTAGGATTAATTCAGTTGATGTTGCAAAGCGGAATGTTAGCGCCGGTTCACGAATATTCAAGAATTAGTTTTTTTGATAAAATCTTGACCGATATTGGCGATAATCAAAGTATTGAAAATCATTTGAGTACTTATTCATATCGATTAAAAAATATGCGTCATTTTTTGAAACAATGCGATGATAAAACGCTTTTTTTAATCGATGAATTTGGAACAGGCAGCGATCCAGAACTCGGTGGCGCCCTAGCCGAAACATTTCTAGAAGTTTTTTACGAGAAAAAATCGTTTGGAATTATTACTACTCATTATGCCAATTTAAAAATGATGGCAAATGAGAACAAAGAAATTGTAAATGCCAATATGATGTTCGACAGCCATACGCTTCGGCCGCTTTTTAAACTTAAATTAGGCGAAGCTGGAAGTTCATTTACCTTTGAAGTAGCGCAAAAAAATGGCATTCCCTACAGTTTAATCAATCGGTCTAAAAAGAAAGTAGAACGAGGAAAAATCAGATTTGACAAAAGTATTGCTAAATTGCAGATGGAACGTTCTAAGTTGGCAAAAAACAACAAAGAATTGACCAACAAAAAGCTTCAAGCGCAACAGGAGCAAGACAAATTTGATGAAATTAACACAAAAATTCAAGAGAAATTAGAGCGCTATCAAGAATTGTATGATGCCAACCAGCGTTTTGTTACGATTGGTGAAAAAATAAACAGTCTGAGTGAGCAGTATTTCAATAATAAAAACAAAAAACAACTTATTGCTAACTTCTTGAAACTAGTAGAAAAAGAAAACTCAAAACGCATTCAAGAAAACAAACGAGAGCAAAAAAGACGAAAACAACAAGAACATCGATTAAAGCAGGAAGTAGAGAGCAAAGTTGATAAAATAAGAACCAAAAAGAAAGAGCAAAAAAAGAAGGAAGAAAACCATCCATCGGCAGAAAAACCAAAGCCAAAATTGTATGTAAACGATAGTGTTCGAATAATTGATGGAAAAGCCGTTGGAACCATCGATAAGTTTGAAAAAGAAAAAGCTGTGGTAAACTATGGTATGTTTACAACAACTGTTAACACCGATCAGTTAGAATTGGTTAAACGCGCAAAAAAATGAATGTAAAAAACACTTCAGAAATACCTCCAGGAAAACAAATTGTTTTGTTTGATGGAGTTTGTAATTTTTGTAATGATTCGGTTCGTTTTATTATGAAAAGAGACCAAAAAGATATTTTTAGATATGCTTCTTTGCAAAGCGATTTGGGCAAGAAACTTACGCAAGAACGCGGAATAGATACCTCAAAAGTTGATTCTATTATATTAATAGATCCTGGAAATGCTTACTACATAAAATCCACAGCAGCACTGGAAATTGCAAAACACCTAAAAGGCGTTTACAAATTGCTTCATGTTTTCTTGTATTTACCACAGGGTTTTAGAGATTGGATTTATGATTTTATCGCCAAAAACAGGTATAGTTGGTTTGGTAAAATGGAAACTTGCCCGATGCCTTCACCCGAAGAACAAGATAAGTTTTTGGATACCTAATTTTTACGCTCAAACATTAAAAAAGCTTAATTGCCAGAAAGACAATTAAGCTCATGTAAAGTGATTTTCTGCTACAATTTTGCAATATGCATAGCTAAATCAACCATCTTGCTAGAGTAACTGTATTCGTTGTCGTACCAGGCTACAATCTTAAAAAAGTTATCATTTAAAGCAATTCCAGCATTAGCGTCAAAGTTTGAAGTTGCCGTATCTGAGACAAAATCTTGCGAAACAACCTCATCTTCATAATAAGCTAAAACTCCTTTCATCGATCCATCAGCAGCGGTTTTCATTGCTTTTTTAATGTCCTCATAAGAAGCTGGTTTTTCTGTTCTAACGGTTAAATCAACTACAGAAACATTTGCAGTTGGCACACGAAAAGCCATTCCTGTTAATCGCCCATCAATTTCTTTGATAACCTTACCAACAGCTTTTGCTGCTCCCGTAGTTGTTGGAATAATATTGTTAATAGCACTTCTTCCTATACGGTAATTTTTCTTGGAAGGAGAATCGACCGTAAATTGCGAAGAAGTTGCGGCGTGAATAGTTGTCATTAAACCTTCAACTAATCCAAAATTATCATTGATAACTTTGGCAACTGGCGCTAAACAATTGGTTGTACAAGAAGCGTTAGAAACCACCACATCATCTTTTGTGGCATCGAGATGATTCACGCCCATTACAAACATTGGCGTATCTTTTGTGGGAGCCGAAACCACAACTCTTTTTGCTCCTGCTGAAATATGACCCGAAGCCGATTGTTTATCTTTAAACAATCCTGTGCATTCTAGAATAACACTTGCTCCTACTTCATTCCATTTTAATTTTTCAGGATTTTTTTCAGCTGTAATGCGAATTTCTTTTCCATCAACTATCAAATTTCCGTTCTTGGTACTTACGGTTCCTTCAAATCGGCCGTGAACTGAATCAAATTTTAGTAAATACGCCAAATGATCTACGTCTAGTAAGTCGTTGATTCCAACAATTTCTATTTCTGTATTTTTCATTGCTTCGCGAAACGCTAGACGTCCAATTCGTCCGAAGCCATTAATTCCAATTTTTATACTCATAATTATTGATTTTAAATTTATATTGAAACAATATCCGATACGCGAATAAGTTCAGTGTCTATTGTTTTAGTTCCATCGATAGCTTTTTCAAAAGGAACTTGTACTATTTTTTTATGTTGTACGCCTACCATAATATGACTTTTTCCTTCAACCAAGGCATCTACCGCTCCTACTCCTAGCCTACTTGCCAACACACGATCGTAACAACTCGGTGAGCCACCGCGTTGAATATGACCTAGAACAGTAACTTTTACTTCGTACTCTTTCAAATTAGTTTGAATAAAATCAGCTAAGGCAGTAATATTTTTTCCGATTTGATCGCCTTCAGAAACCACAATTATACTAGAAGTTTTACCCGATTTTCTACTTTTTTTAAGCGATTCTAATAATCGATCGGTGCCCAAATCTTCTTCAGGAATAAGGATTTCTTCAGCTCCTGCTCCAATTCCGCTATTTAGAGCAATATCGCCAGCATCTCGACCCATTACTTCAACTAAAAAAAGTCGGTCGTGAGAACTAGCAGTGTCACGAATTTTATCTATAGCCTCCACCACCGTATTGAGAGCGGTATCATATCCAATTGTAAAATCAGTTCCGTTAATATCATTATCAATTGTACCAGGAATACCAATTACTGGGAAGTTGAATTCTTGACCAAAAACATCAGCTCCAGTGAAGGTTCCGTCTCCACCAATTACAATTAAAGCATCTACGCCTCTTTTCGTTAACGCTTGATAGGCCTTTTCTCTACCTGATTTATTCATAAAATCTTTCGATCGGGCAGATTTCAGAAAAGTTCCGCCACGATTGATTATATTTTTAACCGAGCGTGCATCTAGATCGACAAAATCGTTTTCAATCATTCCTTGAAAACCTCTATAAATTCCAACACATTTCAATTTATGAAACTGAGAAGCTCTAACTACAGCACGTATAGCTGCATTCATGCCAGGAGAATCGCCACCCGAAGTTAGCACAGCAACTTTTTTAATTTTTTTGTTCATAGCACCAAAAATAAGACATTTATTAAGAATAAATAAATGCCTGTATTAAATTTAAGTTAGTAGAACAATATAATCACAGTAAAATTGATTTTAATCAGTTTTATTAACCATTAATCCAAGCAAGAATTTCTTCATCTTGCGGATTAGTTTTAGGTGAAATTACTTTTTCTAATTCACCTCTTTCATTAATCAAGTACTTTTGAAAATTCCACTCCACTTTATTATCGCTTAATCCATTTTGACTCTTTTGTGTCAAGAATTGATAAATTGGATGCATCTCTTCACCTTTTACTGAAATTTTGCTCATCATTAAAAAGCTTACGCCATAATTTCGTTCGCAAAAAGTAGCAATTTCATCATCATCACCCGGTTCTTGTTGCATAAAGTCGTTGGCAGGAAATCCAACAATCTCAAAATTTTCGTCTTTATATTTTTCGTAAAGGGCTTGCAAATCTTCATATTGCGGCGTCAAACCACACTTAGAAGCTGTATTGACGATCAGTATTTTTTTTCCTTCAAATTGACTAAAATCGATTTCGTTACCTTCTATATCGGTTGCTGAAAATTGGTGTATGCTATTTTTCATAGTTTGACTATTTATTGAATGAATATTAAAAATTGAAATACTTAAGATTAAAACCAGGGGATGTACTAATTGTTTCATTTGTATTGTTTTGTTTCAAATGTAATTGTATAAAACTAATCGACCGCAACTTTTGTATAATTTTAAAAATTGATGAAGGGATCTCCAATCTCTTTTGATAATTCTGTTCAGAAAAGTCTATGATGAAATAATCATTTTAATTTATTGTGATTATTCATTAAAATTAATTAGTTTTAGGCTTTTCAACGTGTTACTGCTAATTTATGATAAAAATACGTGGAATAATATTAACACTTCTAATCGCAAGCAATTCTTTTTGCATCAGCCAAATAACTGAAAAGGAATTGTGTGCCATCAATCTATTAGGTGCTAAAGTCTATGAAAAACCAAATTTTAATTCAAAAATTCTAACTGAATTACAGGTTGGTAAAATCATTAAAATAGAAAAATCAACTGACTTAAAAGATAGTTTAAAAATTAGCGAAAACTTCTCGCTAAAAGGGGTTTGGTATAAAGCAAAAACAATGGATGGGTTTATTTTTAGCTCAGATTTTACAGCTAAAAATATTGAAGTTGAGAAAACCAAACACGCACTAACGCGCATAAACATTTTAGGAAAGCTTTTGGATGAAAAAACAGAAGAAGAAACTGTCAAAACTGAAAATGGTAAATTCCCAAAACATTACAAATACAAATATTACGAAAACGCAACATATATAAGCACAGCTTTTGATGGATGTTTTGATCATTTAACTAATTATAAAAACTTAACTTTAAACGAGGTTTATCACCAAATGTTAAGCGACTATGCTGCGGTGTCTCAAACAATTGAAGGAAAGAAAATACGGGTTCCTGAATTTAAAGAAAAATCAGGAAATATTATAAAGTTTGAAGGTGGTGGAGCAACTCAAGATTTACAAATTAAAATTATAGATAACAAAAAAATTGAAGTGTCGTCTTACGACTGTACTTAAAGAACCACCGAAACATCCTTTTTTAAAATTTGTAAATTTATGCCAGATTAAGCGATTTTTTTAATTGAAAAGTGAAATGACGATAATTAGCTTTTTATCAAGTAAATCAGAATCGCTAGAAATTGCTTACTTTTTTAACTAGATAAAATGAGCTTAGAAAAACAAATTGCGTCGATATTTAACCTAACTGGTAATCGTTGGATGAAACACGCAAATCCTTGGTCTTTTTGGACAAGATTTGCTACTATGCCTTTTTTAATTCTGGCTGTTTGGTCAAGGGTTTGGCTCGGTTGGTTTTGTTTAATACCAATATCAATTCTCATTTTTTGGCTTCTCGTCAACCCAACATTGTTTAACAAACCTAAAAACTTTGATGATTGGAGTTCAAAAGCAGTTTTAGGTGAAAAGTGTTGGTCTGAAGGTAAAAAAAAGCCAGTTCCTAAGCATCATAATTCCCCCGTTCTCATACTAACAATTTTACAAGCGACAAGTGGAATTTTCCTTATACTAGGCTTATGGAGACTTGATATAAATCTATCAATTTTCGGTACTATAAGTGTTTATTTGACTAAAATGTGGTTCTTAGATAGGATGGTTTGGATTTACGAAGAAATGAAAAATGAATCAAATTAATTACTCAAGTTCCGAGAAGCTATTGATGTGTGAAAATATTTAAACTTACAACTTAAAAACTGCCCCCTTAAACAATCAAAATACTTACCTACCTACTGATGAATTATATAAATCAACAAGGTTAAAACCCGTGTATTTCAATTTTATTCAGAATTATTATCAAAATTTGTAACAATTTCATTTCCTTTGGGTCTTATAAACAAAACCAAATAGCTTGGAAACTATATTAAAAGTCAATCAACTTACAAAGAAATTCGGGAAATTAACCGCTGTAAATCAACTGAATTTTGAGATTAAAAAAGGGAACGTTTACGGAATTTTAGGACCTAATGGTAGTGGAAAATCTACGACATTAGGTATGGTATTGAATGTTGTAAATGTTACTGCTGGCTCGTTTGAGTGGTTTGGTGGCGGTGTAGAAACGCACGATGCGCTTAAAAAAGTTGGAGCAATTATCGAAAGTCCTAACTTTTACCCCAACATGTCTGCCAAAGAAAACTTACAATTGGTAGCTAAAATCAAACAAATTGAAAATCCAGATATCGAGGGTAAACTTTCTATTGTTGGGCTTGCTGATAGAAAAAAAGACAGTTTCAAATCATTTTCACTCGGGATGAAACAACGCTTGGCAATCGCTTCTGCTTTGCTAAACGACCCTGAAATTTTAATTTTAGATGAACCAACTAATGGCTTAGATCCGCAGGGTATTCGCCAAATTAGAGATATTATTTTATCGATAGCTGAAAAAGGCACCACCATATTATTGGCTTCTCATTTGTTGGATGAAGTTGAAAAAATTTGCTCGCACGTAATTATTATCCAAAACGGAAATATGCTTTACGATGGTTTGGTTGACGAAATGACAGCTACCCACGGTTTTCTTGAAATTGGCGCAACAAACTCCGAAAAATTGAAAGAAATTATAACTTCTAACTCATTATTTGGAGAGATGAATTCGATTGGAAACAACAAATATCGCGTAATTCTAAACGAAGCACTTGAAGCTGATGAGTTCAACAAACTAGCTGCAGAAAAAGGGGTTTATCTCAACCATTTAGTAAAAAGAAAAGAAAGCTTAGAAGAAAGTTTTATTGAAATGACCAAATAAAAAATCAGCCATGATAAGATTATTACAAATTGAGTTTTTTAAACTAAAGCGAAATAAAGCAGCAAAAGTTTTAAGCATTCTCTACTTCGCATTATTTGCATTAATAGCAATACTTGCCACCATACGATTTCAGTTTGGAGCAATGGATTTTCAATTTGCAGAACAAGGAATTTTCAACTTCCCATATATTTGGCATTTCAACACCTATTTTATAGCCATACTCAAAATTTTACTAGCCATTGTTATTGTCTCTATGATGTCTAGCGAATACAGTAACCGAACTTTAAAACAGAATTTGATTGATGGATTAAGTAAAAAAGAATTTATTTTGTCTAAATTTTCAATGGTAATTGCCTACTCGCTTGTCTCTACACTATTGGTTTTTGGCATTTCTTTAATATATGGATTAATCTACTCCGACTATACTGAAATGAGTATTGTTTTTTCTGAACTTGAATATATCTTAGCCTATTTCATCAAATTATTGGCTTTTTTTAGTCTTTGTATGTTCCTAGGTGTTTTGGTGAAAAAATCTGCTTTTGCTATTGGTTTCTTATTCTTATTAAGCATTTTTGAATCAATTTTAAAAGGAATAATGAGCTTTAAATTAGATAATGCCGATCAAATTGCTCAATTTTTTCCATTAGAATCTATGGCGAATCTAATTAAAGAACCGCTTTCTCGAATGAATATTATTAGTGAAGCTGCCAAGCAAATGGACCCTGAATTTGTAAAGGATTACGGTGTACATTGGTATCAACTTCTTATTGCTTCAGTTTGGTGTTTAATTTTTGTTTGGGCTTCGTTAAAAATCCTACAAAGGCGAGATTTGTAAGTCCTTTTTATATATTTGGCGAAAATTAAAATAAGTGACTTTAAAAAAATGCTTTGCCACTCTTTTGTTGTGTATTATTGGCAATTTAATCTATGCTCAAGGTGAAGCCAATAATTGGTATTTTGGTAGAAATGCTGGAATTACTTTCAACACAAATCCGCCAACCGCTCTTTTAGATGGTGAGCTAAATACAGAGGAAGGCTGCTCTTCAATTTCAGATAGCAGCGGTAATTTGCTATTTTATACCGATGGCCGTACCGTTTGGGATAGCGAGCATACTATTATGCCTAACGCCGATTATTTCAACAACACAGGTTTAAACGGAGATCCTTCCAGTACGCACAGTGGACTAATCGTTCCGCATCCCACTGAACCAAATCTGTTTTATGTTTTTACAGTAGATGAACCTCATCACGAAAATGCTTTTGCTTACCCAAATCAAGGACCTGCTTTACCTAATGGAGCACCAACTAGCAATTATCAAGATGTTCAATCGCATACAGTTCCGCAAGATGATGATGGGTTCAATAATGGGTTTAATTATTCGGTTATTGATATGAATCTGAGAAATGGTCTTGGCGATGTTATTGACGGGCAACGTAATAATCATCTAGTTACTTATGATGAAAATGATCCCGAAGAAATTAAGTATAAGTGTTCAGAAAAAGTGACTGCTGTTATCGGTAGCGATTGTAATTCAATTTGGGTTATTACTCATTTTATCGATACTTTTTATGCCTTTCAAATTACAGAAGACGGTGTAGATGAAACACCTGTTACTTCACAAGTTGGCCCAGAAGCTCCTATCTCTAGCTACAGAAGGTCTGCTATTGGTTCGATAAAAGCTTCTCCTGATGGCGAAAAACTTATTGTTGCGACCTCAACTACTAATTACAACCAAGAAGGTGCTCAAGATAGCGGCGATGGAAATGTTTTTCTGTATGATTTTGATGCAACGTCTGGAGAAATAAACAATCCTACAACACTTATCAATAATGTTTCTGCTTTTGGTGTAGAATTTTCTCCTGATTCGCAAAAAGCTTACGCCAGTGTAAACGATAATGGTGGAAGTGATTTATACCAATGGGATTTAACTTCAGATTTTATACAGAACAGCATCAGTGAAGTTCCAGGCTATGGCAGCGTTACAGCAACAGGAATACAAATTGGTCCAGATGGTCGACTTTATGTATCAAAAATTAATCAAGATTACTTGGGCGTACTAACCAATCCTAATGAAGAAGCCAGCAATTTAATCTATACCGAAAATGTTTTTCAAGGAGCGGTTAGCTTGGAAGGTCAAGAAGCTGCATTTGGATTACCACCTTTTATTCAGTCAATTTTTACTTCTCGAATAAATATCGTCGATGACGAAAATCAAGAAGAAATTGAAACCGATTTAAGGTTATGCGAAGATGAAAGCTACACACTTGGTTATGAATATGAAGAAGATGAAAATGCAACTTACACGTGGTTTTTAAACGGTGAAGAATTAGAAGACGAAACCGATCCATTTATTTCAGTTGAAATTGACAACCAAGAAGTGCCAATAGAACTAACTTATACGCTAGAAATTCAACCTGAAAATGATTGTAAGCTTTCAGGAATTGCAAACCTCCGATTTTATCCTTATCCAGAATTACAAGAAACCACATTGTTTGCTTGCGCCAATGCTGACAGCCAAATTTCTGGAGAATTTAACCTAGAAAATGCTATTGAAGATATTTTTATAAATGAAAATGATTTTGAAAACAATGAGTATGAAATTTCTTTTCATACCAACTTAACAGATGCAGAAAACAATCTAAACGAAATAACCAACACCACTAATTTTGAGCCTGAAAATGAAACCGAAATTTGGGTTCGAGTAACCTCAACTGATGGCGAATGTTCTTCCTTTACAAGTATAGAACTCATCAATGATGATGTAGAAGTCGTTGAAAACCAACTGCAAACTTGTGATGATGCTGAAGACGGCTTTCAGTTTTTTGATTTAGAAAATTTTGCAGAAAACAGCGAATATGAAATTACTGCATTTTATCAAAATGAATCGGATGCGTTAAATGAAACCAACCCAATTACTGATGAGGCTAACTATGAAAATAATACCGCCTATAACGATGCCGTTTTTTATCGAGCAGAGGGCGATGCTGACTGTGGAATTTTAGGTATAATTGATTTAGAAATAATCGATTTACCAACTGTAGAAAACGATACAGATATTATTTATTGTAGAGAGCAATATCCAACACCAATAAGCATTTCTGCTGGAAACTTTGCTTCAGAAACAAGCAATTATAGTTTTGAATGGTCGCCGGGTGGTGAGACTACCAGCGAAATTGAAGTCAACGAAATTGGTTCCTATAGTGTGATTATCACCGATGAAGAAACCGGCTGCCAAAACATAAGAAACATCAACTTAATTCCTTCTAATCGAGCTACTTTTAGCGTAAATGTTTCTGATGGCTCACAATCAAATTCAATAGAAATTGTTGTTAGCGATTTAAGCGAAGGAGAATATGAATTTGCTTTTGATAGCCCATATGGACCTTATCAAGATAATCCTATTTTTAATGATATCCAACCAGGTATTTATGATGTTTATGTACGCGATAAAAATGGCTGCGGAATTGTTCGTAGAACAGTTAATGTTGTTGGTGTAATGCCTTTTTTCACCCCAAATAACGACGGTATAAATGACACTTGGCGATTAGTTGGTGTTCAAAATAGCGAAAACGAAAATGCTGATGTTATGGTTTTTGATCGCTATGGAAAACTTTTGGCAAAATTTAAAGGCGCCTCAGCTGGTTGGGATGGAACTTATAAAGGAAATCCTATGCCAAATGACGATTATTGGTACCGAGTAGTTCTTAATGATGGAAGAAGTATTAAAGGACATTTTACGTTGAAAAGATAAAAGTAATTAACCGCGCATTACTTTCACCAAAAAGCTTTTCAATAAATCGCCTTGTGGTAAAGTAGCTGTATTTACACCTTTACTCAACACATCCATTTCTCTTAATAAAGCTATGGCCTTGCTTACTTTTTTAAGCGGATAATTTTTTCCTGCTAGCGTATAGTCTTTCACAAAAAATGGAGACACCCCAAGTTGACGAGCTACGTTTGTATTGGATTTATCTTGCAATGAATGAAACACCAAGAGTTTATTAAAAAAATTGAATAACTGGCCAACCGTTAAAACCAATGGATTGTCTTTTGGATTTTGAGCAAAATAATAAGCAATCCGTTGTGCTTTAAATTCATCTTTTTGACCAATGGCATTGGTAAGCTCAAAATTATTAAAGTCTTTACTAATTCCGATGTTTTCTTCTACAGCTTCTGGTGTAATTCGGCTTCCTTGAGGCAAAATCTGCATCAATTTTTCGAGTTCTTTATAGATTTTAGCCAAATCAACTCCTATAAATTCTAACAACATTTGCGCCGCTTTAGGGTCGATGCTGTATTGGTGTTTCGCCAATTCTGATGTAATCCAATCGGGAACTTGATTGTCGTAAATTCGTTTGGTCTGATAAAAAACACCTTTCTTTTTTATGGTCTTAACTACTTTTTTTCGAGCATCTGGTTTCTTGTATTTATAGCAAAAAACTAAAATCGTTGATGTTTGCGGATTTTCGGCATAACTTGTTAATTGATCTAAAGTGCGACTCAATGATTGTGCTTCTCGAACAATAATTACTTGGTGTTCTGCCATCATCGGAAATCGTTTTGCGCTTGCAACAATTTCATCAATTGTAACGTCTTTTCCGTACAAAATACTCTGATTAAAACCTTTTTCTTCTTCACTTAAAATATTATGCTGAATATAATCTGAAATTTTGTCAACAAAAAAAGTTTCCTCCTCGCCTACCAAAAAGTAGATTGGTGCATATTTTTTTTGAGCTAAGTCTTGAAGAATTTTCTCGGCTTCTTTCATGGTTTAAAATTAAATTGAATAGCTTTTTTTATTTGAGAATTTGAATCGGGTTTTGTTTCTTTGAAAGATGCAAAAATTAAATTTTCCTACCTATTCGTTTCGGTTCAAAAATAAAGAAAATAAAATAGCCGTTTTCTCTATTTTGCGTAAAAAATTTCTCACGCTTACTCCCGAAGAATGGGTAAGGCAACATTGCATTCACTATTTAATTGAAGAAAAAAATTATCCGAAATCACTTTTAAACGAAGAAAAACAAGTTTTGGTTAACGGTATAAGTAAAAGATATGATATTGTCGGATATAAAAAATCGGGAGAAATTCGGCTTATTGTAGAATGCAAAGCGCCTTCAATTAGAATTAAACAAAATACCTTTGATCAGATTGCGCAATATAATATGCAATTAAAAGCTGATTATTTAATGCTAACTAACGGCATCAATCATTACTTTTGCCAGATGGATTGGAAAAACCAAAACTATTCCTTTTTAAGAGAACTTCCTCAATACTAAAATTTATGAAAGTTGCTGTAGCTATATTAAATTGGAATGGCGTTAAATTGCTAAAACGCTATTTAAGTTCCGTTGTTCAACATTCTAAAGAAGCAACTATTTATCTTATCGATAATGCTTCAACTGATGACTCAGTTGCTTGGGTAAAAAAAAATCACCCAACAATCAACATTATCAAATTCGATAAAAATTACGGTTATGCTGGCGGTTACAATCTAGCTATGCAGCAACTAGAAGAAGAAATTGTTGTTTTGCTAAATAATGATGTAGAAGTAACCGAAAATTGGCTGAAAGCTATTATTAATTTATTTCAAGAAAAACAGGAAATTGCTGCCATTCAACCTAAAATTTTAGACGATAAAAAACGAAATAAATTTGAGTATGCCGGCGCAGCTGGTGGATTTATTGATTGGTTTGCTTATCCTTATTGCAGAGGAAGAGTGTTTACTGAAATTGAAAAAGATAAAGGCCAATACAACGATGAAATTGAAATTTTCTGGGCAAGTGGTGCTTGTCTGGCGGTAAGAAATTCGGTTTACAAACAACTAAATGGTTTTGACGAAACTTATTTTGCGCACATGGAAGAAATCGATCTATGTTGGCGAATGCAAAATGCTGGATTTCAAGTTTACTATACTGGCAAATCCGAAATTTTTCATTTAGGTGGCGGTACTTTAAACAATCAACATCCAAAAAAAACGTTTTTAAATTTCAGAAACTCATTGTTCAATTTACTGAAAAACGCCCCTTCAAAAAACATTTATCTTAAACTTTTTATACGAATGTTATTAGACGGTTTAGCAGCTTTTTCTTTTTTATTGCAGGCCAAGCCAACACATTTTTTTGCCGTATTAAAAGCACACTTCAGTTTTTACGTACATTTTAATGAAATGCTACAAAAACGAAATCCGCCAAAAGACAAAAAAAACTATTACAAGATAAAAAGTATTGTGTGGCGACATTATTTAGGCAAGTAATTTATTTCGGTCGCCTAAATTCGTGTAACAAAATAGCACCTGCCGTAGCAACATTTAAACTTTCGGTTTCTTTTATTTTTCCATATTGCGGAATACTAATTTTTTGGTTGATTAGCTCTTCTACTTCTGCTGAAATGCCATTGGCTTCGTTTCCTAGAACCAATACACTAGATTTTTGATTTAAAGAAACACTATGAACAGGCTCACCGTTCATAAAAGCGCCATAAGTAGTCATTTCTGATTTGTTATTTGCTAGCCATTCTGGTAAATCTACATAACTAACTTGCACGCGTGCCAACGAGCCCATTGTTGCTTGTACTACTTTTGGGTTATAACAATCTACCGTATCGTTAGAACAAATTAAATGTTGAACCCCAAACCAATCACATTGACGAATAATAGTGCCCAAATTTCCTGGATCGCGAACACCATCAAGAGCTAAAATCAATCCTACTTTTTCGATTGGTCTTGAAGGTGGTATTTTAAAAACTGCTAAAGCAAGCTGTGGCGTTGCTAGTTGACTTATTTTTTTGAGTTCTTGCTCGTTAATAATATGACACTTATTTTCGGGCAACGAAAAAATATCGGCAATAGCATATAATGCTTCGAGTTCAAAAGGACTTTTTAAAAATTCTTTGATTACTTTTACACCCTCAGCGATAAACATTTTTTTTTCGCTTCGAAATTTTTTCTTTTGTAGACTATTGATGTGCTTTTGTTGTTGCTTACTGAGCATGGATAAAGATGATTTTATGGTATTGAATTTGAAAGGTTTTTTCACAAAAATATCAATTATTATTCTATTGAGTATAATTTTATTTTCTTGTAATGCCGTAAAGCATTTAGAAGAAGATGAACATTTGCTTGTAGAAAACAAAATCATTGAAAATAAAAAAGAAAAGAATAAGAAAGAAATCAGGAAGTTACTTCGCCAACAACCCAACTCTACGTTACTAAATAGTCCTATTAAGCTACACATCTATAATTCTGCTGTTCAAGAACCCGATTCTACATTCGATAATTGGTTATACGCTAAACCAAAACGTGAAAAACGATTGATTAAATTTTTATCAAAAAAACAATTAATCAACTTAAAAAACTCATACATAGCCTTTCAAGAGCGAATTAAATCTATTGGTGAAGCTCCAACCATAGTTAGTGAAAAAGAAACGGTAAAATCGAAACAACGCCTTCAATCTTGGTATTGGAATAACGGCTGGTTTAATGCTGAAATTGATTACGAAATCAACAAAGAAGATGAATCGAAAACAGCAACGGTGGACTATTTCATCAAAACAGGAAAACCTTACACGATAAACAAAATTGATACCGAAATAGCATCTCCTGCAGCAGATTCTATTTTTTCTGCACATAAAAACGAATCGCTAATAAAAAAAGGCGAACAATATCATACCGGAAATTTCACTCAAGAGCGCGACCGAATTACACAACTTTTTAGAAATAATGGACTCTATCATTTTGAAAAAGATTACATCAACTTTAATGCTGACACACTGGGTACACAAAACAAAATCAATGTTAGCATTAATATTTCAGATCGGCAGGTAAAATCGGGAGACAGCACAACTACTACTTCCTTTAAAAAGCACCGCATTAGCGAAGTAAACATCATTACAAATTATAACAATGAAACAAATCATTTACCGGTTTCAGACAGCGCCCATTATAACGGTTACACCGTTTATGCTGTAGATAAACTTCAATACAACCCAAAAGTATTGACCGATGCCGTCTTTATAAAAGAAAATGAAATTTTTCGAGATAGAGATCGTAATCAGACGTTTCAACGGTTTTCTGATATGCGTGTGTTTCAGTACCCTAACATTCAATACCAAGTAGATCCTAGAGACGAAAAAGGAGAAGATTTAATCGCCAATATTATTCTTAATCCGAAAAAAAAATTAGGTTTCACCTACAGTAATGATATTTCTCAAAGTAATGTAATGGATTTTGGTATAGGATTCAATACTTCTTTATTGATTAGGAATGTCTTCAAAGGAGCCGAAATATTGGAACTTAGCGGAAGAGGAATTATAGGTTCTTCTAAAGATGCAGCAAGTTCGAGCAGCAATTTTTTTAATATTTCTGAAATTGGAGCAAACGCAAAAATTAGTTGGCCAACCATTGCCTTTCCAATTAATACTGAAAAAGTAATTGCTAAAACAATGTCGCCATTTACATCTTTAAGTATTGGTTATAGTTCGCAGAAAAACATCGGTCTAGATCGGCAAAACTTTACTGGAGCCTTTAGTTATCGTTGGAAACCTAAAAGTAGAATTTCACATCAATTAGACTTAGTTAATGTGCAGTTTGTCAACAATTTGAATGTTAACAATTATTTCAATGTTTTTCAAAACTCGTATAATCAGCTTAATAACCTCGCTCAAAATAATGCCGACCAATTAGATTCGAGTTTATTTGAATCTGATACAGAAATCGGAGAAATGCCAGATTTGCTTATTCCCGAAGGAACTGATGAGTTTTTGAATTTGTTATCTAATAATGAAGTTGACTTAACTTCAGAAGAGCAACAATTAGCTTCATCAATAGTCGAACGCGAAAATCGGTTGACGGAAAACAATTTAATTATCGCATCAAATTTTATGTGGGATTATTCTAACAGAAAAAATATTGATGACGATAATTTTTTTCAGTTTAGAGCTCGAATAGAAGCAGCAGGAAATTTACTCTCTATGTTAGCCGACCCATTACAACTAGATAAAAATGAAAACAACACTTACAATTTATTTGATGTTCAGTTTTCTCAATATGTAAAAACAGAATTCAACTTTATAAAGTATTGGGATTTAGACGATCAAAAAGTTATTGCTGTTAAAGCTTTTTCTGGGATTGCAATTCCGTATGGAAATTCCAACTCCATCCCATTTATACGAAGTTTTTTTGCTGGTGGTCCAAATGATAACCGAGGTTGGCAGCCGTATGATTTAGGTCCTGGAACAACCGGTGGAGTAAATGATTTTAATGAAGCAAACTTCAAACTATCATTTAATGCAGAATACCGTTTCAATTTATTTGGTTCACTAAACAGTGCTATTTTCATTGATGCAGGAAATATTTGGAATGTTTGGGATAGTGTAACCGATCCAAAAGCAAAATTTGATTCCCTCAGCAGTATAACTGAAATGAATATTGGCTCTGGTTTTGGGTTGAGATATGACTTAGATTTTTTTGTGATTCGTGTAGATTTAGGTTTCAAAACCTATGAACCAGGTTTAGATGGCGGCAGTTGGTTTAAAAATTACAATTTTGCTAATGTTGTTTATAATTTTGGAATCAACTACCCATTCTAGTCCGTTAATTTTATTACTTTTACCGCTTAAAATAAAGAAATCACGTTTAGTATGAGTCATAACATCAAGCCAGGAGTGGCAACCGGTAAAGAAGTACAGGCAATTTTTAAACACGCAAAAGAAAACAAGTATGCGCTTCCTGCAGTTAATGTTGTAGGATCTAACACACTAAATACGGTTATGGAGACAGCTGCAGCGCTAAACTCTCCCGTTATTATTCAGTTTTCTAATGGTGGTGCGCAATTCAATGCAGGAAAAGGACTCTCTAACGATGGGCAAAAAGCTGCTGTTTTAGGTGGTGTTGCTGGTGCAAAACACGTCCACGATTTGGCAGAAGCCTACGGAGCAACGGTTATTATGCATACCGACCATTGTGCAAAAAAATTACTCCCATGGATTGATGGTTTATTAGATGCTGGAGAAAAATTTTATAAAACACACGGAAAACCGCTCTATAGTTCGCATATGATCGATTTATCTGAAGAACCAATAGAAGAAAATATCGAAATCTGTAAACAATACCTTGAGCGAATGAGCAAAATGGGAATGACCTTAGAAATCGAGCTCGGAATTACAGGTGGCGAAGAAGACGGCGTCGATAATACCGATGTAGATTCATCAAAATTATATACACAACCTGAAGAAGTTGCCTACGCCTACGAAGAGCTAAGCAAAATCAGCAATCAGTTTACTATTGCTGCTGCATTTGGCAATGTACACGGAGTTTACAAACCAGGAAATGTTAGCCTAACCCCTACTATTTTAAGAGATTCTCAGGAATATATTTCTAAAAAATACAAGGTAGAACACAATCACATTGATTTTGTTTTCCACGGCGGTAGCGGTTCTAGTTTAGCAGAAATTAGAGAAGCAATTGGTTATGGAGTTATAAAAATGAATATTGACACCGACCTGCAATACGCTTTCACGGAAGGCGTTAGGGATTATATGAAAGAAAAAGCTGGTTATGTAGCATCGCAAATCGGTAATCCAGAAGGAGATGATTTACCAAACAAAAAATACTATGACCCGCGTAAATGGCTTCGTGAAGGAGAACAAACATTTAAAGCACGCCTTAAAAAGGCATTTGAAGATTTAAACAACGTAAATACGCTATAAAACCAAAAACTGACAACTATGGCTTGGTTTAAAAGAAAAAAGAAAGGTATACAAACCTCTACAGAGGAGAAAAAAGATATTCCAAAAGGACTTTGGTATAAATCGCCTACTGGAAAAATCATAGATTCTGAACAGCTGGCTAAAAATTTCTATGTAAGTCCAGAAGATGGTTACCACGTTAGAATAGGAAGCAAAGAATACTTTGAAATTATTTTTGATGATAATAAATTTAAAGAAATAAATGCTAACCTTACCTCTAAAGACCCATTGAAGTTTGAAGACACAAAAAAATACACCGATCGTCTAAAGCAAGTTCAGGAAAAAACAAACTTAAAGGATGCTATTCGAACAGCTGTTGGTAAATCTATGGGCAAAGATATTGTCGTTGCCGCAATGGATTTTGCTTTTATTGGTGGATCTATGGGTGCCGTGGTTGGTGAAAAAATAGCACGCGCTGTCGATTATTCAATCAAACACAAACTGCCACTGGTTATTATTTCAAAATCTGGTGGAGCAAGAATGATGGAAGCCGCACTTTCGCTAATGCAATTGGCTAAAACATCGACCAAACTAGCGCAATTATCGAAAGAAAAATTGCCTTACATTTCGCTTTGTACCGATCCAACTACAGGAGGAACAACCGCTTCGTTTGCAATGTTGGGCGATATCAATATAGCCGAACCTGGAGCTTTAATCGGTTTTGCTGGCCCACGAGTTGTAAAAGATACGACTGGTAAAGATTTGCCTGAAGGTTTTCAATCAGCAGAATTTTTAAAAGAACACGGCTTCTTAGATTTTATAACTCATCGTAAAGAACTAAAAAAGAACATCAATTTATATATTGACTTAATTATGAATCAACCTATTAGAGCTTAAAAAGCACAAAAAAATAATTTGATTCTAATCTTATGTAAGATTTAAAAAATAATCTTACATTTGCGGGCTGATAGAAAATCTATCTGTACATAAAAATCATTGAAATAATATTGGCATGTATCCAAGCAAAGAAGTAAAAAAAGAGATTTTTGCTAAATTCGGCAAAAACGAAAACGACACTGGTTCAGCAGAAGGGCAAGTTGCACTTTTAACCAAAAGAATTGAGCACATTTCACAGCACATGAAAAGCAACAAGCAAGACTTTAATTCAAAAAAGTCATTGGTTCAGCTTGTTGGTAAGCGTAGAAATTTGCTTAATTACCTAATGAAGAAAGACATTATGAGATATCGATCCATAATTAAAGAATTAGGTTTAAGAAAATAAATCAAAACAATTAAGGGGCTTTTTCGCCCCTTTTTTTATATCTTTACCTTAAATAATTTACACGAAGCCAGAGCTTTCCATTGGTCGACAACTACACAACAACACAACTCGGACAGACCGAAACTTCTGAACAGTATTAAAATTATTATTTATTTTTATGATTCCAAAAAGTTATAAAGAAGTCATCACATTAGATGACGGACGCGAAATCACATTAGAAACAGGAAAGCTTGCCAAACAAGCACACGGTTCTGTTGTCGTAAGTATGGGAGACACCATGCTACTATGTACGGTAGTTTCTTCATACAAACCGAGTTCAATGGACTTTTTTCCACTTACAGTAGACTACCGAGAAAAATTTGCTGCTGCAGGAAGATATCCTGGTGGTTTTTTAAAGCGTGAAGCTAGACCTAGCAACGAAGAAATTTTAATTATGCGTTTAGTCGACAGGGTATTAAGACCATTATTCCCTAGTGATTATAGGTTCGAAACGCAGGTTATGATTCAATTAATGTCGCATGATGAAGAAGTAATTCCTGATGCACTTGCTGGACTTGCAGCTTCAGCAGCAATTCAACTTTCTGATATACCTTTTGAATACCCAATTTCTGAAGCTAGAGTTGCCAGAGTAGATGGCGAATTTATCATCAACCCTAGTTATGAGCAGCTAGCAAAAGCGGACATCGATCTTATGGTTGGTGCTTCTGAAGATAGCGTTTCTATGGTTGAAGGTGAAATGGACGAATGTTCTGAAGAAGAAATGGCAGAAGCTATCAAATTTGCCCACGACGCTATCAAAAAGCAATGTCAAGCTCAAGTTCGATTAGCAGAACAAATTGGTAAAAAAGAGACGAGAGAATACGAAGCTTTAGCGAGTGACGATGAACTCGAAGAAAAAATTACTGAAGCAGTTTACGAAAAAGCTTATGAAATTGCTAAAAAAGGCTTAGGTAAAGCTGAACGTGGCGAGGCTTTTTCTGAACTTAAAGAAGAAGTGATGGAAATGTTTACCGAAGAAGAAATTGAAGAACATGGTAAAATGATTTCTGGCTACTTTAAAGAAGCTCAAAAGAAAGCTGTTAGAGATTTAACTTTAAAAGAAAAAGTTAGGTTAGACGGTAGAAAGACAGATGAAATTAGACCAATTTGGTGCGAAGTCGACTACTTGCCTTCTACACACGGTTCTGCTATTTTTACACGAGGAGAAACTCAAGCTTTAGCAACCGTAACTTTAGGTACTTCTAGAGAAGCTAATATGGTAGATAACCCAACGCTTCAAGATGAAGAAACCTTTTATTTACACTACAACTTCCCTCCTTTTTGTACTGGAGAAGCATACCCGATAAGAGGTACTTCTAGACGTGAAATCGGACACGGAAACTTAGCTCAACGAGCTTTAAAAGGAATGATTCCTGACAATTGTCCTTACACTGTTCGTGTTGTTTCTGAAGTTTTAGAATCTAATGGTTCTTCTTCTATGGCAACTGTTTGTGCTGGAACAATGTCGCTAATGGATGCTGGAATTCAACTTAAAAAACCTGTCTCTGGAATTGCAATGGGATTGATTTCTGAAGGCGATGACTTTGCTGTACTTTCTGATATTTTAGGTGATGAAGATGCACTTGGCGATATGGATTTCAAAGTAACTGGTACAAAAGATGGTATTACTGCTTGCCAAATGGACATCAAAGTAAAAGGACTTTCGTACGAAATCTTAGTCAAAGCACTTAAGCAAGCAAGAGAAGGTAGATTGCATATTTTAGATAAAATTACAGCAACTATTCCTCAGCCAAATCAAAACGTAAAAGCTCACGCTCCAAAAATTATCACGAAAACAATTCCTGGTGATTTTATTGGCTCATTAATTGGCCCTGGAGGAAAAACAATTCAAGAGCTACAAAAAGAAACCGATACAACAATAGTAATCAATGAAGTTGATGAGCAAGGTGTCGTTGAAATTCTTGGTACAAATCAAGAAGGCATAGATAAAGTGCTTGCAAAAATTGATTCTATTACTTTTAAACCTGAAAAAGGTAGCGTTTACGAAGTAAAAGTTATTAAAGTATTAGATTTTGGAGCTGTTGTAGAATACTTAGAAGCTCCTGGAAATGAAGTTTTACTTCATATTTCTGAATTAGCTTGGGAACGCACCAACAATGTTACCGATGTTGTAAATGTTGGCGATGTTATCGATGTCAAATACTTTGGAGTTGATCCTAAAACTAGAAAAGAAAAAGTTTCTAGAAAAGCTTTACTTGCAAAACCAGAAGGATATCAAGAAAGACCACCAAGATCTAACAATAGAGACAGAAAAGGTGGTAGAGATCACAACAAAAAAGAGTAATTATTTTTTATAGATTTTACAAAAGGCTTCAACAAATGTTGAAGCCTTTTCATTTTGATATCAACAACACACAACTTGACACTGACAAATTTTCAGTAATTCAACATATTTAAAAACTGATGAGTCTTATTCAAGCATTAATTCATATTTTTCAGATTTTAGGTTATACAACAGATATGTTATAACATTCGTAATTCTTAGAATAGTTCAATGCAGGTTGTAACATATATAGCACAACGAGTACTGCTAAAAATTGGGTAAAAAAATGATTTACAGATACTGAATATCAATCATTATTTTTAAGAAACAATCAATTTATGAGACCTCAATTTAACAGTCTTAAGAATAACTTTTCATCAAAAATTTGGATTCTGTATAAATCTTGAGTACTTTAGGAGAGAAATCATAAAACAAAAACACATAAAATGAAAGTACTTGTAATTGGAGCAGGAAATATGGGGTTAACGTATTCTGAAGGAATGGCTCAATCGCCACTTCTCAACAGAAAAAACTTAATGATTCATGATCTTTCTGCTGATAAAATAGCCTCGCTTAAAGAGGTGTCTTATTTTGATGTCTATGAAAAACTAGAGGACGCTTTACCGCAGGCAGATATTGTTTTTATCGGAGTAAAACCATATCACTCAGAAGACTTATTCGGTAAAATGAAACCAATGGTAAACGATAGTCAAATTTTTGTTTCATTAATGGCTGGTGTTACTATCGAAAACATCCAAAACGGATTAAACGTAAAAAAAGTGGTTAGAACAATGCCTAACCTACCAGCAAAAGTTGGTAAAGGCGTAACTTCTTATACAGAGTCTAAAGAGGTTTCTCGAATTGAGTTGCTAATGGTTCGTAATCTTTTAGACACGACAGGCGAAGCTATTCGTGTAAAAAATGAAGAATTTATTAATAAATCTACGGGTATTTCTGGTAGCGGTCCCGCCTACATTTTCTATTTTATGGAGTCTATGCTAGAAGCAGCCAAAAAAATGGGCTTCTCTGAAAATGATTCTAAGGTTTTAGTAAGCAATACTTTTGAAGGTGCTATTGCATTATTTAATGACGCCGACTTAACACCTGCAACTTGGATGGATCGTGTAGCTTCTAAAGGAGGAACAACCCGAGCTGCTCTAAACTCGATGGACGATAACAACGTAAAAGAATTAATTGAAAAAGCAGCCTTTGCAGCCTTTGATAGAGCTGTTGAATTAGGCGATGAATAAACATTTTAAACTATATCACAATACATTATGCATAAAAAAAGAGTAGTTATTAAGGTTGGTACTAATGTGATGACCAATCTCAACAATAGAATTGTTGGTCCTATTTTAAAAAATTTGGTCAGACAAATAGCCTATTTATACGAAAGAGATATCATTACAATTTTAG
This sequence comes from Bacteroidota bacterium, assembly GCA_051748125.1. Taxonomy (GTDB): domain Bacteria; phylum Bacteroidota; class Bacteroidia; order Flavobacteriales; family Flavobacteriaceae; genus Psychroflexus. Next base: position 178,860 of record JBNJHC010000003.1, read on the forward strand.
TATCATCAGGTTCAGCAATTGCCGGAAAAGAGGTTTTAGGCTCTTGTAAAGCTGAAGATAAAACCACTAGAAGACAAATTTATTCTTCTGTTGGTCAGCCGAGATTAATGCGCCACTATTACACTATGTTCCACGATTTTGGAATGCGTTGTGCACAAGTTTTAGCAACAAAACGTGATTTTGCACCAGGTAAGTATCGTGAGAATATGATTAACTGTTACGAAGGCTTACTCGACGAAGGTATTATCCCTATCGCTAACGAAGACGACGCAGTTTCATTATCGATGTCTATGTTTTCTGATAACGATGAACTTGCTAGTCTTGTAGCTGAATTAGTCAATGCCGATATGTTAATTATGCTTACTGATATTGATGGCTTATATACTGGTCATCCAGAAGACAATAATTCTAAATTGTTACATGACGTTAAAGTACATGACAATGTAGAAAAGTATGTTCAAGAAAACGAAAAAGGTGAAGGCGAAGGTCGCGGCGGAATGGAGTCTAAACTCAAAATTGCAAAATCTACCGCAGGAAAAAATATTCCTACATATATCGCCAATGGTAAAGAAGAAAATATCATTATCGATATTTTAGAAGGCAAAAAAGTAGGAACACAATTTTCAGTTTAATTTTTAAATTTAATTATTAAAACAGAAAAACAAAATGGAATTACTAGAAACAAATAAAAAGAATGCTGTCTTAGATTCAATGATGAAGATTATTGATAAAAGAAGAGACGAAATCATTCAAGAAAATAAAAAAGATCTAGAAGCTTTTAATCGTGATGACCAAGCGCTTTATGATCGGTTAGTTGTTAATGAAGATAAAGTTGATGGAATGATTCAAGCCATCAAAGAAGTAAGAGATCAGGACGATCCTGTTGGCAAAGAAATTTCTAATATCACTTTAGATTCTGGACTTAACATCATCAACAAAACAGATCCTTTCGGAACTATTTTAATTATTTATGAATCTCGCCCAGATGTAACTATCGAAGCCGCTGTGTTAGCTTTTAAAGCAAACAACAAAATTCTTTTAAAAGGTGGAAAAGAAGCTAACAATAGCAACATAATTTTAGTTGAATGTTGGCACCAAGCACTAGAAGAAAATGGTCTTTCTACAGACTGGATTCGATTGATGCATATGAACCGTGATGAAACACAAGAATTCCTTAGAAATCCATCAGAAAAACTGGACTTAATCGTTCCTAGAGGTGGCGAGCGTTTAATTGAATTTGTTAAACTTCACGCTAAATGTGCGGTATTAATTAGCGGACGTGGAAACAATTTCCTTTACGTAGCAAAAGATGCCGACTGGAACAAAGCTATAAAAGTTATCATCAATGCTAAAACCGATAAAATTTCTGGTTGCAACGCTTTAGACAAGGTTCTAATCGATGAAAACATGCCAGATTTTGATAATCGCATAAAAGAATTAGCTGAAGCTTTAGAAAAATTCAAGGTAGAAATTCTCGTTGATGGCAAGGTGAAAAATGTGCTGTCTGATAAACAAGGAATTCCTAATGAAGATACTTGGTCAGAAGAATTTTTAGCCTTAAAAATTGTGCTTTCTAGCATTCCTTCTCAAGAAGATGCCATGGAAAAAATCAATACATATTCTGGTAAACATTCGAGTGTTATTATGACAGAAGATGACCATAAAGCAAAAGTTTTTATGGAACAGATCGATAGCGCTGCTGTTTATCATAACGCTTCTAGCCGATTTACAGACGGTGGTCAGATGGGTGTTGGTGCAGAATTAGCAATCTCTACCGATAAATTACACCACAGAGGACCACTTGGCTTAAAACAATTGGTTACGAATAAATATTACGTTTATGGCGATGCTCATATAAGAGAGTAATATTTCTTATAACTTACTAAAAATCTCATCTATTAATTTAGGTGAGATTTTTTTTGTCCCTTGTTTGTATCTACTAAACAACACCCTATCAAAGGCTTAGAATAAAATTAAAAAAAAGCCGTGCAATACGAGTAATTTTTAATCCACTGTTATACTTTTGCCGACTAAAAAAATCAAAAATTGGTGTAACCTTTTTTGAAATTGAACGTATAATGAAGTATAAATCTAACTTTTAAGCTTTACATGAGACAGCTAAAAATTACTAAACAAGTAACCAATCGAGAAACAGCTTCACTCGACAAATACCTTCAAGAAATTGGTAAAGTTGATTTAATTACTGCCGAGGAAGAAGTTGAATTAGCACAGCGCATAAAAGCTGGCGACCAGCGCGCTCTCGAAAAACTAACCAAAGCAAATTTACGCTTTGTGGTTTCTGTTTCTAAGCAATATCAAAACCAAGGGCTTACGCTTCCTGACTTGATAAACGAAGGTAATCTTGGCTTGATTAAAGCTGCCAAACGATTTGATGAAACTCGTGGTTTTAAATTTATTTCTTATGCTGTTTGGTGGATTCGACAATCTATCTTACAAGCTTTAGCAGAGCAGTCTCGTGTGGTACGTTTGCCGCTAAACAAAATTGGTTCAATAAATAAAATCAATAAAACCTATGCGTTTTTAGAGCAAACAAATCAGCGCCCTCCAAGTCCAGAAGAAATTGCAAAAGAATTGGATATGACGGTTTCTGATGTAAAAGAATCGCTTAAAAATTCTGGACGTCATCTATCAATGGATGCGCCATTACGCGAAGGTGAAGATTCTAATTTATACGATGTACTAAAGGGTGGTGAATCGCCAAACCCAGATAAAGATTTGATGCACGAATCGCTTCAAACTGAAATTGAACGTGCTTTAGAAACCTTGGCGCCAAGAGATGCCGATGTTATTCGTCTCTACTTTGGGTTAAATGGAAATCAACCCATGACTTTAGAAGAAATTGGTGAAACTTTTGGTTTAACTCGAGAGCGAGTTAGACAAATTAAGGAAAAAGGGGTTCGCAAACTCAAACATAATTCTAGAAGCAAAATCTTGAAAACTTATCTTGGTTAATTGCTATAAGCATTCATAATTGCCATCAAAATCAATTTATTTTTCTGTTGATTTTGATGGTTTTTTTGTGTTTGAATTTAACCGGCTTTCCAGCCTAAAATCAATATCTTGTATTGAATCGTTTCGTTTAATTTCTAATTTTACCATTTTCCCTTCTTGTTCAGATAAAATCGATTTTATTTTATCTAAAGTAAGCGCATGTGCTTGTCTATTATTAATTTTTAAAATTACATCACCCCGCTGCATTCCAGCTTTAGCTGCAGGAGAATTCAAACGAATATGATCCACCGTTAGTTGTGGTTTTACTTCTAAACTCACTTGAAAAGAATTTTTTCTTTGACTAGAATTATCGGTTCGTACATAATTTTCATTTACACTTAATTTGACTTCCTTGTAGCGTTCAACCACTTGATATCCGCTGTAAATCAATACTAATCCACTCATATCATAATTAAAAGTATCATCAAAATCAGCATTTGGCTTTAAGTACAACAACCGATTTTGATAGTCTATAAAAATCTTAAATCGACTTAAAATACCACTGCCTAAAGTACCATCTCGCTCTTTCCAAAACGAATGGCTGTTAAAAATTAAATCATTTGGATAGGCAACTTGCGGAGATTCAATTTGAAATTTTCCGATTTTTAATTCAGTTAATTTTGATCGCTTACCTCGAATTAAAGCAGCTAACCCATAACCAATAATATCATTAAATGAATGCTCAGGAATTTGGATAGTTTCATTTTCAAATAACCAAAGTGCATCAGTTGAACCAGTATCCACAAGCAAAGTGAAGCATTTCTTACGCAAACTTTCATCCTTCAATTCTACTTCAACATAAGGTTTATTCTTATAAAATTGAATCGGTATCGCTTCAAATAGACGCAGTTTTCTCCCAAATCGATTAGGATTATAAAATTTAATTTGTTTTCGATTATAATTAATTCTTACAACAAAATCTTTCAAAAAATCATAACCTATAACACCGTGAATGGCAAATCCAACTTTATCTGACAAATCGAATTCATCATCAAAAATGACATATACTTCCTGATTGATATTTTCTGCATCACCAATTTTTAAGCGATTTTGTTGTGTTTTATAAGCCGTAATTGTTTCATTACTCCCAAGTCCGCGTACTTTTACTTTATCTGCAGAAGCAACCAAAGTTGAATCTGGTTTCCCCGGACTAAAAAGCAAGGTTTTATCGACGCCAGAATCCAATACAAACCACAACTCAGTTCCATTTAATTCAAGCGGAATTGCCATTAGATTATTGACTAACTTAACATTGATTTTATCGCTCCGTTGCTTTTCATTTTGAAATGAAAAACGACTATTTTTTTGAGCAAAACCAGCACATAAAGCCAATAAAAAAATAAAAGTCAACAATTTTTTAAGAAATACAAGCTTCATTTCATAAATATAGTAAAGCAAATAGAATACCTAAAAAATATAGGCTTACATCTAACAATAATTTTGCATTTTTGCAGCAAAATAAGTTACCTATGCCTCAGATATCAAAAAAAGGACTGGCAATGCCAGAATCGCCAATTAGAAAATTGGCTCCATACGCCGATCTTGCGACCAAAGAAGGTAAAAAAATCTATTACCTAAACATTGGTCAGCCAGACATCAAAACGCCCAAAAAAGCATTAGATGCTGTAAAGAATAACAACTTAGAAATTTTATCTTACAGTCCTTCGCAAGGATTTGAAAGTTATAGGAATAAATTAGCCAACTATTACCAGAAAAATAATGTTCCAGTTTCAGCTGAAGAATTGATTGTAACTACAGGCGGTTCAGAAGCGCTACTTTTTGCCATGGGTTGTATTACCGATCCGGGCGATGAAGTTATTATTCCAGAACCATTTTACGCCAATTATAATGGTTTTGCAACGGCTTCTGGCGTTCAAGTAAGACCAGTTCAAGCAAAGCTAGAAGATAATTTTGCCTTACCTCCTATTAGCGATTTTGAAAAACTCATCAACGAAAAAACAAAAGCAATATTAATTTGCAATCCTGGTAATCCAACTGGATATCTCTATACAAAAGAGGAAATCAATCAGTTGGCAGACCTAGCAATCAAGCATGATATTTTTATATTAGCTGATGAAGTATATCGCGAATTTGCCTACGATGGTGCGGTACATCATTCCATAATGAATGTTGAAAAACTTAAAGATCATGCTATTATGATTGATTCTGTTTCAAAAAGATATAGCATGTGTGGAGCACGAATTGGTTGTTTAGCTTCCAAAAACAAAGCATTTATGGCTAATGCACTTAAATTTGCTCAAGCAAGATTAAGCCCGCCTACCTTTGCACAAATTGCCGCTGAAGCTGCTTTAGAAACAGAAGATGCTTATTTTGAAGAAGTTATAAACGAATACGTCGATCGTAGAAACACTTTAGTAAATGGCTTAAAAGAAATTGAAGGAGTTGAAGTTGCAGTACCAAAAGGAGCTTTTTATTGCACCGTAAAATTACCGGTAAAAGATACTGAGGATTTTGCCAAATGGCTATTGGCTGATTTTGAATACGAAGGCGAGACAATTATGGTAGCTCCAGCAGCAGGATTTTATTCCACGCCAAATACTGGATTAAACCAAATTAGAATTGCTTATGTTTTAAATAAAGAATCGCTTGTTAAAGCTATCAAAATTCTTAAATTAGCATTAGAATCATATACTAAATAATGCACATTCAAAAAGATGCTTCTCTCAAAGAATATAACACCTTTGGGATAGACGTAAAAGCAAAACAATACATTGCTGTCAACTCAGACGATGAACTAATTCATATTCTGAAGCGTTTTTACGCTTCAGAATTGTTTTTTTTAAGTGGCGGCAGTAATATTTTATTGACTAAAGATTTGGATGCCACCGTTTTACACATTCAAACAAAGGGAATTAAAATTCTTGAAGAATCTGAAAAAACAGCTTTAGTTGAAGCTCAAGCTGGCGAAAATTGGCATCAATTTGTACAATGGTGTATTCAACATGATTTAGGAGGCTTAGAAAATCTATCTTTAATCCCAGGATGTGTTGGCACCTCTCCTATTCAAAATATTGGTGCTTATGGAGTTGAGCTTAAAGATCATTTTTATGCATGCGATGCAATTAACATTCAGACCTTAGAAAAGAAAACGTTCTCTAAAAAAGATTGCAAATTTGGCTATCGCAATTCTATTTTTAAAAATGAATTGAAGGGTTTATACCTTATTACAAGTGTTCGTTTTTTATTAACTAAAAAGAAACATCAACTTCATACTGAATATGGAGCTATTCAAACACAACTAGAAAAAAACAAAGTCAAAAATCCTACGATTGAAGATGTGGCAAATGCAGTTGTACAAATCAGGAAGTCTAAACTACCAAACCCAATAGAAATAGGTAATTCAGGTAGTTTTTTTAAAAACCCTGTGGTAGATTTTTCCTTTTTTCAGCATTTTATTTCACAGCATAAAAATGCGCCCTATTACAAAATCAATGAAAACGAATACAAAATCCCAGCAGGTTGGTTAATCGAACAATGTGGATTTAAAGGCATCAAAAAAGGCGATGCCGGTGTTCATAAAAACCAAGCTTTGGTGCTAGTAAACTATGGAAAAGCTAGCGGTGAAGAAATTTTAGAACTTGCGCAAGAAATTCAATTAGCAGTAAAAGAAAAATTTCAGATAACACTTGAACCTGAAGTAAATATAGTATCCTAAGTTATTTTTTGAAATAGCATATTACTTTTCAATTATAATTAAACAAATCAATTCCTTCCTTGTTCAGCCCCTAGAGTCAAAATCAAACTTAAGTGAGCTGTGATAATTCTAAATTTTAACACAATTTATTCTACAAAAATGTATTTTTAATTAACAAAAATATTAGATTTGTTTGCAAAGGATTTAAAACAAACTGTTTAAAGAAGCCCCTTGAATGAAGAAATGCAGTTGGTTATACGTAATCTTATTACTACACTTTGCAACAACATTTGCTCAGCAAACGGTGTACTATAACAATTTTAATGATATGGATAACGACGTTAACCAATACACAGGGAATCCTGAGGTAAATGAATTTATAGTTTTTTCACCTTGGACAACAAGTGCCAATAATTTTTCTACAATAAACGGTGAAGGATATCAGGGAACGCCCAACCTAAGTATTGATGGTAGTGGTACAGAAACTATTCAGTTTAGTATTGAAATTCAAGAAGGTTTTGAAATGGACATTATTGGTTACGAATTTTGGGCCAAGAAAACACAGGGCAATTCCGGTTGGACGTTAACTATAAATAATATTCAAGAAGCTAATGGTCAAACCAATCAAACTGGTGGAGTTGTGAATGGAGATATTAATGATTTTGTAAATGCAACGGGAACGTTAAACTTTTCGTTTGAAATAAATGGAATGGGAAATGGTTCTTATATCCTAGATGAATTTAAAATCCTTGGAGAAGTTAGACCTATTTGTGAATCTGAATTAATTGATAGTCATCCTGTTAGCCAAAATTTATGTGAAGGTGATACTATTTCATTAAATACTCAAGCTACTTCAACCATCGACACCAGCTATCAGTGGCAAATTTCACAAAATGGAGAATGGTCTGATTTGATAAGCGATGCAATCTATGAAGGAGTTGCTACAGAAACACTAACCATCAACAATACGCCTGCTACTTTTGATACAAATTCATATAGGTGTAAAATAACTGTAGGCTATTGTAATGAATTTACCACATCGGCAAACCTAATTGTTTATGAAATACCACAAACAGAATCAATCATACATCAATAATTAAAATCAATAACTATGATACATTTTAACATGCGAACCAAAAATTTACTTTTTATCTGCATAAGCTTACTTATATGCAGTTTATCCTTCGCTCAAGAACAAGATTTATGTCTTGAAGAAATTGAGGAATATAGTGTTGAAGAACACACTGGATCAACTTATGAATGGGAAGTTGAGGAGGCAAGTTTTGAAGGTAATATTAATGAAACGAGTACCAGTGGAAATGCTATTGAAATTAATTGGGGACAACGCCTGCAGGAACTTACATTTTAACAGTCGTAGAAACTAATTCTGAAGGATGTCCCGGTGATCCTGTTTCACTTACCATAAACTTACACAACTCGCCAGACCAACCAGTAGTTGATGTAGAACAACCAGCTTGTGGCGAAAATGTTGGTTCTATGACGGTTAATTCTCCACAAAGTGCAACGATTTCATATAGCATCGATGGAGGGTCTAACTTTCAGTCTTCTAATGTATTTGAAAATTTAGCACCAGGTGATTATACGGTAATTGCCAAAAACGAATTTGACTGTATTTCTGAAGAAACCTCGTTTACTATTGATGAAATCTTAACTGTTCCAGGTGAACCCGTTGTAGAAATTACTCATCCAGAATGCGGTGAAACCGAAGGAAGCATTAGTATTACATCTCCTAACGATCCCGACTTTACATACAGTATTGATGGAGGCGTTAACTATTCAAACGAAACTGATTTTGAAAATCTAGCTCCAGGCGATTATGAAGTTGTTATTACTCACACTGACGGATGTGATTCAGAAGTTATATCTGTTACAATAAACCCTGCTCCAATAGTTCCAAATGATCCTGAATTTGATGTTGCTCATCCAGATTGTGGAGAAACAGAAGGTTTAATAAGCATTAATGCTCCACAAGGTGCTAATTTAGAATACTCAATTAATGGAACTAACTGGCAAAACGAAACTGATTTTGTAGTCTCAGCTGGTACCTATGAAGTACAAGTAAGACACACCGAAAGCAATTGTAGCTCTGAAAGTGTTTCTACCACAATAGAAACAGCTCCTGAAATACCAGAAACTTCACCAATTCAATTTAATTAAATCAAAAATTGATTCATTTAAAAAAGCATAGCCCCAAAATATCAATTTATTGCCAACCTAGCTTAAGATATTTTAGCTGGGTTATACTTTTTATTGTTCAATTCTCACTTGCTCAAAACAATGTACTTTGCAATAATGAATCTACTTGGTTTGGCGTCGACCTCAATGAAAATGATGGTAATGGCACCAATAACTCAACATACGAGTGGTATGTTTCAGAAGAAGCTTTTGAAGGTGAAATTATTCCCCAAACCAATTCTGGTAATCAAATAATTATTGATTGGCTCTCTACTCCTACTGGTGTTTACACTATTACCGTAGAAGAATTTAGCTCAGAAGCACTTTGTAACCCAAATCCTGAAACTATAAAAGTGCAATACATAAATGCTCAGCACAATCCAATTACTGGGAATAATGTTGTTTGTGAAGGTGATATTGTACAACTAAATCATCCCGAATCTGAAAACGGTGAATGGCAGATAGAAGATGAAAATATTGCCGATGTTCTACCAGATGGCACAGTTTACACTTATCAGGATGGAGAAACAGATATTCATTTAAATTATTCTATTCAATCATGTCAATTTACAGCAACTACCGAACTTGAAGTATTATCAAGACCTAATCCTAACATAAATGATGATATTTTTTGTTTGGATGAAGGTGAAAGTATTCTATTAGATTCTGGACTATCAAATAATAATTATACCTATCATTGGTCTCACAATAATGAAAACTTAAACCATTCTGAACCACAATTAAATGTAAGTGAACCTGGTACTTATGAATTTTATGCTACTAATTCAGCTACCGGATGCAATTCAGCGGTTATTACATTAGAAGTTATAACGATTATAGAGCCAGAGGTTTCTACTACTGTTGAAACTGATTTTAATGCCAATCAAACAATTACTGTTCACATTGAAAACCCATCTAATTATACGTTTAGACTTGGAAATAGTAACCCACAAGAAAGTAATGTTTTCAATAATGTTTCAATTGAAGGATTACACACTATCTATATTGAAGAAATAAACGGCTGCTATAGTCTTACTATAGATGTAAATATTATTAACTATCCGCGATTTTTCACTCCTAATAACGATGGTTATAACGACACATGGAACATCAGTAGTTTATCATATGACACGAATGCCAAAATTTTTATTCATGATAGATTTGGGAAACTCCTTAAGATGATTTCTCCTTCTTCTACTGGTTGGGATGGAACTTATCGTGGTCGTCAGATGCCTTCTAACGATTACTGGTTCAGTGTTCATTATCGTGACAGAAAAACTGAAACCAAACAAGTTTTTAAATCTAATTTCACCCTTAAGCGTTAAGTAGTCTTTATCAATTAATTCAGGTTTAAAAGACTAGTTTTAAAATAATATTCCACTCAATCAATTAAACTATTCGTTATATTTAGTTTAATATTAATAGAATAACACAATAAAAAAGGAGATACAGAACTGTATCTCCTTTTTTAACTACTAATTCTTCTACTATTTTTTATCTTTTCAATGTAAAACTTGCCTTAAACGAAGCTTGCGCCCCACTGCTTGGCTCTGTATACTCCACTCTAAACCAATAATCATTCGATGGCATTGGCTTGCCGTTGTAAGTTCCGTCCCAACCTTGCCCGCTTGGACTTAGTTGTTTTAGTAACTTTCCG